>JALEJP010000014.1 GCA_022769625.1 Lachnospiraceae bacterium | reverse complement strand
CTCTTTTTTTTATTACATAGGAAATTTCTTCGAATTTCCTATGTAATAAAAGCACTTCGTGCAAACGATGCGCAGCTTCGCGCGCGGAACAAAAGCTGCGTTTTCACATTTTTATATCGCGAGAGTGCGTGTTAACACACTTTTGTTGTTGCGGTGACAGGGAAAAGGGATAAAAAATGCATAAGCCTTCAATTTTTCCTCACAATCTATACATAAAATAGCAACGAAATTTTAAAAAGGAGGAACGGAAAGCGTGCAGCAGGATAATAAGAAAAACAGAAAAAAATGGATGTGGGCAGGGCTGCTGGTTTGCGCGGTGATCGTAGCAGCGCTTGGATACTGGAAACGAATTGGAATACGGAATACGATTTATAAATTTCTGGATATTCCAGCGCCCATCAGCAAAGAAACTTATGGATATTATGGAAAAGAAGTGGATGTAAAAGTGAACCCTGAGGAGCGTGTCTCCTTCCAGATGACAGATGAGGAAGCAGATCACATAGAAACAGATATTTCGAAGGAAGAATCTCTGACAGGAAGCACGTATGCAATCGATGAGCAGCTGACAAAAGAACTGGAATCGGGAAATTATACTCTGGAAGAACCGGCAATTATTCTGAATCCGTATCAGATCTCGCCGCTGACCGGCGTGGTGCTGTTTCAGACAGAAAAGGAATGCCGCGTAAGAGCGACCGTAGAGGGTAAAACGGACGAGGCGGACATTACCGGTGTGACGGCAAAAGGACAAAATCACAGAGTTCCGATGATCGGTCTGTATCCGGGTATGGAGAATCAGGTAACGCTGGAACTTCTGGATGATGAGGAAAATGTTCTGGAACAGACAGTGATTACGGTAAAAACGGATGGACTTCCGGAGGAACTGCGTGATATGGTGTCTCCGGTAACGGTTTCCGGTGAATCGGCATATGGAATGACCATTGTTTCCGGACAATCTGTGCATTATCCTTTTGCGTATGATGTGAATGGTGACATACGCTGGTATCTGAGCAGACAGACAGCCAGCTATGGAATATTTCATCTTTCAGATAATCGCTTTATCTTCCAGGATAAAGATGGCTATATTCCATCTGCAACGAAATCTTATTCAACGATCATGTATGAAATGGATTATCTTGGGCGCGCAATGAAAATGTATTTTGTACCAAATGGAACCCACCATGAGATTATAGAAAAGGAGCCCGGAGGAAATCTTCTGATTTTGACCAGTACACTGGAGGATCACATCGAAGATGAAATCATGGAATTTGACCGGGAAACGGGAGAAATTGTCAACAGTCTGAAAATGACAGAAATATTTGGCAACCGCTACACTTCCAAAATTGACTGGGCACATCTGAATACCGTTTCCTATCAGACAGAGGATGATACGATTTTAATCAGCCCGCGAAATCTGAATTCCGGTGTGAAAATAAACTGGACCACGCATGAGATTGTGTGGATCCTTGGCAATCCTGAAATATGGGAAGGCACAAAGTTTGAAAAATATGTACTGGAACCGGAAGGTGATTTCATATGGCATTACAGACAGCATACGGTGTATCAGCTGGAAACGGATCTGGACAACAATCCGGATACGGTGGAAATTTCACTTTTTGATAATCATACGCCCCACAGCGGCAGCAAAAAATATTACGAGAAATCGGATGATTCTCATCTGACCGTTTATGCGGTAAATGAAAAAGAGGGAACGGTTTCCTTGTTGAAACAGATTCCGGTAAAGTGGTCAAGTGTTACTTCCAATACGGTCTATGATGCGGAAAGCGGCCATATTTTTGGCATGTGCGGTTCCGTGGTGGAGGAAGATGACAGTATTACCGGTATGATATATGAGTTTGACTATGAGACGGAAGAGCTGTTGAATCAGTATTTTATCCGGGAAAAGTTTTATCGTGCCATTGAAATGATGCCGGATTACGAGGCAATGTCGCTTCCTGTGGAAAGACCGGAACACTATATTGCAGGAAGTCTGCGCCCGGCTGTAAAAGTAAAAAAGAAAGTGGAGGATCCAAAACAGACACTGGAGGAGGGGCTTGATTTCCGTCTGATGTCCGATATTCTTTTTGCCGTGATGCCGAACAGAACGGTATCCCAGATTATTTTTAAGGGAGAAAATGCGGTTTATGTATATGATTTATCTTATTTGAAGCTGTATGACGAAGTATATCTGCAGCATACGGAAAGCATACCGATTCCTCTGAAAGAGATGGAGGGCGGTACGTATCGGATTTATTGTGTATACATGGATGCGTATTACGATACAGGAAAAAGCTTTACAAAGTAATTTCATAAAGACGGCCTCCGGTGCAGAATTCTGGCATCGGAGGCCGTACTTGACAGGACAGGCTGAAATGAATATAATGTGAAGTGCTGGCGGAACAGATCCCCGGTACATTGCGGCCATGGCGGAATTGGCAGACGCGCTGGTTTTAGGTGCCAGTGGGCAACCGTGTGAGTTCGAGTCTCACTGGCCGCATGAATTGTTTGAAATGGCATTTCCTGCTTGACATTTTCGGACAAATAGGTTATAGTAAATTCATACAAAAAAGGTTTTGATTACTGACGGATTGTGTGGAGTACCACAGGGAAATCAAGATTATATGGTAAAGTCGACCGTCTGGGCAGCATTTCATAATACAATTTGAGTGTTGCTTTTTTTTATTTTATCAGGCAGATTTTACAGTGAGGTTTTCATCCGTCGATACCTTTGTTATACGAGTAGAGTAGATGTTGTACGTAAAGTGTCGCCGGAGGGGGAGGCTTCCTGCGAACGAAGGTTTTGCCGCGTTACGATATCGCTTCCGCTACTGCACAAAGCTGGACATATTTTGTTCAATTCTTTTGTGCGGCATTTTTTTACCCAAAAACAGTTAATTACCGCAATTTGCGGTTAAATGAAAGGAGAAATGATTATCATGGGATTCAAATCAGACATTGAAATCGCACAGGAGACAACCATGTCACCAATTACCGAGATTGCTGCAAAAGCAGGTATTGATTCAAAATATCTGGAGCAGTACGGAAATTACAAGGCTAAGATCGATTACAATCTGCTGAGAGAGACAGAAGGCGAGAACGGAAAACTGATTCTGGTTACCGCAATCAACCCGACACCGGCAGGCGAAGGAAAGACAACGACAACCGTGGGTCTGGCTGATGGTATGCAGAAGCTGGGTAAGAAGGTTATGGTAGCACTCCGCGAGCCCTCCCTGGGACCTGTATTTGGTGTAAAGGGTGGAGCTGCAGGCGGCGGATATGCACAGGTTGTTCCTATGGAAGATATCAACCTGCATTTTACCGGTGACTTCCATGCGATCGGCGCAGCAAACAACCTGCTGGCTGCTATGCTGGACAACCACATTTTCCAGGGCAATGCTCTGAACATCGATCCTCGCAAGATTACATGGAGAAGATGTGTGGATATGAACGACCGTCAGCTTCGTTTTGTAGTAGACGGTATGGGCGGCAGAACAAACGGTATGCCTCGTGAAGATGGTTATGATATCACAGTTGCTTCCGAGATCATGGCTGTTCTGTGCCTGGCAAGTGACATCAAGGATCTGAAAGAAAGACTGGCAAGAATCATTGTTGGTTATACATATGGCAAACCGTCAGAGCAGAAACCGGTTACCGCAGGTGACCTGAATGCTCAGGGTGCTATGGCAGCACTGCTGAAGGATGCGCTGAAACCGAACCTGGTTCAGACACTGGAGCATGTACCGGCTATCGTACACGGCGGACCATTTGCAAACATTGCACATGGATGTAACTCTGTTATCGCTACAAAGATGGCACTGAGACTTGCTGATTATGCAATCACGGAGGCTGGATTTGGTGCTGACCTGGGTGCTGAGAAGTTCCTGGATATCAAGTGCCGTATGGCAGGTCTGAAACCGAACGCAGTTGTTATCGTAGCAACCGTTCGTGCACTGAAATACAACGGCGGTGTTCCGAAGGCTGAACTGAACAATGAGAACCTGGAAGCTCTGGAGAAGGGT
>JALEJP010000019.1 GCA_022769625.1 Lachnospiraceae bacterium | reverse complement strand
ATTTCGGAAAAACCACTGCTCCGTTATTTTCATGTAGAGGCAGTTGATCAGCTCACCGGGAATCGAAGGAAATCAGATAGAAATTACTGCTTAGAGATTCACAGTTCTGCACGGAAATAGGTATATATGACGACAAATCAGATGAGAAAAGTGTTGATATCTGACAATGAAAGATGTATAATGGGCTTGTAATTTTGGCAAATATAACAAAACAAATGACAAAAAAGAAGAATGACAGAGGTGAGAGAATTATGATTTATTTCGTTGTTATTGCTGCCGTACTGGCCCTTAGTTTTGCCGCATTTAATTTTCTGACGGTGAAGAAGATGCCGGAAGGAACAAAGGAGATGCAGGAGATTGCGGAGTCGATCCGGATCGGAGCAAATGCATTCATCCATTATGAGTACCGGATTCAGTACATAGTGGTTGCCATCGTGGCTGTGATTTTAGCAGTTGTCACTACCTGGCATGCAGCCGTGGCACTGATTATCGGGTCTGTGATGTCCGGATGTGCAGGCTTTATCGGGATGAAGATCGCCACTTATGCAAATGTCCGGGTTGCGAATCGGGCGAGAGAGACAGAAGATATTGGAGAGACGGTCAAGGTGGCGTTTCGCGGAGGATCCGTTATGGGACTTTGTGTGGGTGGATTTGCGCTTCTGGGCTTGTTTCTTGTGTATATGATTTTTGGAATCGGTATGGGTCAGCTGGACATTACAGATGCTTCTTATACCAATATGCTGGGTTTAAGTTTCTGCCCGTTTACCATGACACTTTCCGGTTATGCACTGGGATGTTCTATGGTTGCCATGTTTAATCGTGTGGGCGGAGGTATCTATACAAAAGCGGCTGATATGGGAGCCGATCTGGTTGGAAAGACGGAAGCCCATATTCCGGAGGATGATCCGAGAAATCCTGCTACGATTGCAGATAATGTGGGAGATAATGTGGGGGATGTTGCTGGACTTGGATCGGATTTGCTGGAGAGTTTTGTCGGGGCGATTGCCTCCGGTATTATTCTGGCATACCATATGTTTTCCAAATCAATTGCAGAAGGAACCGGTATGAGCAGTGAGCTGTTAAAGACATTGATCTTATTTCCTCTGGTGTTTGTATCCATTGGTCTGATTGCTTCCTGCATTGGAATCGCAGGTCTGCTTTTCAAAAAACACATGTCAGATGATCCGCATAAGGATTTGAATAAAGCAACCTATCTTTCGTCCGGAACGACGATTCTGCTTGGGCTTGTTACTTCCTGGTGCCTGTTTCATACTTATGACAGTGCATCACTGAGGACAATCCTTGGATTCCGATGTGGCTGGCTTTCCACATGGATTGCGGCAGCCATAGGTGTGGTGGCAGGTGTCGTGATCGGAATGATTGCAGAGTATTATACTTCTGCGGAATATAAACCGACACAGAATCTGGCGGGGGCATCGCTGGAGGGCGCTGCTCTTACCATTACGCAGGGAATGGCACTTGGCATGAAATCCTGTATGGCACCTTGTATCATTTTGGGTACCGGTATTATCGTTTCCTATCAGATTTCCGGTATGTATGGAGTGGCCATGGCAGCCATGGGAATGCTTTCATTTGTGACGGCGACCGTGTCTGTGGATACTTATGGCCCCATATCGGATAATGCAGGCGGTATTGCAGAAATGTCAGGACTGGATCCGAAGGTACGTGAGATTACCGATACGCTGGATTCCGTTGGAAATACAACAGCGGCAATCGGAAAAGGATTTGCCATTGGCTCCGGTGCCCTGGCAGCGCTGGCCCTGATGATTTCCTATCTGTATTCCTATAACGATTTTAATACGGCACTTATTTTAAATATTGTTGAGCCGATGACACTGGCCGGAGCCATTATGGGAGGTGCGCTTCCATTTCTGTTTTCCGGTATTCTGATTGAGGCGGTAGCCAAAGCGGCCCGTAAAATGGTGGATGAGGTGCGTCGGCAGTTCCGTGAGATTCCAGGAATCCTGGAAGGAAAGGCGAAACCGGATTATAAGACCTGTATTGAGATTTCATCCAAAGGTGCGATCGGGGAAATGAAAATTCCGTCTCTTCTGGCTATTGTGGTTCCTGTGGCCTGTGGTTTCATCCTCGGCCCGGAATTTGTAGGAGGTATTCTGATCGGTTCTACGATATGCTCCATTATGATTGCAATATATGCCGGAAATGCCGGTGGTGCATGGGATAATGGAAAGAAGTATATTGAATCCGGAAAGATTGCCGGTTCCGGTAAAGGAAGCCCGGCGCATGATGCGGCAGTTGTGGGCGACACAGTTGGTGATCCGTTAAAGGACACGGTTGGTCCTTGCCTGGATATTTTTATCAAGATTATGTCCACAGTGTCTCTGGTTGCGGTTGCAGTATTTTCGCAGCATAATCTGGCAGCATGGATCATGGGGATGATGAAATAAAGAGAGATCAGAGTATGGATGAACGGAAGTTTCATTTTGAAAATTTTGATTTCATGCTAAAGTCAGCAAGGAGAGAAAAATGTGGATATTATTTGCGATAGGTTCCTCTTTTTTTGCGGGAATCACAACGATACTTGCAAAGTGTGGAATCCGAAAAACAGATTCGGATGTGGCAACGGCGATTCGAACGATTGTTGTGTTACTGTTTTCCTGGCTCATGGTATTTGTGACCGGAACCGGGACGGGAATCACGCAGATCAGTGGGAAAACGTTGCTGTTTCTGATTTTGTCCGGTCTGGCTACGGGTGCTTCCTGGATCTGTTATTTTCACGCATTGCAAAAAGGTGATATTAACAAGGTTGTACCGATTGATAAGTCCAGTACCGTACTTACCATCCTGCTTGCTCTTATTTTTCTGGGCGAAGGACTTACGTGGGGAAAAGCGGCTGCCGTTTTGCTGATTGCTGTCGGGACGCTGCTTATGATTACCAGAAAGGAGCCGGAAGCAGAGAAAAAACTGCAGGGAAAAGGATGGTTTGTATATGCAGTTTTATCTGCAGTATTTGCCAGTCTGACTGCAATTCTTGGGAAAATCGGCATTACGGGCGTAGATTCCAATCTTGGAACAGCTATTCGGACGACGGTGGTTCTGGCCATGGCATGGGTGATGGTGTTTGTCAAAAACAAGCAGTACGAAATAAAAAAAATTGAGAAGAGAGAGCTTCGGTTTATCGTATTGTCCGGTTTGGCTACCGGTGCATCCTGGATGTGTTACTACCGTGCGCTGCAGGAAGGACCTGCCAGTGTGGTAGTTCCCATTGACAAACTGAGTATACTGGTGACCATTGCTTTTTCCTGGATTGTTTTCCACGAAAAACTGACGAAGAAGGCTGCACTGGGGTTACTTTTTGTGACGGCAGGTACCGTATTGTTGGCTGTTATCTAAAAAAGGAGGCAAAGCAGATATCAGGAATCTGTTACGCCTCCATTTTATCGGTATTCTGAGCTTAAGTTTTCTGTTTATTGCATTCAGGAACTTTCAGGGAGTCATGTCGATTGCTTTGCAGTGCTCATTTGTTCCCTGCGATGTTGTCCTCTGCGCCGTATTCCGGCGAATATGGATCCTGCGATGTTGTGCCATACGCTGAAAATGGCTCCCGGAAGCGTTGCAAGCGGGTTGGAAGCAAAATTAGCAGTGGCGAGTGATACAGCGAGCCCGCTGTTCTGCATGCCGACTTCGATGGCAATGGCGGTTGCCTTCGGGTATTCGATTTTCAGAATTCTGGCACATTGGATCTGTATTGCAGCTGTAATCTGAAATGATACAGTGAATCAGATATGGAACAGAGTACAGTTTTGAAACAAATACTATCTCCGCAAGTAATTATAGCATGTTGTAAGGAATATGCAAAAATGTTTTTAAAAAAAAGCAAAAAAGAGTGATTTCTGAAATCCCTGTAAAGGAATCAGAAATCACTCTTTGATTATTCCAAACTAAATCCTGGCACAAAGTCCGACAGCCATCTGATACTGGGCTGCGTGCCTCTCCTCGGTCAGTGCTTTCGGATAATGGATCAAACCATGATTTTCATACGGGTCGTTGAAATAATAACCGGTGTCGTCGTAACCAACAAGCAGCATACAGTGCTCATTGGAAATCCAGGTAAAGATCTTTCCACTGTCAAATAGTTTCCAGCAGGGTCCGGTAATTGGTGGGAGCATATTGATGCTTGCCCAGAAAACAACCGGCATGCCCTGATTGATGTATTTCTCAAGAAGAATGGCGATCGGTGTTCCCGTCTCGTTCTTTACGGTATACCGGTCACCTGCCGCTTTTTCCAGAGCACGGCAGATAACCGGAGCATAGCATCCAAAGGAGTCCGGATCATAAGGGCTTCCACAGAAATACTGGTTTGGATCTGCACCGTAAAGGCCATCGGGACGCTGTTCGAAGTCTTTTTTGTCCAGATAATTTTCAATAAAAGAATCCACTGTGACCGGATATCCCAGATACTGCAGCAGCATTACAGAAGATACACTTTCGCATCCGGTTGGATATCGTACACTCTGATCCAGGTATGGAACCTTCAGGATGCGTTTCATTTGCCTGCTTTTTCCTTTCTGGCTGTGTAGCTGCGAATACCGGTGAGTACCAGAAACAGAAGTACCAGACTTAACAGGAGTGTGATCCACCATATTTTAGTAATGCCTGCGATCAGATAGCCGATGATACATACAACAGCAACAACAGCCGCGTACTGCATCTGCGTGGAGACATGATTGATGTGGTTACTCTGTGCACCCGCGGAGGACATTACCGTAGTATCGGAGATCGGAGATACATGATCGCCGCATACAGCACCTGCCAGTACGGCAGAGACGGAGATGATCATCATTTCCAGATCTTTTGCTTCCGGGAACATGGCAATGACGATGGGAACCAGGATGGCAAAAGTACCCCAGCTTGTGCCGGTGGAGAATGCCAGAAATACGGCGATAGCAAACATGATAGCCGGAACAATGATGCTTGCGGAAGCACCGGTTCCTACAATGGTTTTTACAAATGCGCCGATTTCCAGAGCATCGCCCATGCCTTTCAATGTCCAGGCAAAAATCAGAATTGCGATTGCAGGAATCATAAGCTTAAAGCCTTCCACAAAGCTGTCCATGAATCCCTTGAAGGTGACAACACCGCGGGGCAGATACAGGACAAGCATGAAAAGAACCGTGATCATTGTGGCAAAAATCAGACTGGTTTCTGCATCGCAGCCGGCAAATGCCGTGATGATATCGGTGGCTCCTCCGAGGAAACCGGTATAGATCATGGCGCCGATGGCAGAGATGATCAAAACGGCAACGGGGAGAACCAGATCCATGACATGTCCCTTTTTGGAAGTATCCTCCGGTTTTGTCTGTTCAAATTCCTCTCTTCCGCTGGTAAAGAGATCACCCTTTGCTGCATTGTCTTCATGCTTTTTCATCAGACCAAAATCCAGACCTGTGATAATGATAAAAAGTACCATTGCCAGTGTCAGCAGGGCGTACAGGTTGTAGGGGATGGTGCGAAGGAAAAGCTGAAAGCCTGTGATGCCGGCATCATCCGGTACGTAAGAGTTTACTGCGGCAGCCCAGCTGGAAATAGGTGCGATAATGCAGACCGGAGCAGCTGTTGCATCGATGATATAGGCAAGTTTTGCTCTGGATACTTTGTAACGGTCTGTAACCGGGCGCATAACGGATCCGACTGTCAGACAGTTGAAATAGTCATCCACAAAAATCAGGATTCCAAGACCGGTTGTGGCAAGCAATGCACTACGTTTGGTCTTGATTTTGGAGCCCGCCCAGTTTCCGTAGGCGGCAGAACCTCCGGACTTTGCCATAAGTACAATGATCATACCGAGAAGCACATCAAAAATCAGAATATTCAGATTCATGCTGCTTTTCATAATGTCAAAAAGAGCTACAAATGCATTCCAGGGATGGAATCCGGTGTACAGCAGTGCACCGACGGTGACACCGATAAAAAGGGAGCTGTAGACCTCCTTTGTAACGAGGGCCAGTATAATGGCCAGAAGCGGCGGTACGAGAGACCACCATGTTCCGATAAAAATTGAACCGTCCATAAAATTACCTCACTTTCCTCTGTTGTTTTCTCCTCCGAATGGACAATCTTAGTTCATTTTATCGAATAATGGCGAAAGATACAACCTTTTTTGTTGAAATTCTACATTAAATTCAGAAATATTACGTTTCAGAACATATAACATGACTGCATATGAGACATTATTACCGATTTTAACATAGAGGACAAGTGGTGAATGAACAGAAACAGGATAGGATCAGCTTGTCAGATTTTCTCTTGTTCTTGTGGCAGATTCATATTATACTGGAAAGGATCCAAGTCTGCAGGATCTGCTCAAATGGAGAGCGATTATCTGCGGAAATGAATGAAATATGGGAGGATAAGAAAATGATGTACCTGCTTTTGATCGTGGGATTTTTCTTTCTGGTGAAAGGAGCGGATGTGTTTGTGGATGGAAGCTCGTCGGTTGCAAAAAATCTGCGTGTGCCGACGATTCTCATCGGTCTGACGGTTGTGGCATTTGGAACGAGTTGTCCGGAAGCTGCAGTCAGTATTACAGCATCGGTTCAGGAACAGAATGGTATTTCTCTTGGCAATGTCATCGGTTCCAATATTTTCAATCTGATGATTGTTGCAGGACTGAGTGCAATTATGCAGCCCATGAAAATGGATGCTGCACTTTTAAAACGAGATTTTCCGCTTTCTATTCTGGCTGCAGCAGTACTGTTGTTTTTAGCAGCAGATCGGGTTCTGAGCGGTACCGGACAAAATATGCTGAGCAGAGTGGATGGACTGATTTTACTTGGTATTTTTGTGATCTTTCTGCTTCTGATGATACGGGCAGCCATGCGCAGCCGTCAGGAGGACGGAGAAGAAGAGGAGTATCCGATCATGTCAATGGGAAGGAGCCTGCTATATATTGCAGTGGGACTTGCCGGCATCGTAGTCGGAGGCAAGATCGTGGTGGACAGTGCTACGGATATTGCACTGGCCTGGGGAATGAGTGAGACACTGGTTGGTCTGACAATCGTATCTATCGGGACTTCTTTGCCGGAGCTTGTGACTTCCGTGGTTGCTGCGGCAAAGAAGGAAAGCGATATCGCACTGGGCAATGTGGTTGGTTCCAATATTTTTAACATCCTGTTGATTCTGGGAGCGGCATCTGCCATTTCACCGCTTCATGTGGAAATGGAATCCCTGATTGATACTTTCGTTCTGATTCTTATGAGTCTGGCAGTATTTTTGCCTGCCCTTCGGTTCCGGAAACTGGAGAAAAGGGAGGGGATTGCCATGGTAGCAGCCTATGCGGTCTATCTGGCATACATTATTCTGCGATGAGACAGCAGATTCCATAAAATATGAAGGATACCGGCACCTGCTGTCGTTGCTGAAATGTAAACACAGATTGCTGACCGGTTTCCGATATAGGGTACCAGGCTGCCGAAGAAAACCTGTGTCATCTGGTAATGGGGATTGATATAAAACAGATTGATCACTCCGATGGGATTTACGGCAGCATTGATCCACTCTGCTGCGATACAACAGAGAAGATACAGGCAGGTGGCAAAGAAAAAGGAATGATTTCCTCCGGGGTAAACCTCCCTTTTGTATACCATGGCAGAAAAGATGCCGGTGAAAATGAGGATAATATGCCAGAGATAGGAGTGGATGGTCAGCCACAGAACCGGATAATGCATGCCGCTGGTATCTGCGAAGGCTGCAATCCCCCCGAGCATACTGTAACACATCAGAAACTGCAGCAGGATACCGCGGATCTTCCTGTTTTTGACCCAGGGCAGCACAAGAAGAATATACATGGCAATGCTGCAGAGCTGAAACGGAAAATTCCACCACAGATAGGAACCATGGTTGATCCGGAAGGTCAGGTAAAGCTGCTTGCAGATCTCACTTGCGGCAAGCAGAGAACCGGTCAGGAGGAAAAGGCGATTCCTGCGTTGGAATGAAAAAGTACAAATCGAAAAATTTTTCATTGAAATCACTTCCTGACTGCTATTTTACAACAAAATGGGACAAAAATACACAGGAAATACAAAAAAATCTTGACAATCCTTTTTTGCTGTGATACTTTAGTAAAAGAAATTGAACAGGTACTTCAGATTAAGCAAAGCTTTGATTTGTACGCTTACGATGGTGTGAGCGAAGGCACTCGGAATGTAAGGCATAGGCATATACATGGAAATGCAGATGACAGATGAGATGAGAGTCTCGTCTGTTTTTTTATTTTTACATCAGGATATTCCTTCAAATTTCCTGTGTAACGCATTTTTGTTCTTCAAGGGAGTATTCACTGGATAACCAGGAAGTGTCAGCTCATCCGGCAGAGACAAAGGTTTGGTATATTGGAGTCGTCTGTCTGCATATGCAGGGATATAACCAGCTTATGCTGCTGTCTGGAACGGATAGACAGAAAGTTCAGGAAGAGAGGAGAAAAATTATGATTGATTTGATTACAAAGGTGAACGGAGCGGTCAATGGTTTCGTCTGGGGCATTCCGATGCTGGTCCTTCTGGTAGGTACCGGAATTTTGATGACAGGGCTGACAAAGGTATTTCAGCTGAGTCATTTCGGGTACTGGATGAAGCATACACTGGGAAGTATCTTTACGGACCGCCATATCACAAAACACACAGGAGCTCAGGATCATTCGATTTCTCAGTTCCAGTCTCTGTGTACGGCGCTGGCTGCCACCATTGGTACCGGTAATATCGTTGGTGTGGCTTCTGCACTGCTGTTTGGTGGGCCGGGTGCTATTTTCTGGATGTGGATCGTGGCATTTTTTGGCATGATGACGAACTATTCAGAAAATGTCCTTGGTATTTATTTCCGCAGAAAGAATGAAAAGGGAGAATGGAGCGGAGGTGCCATGTATTACCTGCGTGACGGCCTTGGCGCGAAAAAAGGTATGAAGCAGGTCGGTGCCGTGCTGGCTGTTCTGTTTTCTGTTTTCTGCCTGCTGGCTTCTTTTGGAATCGGTAATATGAGTCAGATCAACTCGATTGCAGGCAACATGAAAGCGGCGTTTGGTATTCCAACCCTGATCACCGGTATTGTTCTGATGGTTCTTGCCGCACTCGTTATTGTGGGCGGTATCAAACGTATTGCATCCGTTACGGAAAAACTGGTTCCGTTTATGGCTATCCTGTATATCATTGGTGCCCTGGTGGTATGTATTGTACATGCAGGTCAGATTGGAGCGGCTTTTGTTGCTATCTTCAAAGGTGCCTTTGCCATGAAGGCAGTCGGCGGCGGTATTGTTGGATCCGGAATCAAAATGGCAGTTACCTGGGGGATGAAACGCGGCGTATTCTCCAATGAGGCAGGTCTTGGTTCTTCTGTTATGGTTCACTCAAGCTCCAACGTAAAAGAGCCGGTTCGCCAGGGTATGTGGGGAATCTTTGAAGTGTTTGCGGATACGATCGTAGTCTGCACGATGACTGCGCTGGTAGTACTGACCTCCGGTCTGGTAAATCTGGAAACGGGCGAGGTGATCAGCAGTGCTGAAGGATCTGCGCTGGTGGGAGAGGCATTTGCCACGGCATTTGGAAAGGTTGGCCCTGCATTTATCGCACTGGCTATCCTGCTGTTTGCATTCTCTACGGTTCTTGGATGGAGCCATTATGGAACGAAAGCATTTGAGTATCTTTTCGGTTCTTCCAAAACAATTATCTATCGTGTGATTTTTATCGTATTTATTCTGTTCGGTGCAACGATGAGTCTGGATCTGGCATGGGATCTGTCCGATACCTTTAACGGACTTATGGCAATACCGAACCTGATTGGTGTCCTGGCTCTGTCACCGCTGGTAGCAAAGATTACGAAAAACTATGTGGACAGAAAGATAAAGGGCAAGAATAAAAAACCGATGCTGTCTGCATTCCCGGATCTGGAACGTGAGGCAGAAGAAGGACTGAATGAAAGTGACTGATTTTCCAGTCTAAGTTATAGCAAAAGAAAAACGTAATCGGAGGCGACAGGTGCTGTTTCATCCGGCAGAAAATATATGGCCGGATGAGAATGGGAACTGTCGTCTCCGTTTTCGTTTGTCCGGCAGTTCCCGGAAAGCTCCATAGCGTTTGCAAAAAATGGATTGAAGGAATCGTGGAATTTTGATACACTTAGAAAAAATAAGAGCAAAATTCGAATCGAACTGTGACGCAGACAGAAAATGCGGTGGAAAAGGAGTGTTTATGGAAAAGAATAAAAATTATCTGGAATATCTTGCAGAGCTTTATCCCACGATCGGGAAGGCATCCACGGAAATCATTAACCTGCAGTCAATTATTAACCTGCCAAAAGGCACCGAGCATTTTCTTTCGGATATTCATGGAGAATATGAGGCATTTTCTCATGTGCTGCGGAATGGTTCCGGTGCCGTGCGTAAAAAAATCGATGACGTGTTCGGACATACACTGGGAGATGAGGAAAAGCGTTCCATTGCCACTTTGATTTATTATCCACAGGAGAAGCTGGAACTGATTAAGCGGCAGCATAAGGATACGGAAGACTGGTACAAGGTGACCCTCTATCGATTGATCGAAATCTGTAAAACGGTTTCCTCCAAATACACACGTTCCAAGGTGCGAAAAGCCCTTCCGGCTGATTATGCCTATGTAATCGAGGAGCTTATCACAGAGAAACCGGAGGTTCTGGACAAAGGGGCCTACTATGAAGCGATCGTTCAGACGATACTGGAAATTGGAAGAGCGGAGAATTTCATCATTGCCATGGCAGAGCTGATACAGCGAATGGTTATCGACCATCTGCACATTATCGGTGATATTTTTGACCGTGGGCCTGGACCGCACAGGATTCTGGACGCTCTGATGAATTATCATTCTCTGGATATTCAGTGGGGTAACCATGATGTTCTCTGGATGGGAGCTGCGGCAGGTCATCCGGCCTGTGTTGCTACAGTCATCCGTATCTGCCTGCGTTATGGAAATCTGGATATTCTGGAAGACGGATATGGAATCAACCTGCTTCCCCTTGCCACCTTCGCCCTTCAGACCTACAGCGATGACAGTGTAGAGCGTTTTGGAGTAAATGCCAGGGAGGAAGCCTCAGGGCAGGAGATGCTTGAGAAAAAAATGCACAAGGCAATCACGATGATCCAGCTGAAGCTGGAGGGTCAGCTTATTATGCAAAACCCAGAATTCGGAATGGAAAAGAGATGTCTTCTGGAGAAAATCAACTATGAGAAAAAGACAGTGGAAATCGACCGGGGAGAATATCCGTTGCTTGACACCTGCCTTCCCACGGTAGACCGGGACAATCCTTATGAGCTTACTGTACAGGAAAAGCTGGTGATTGAAAAACTATGCGGTGCCTTCCAGAACAGTGATAAACTGCAGAGGCATGTGGACTTCCTGCTGAAGCAGGGCAGTTTATACCGGGTATACAACGGGAATCTGCTCTATCATGGCTGTGTTCCCATGAATGAGGACGGGACGCTTCGAAAAGTGAATCTTTATGGGCAATGGTACCAGGGCAGGGAGCTCTATGATGTGCTGGAGAGCTATGTAAGGCGCGCCTTTGTAAACCTGGATTCTAAAGAAAAGGAAAAAGGGAAAAATATTCTCTGGTATCTCTGGTGTGCACCGGATTCTCCCTTGTTCGGACGAGATAAGATGACCACCTTTGAACGGTATTTTACGGATAATAAACAGATCTGCCGGGAAGAAAAAAATGCCTATTATCGCCTGATTGAAGAGCCGGAGACGGCAGACATGATCTTAAAACAGTTCGGACTGGAGGGGGAAGGTGTACATATTATCAACGGGCATGTGCCGATTCACCAAAAATCAGGGGAAAGTCCGGTGAAGTGCGGTGGAAAGGTGCTGATCATTGACGGAGGTTTCTCACGGGCCTATCACAAGGAAACGGGAATTGCCGGCTATACCCTGATCTACAATTCCTATGGTCTGACGCTCACCGCACATGAGCCCTTTGAATCTGCGGAAGCAGCCATACTTGCTGAGAAAGATATTGTATCAAAGCGGGTAGCCGTAGAATACCGGCAGAAGAGGCAGCTTGTGGGAGACACGGACAATGGAAGAAGGATTAAAGAAAGAATTGCGGAACTGAAAGAGCTGATCCATGCTTACCGCACAGCGGAAATTAAAGAAAAAGGCTGATAAGGAAAAATTGTATTGACAGAGGTAAAAAGTTGGAGTATGATAAACATATGAATAATCGTTCAAATGTTCAAATAAAAAACAGGAAAGAAGGTGACACCTTGAACGTAAATGATGTGGAATGCTGTGACAGCTTCCAGGTTCATGATGATTTGGTGGATATTGTAAACAAAACGATGCCGGCCGAGGAGGAGCTTTATGATCTGGCAGAGCTTTTTAAGGTTTTTGGAGATTCAACCAGAATACGGATTCTGTTCGTACTGTTTGAAGCTGAGGTCTGTGTGTGTGACCTGGCTGAGACACTTCATATGACACAGTCTGCTATTTCCCATCAGCTGCGTATCCTGAAACAGTCCAAACTTGTAAAAAGCAGAAGAGAAGGCAAATCTGTATTTTATTCCCTGGCGGACGGACATGTGAGAACGATTATCGCCCAGGGAAGGGAACACATTGAAGAATAGTTTTACCTGCGTGTCAGGCGGGAGAGAGGAGACAACATGAAGAAAAAGTTTAAACTTCAGGATTTAGACTGTGCGAACTGTGCAGCAAAGATGGAGGAAGCCATCCGGAAAATTCCAGGTGTACAGGATGCAAGCGTAAGCTTTATGATGCAGAAGATGACGATTGATGCCGATGATGAGCGGTTCGATGAAATCATGAAAGAAGTGGCAAAGGTCTGTGCAAAAGTTGAGCCGGATTGCAGGATTATGATGTAGTGACAGCTTTTTAATGGAGGATTTGGTGATGACAGAAAAGCAGAAAAAGATGCTTGTCCGCATTCTTTCGGCATTTGTTTTATTGATAGTGATGATGACCGGAGAACATACCGGGCTTTTTGACGGGTGGAGTATCTGGATCCTGTTTGCCATCTATGTGGCACTGTATCTGATAATCGGATATGATATTCTTTATAAGGCAATCCGCAATATCCGGAACGGACAGATATTTGATGAAAACTTCCTGATGGTGCTTGCCACAATTGGCGCTTTTGGAGTACAGGAGTTTTCTGAGGCGGTTGCGGTTATGCTTTTTTATCAGGTAGGGGAACTGTTTCAGAGCTATGCTGTTGGCAAATCCCGTCAGTCGATTTCAGCAATGATGGATATCTGCCCGGAATATGCTAACGTAGAGCAGGACGGAGAGCTTATGAAAGTGGATCCGGATGATGTCTGCGTGGATGATACGATTGTAATAAAGCCGGGAGAGCGGATTCCGTTAGATGGTGTTGTGACGGAGGGTGAGTCTTTGATCGACACGGCAGCGCTGACCGGTGAATCTGTTCCAAGGAGAGCTTCGGTCGGAGATGAGATTTTCAGTGGCTGTGTAAATGGAAGCGGCACACTGAAGGTTCGTGTCACAAAGGAGTTTGACGATTCCACAGTGTCAAGGATTCTGGAACTTGTGGAGAATGCCAGCAGCAAAAAAGCCAAGGTGGAGAACTTTATCACGAAGTTTGCCAGGTATTACACGCCGGTGGTCACAATCGGAGCGGTTATTCTGGCTCTGGTGCCTCCGCTTCTGTTTGGTGGAGGATTTGGAGAATGGATTCAGAGAGCCTGTATTTTTCTGGTGATTTCCTGCCCCTGTGCTTTGGTCATTTCCGTTCCTATGGGATTTTTTGGAGGAATTGGTGCGGCTTCCAGGATCGGTGCTCTGGTAAAGGGAAGTAATTATCTGGAAGCGGTGGCTCAGATGACAACGATTGTATTTGATAAAACCGGAACGTTGACGAAAGGGGAATTTAAAGTTACCGGTGTGTTCCCGGTGCATAGGTCAGAAGAAGCTCTGCTTGAAATGGCGGCACTTGGGGAGGGGTATTCCAACCATCCGATTGCGGGATCCATTCGGGAAGCATGGGGAGGGACTCTGGATCTGAACCGGGTTCAGGATGCAGAAGAAATCGCAGGCCATGGACTCTGTGTAAAAGTTGATGGGCGCAGGGTGCTGATTGGAAATGAAAAACTCATGAGGCGGGAGAATATTGCCTGGAAACCTTGTGACAGTATTGGAACGGTGGTGTATGTTGCCTGTGAAGGGGAATTTGCAGGAGCCATTGTGATCTCGGATACCATAAAGGAAGGTGCAAAGGAGGCCATCCGCAGTATGAAACAGGTAGGAGTGCGTACCTGTGTTATGCTGACCGGTGACAGGAAGGAAGCGGCAGATGCCGTGGCAAAAGAGCTTGGTATCGATGAGGTTCATGCCGAATTGCTGCCAGCGGATAAAGTTACCCAGGTGGAGCGTCTCCTGAAACACAGAACCGGGAAAGAAAAAGTGGCTTTCGCAGGTGATGGAATCAACGATGCACCGGTACTCACACGTGCAGATATTGGCATTGCTATGGGAAGTATGGGTTCTGATGCAGCAATCGAGGCGGCAGATGTGGTTCTGATGGATGACGATATCCGTAAAATTGCATCTATTGTGCGCATTTCGCGGAAAACATTGTCAATTGTAAAACAGAATATTGTATTTGCTCTGAGTGTAAAGGCACTTGTTTTGATTCTGGGTGCATTTGGAGCTGCCAATATGTGGGAGGCTGTCTTCGCCGATGTGGGTGTTTCCGTCATCGCCATACTCAATTCCATGCGTACGTTGAGAACGAAATAAACAGGAAACATACTCTGCAAAAGAAAAAGAAAGGAAGTCGGGCTTCTGCCTGCAGAAATGATGAATGTTATCCAAGGAATAGATCAGGCGATACTTCTGTTTATACAGGAGTATCTTCGAGTAGATTTTCTGGACGGATTGTGGAGAGGAATCACCTTTCTGGGTGAGAAAGGGTGGTTTTGGATCGTCCTGTCCATTGTGCTTTGCTGTATGAAAAAAACAAGAAAAGCCGGTGTTGCATCTCTGTTATCCCTGCTTGGCAGTTTTCTGATCACAAATCTGCTGCTGAAAAATCTGATTGGAAGGCCAAGACCCTATCAGGAGATGGAAACACTGATTCTGCTGATTGAAAAACCGCTGGATTATTCGTTTCCATCCGGTCACACCAGTGCTTCCTTTGCCAGTGCACTGACCTGTTATCAGATGCTGCCAAAACCGTATGGTACCGTGTTTGTGGTTCTGGCAGCTCTGATTGCATATTCGAGGCTGTATCTGGGTGCCCATTATCCCACCGATATCATCGGCGGATTTCTGGTGGCATTTGCAGTAAGTACTCTGATCTGCCGTATCGTGCGCCGATATCATATGGCGGAAAACAAAAGCCGGAAGTGAGAGCCTGTGCTATTTTGCCTGAAGATGATTCAGATGCTGCTTCAGGGCGTCGAAGCTTTCCCGGCTGATGACGTGTTCGATACGGCAGGCATCTTCTGCAGCCGTTTTTTCCGAAACACCGAGTTTTACCAGACAGGAGGAGATCAGTTCGTGCCGCTCGTAGATCATCTCGGCAATCTCACGTCCGCTGTCTGTCAGATAAATAAATCCGGCATCCGTTACCGTGATATGCTTTTTCTCACGCAGATTTTTCATGGCAACGCTGACGCTGGATTTTTTAAATCCCAGTTCGTTTGCAATATCCACGGAACGAACAACAGGAAGTTTTTTGCTGAGGATTAATATGGTTTCCAGGTAATTCTCAGCGGATTCATTTACTATCATAATTTTCACCTCATAATTGAATTTGCTGTTAGAAAGAACGAATTAAGGTTAGTATATCATAGATTTCAGAAGAATACAAACCTTATTACGGACAGTTGACAGTGACTCTCTCAGGCAATATAATAATCGGCAGTATGAGTGAAAAAAGGAGAGAGTAACATGCACACAAAAACAGTCAGAGGAATTATTTATGCGCTGCTTGCGGGAACCTGCTGGGGGTTTTCCGGGACAGTGGGGCAATATCTGTTTACGGAAAAAGGAGTGGATCCAGGGTGGCTTACGACAGTTCGTCTGCTTGTTTCGGGACTGATTCTTCTGATCTGGGCAGCAGTGCGAAAACGGGAGCAGATGAAGACAATCTGGATGAGCAAAGAGACGGCAGGCCGTCTGCTTTTTTTTGCGGTTTTTGGCCTTATGTCGGTGCAGTATAGTTATATGGCCTCGATCTCCTGTTCCAATGCAGGGACAGCCACGGCGATTCAGTATCTGGGTGAGGCACTGATCTTACTTGTGACCTGTGTCTCCATGCGCAGGCTTCCTAAAATAACAGAGTCTTTTGGACTGATCCTGGCACTGGCAGGTGTGTTCCTGCTGGCAACTCACGGCAATACGAACAGCATGGTTTTATCCGGAAAAGGACTTTTCTGGGGCCTGATCTCTGCGGTAGCATTGATGCTGTATACACTGCTCCCTGCAAAACTGATTGCAGAATATGGCAGTCAGGTGGTGACAGGATATGGGATGACAGTAGGAGGAGTGGTCCTGGCAATCCTTCTGCGTCCATGGCACAGGACACTGGAAGCCGACTGGCAGGTGTTCCTTGGAATGGCGGTCATCATTCTGGTGGGAACAGTACTGGCTTTCACGGTATTTCTTCAGAGCACGGTGGATATCGGAGGTGTGAAAGCCGGGCTTCTGGCTTCCACGGAGACGATTGCAGCTCCGTTTTTTGCGGCTCTCTGGCTGCACACAAAATTTGAAACAGCCGATTTTGCGGGATTTGTCTGCATGCTTGTGATGGTTGTTTTACTGGCCTTACCGGATCTTGGTATAACCGTGAGAGAAAAGTCTGCCGATCAGCAGCAAAATGCTGCTTGATGCAGGTGGGGTAAAATGATTGGGGAAAATGGTAATTTATGCAATGTTATTTTTCTGCTTGACATCTTGTTGTGTTTTCTATTAATATAGTATGTGGAGTTAGCGGAAAGCAAAGGCGCCTTACCGGTCTGCCGTATCATGCGTTCCGCTATTCTTAAAATAAAAGTAAATAAATGGGAGGACTGAACATGAAAAAAGTAATTGCATTTCTGATGTGTACGGTAATGGCAGCAGGCATGCTGGCAGGCTGTGGCTCAAAACAGACTGCAGAGACTCAGGCAGCGACCGAGGCGGCCGCAGAAACTTCCGCAGCAGAGGAAGCAACTGATGCAGGGGAAAAGGTATGGATCGTCGCAACTGACACCGTATTCAAACCGTTTGAGTATACCAACGAAAATAACGAGTTTGTAGGTATCGATGTTGACATTCTTGCAGCGATCGCTGAGGATCAGGGATTTAAATACGAACTGCAGAGCCTTGGATGGGATGCAGCTGTTGCAGCGATCCAGGCAGGACAGGCTGATGGTCTGATCGCAGGTGCTACAATCAAACAGGAACGTATTGATTCCGGATGGATTTTCTCAGACGGCTACTATAATGCAACACAGACCTTTGTTGTGGCAGCAGACAGTGACATCGCAGGTTTCGAAGATCTGAAGGGAAAAAATGTTGCAGTGAAAAACGGTACGGCCGGCGCTGATTTTGCAAACAGCCTGAAAGATGAATATGGATTTACCGTTACGGTTTTTGAGGATTCACCGACGATGTACCAGGATGTTATCCTTGGCAACAGTGTTGCATGCGTAGAGGATACACCGATCATGGCAGCTTCCATCAAAGAGGGAGATCTTGCACTGAAGATTCCGGAAGGTATGGAGAGTGAAGGAGCTCCATATGGTTTTGCGATTATGGATGAGAAGAATCAGGAACTGCTTGACATGTTCAATGCAGGTCTGAAGAACATCAAAGAGAACGGAACATACGATGAGATCATCAACAAATATCTGAAATAAAATTGTGCTTTTTTGGACAGAAACGCAGGAAACTAACAATAAGTTTCCTGCGTTCTTGCTTTTGTATTGAAAATGTGATAGACTAATCTACAGTTGTCAGAAACAGCACAGGAATAGATAAAGCTGCTGTTCTGCGTAAAAAAACAGAAAGGAGAGAGGCGAATGGTAGCTATTATACAGGTTTATGGTTCCATGCTTTTAGGTGCTCTGGGTAAAACGCTGCTGCTCACATTGCTGTCACTGTTTTTTGCCATGATCATCGGAATGATTTTTGCTCTGATGAATGTGGGAAAGAATCGCTTTTTTAATTGTATCGGTACTGTCTATGTGGATGCAGTAAGAGGTGTGCCTTTGATCGTACTGGCGTATTTTATTTATTTTGGTGTACCGTCCGGTATGAAAATGATGGGATTTACAGATTTCCGGCTGTCCGCGCTGCAGGCAGGTACGATCGCACTGGCGATGAACTGTGGAGCCTATATGGCGGAGATTATCCGTGCAGGTATTGAGAGCGTGGATAAGGGACAGATGGAGGCCAGCCGCAGTCTGGGACTTTCCTATGCAAAGAGTATGCGCCTTGTTGTTCTGCCTCAGGCGATTCGCACCATGATACCATCGATTATCAATCAGTTCATCATTACATTGAAGGATACATCCATTTTGTCTGTAATCGGCTTTCCGGAGCTTACCAATATGGGTAAAACGATTTCCGGAAATACGTTTAAGAGTCTTCAGACATGGGCAATTGTGGGTCTTATGTATATGATCGTGATTGTGACGCTCAGCAAGATCGCCAAGAAAATCGAGAGGAGGGTGAGCCGTGGCAGATAAGGAAGTGAAAATCCACGTAACCAACCTGAAAAAGAATTTCGGAAAGCTGGAAGTTCTGAAGGATATCAGTATGGATGTGACAGAAGGGGAAGTTGTAGTGTTGCTTGGGCCATCCGGAAGTGGAAAATCCACGTTTCTGCGCTGCCTGAATCAGCTGGAGGTTGCCACAGCCGGAGAGATCGTTGTGGATGGTCAGGTGATCACAGACAAGCATACCGATATCAACAAAGTGCGGGAAAACATTGGCATGGTATTTCAGCACTTCAATCTGTTTCCCCACAAGACTGTTCTGGAAAACATTATGCTTGCGCCGGTCGAGCTGAAAATAATGACGAAAGAGCAGGCACATGAGAAAGGGATGCAGCTCTTAAAACGTGTCGGAATGCACGAAAAAGCAGATGTGTATCCAAGCCAGCTCTCAGGTGGTCAGAAACAGCGTGTTGCCATCGCAAGAGCTCTGGCTATGAATCCGGATGTTATGCTTTTTGATGAGCCTACTTCGGCGCTGGATCCGGAGATGGTAGGTGAGGTTTTGAACGTTATGAAAGAACTGGCAGCAGACGGTATGACCATGATTGTTGTCACACATGAGATTGGATTTGCAAGAGAAGTAGCAGACCGGATCGTGTTTATGGATGCAGGGTATATTGTCGAGCAGGGAACACCGGATGAGGTGATTCGTCATCCGAAGGAAGCCAGGACCATAGATTTCCTGAATAAAGTGCTGTAATACAGCAGGAGAGGGAGGCAGGACCGGATGAAAAAGATTATTACGATCAGCCGTGAATTTGGTGCCGGAGGCGGTGAAATTGGGAAAAAAGTCGCAGCAGAGCTAGGGTATCATTATTATGATAAGGAAATCATTTTAAAAGCAGCACGTTCTTCCAATGTGGATGTGGAGCGTATGATGCGCTGGGATGAGAAAGTTCCGATGAATTTCGGATTCGCACAGAGTCTTTTTGATTTCTATAACAAGCCGCTGAATGAAAAGCTTTTTGAAATCCAGAGGAATGTGATCCGGGAAATCGGAGAAAAAGGAGATTGCGTTATTGTCGGACGAAATGCCAATACGATTCTCAAAGAATTTGATTTTGGACTGCATGTGTTCGTCCATGCATCTCCATACTGGCGGATGCAGCGTATGAAAGGGAAAATGCCGGATGCCACAGAGGCCAGGATCAGTGAGGAGATCCGATCCATTGACAAGGCACGCAGAAAATACTGCTCTTATTACACGAATACAGAGTTTGGTGTTGCGGATTACTATGATATCTGTCTGTGTACCTCGACACTTGGAATTGACAACTGTGTAGAGCTGATATGTGGGCTTGCAAGGCAGTAGATAACCTGGGAAACTCATAATATAGGAAAAGGCTGTTATACAAAGACAAGATGCTTTGTATGACAGCCTTTTCTGATCATATGACTCACGTCATACGTCATGGTATGCTCCTGTACGGATCTGTGGGGCTATACGACCGCCCGGACAGTTACTTTTCTGCAATGACGCTGATTCCAACACCGTAGCTCTGTGGACCTACATGGCAGCAGATGCTGAAAGAGAGCGGATCATAATATATATCAAACTGTGGAAACGCATTGGCAAGAGTGGCTCTCCAGTCCTCCCTTTCAGCAGGAGTCAGACCGGAGCCTGCAGCTCCCAGTCTCAGACGCTCTGTGGGAATATCTTTGAAACGGGTATCAAAATCATTCTGGAGGGCTTCGACGATTTTCTGCTTTGCTTTTTTCATGCCGCGTACCTTGGCAAAGGCATCCAGACGTTCACCCTGAATCGTCAGAATCGGTTTGATATTTAATACAGCGCCCAGTGCCGCACCGGCTGGTGTGACTCTTCCGCCTTTTTTCAGAAATTCCAATGTGTCAACTGCAATATAGATGCTGGAATTGTAGGCATTCTCCTCCAGCGAACGTTTGATCTCGGCTGCCGAAATGCCATTTGACGCATATGCGATAGCTTCCTCTATAGATGCGCGCATAGTCACGGATATCCTGTGATTATCTGCGACCTGGACCTTTCCGTTGTATTCTGCCGAAAGGCTGATTGCTGTTGAACAGGAATTGCTCAGTCCGCTGGACATGGGAATGTAAATCAGTTCGTCATAGCCGGACGAAAGGATTTTGTCCCAGCGATCCATCAGATCCCCTGGGGAAGGCTGTGATGTGGTAACATCACGACCGCCGGTGAGAGCACTGAAAAAAGAATCGTGTGTCAGGTCAATGCCCTCATAATGTGTCTCGCCGTCGATAATGACCGGCATAGGCATCATAAAAAGACCAAGGGCATCTGCTTCCTGCTGTGAAATGCCGCTGTTGCTGTCTGTCATAACAGCTGTTTTCATGGGTGTAAGTCCTCCTTCTTAATGAATGATATCAATATACAGATAACGTCTGCCGAAATAACGACACGGAATCACTCGGTGCGTTCACTTCCCCAGAAAAACAGGGCAACCGTGCCAGGACCGGTATGACTTCCGATGGTAGTTCCAATCGGATTGATTTCTACTTTTCCGTTCAGTTTCGGGAAACGCTGTTCCACAAGATCAGCTACGGCTCTTGCGTCCTCATAACATGCGGACTGTGAGATGTAGCATTTTCCAGAGTAATCAAGTCCATTATCTGCAAATTCTTCCATTTTGTCAACAATAGCCCGGATTACTTTTTTCTTTGTCCTGATTTTGTACCGTGGTACCAGTCTGCCGGCATTGTCCATGTTGAGAAGCGGGCAGATATTCAATAGGCCTCCGATGGCACCGGCAGTTTTTGAGATCCGTCCGCCGCGGATATAAAAGGTCAGATCGGTAGAGAAAAACCAGTGGTGCATATTCAGCCTGTGTGTCAGTGCCCACTGATAGATTTCGTCAATGCTTTTTCCTTCATCTCTGAGATCGGCCAGCTGATCCATCAGAAGACCATAGCCGGAGGAGGCTCCAAGAGAATCCACGATGTAGATTTTGCGCTCCGGGTAGCGTTCTTCAAGCATTTCTTTCGCCATCATAGCGGAGTTGACCACGCCGGAAATGCCGGAAGAAAGGGTTACATGAAGGATATCCTTTCCATCTTTTAAAAAGGGTTCGAAGTATTCTGTAAATTCTTCTGCGTTGATCTGTGAAGTTCTGGTCTGTGCACCATTTACCATGGCTGCATAGAATTTATCAAAGGGTATGGATTTGCCCAGATCGTCGGTGTATTCTTTTCCATCAAGCTCATAATGAAAGCATATATAAGACAGACCGCGTTTCTGAAAGTGCTCTTCGGTAAGATCTGCTGTGGAACAGCAGCTGATTACAAATTCACTCATATTTCCTCTCTTTCTCTCCTGAAAATCTAATACCTGTAAAAGTTCAGCACACCGGCTGAGTTGTTACAGATACCTTACAGCAGCTTTTATTGTCCTGATCCGTTTTATTGTATCACGTCCTTTGAAGTAATTCAACAAGGCGAAAAAAGTAAGAGAAAAAATGCCGCACTTTGCCGGGCGCAAACAGAAAACAGGTCAAAGGGAGGAGGCGGAATCGGAAGATTCTGTCGCTTTATGTTATTTTAATACGATTTGTATATTCTTAATACTTCCTTAATACTATGAATGCTATGCTTGGGGCAGGGAGGTGGTATTGTGAGTACTATGGGGAATCTGTGTATTGCTGCAGTACTGATATGCTACGTGCTTGCGGTCGGAGGATTGTTTGTCTGGAAAATGAGTTCGCTGGGTGAAAAATGGAGAGAAGAAAGGATACAGAGAGATTATGCTTCGGAAGATAAAGAACAATATGACGAGAACGCAGATGATTGCGTTGGGCTATTTTCTTCTTATAGCGCTTGGCACCTTGCTTCTGATGCTGCCAGCGGCATCAAAAACAGGGGAAAAGACCAACGTTTTGACGGCACTGTTCACAGCGACTAGTGCCACCTGTGTGACCGGTCTGGTGGTGGTGGATACGGGTACCTACTGGTCCGTATTTGGACAATGTGTGATCCTTGGCCTGATTCAGATCGGTGGTCTTGGATTCGTGACGATCGGTGTATTGTTTGCCACTGTATTGAACCGGAAAATTACGCTGCGTACCAGAGGCCTTTTGCAGGAGAGTATGAATGTCAGCCAGATGGGAGGCGTGGTAAGACTTGCAAAGCTTGCCCTGAGAGGCACGGCAGTGATTGAGCTTACGGGTGCTTTTCTTCTTTCTCTGAGGTTTGTGCCGGAGTTTGGAGTGATCAAGGGAATTGGATTCGGGATTTTTCATTCCATATCGGCATTTTGTAATGCGGGTTTTGATCTGATGGGGGCAGACAAGGGTGTTTACAGCTCCTTTACCTCATATGCGGGAGATGCACTGGTAAATCTGGTAATTATGATACTGATCGTTGTGGGAGGTATCGGATTTCTGGTATGGGATGATATTTTCGTACATGGGCGGCATTTCAGAAAATATGCTCTGCATACGAAGCTGGCACTGAGTGTGACGGCTGTTTTGATTTTTGGAGGTGCAGGACTGTTTTTTCTTTTTGAACGGGGAAACCTGCTTGCAGGTTCCGGATTAAAGGAGTCCATTCTGGCTTCTCTTTTCAGTTCGGTTACAGCCAGGACAGCCGGGTTTAACACGATTGATACAGCCGGTCTTACCACAAGCTCAAAGCTGCTTACGATGGTTCTGATGTTTATTGGAGGAAGTCCGGGTTCCACAGCAGGAGGAATCAAGACGACTACACTGATTGTACTTCTTATTTTTGTACGGGCGAATCTTCGCCATTCCAGAGGATGCAATATTTTCGGACGACGTCTGGAAGAAGACGCGGTGAAAAAAGCAAGCAGCGTTACCATGATCAGTATGATTCTGATCATCAGTACCTCCATTGTTATCTGCTTTTTTCAGACACTGCCGATGGAGGATGTCTTATTTGAAGTATTCTCTGCAATCGGAACAGTGGGGATGTCAACCGGAGTAACGAGAGAACTGAACAGTGCTTCCAGGCTGGTTATCGTATTTCTGATGTACTGCGGAAGAATTGGAAGCATGGCATTTGCACTCTTTTTTATGGAAAAAAGGAAGACGGCACCGATTCAATGTCCGGCAGAAAAAGTGATGATTGGATAAAATGGTTGCAATCTTTTGAAAAAAAGGTAAAATATCTGCGATAGGATTTGGATTTCAAGACAAAGGAAGGCATCGCAGATGAAAGTAAAAGAACATAATGAAAGAAAAAGCAGACATGTGGTATATGTGTTGCGCATGTCTGTGATCATGCTTGTAATATGGATCATATCGTTTGCACTTAATGAGATTGGCATTGGAAAAGAGAATATTCTGATGCTTTTCATCGTGGGGGTGCTTCTGGTGGCATACTGTACCAATGGATATCAATACGGAATCATTGCATCCTGTGTGGGTCTGATGAGTTTTAATTATCTTTTTACTGAGCCTCTGCGTACTTTTTCGATTTCCAATCAGAATGATGTGATTCTGCTGTTTTTCTTTTTGCTTACGGCGTTGATTTCTTCTAATCTTACGGTGCGTTTTCAAAAACAGGTACAGGTGGCACGTCAGAACGAACAGCTTGCCAAAAGGCTTTCTGCAGAGCAGGAGAGAATCCGGTTTGCGATGGAAAAGGAGCAGATGAAAAGTGGTCTGCTGCGGAGTATTTCCCATGATCTGCGCACGCCTCTGACTGGAATCGCCGGTGCCAGCAGTCTGATCGTGGAATCCGGCGGACAGCTGGAGCGGGACAGCATTATCAGTCTGGCACGTGATATCAATGATCAGGCGGAGTGGCTGATTCAGCTTGTGGAGAATATTTTGAATATGACTAAGATAGACAGTGGAAAACTGAATGTGGAGAAAAAACCGGAAGCGGTGGAGGATGTGATCAGTAATGCGGTTGCAAGGATTCAGGGACGCAGACAGGAACGGGTGATTGAGACGAGCGTGCCAGAGGATGTATTTATGGTACCTATGGATGGAAATATGATCGTTCAGGTGCTGATCAATCTGCTGGATAATGCCATCAAACATACAAAAGAGAACGGAAGAATCCGCATTTCGGTCATGCAGCAGGACGATATGGTCTGGTTCACTGTGGAAGATGATGGCAGTGGAATCAATGAAAACGTACAGGACAGACTGTTTGAGGAATTTGTAACATTCCGCCCGGTGAGTCAGGACGCGGGGAAAGGGATTGGTCTGGGACTTGCAATCTGCAAGGCGATCGTGACTGCTCATGGCGGAAGTATCTGCGGAGAGAACAGAGAAGAAGGCGGCGCACGTTTTCGCTTCAGTCTGTCTCTGAAATAACTGGAGGAAAAGATGGAGAAAGAATGGACCATTCTGATCATAGAAGATGATAAATATATTTCAAATTTTATTTGTATGAGTTTGAAGCAGGAAGGTTATCGTTATATCAAAACTTCCACTGGGCGGGAAGCCATCGGACTGTGCTACGCAAATAATCCGGATGTTATCATACTGGATCTGGGACTGCCCGACATGGATGGGATTCAGGTGATCGAACATATCAGGAGCCATTCGGATAAACCGATTATCGTTGTGTCAGCCAGGCAGGAAGAGAGTGAGAAGATCCGTGCATTGGATATGGGCGCAGATGATTATGTTGTAAAACCATTTTACATGGGAGAGTTGCTGGCGCGTATCCGGGTGGCAGTAAGAAAGCTTGAAAAAAATCCGGGAGTGGAGATGATGGAGAGTTTTGAAAAAGATTATCTGAGAATAGACTTTTCCAAAAGAAGTGTCTATATCGATGACAGGGAAATACACATGACTCCCATAGAATATAAGCTCCTGGCACTCCTTGTGATGAATCGGGGAAAAGTACTGACACACAATCAGATACTGAAAAAAATATGGGGCTATGAGGAAGGCGCCGATGCCAATAATCTGCGCGTTTTTATGGCAACCTTGCGCAGAAAAATTGAAAAAGATACAACGAATCCACGCTTTATTATCACGGAGGTAGGTGTAGGATATCGATTTTCGGAGGAATAATGGAAAATATGCGGCACTGTATGATACAGTGCCCTTTTTCATTGCTATCGTATAAAAAACATGTTAAGATGATAACATGAGCCCAGGGTCAAAAGGTCATGCTGTTCATACTTGCATGACAAAGCATGACTTTGAGACCCGCAATACATGTTGTGGGGGCAATAGAAAGAGAGGGTATGAGAATGAGAAAAAGAAAAACACTGTCAAAAGTAACGGCCTGGATCCTGGTATGTTGTATGCTTTTGCTTTTTCCGGGGAGCATGAAAGCAGTACAGGCAGAGGAAGGCACATCATTTGTACCGACACGGATTTTTATTGATTCCGGGGCGGGAGTGCCGGAAGAGGAGCTTTGTGATAAGGTTACGCTGGCAGCCAGTGAGTTTGTGGCAAAGGGTATCTGCCGGGAACTCCCGGTTGTCTACGGCGATGGCGAATGGAAAGAAGCGGGGGATCTGGTTGTTTCTCTGAATACGGTTTCGGAAAAATCAGAAAGTCCACAGGAGTTCACACAGGATTATGAGATCCGCATGGAACATGATATGGTTTTTGTTTCTTCGGAATGTAGTACCGGCATCCTGTACGGGCTGCGTGATGTGCTGAAATCACTGATCCTTGGAAAGAGTATTACAGCCAAAATACAGGCGATGGATGTGTCACAGCGTATTTTCCATCTGGACTGCGGCAGAAAGTATTTTTCTGAAGAATGGTTGATCGCTCTGATTCGGGAACTGTCCTGGCTGGAGATGAATCAGCTGGAACTGGATTTTTCAAACGGAACCGGATTCCGTTTTGCACTGGATGACATGACACTGGATGTCAACGGAGTGGAAAAAGATCTCTCTGTACTGCCGGGCGGTACCACGGACTCGGACAAATGGCTGACAGAAAGTGAAATGGATGAGATTCTTGCGGCAGCGGATCAGTATGGAGTGGAGATCGTTCCCTGCCTTGATACACCGGGGCACACCGGGTGGATCGTGAGCAAACCAGGACTTACAGAGTATGCGGGAAACGGAGAAATCGACGTGGAAAATGAAAATTCAGTTGACTTTGCCAAAGCGCTGGTGAAGAAGTATGCTGCATATTTTCTCTCCAGAGGGTGCACAACCTTCCACATCGGCGGTGATGAATATCTGCACGGTTATTACAACTGGGGTACACCGATGCCTTCCACCGAAGGTAAATATGGTGCTGTGGCGACTTATCTGGATGGTCTGGCAGGAGAACTGAAGGAGATGGGATACCGGAAGGTTCGTGCATTCAATGATCCTCTGTATTATGCGGAAAATCTGACCACACATCAGTATCAGAATATTGATGAAGCCGAGTACTGGTGCAGAAGAATGAGCGGATTCAATTATGCCTCACCGACGACGCTTGCAGACCAGGGGCTTCACATGCTGAACGGGCACGGCGATTTTTATGATATCATGACGGATGACAACTGGCAGAAGCCGGTAGGTGATGCCGGGACGAAAAAAACACCGGCAGGAATCTACGCACAGTTCCGAAACACGATATTTGCAGGCTCTGTTCAGATGGAGCCTGATGTGGTTTATGGTTCCACTTATTTCCTGTGGTGTGATAACGCAGGCGGCGGTGATCAGAAGCAGGTTACCTACAGCCTTTATCCACGGCTGAGAGCGGCAGCAGAAAAGATGCGAAACGAAGATGCCTCCGGTACGTGGGAAGCATTTGCGGCAGATTTTACGGATTCCGCTGGTGGTTTTCTGGCAGACGGCAGTTTGCAGACAGCCAAGCTTCCGGATAAACCGGAGGCGAAGCCGGTCATCACACAGGATCAGAAAGCAGCCAATGAAGTGATTGAAAAAATTCAGGCCATTGGTACGGTCACCGAGCTGTCTGTCGTTTCGATTAAGGCTGCCAGAGAAGCCTATGAGGCGCTGACACCTCAGCAGAAGTTACTGGTGGATCAGACAGTAATCGATAAACTGGAGCAGGCGGAGAAAGAACTTGCAAAGATTTTTGAGAAAAAGTACGACCTGTCCGGTGCACAGTTCGGTACAATACCAGTTCTGGAATATAGCGGACAACCTCTGACACCTGCGTTTACCGTTGTTTTAGACGGGAAAACTCTGGTTAAGGACAGAGATTATACGGTTTCCTTCCAGAATAACAGAAACATCGGCAGAGCAGCTTTTACTGTTTCCGGCATGGGAGATTACACGGGAACGCTTTCGGGCAGTTTTTGGATCACGATTTCTGGAAACCGGGAGGTTGAAGTCGGAAACTGCAGGTACATCGTGAAAAATCCGGCAGTGGACGGATCTGGAAGTGTGGCATTTGCCGGTGTGGTAAAACCTGTCTCCAGCGTTAAAATCGGTGCAAAGGTGAACATAGGAGGAGTATCCTTTCAGGTTATAGAAATTTCAGCGAAAGCGATGCAGAAAGACAAAAAACTTACCAGTATTACTATCGGTGAAAATATCCGTAAGATAGGTAAAAATGCCTTTTATGGCTGCAGCAGACTGAAAAAAATCACGATAAAAAGCGGTAAGCTCACATCCGGAAAGGTGGGGTCAAAAGCTTTTGGCAAACTGTCTTCCAGGGTGACTGTAAAAGTGACGAAAAACAAAAGAGCTGCATACCGTAAATTCCTGGTGAAGAAGGGAATCACAAAAAAAGAAAAAATAAAATAAGGCAATGAAAATGCTGCTTTGGTAACCGTTCAAGAAAGCTGAACGGTTACCTTTTTTGTCTGTTACGGACAATTTGCTTGTTTTATACTTTAAATGATGTTATTATGATATGAGCCAAGGGACAAAGTCATGCTTTTTCATGCAAGCATGTATTTTATGTCCATTTGTCCCTTGGCTCATGATATAATAAGAAGGGGGAAATTATTATGGAATCAAAAAAGAGAAAACTGGCATTTATTCTTTTGATGTTTCTTATGCTCTTTGTACTTCCCATTGGTGCAAATGCAGCGTCAAAGGAAAAAGAAAACGTAGTAAAAAGCATCAACACGTTTTTTAGGTACACACGGAAACTGGATACGAAAAAGATGGAAAAATGCTTTGAGGATCATAATCTGAGAATTTTTGCAGATCCGGAAGCATTTTATAAAATACTGCGTCCCTATCACAGGAAAACGCAGTGGAAGATTCGCAAAGTCCAGATTAACGGAAAAAAAGCTGTTGTCAGTATGCGTGTGGATTTTGAAAGTCTGGAAGAAAGTTATTTTAACTATTTGACAGCCAGTTTGGAACGTGCGCTGAATGGAAAGAAAATAAAGGATCCGGAAAAATTTCTGATTCAGAAAATGAGAAGTGAGACTGCAAAGAATGGATCCTATCCGGTGTACTGCAATCTTAAAATCAGGCTGAAGAAGGCAGGGGGAAAGTGGAAACTTGCCATGCCTTCGGAGAAACTGATTAACATCATCTATTGTGATATGATATATGCGTTGGATGAATTTATAGAATATGTGGGAGAATAGATGCAGAGCCACAGAGAAACCGGGTACGGAGAATAGAGGCTAAATTACAGCAAAATTTAATTTTTTCCTTCTTTTTTGGTGAAATTTCCGAAAAGGGATAGATTTTTTAGGACTCTTTGTGTATAATGGTTCAATAAAACGAAAGAGAAGGAGGAAATTTTGTGGGAAAACTATTTCAAAAATGGATGGACATCAGCCTGGTAAAGAGAATCCTGGTTGGTCTGGTGATCGGAGCTGTGCTGGGACTTGTTGTTCCACAGGCATCCTGGGTTGGCGTGCTGGGTAATCTCTTTGTTACCGCTCTGAAGTCAGTGGCGCCGATTCTGGTATTTTTCCTGGTTATGAGTTCTTTGTGTCATGCAAAGGAGTCGCAGGGCGGAGTGATCCGGACGGTTATCATCCTTTACATGTTCAGCACGCTTCTGGCAGCGGTGATTGCAGTTACAGTCAGCATGCTTTGCCCGGTTACCCTGACTCTTGCAGAGGCTGCAACCGATACACAGGCTCCGAGCGGTGTGGCGGAGGTGCTGCAGAATCTGCTGATGACGGTAGTCTCCAATCCGGTGGATGCCCTGGCAAACGGCAGATATCTGGCTATTCTGAGTTGGGCAGTTCTGCTTGGACTTGCGTTCCGTAAGGCAAACGAAGCGACGCGAAACGTGCTGGATGATATTTCCGGTTCGGTATCTACACTGGTTACCTGGATCATTAACTGCGCACCATTTGGTATCCTGGGTCTGGTGTTTCAGACTGTGTCCACCAGCGGTCTTTCCGTCTTTACAGAGTATGGAAAGCTTTTGGCGGTATTGATTGGATGTATGTTGTTTATCACATTTGTGACAAATCCGATCATGGTTTATTTCTGTATCCGGAAAAATCCGTATCCGCTGATTTTCCGATGCTTAAAACGCAGTGCAATCACTGCATTCTTTACCAGGAGCTCGGCGGCAAATATTCCGATCAATATGGAACTGTGCGAGGAACTGGGGCTGGATCGTGACAATTATTCGGTCTCTATTCCGCTTGGCGCGACAATCAATATGGATGGTGCGGCAATCACCATCACGGTCATGAGTCTTGCAGCAGCGCACACACTTGGTATTTCCGTTGATATTCCTACGGCACTTATTTTGAGTGTGCTGGCAACGCTTTCTGCCTGCGGTGCTTCCGGTGTGGCAGGTGGTTCGCTTTTGCTGATACCGATGGCATGCTCGCTGTTTGGTATTCCGGATGATATCTCCATGCAGGTGGTTGGTGTTGGATTTATCATTGGCGTGGTACAGGATTCTTTTGAGACAGCATTGAACTCATCCTCTGATGTACTGCTTTCCGCTACGGCAGAATTCAGACAGTGGAGAAAAGAAGGACGGGAAATTAAGTTCTGATTCAGTTTGCCTTGACAAATGCGGGACGGACTGATAAGATACCGATAGAGTAAAAGGAGAACGCGCTGATGAGACGAGTAAGATGTGGAAGGTTTCAGAGAGAGGCACATTTGCTGGAAGTGCTTTAACGGGAAGCATCTGAAGACTACCTCTGAGCGGCCCCAAACCGGTCCGGTGACACCGTTATCGTCAATTGAGTGGTTTACCATTTCCATGGGAAAGGAAACAAGAAGGGTGGAACCGCGGGTATAGGATAACTCGCCCCTTGCAGTGTCTGTGAAAGGCATTGCAGGGGGTTTTGTTGTTGCAAATGTCGGTGTGATGACAGGTAGAAAGCGCACTTTTATATTTAAATTACAGAAAAGAGGAAAAAAGATGATTATTACGCTGAAAGATGGTTCAAAGAAAGAGTATGCAGAGGCGAAAACGGTTCTTGATATTGCCTCTGATATCAGTGAAGGCCTTGCCAGAGTGGCATGTGCAGGAGAAGTGGACGGGGAGCTTGTGGATTTGCGTACCGAAATCGACAGAGACTGCGAGCTGAATATTCTTACATTTGAAAGTGAAGGCGGAGCATGGGCTTTCCATCATACGACCTCTCATATTATGGCACAGGCGATCAAAAGACTGTATCCGGATGTAAAGCTTGCTATTGGCCCTTCCATTGCAGATGGTTTTTATTACGATATTGACAGTGAGACACCGCTTACTGCGGACGACCTGGTAAAAATTGAGGCGGAGATGAAGAAAATTGTAAAAGAGGCTCTTCCAATCACAAGATTTACCAAACCAAGAAACGAAGCTATTGCTTACTTCAAAGAAAAAAATGAGCCATACAAGGTAGAACTGATCGAAGATCTCCCGGAAGACTCTGTAATCAGCTTTTATCAGCAGGGTGAATTTGTAGATCTCTGTGCCGGACCACATCTGATGAGCACAAAACCGGTGAAGGCTTTTAAACTGACCAGTCTTGCAGGCGCTTACTGGAGAGGCAGCGAGAAAAACAAAATGCTTACCCGTATTTATGGCACCTCATTTACCAAGAAAGCAGATCTTGAGGCGTATATAACCCGTATGGAGGAAGCGAAGAAACGTGATCACAGAAAACTGGGCAAAGAGCTTGGTCTGTTTATGATGCGCGAAGAGGGACCGGGCTTTCCGTTCTTTCTGCCAAAGGGCATGGTGCTGAAAAATACATTGCTGGATTATTGGAGAGAGATTCACAGAAAAAATGGCTATGTGGAGATTTCCACTCCGATCATGCTGAATCGCCAGCTCTGGGAAACTTCCGGTCACTGGGATCATTATAAGGATAATATGTATACCACAGTCATTGATGAGACGGATTTTGCGGTTAAGCCGATGAACTGTCCGGGTGGTATTCTGGTTTATCAGTCAGAACCACGTTCCTATCGTGACTTGCCGCTGCGTATGGGAGAACTTGGGCTGGTTCACCGCCATGAAAAATCCGGCCAGCTGCACGGGCTGATGCGTGTACGCTGCTTTACACAGGATGATGCACATATTTTTATGACTCCGGAGCAGATTCGAAGTGAGATCAAAGGAGTAGCAGGTCTGATCGATGAGGTTTATCAGTTGTTCGGATTCAAATATCATGTAGAGCTGTCCACTCGTCCGGAGGATTCTATGGGAAGCGATGAAGACTGGGAGATGGCTACCGATGCATTGCGCGGTGCGCTGGATGATCTGGGACTGAATTATGTGGTCAACGAAGGAGACGGTGCATTTTATGGACCGAAGATCGATTTTCATCTGGAGGATTCCATCGGAAGAACCTGGCAGTGCGGTACCATTCAGCTTGATTTCCAGCTGCCGCTTCGCTTTAACTGTGAGTACATCGGAGCAGATGGAGAAAAGCATCGTCCGATCATGATTCACCGCGTTGCATTCGGATCGATTGAACGTTTTATCGGAATTCTGATTGAGCATTTCGCAGGCGCATTCCCGACCTGGCTTGCGCCGGTACAGGTGAAGGTGCTTCCGATTTCAGATAAATATATGGAATATGGTGAAAAGGTTCGCGCTGCTCTGGAAGAAGCCGGCATCCGTACGGAGATCGACACGAGAGCAGAGAAAATTGGTTATAAGATCCGTGAGGCCAGACTTCAGAAAATTCCTTATATGCTGGTTGTCGGTGCAAAAGAGGAAGAAGAAGGTACCGTATCCGTAAGAAGTCGCTTCCAGGGGGACGAGGGAGCAAAGACGCTGGATGCGTTTATCACTGATATTTTGGTTGAGATTAAAAACCGGGAAAACCGCAAAGTAGAGACAGAAGAATAATAGAAACAGAACAGGGAATAACGAAAACGGGGGTGTGTGATTCACATCCCCGTTTCCTTGAGCCGGTATGTAAAAGAGGATTCCGGAAGCAGACTTTTGAAACCATTCGGAAGATCGTTTTGTCAAGGAGTGATATTTTTTATATTTTCCCTGAAACCGCATATTTGACGCCGGAATGGAGAATTCTTTTAATAGAATACGATTCAGGAGGATTCCGGAAATGGCACTTAATAAAGTTGAAATATGCGGTGTAAATACAGCGAAGCTTCCCATGCTGACACAGGAGGAAAAGGATGCGCTGTTTGTGAGAATCAAGGCTGGAGATTTGGAAGCGAGAGAGGTATTCATTAAAGGAAATCTCCGGCTGGTTCTGAGCGTAATCAAGCGGTTTGGGGCGAGCAATGAGAATGCAGACGATCTGTTTCAGATAGGATGTATCGGACTGATCAAATCTATTGACAATTTTGATCCGTCCCTGAATGTAAAATTTTCTACTTATGCGGTGCCCATGATCATTGGGGAGATCAGACGGTATCTGCGGGACAATAACAGTATTCGCGTGAGCCGTTCGCTGCGTGACACAGCATACAAGGCGATTTACGCGCGGGAAGGATACCGGAAAAGAAATCTGAAGGAGCCAACGATCAATGAGATTGCGCAGGAGATCGGTATCGCAAAGGAGGATATCGTCTATGCTATGGATGCGATTCAAACGCCTGTGAGTCTCTTTGATCCGGTTTACACCGAGGGCGGTGATGCCCTTTATGTTATGGATCAGATCAGCGATAAAAAAAACAAGGAAGAAAATTGGGTGGAGACGATTTCATTGCGGGAGGCGATCGCAAGACTTGGTGAGCGGGAGCGTCATATCATAGAGCTGCGTTTTTATGAGGGAAAGACGCAGATGGAGGTGGCAAAGGAGGTTGGAATCTCTCAGGCTCAGGTGAGCCGTCTGGAAAAAGGTGCCCTGAAGACAATGAAAAACTATCTGCGTGCGTAGAAAGGCATTTTCCAGATGGCATTTTTCGATTCAATTGGCAGATAAGAAAATGTTTGATCGGGCAGGCATATCTTTACCGGGTATTTCTGCCTGATTAGATGTGAAGAAAGATTGTTTACAAAAAAATAACAGAAAAATCATCGGCTTGTCCGGTTCTGCAGATTGCATTTGAAGAAAAGAAGTGCTATTATAAATAGAGCTATGGGGAGAAAAGGAGATTACATGCTTAAAAATAGAAAAAAAATATTGGCACTTATTCTTGGAATGTCCATGATGATGACGTTTCCTGTGCGGGCTGCCGGGCCTGAGGAAGATGGCGGCAGTCTGGTAAAGGAGGAGATACCGGAAACCACAGATACGGTACCGGAGTCTCAGCCATCGGATCAGACTTCAGGCATCGTTAACACGGAAATTACCAATAGTGCAGATGAGCAGACAGCAAAGAGCGAACAGACAACCGATCAGGATGTGGTTATACCGGACACAGATGAGGAACCTTCAGACCCGGAGGTTATTATCGATAAAAAGAAAGGTTCGGACGAGGTGCCGGAGATCGACTCAGAGACGGTTCTGGAAAATACCTGGACGGGTAGTGCGTCTGACGGTGCGTTGAATTCCCTGTCTGACAACCTGGATGCACGGTTTGAAAAGCTGGTCATCGACCCGGAGGAGTTAAAGCCGTCCTTCCGCTTTGAAACAGTGGATAAGGAATATGCGGTGGCTAAGAAAAAAATCAGAATTTTTACAGAGAAAGATGGAAAGGCTTCGGCTGCCGGAGAGCTTGCGGCAGGTGGTCTGTGCTACATATTAAAGGATGAGGGAAAATGGTGTTACGTGGAGTCAGGAGATGTGCGCGGCTTTGTAAAAAGCAAATACATCACCACAGGAGATTCTGCGAAGAAAATAGTTGTGAATAAAAAGCTTGTTAATATGGAGATGGCCACGGCTTTTCTGATATCCTCCGAAAATCCTGCGTTTACTTATACAAAGACTACCGTACAGGATACTGTGGTGAAACGCGTTTACGGTATTGCCCGGGACGATGAACTGAACATCCGCGAGGACAAATCAACGGATGCAAGGATCGTAGGTGTCATTCCCAAAAGTGGTCTTTGCTGTATTCTGGCTGATAAGGCAGAGGAATGGTGTTATGTGGAATCGGGAGATGTGCGCGGCTTCGTAAAGAAGGAACTGCTGCTTGTTGGCGATGAGGCGAAAAAACAGGTTAAGGATACCGGTCGTGAAAACATGGCTCTGGCGGAGGAAAGGATTGCGCCGGAGGATAATAAGGCACTCTATTACACGCTCACTTCGACAGAAGGCGCATACAGAGGCAAAGGAAAGTATCTGGGCAAGTTTAAGGTGACGGCATACTGTGCATGTTCCATTTGCTGCGGAGCTTATGCAAACGGAATTACAGCAAGCGGAACCGTGCCTGTCCAGGGACAGACGATTGCCATGTACGGAGTACCTTTTGGTACGAAGCTTGTAGTGAATGATGTGGTGTACACGGTGGAAGACAGAGGAACCCCTTATGGTCACATTGATATTTATATGGTTGACCATGAGGATGCAGCTGCTTTTGGTGTTCAGGAAGCAGATGTCTATCTGGCTCAGTAAATGAAAAGAAGATGGCTTATGCAGGAAGAAATCACTCGCATTTCTTCCTGCATTTTTCTTCTTCCATTTCCACCAGAATGATATCGGAACCAATCTGACGGATGCATTCCCATGGAATGATAAATTCTGTATCGCGTCCGAGAAAGGAACAGACGCGTCCCGGTCCCGGTATGATGATGGCTGTTACAAAGCCTGTACAGATGTCAATTTCCACATCGCTGACACAGCCAAGAGAGCGGCAGGAGCAGATGTTGATGACTTCTTTCTGGCGCAGTTCGCACATGCGCATGGAATCACCGCCTGCTGTTTTTCTAATTTTATGCAGAAAAGTGAGGATTATGCATTGACAGTAAAATAGGGATTCGCTATACTTCAAACTAGAAAAATTGAGTAAAACAGACCGTTTATGCGGGGGCAGGAGGCAGATATGAAGTGTCCGTTTTGTAATCAGGATAATACGCGGGTGGTGGATTCCAGACCGGCAGATGATAATTGTTCCATTCGCAGAAGGAGACTCTGTGATGCGTGCGGAAAACGTTTTACGACCTATGAGAAGGTTGAGACGATTCCTTTGATTGTAATAAAAAAAGATCAGACCAGGGAGCAGTATGACCGTTCAAAGATTGAGGCCGGTGTGCTGCGCGCCTGTTATAAAAGACCGATTCCGGTTCAGAAGATCAATGCGATGATTGATGAGGTGGAGACCGAGATTTTTAACCGGGAAGAGAAAGAAATTGAGAGCAAGATGATTGGCGAGATCGTCATGGATAAACTGAAAAATCTGGAAGCCGTGGCGTATGTACGGTTTGCCTCCGTTTACAGAGAGTTTAAAGATGTCAATACGTTCATGGATGAGTTGAAAAAAATACTGGAATAGTGAAAAATCCAGGTCGTTGCCGCCTGTTGTTTCATGTCGGTTTTTATGTTATAATAGGAATGATATTTTAAACTTGTGTAATTTACGCACAGAATGGAGAAAGCATGAAGCGAAGAATTGAAGAGCTGGTAAATGGAATATACGAGTATAAAGCTCCTGAAATTGAATTTTCCACCGGGGAGATCCAGTCAACGGTAAAGTACGGAGAAAAATATTTCGGCAGTTTTACAATCAAAAACAGCGAACAGAAGAAAATGAAGGGATTTCTCTATTCTTCCAATGCACGTGTGGCATGTGAACCGAGAGAATTTTCAGGGCTGGAGCCAAAGATTTCTTTTGATGTGGATTTTTCCGGAATGAAAGCGGGGGATGTGCTGCAGGGGGAGTTTACAGTCTGCACGAATATGGGGGAAAAAGCGCTGCCGTTTCGGTTTGCCATTGAGGCGGGACGGATGGAGATATCAGAAGGGGAGCCACTGAATCTGGAGAATTTCGTCCGGCTGGCAAAGGATAACTATGAAAAGGCATATGCGCTGTTCTGCTCCGGAGCTTTTGGACGCATGGTGGAGGAGCAGTATCCGGAGTACGAGGCGCTCTACCTGGGGCTTAAGAACCGATCCTTTGGATATGAGAGTATGGAGGAGTTTCTGATCGGCGCGGAGAAAAAAGATGCCGTTCATTTTGACCTTAGAGAAAGTGAACACCATTTTGAGGAGGTTGTGGGCAGTCTTCAGGAGAGTGTGGAAATCGTACGGAGCGGATGGGGAGCTTTTGAACTGGAAATTTCCTCAGATGCTGCATTTTTGCAGCCTTCCCGATCCGTGATATCTGCGGATGATTTTCTGGGAAGCAGTTACCGTCTGGAATATCTGATCGACCCGTTAAAGATGCATGCGGGTAATAATTTTGGCAGGATTACAATAAAAAGCGCCAGACAATCCAAAATCTTTGAGGTAACTGCAAAGAAAATGAGGCGTTTTGGAGAAGAAAAAGAGCTCCATGCTCAGAAAAGGGCGATTGAGTGTCTGTATCAGGATTATCTGGCCTTTCGGCTGAAACGGATCAATCTGAATACCTGGATTACCAGGGCGGAGGATTCTTTTGCACGATATGACCAGGCAAATGGGAAAGATATTATGGTAAGACTGTATCAGGCGCAGATTGATTTTGCAGCAGGACAGTCGGAGTCTGCCTGTACCCTGCTGGAGAGGCTGGAGCAGAAGCATGCCATACCAAATGCACCGTCCGTACAGGGGTATTATCAGTATCTGACTACTCTGTATGATAAAGATAAAAAATATGTTGATTATGTGGAAGAAAAGATTAAGGAACTGTACCTGAAAAATCAGGAGGAATGGCTGCTGCAGTGGGTACTGCTGTATTTGGATGAGAATCTGATCCAGCATCCTTCCCAGAAGCTGGAGGCAATACGCAGACAGTATGAGCGTGGATGCCGCAGCAGACTGATGTATCTGGAAGCCTGTATGGTGATTCTGAAATCACCGCTGCTTTTAAAAAAACTGGACAGTTTTGAAATACAGGTTCTGCGCTTTATGTGCAGGAATGATCTGATTGACAAGGAAATTGTTATGCAGGTGGCTGATCTGGCCGGGCGTATGAAACGTTATGAGCCGGCCATGTATCAGATTCTCTGCCACTGCCATTCCAAATATCCTTCCAAGAGTGCCGTTAACGCAATCTGCAGCCTTTTGATTAAAGGCCATAAGGTGGGGCCGTCTTATTTTAACTGGTATGAGAAAGGTGTGGCACAGGGACTTCGTCTGACTGGTCTGTACGAGTATTATATTGAATCCATGGGAAAAGAGCGCAAGGGACTTTTGCCTCAGATGGTTCGTATGTATTTTTCCTATGATAATACAAGTCTGGGATATGAAAAAAAGGCAGTACTATATAATAATATTATTGAAAATCGCGAATATGATGAACGCACGTATGAGAGCTATCGGCCGGCTATGGAAAAATTCATGGTGGATCAGCTCCTGCTTGGACGTGTTAACCGGGAACTGGCAAGGCTGTATGAGGAATTTTTGACGAAAGCGATGTTGAATGCCCGGATGGCAGAAAATCTTTCTCATGCGCTGTTTACCTGTGAGATACGCTGCGACAGTGAACAGGCTTCCGGAGTGGCTGTGGTACATCGTCAGCTGGATGCTGTGCAGATGGTAAACCTGAGTGGTCATGTGGCAAATGTTCAGATCTATACGAAGGATGCATGGATTTTTGTGGTGGATCGTGAGGGAAGATGGCATGCAAAAGATATTCCCTATAAGGTAGAAAAGCTTCTGAATGTGGAGCGCATGTTTGCCATGTGTCGGGAAACGATACCGGACAGTCCGGGATTTTTGCTCTATGCCTGTACGGAAGCTCAGAGAACCGGTCAGATTACCGGTGAGAAGATAAAGGATTTCTGCGGGCTTCTGGATTTTGTGGATATTCAGAAGAGTTACAAGCGACGGATTCGCCAGGATATTCTGGATTATTACTATGCAAATCCGAAGGATGATGCCCTTTACGAATATCTCCATACCATGGATCGGGATGCGTTTGCCGATGTGGACAAAGGAAAGACGGTGGAACTTCTGATTCGGGAAGGCATGTGCCGTGAGGCTTTTGACCTGGTGGCGCGGTTTGGACCGGAAAAGGTTGCTCTGGGGGCACTTGTGCGTCTTTGCAGCCGCAGCATTCTGGAAAGAGAAAAAGAGGATGATGAGATGCTTTTGTATCTCTGTCACTTTTGTTTTTCCCATGGTAAGTATGATGAGGCAGTTCTGACCTACCTGTTGTCCGGCTATGACGGACCGGTTGAGACAATGAAAAAGCTCTGGGAAGCAGGAAAAGAGTTTGAGCTGGATACGATGATTCTGGAAGAGAAGATTTTGATCATGCTGCTTTTCGAGCGTATCGGACTTTCCGATACGGAAAAAATTTTTGAATCCTATCGAAGAAAGTATGGGAAAAAGCTTTTGCTGAATGGATATTTGAATCTCATGTCCTATGAATACTTTGTAAAGGATCTTCCGGTTGAAGATCCGGTTTTTGCTGAGATCGAGCGCAGGATGAAGCAGGGAAGCAGTACCGATCTGGCCTGCCGTCTGGCATTGCTGAAATACTATGCCGGACGTGAGACCATGGATGAAACGCAGCGTGAGCTTATGATACGGATTCTGCAGGAGTGCAATACCAGTCATAAATGCTTTGCTTTCTTTGAAAAAATTGAGCCTTCTCTTTTGCGTTCTCTGCAGCTGTGGGATCGCAGTATCATTGAATACCGCACCAATCCGGGTGCAAAAGTCATGCTGACTTATACCGTGGAAAACGGGGAAGAAGGAGAAGGCAGAGAGCGCACGGAAATGATGCAGGATGTCTATGAGGGGATTTTTGAGAAGGATTTCACTCTGTTTTACGGAGAGAAGCTTACTTATACAATCTGTGAGGAGTTTGATGGAAAAAAGACACAGACTGAGGAACGTGTGCTGCTTCCGCGGGAATGGGAGAAGGGACTGACAGAGGGTACCAGCAGGTATCAGATGATCAATGATATGTGCCGCTCCTATGCGGAGCATCGTGAGAGTCAGGTGAAAGAGCAGGCAAGAAAGTATCTGGAAAAAGAAATGATCGTTGAACATTTCTTTCCGGTAAAGTAGCGGCGTGTTTGAAAGGAATGACATAGTATGATAATAGAACAGAATGGGATGGTGGTTGGTTTTGATCTTGGGCGTGACTATTCCCAGATAACATTTTGCAGTAGAACAGCTTCTGAGCCGATCACGATCATGCGTAACGGAGAGGATGGAGAAAAAACATCCCTGATTCCAACTCCCAGGGGGCTGTTTTCCAGAATCGAACGCCATGACGAGGATGCCATTGAAATTCTGAGCGGCTTTTTCAGCGACTGTTTCGATTTGATGAAGACAGCGGGAAGTCCGGAGCAGATGACGGTTATGGTGACCATGTATGAAATGAATGGTGTTTTTGCAGAAGCCATCAAAGCGGCACTTGGAAGGATAGGGATACCACTTTCCAGGATTCTTCTGCAAAGTCATATGGAAAGCTTTTATGCCTATGCCATGAACCAGAAAAAAGAATTTCTGATGTATCATGTGGTACTTCTGGAGTACGACAGGGAGAGCATTACGGCGTGGCATCTCTGGCTGGAACGGAAGACGAAGCCGGTACTTGCCAGGACAGAGAAATGTTTTCGACTTTACCTGGATCGAAAAGCCCGGAAGGGGAGAGGTGATGAGGAGTGGGGGAAATTCAGAGACAGCCTCCTTCATAAATATCTCGAAAAAATGTTCGATAAGATTCCGGTTTCCAGCGTGTATCTGGTTGGAAAGGAATTTGAGAACGGATGGATGGACAAATCCCTTCGTTTTTTATGCAGAAAACGTCATGTATTTCAGGGGGAAAACCTCTACACACGGGGTGCCTGTTATGCAGCGATGGAAGAAAATGGTGCTGACCGGATGAAAGGTGTCCTCTACGCAGGCGAGGATATGATAAAGCATAATCTTGGCATGTGGATGGAGATACGGGGACAGGGCGGCTATTATCCGTTAGTAAGTGCAGGGGTCAACTGGTATATGGCGGAACATACCTGTGAATTTCTCTTAAATGGTGAGGATAGCATTGTGATATATTCCAGAAGCATAAAAGGTGAGGAGCTCCAGCATACGCTTACGCTCGATGGTCTGCCGCAACGTCCGAGAAAGGCTACCAGGCTGCGGCTTACGGTTCGCTTTACTGCGAAAAACAGGTGTCATGTACAGGCATGGGATCTGGGACTGGGAGAATTGTATCCGTCCTCTCAAAAGACGTGGGAGGCAACCATTCAACTGCCCTGATGGGAAAATGGAAACAGCTTTTTGGGAATGGAGGAAACCATGGCAGGATATCAGCTGTGCCGCGCAAGGGCGGCAAAACATCCTTTTTATATAGAAAGCATTGATACGAATATCTATACGATCGAAGAGTTATGTTTTTACTTCTGGCAGAATGTCTGTCTGCTGGATGAAAGCATTTTAAATAAAAAGCTTTGTAAATGGATCGGCGAAGAACTGGGAATGGAAAAGATTTCCCGAAGGCTGCTGGAAAGGATCGAGGATCAGGCGAGCCTGGGAGAAATGGTACTTCCGGTGTTTAAAGAAATCGGTTATCTGGATCCGGTGGAATACCGAAGGGTCCAGGATCAGATTGCAAAGCTTGAGGTTCAGCCCGGAGATATTCGCCGAAAGACCAAGGCCGATTACCTGGTGGAGTATGGGATGTATTCCGGTGCGGTGAATATTTACCGCCAGATCATGCAGGAGAGAAGTCAGGGAAAGCTTGGCCTGCAGTTTTATGCCAGTGTGCTGAACAATATGGCAGGCGCGTATGCCCGGATGTTCCTCTTCCAGGAGGCGGCAGACTGCCTGTGGCAGTCTTACGAGTTGATCCGTTCCAATGCGGTCTACCGGAGATATCTGGCAATTCTGCCCTACTTTCTATCGGATGAGGAATATCAGAAAAGACTGGAAGAGCTGCGTATTCCGGAAGAACAGCTTGCAGGAATTGAAAGCGAAAAGAGAGAAGCAGTGGCTGGGCTGGATGAAAAACCGCTTTTTCCAAATGGAGGGCGTCTGGAGTTAAAAGAATTTCTTCAGGAGGAAAAGAAAAAATACCATAAGAGCAAAAGATAGTGTCATCCTTCCGTAGCTCTCAAAACTGTGTGTGTCGATCTTACGGTCTGATTTGAAAGAATATAAGTGGTTGACATGCTTTTGATAATGTGTTACTATTTGATTGCTTTACCATGGTAGAGCAATCATTTTTTATGTCATCGAAAGCAGAGCTTACTGTTGCAGTAACAGAAAGGAAAAGTGGTTTTCGATTACTTACGGGTTTGCAGCGGCGGACAACAATTGCCTGGCCGGATGCGGAGTCCGAAAGAACAGGGAGGATATTTATCATGAAAAGAAAAGCGATTAGTATGATTTTAACAGCGGCTATGGTATCAGCCATGCTGGCAGGATGTGGTTCCGAGAAGGCAGAAACAGAGGCTCCTGCTGCAGAGACTGCAGCGGAAACAGAGGTTTCTGAAGAGACAGAGGCAGCAGAGACGACAGAGGCAGTTACTGAGGCGGCAGATGGTGATACGGCTTCCACAGATGGTACCTTTACCGTTGGTTTTGACCAGGATTTTCCGCCGATGGGTTTTGTGGGTGATGATGGAGAATTCACCGGATTTGATCTGGAGATGGCTGCCGAAGTTGCCAAACGTCTGAATCTTGAGATCGCATATCAGCCGATTTCCTGGGATGCAAAGGATATGGAGTTGGATGCCGGTACGATTGACTGTATCTGGAACGGCTTTACCATGAACGGACGTGAAGACGGTTATGAGTGGACCAAACCGTATATGAATAACAATCAGGTATTTGTTGTGCGTGCTGATTCCGGTATTGAGACAGAAGCAGATCTGGCTGGAAAGAATGTGGAAGTTCAGGCAGATTCCAGTGCGGAGGCTGCTCTCAATGAAAACAGTGAACTGACCTCAACCTTTGGACAGCTGACACCGGTTGCAGACTACAATACCGCATTTATGGATCTGGAATCCGGAGCAGTGGATGCCATCGCTATGGATGATATTGTTGCAAGTTATCAGATTACAAGCCGTGATGCAGATTTTGTTGTTCTGGATTATGTGATTGCAGCAGAAGAGTATGGTGTAGGCTTTAAAAAAGGCAATACAGAGCTTCGTGATAAGGTACAGGCAGCACTTGAGGAAATGGCTGCTGACGGAACTGCAGCAAAGATTTCCGAGAAATGGTTTGGCAAGGATATCACAACCATCAATCCGCTCTAATATTTATAATAGAAAAGCATAGAGGCTGCTGCATTTGCGGCAGCCTTTTTCCGGCTGATTTTACATAGAAAGGGGAAGAATTATGGGTTTAAACCAGATGCTCATCAAGCTTGCAGAAGGTATGGGCACATCCTTCTGGATTTTTGGAATCACATTGCTGCTCTCACTGCCGCTCGGCATGTTTGTTGCATTTGGCAGAATGTCAAAAAATACGGGAATACGGGGTCTTACGAAAATATACATTTCAATCATGAGGGGTACTCCTCTGATGCTGCAGCTGATGGTGGTTTATTTTGGACCTTACTATCTGTTTGGTGTGAGAATCTCACCATTTTATCGATATATTGCAGTTATTATCGGTTTTGTGTTAAATTATGCGGCCTATTTTGCAGAGATTTATCGAAGCGGAATCGAATCCATGCCGGTTGGTCAGTATGAGGCAGCTGAAATTCTGGGCTACAGCAAATCACAGACCTTTATTCACATTATTCTTCCTCAGGTTATTAAGAGAATCTTGCCTTCCGTTACCAATGAGGTTATTACGCTGGTTAAGGATACTTCTCTGGCTTTTGTAATCGCAGTTTCCGAGATGTTTACCACAGCAAAGGCGCTGGCTTCTGCGCAGACCAGTATGATTCCGTATGTGGCAGCAGGTATTTTTTATTATGTCTTTAATTTCCTGGTTGCCTGGATCATGGAAAGACTGGAAAAGAAGCTGAATTATTATCGATAGGAGGGATGATGTCATGTATTACCTGGAGATGAACCATATTAAAAAGCATTTTGATGATCTTGAAGTGCTGAAAGATATTTCGCTGAAGGTGGAAGAAGGACAGGTGGTGGCAATCATCGGACCTTCCGGTTCCGGAAAGTCAACACTTCTTCGCTGCGCGACTATGCTGGAGCGAATGGATGACGGGGAACTGATTTATCTGGGCGAGAAAGCAGCCTGGAGTGAAAACGGAGCCTCTGTCTATGAAAAACCAGGGAAACTGCGGGAGCTGAAACGGTACTATGGTCTGGTGTTCCAGAATTTCAATCTTTTTCCCCATTACAGTGTTATGAAAAATATCTGTGATGCGCCGGTTCGTGTACAAAAGCGTGATAAGAAAGAGGTTACGGAGCAGGCGCGTATGCTTCTGAAAAAGATGGGACTTGCGGATAAAGAAAACGCCTATCCTTATCAGCTTTCCGGCGGGCAGCAGCAGAGAGTGTCCATTGCACGGGCACTTTGTATGAATCCGAAGATCCTGTTTTTTGATGAACCCACTTCCGCTCTGGATCCTCAGCTGACCGGTGAAATCCTGAAGGTAATCAAGGATCTGGCCGCTGAGCATATGACGATGGTGATCGTGACGCACGAGATGAATTTTGCAAGAAATGTGGCTGATCATATTATTTTTATGGAAAATGGAGTGATCGTGGAGGAAGGAGAGCCGGAGACTCTGTTTACTTCTGATAATCCGAGAATCAAAGAGTTCCTGGGCAAATTTGAGGACTGAAAAAAAGACTGGCAGAACTGTTTTTAAGAAAGCGGTTCTGCTTTTTTGCGGAATGGGATTTCCTTTTTCCATGATTTCCAGTAGATTTTTGTAAGGTTCTCATGTATAATAACGATAGTTGTTTCAACGTGGAGATTTCTGGAATTTCCGAAGGATGAAACAGTATGTAGTATGTAAGAAATTAAAACGACAGGAGAAGCACATGAGTAAAAGAAATGATATTCATAAGGTTTTGATTATCGGTTCCGGTCCGATCATCATTGGACAGGCGTGTGAGTTTGATTATTCAGGAACCCAGGCCTGCAAGGCACTTCGTCAGCTGGGATACCAGATTATTCTGGTCAATTCCAATCCGGCTACGATTATGACAGATCCGGGGATTGCGGATGTGACGTATATCGAACCACTGAATGTAGAGCGTCTGGAGCATATTATCGCGAAGGAACGTCCGGATGCATTGCTGCCCAATCTGGGCGGACAGTCCGGTCTGAATCTCTGTTCGGAGCTTGCAAAGAAAGGGATTCTGGACAAATACCAGGTGAAGGTTATCGGAGTTCAGGTAGATGCCATCGAGCGCGGCGAGGATCGTATTGAGTTTAAAAAGACGATGAACCATCTTGGAATCGAGATGGCGCGCAGCGAGGTTGCCTACAGTGTGGAGGATGCTCTGGCGATCGCGGACAGACTTGGTTATCCGGTGGTTCTGCGTCCCGCCTACACGATGGGTGGAGCCGGCGGTGGTCTGGTTTACAATGTGGAAGAGTTAAAGACGGTCTGCGCACGCGGACTGCAGGCCAGCCTGGTTGGACAGGTACTGGTGGAAGAATCGATTCTGGGATGGGAGGAGCTGGAGCTTGAGGTTGTACGTGACGCAAAAAATAATATGATCACGGTATGCTTTATCGAAAACATTGATCCTCTTGGTGTGCATACCGGCGATTCTTTTTGCTCTGCTCCGATGCTTACGATTTCCGAGGATGTACAGAAAGAGCTTCAGAGACAGGCGTACAAGATCGTGAAAGAGGTACAGGTGATTGGCGGTACGAATGTTCAGTTTGCCCATGATCCGAAGACAGGGCGTATCATCGTAATTGAGATCAATCCGAGAACATCCCGTTCTTCTGCACTCGCAAGTAAGGCGACCGGATTCCCCATTGCGCTGGTTTCCGCTATGCTGGCATCCGGCCTGACATTGGATGAGATTCCATGCGGAAAATATGGTACTCTGGATAAATATGTTCCGGATGGAGATTATATTGTTATAAAATATGCGAGATGGGCATTTGAAAAGTTTAAAGGTGTAGAAGATAAGCTTGGTACACAGATGCGTGCGGTTGGCGAAGTGATGAGCATTGGCAAGACATATAAAGAAGCATTTCAGAAAGCGATCCGGAGTCTGGAAATCGGACGTTACGGTCTTGGCTTTGCAAAAGATTTCCACGACAAAACAAAGGAAGAGCTGCTGAAAATGCTGGTAAACCCAACCAGTGAGCGTCAGTTTATCATGTATGAGGCACTGCGCAAAGGTGCTGCGGTGGATGAACTTTACAATCTGACAAAGATCAAGCATTATTTCATTGAGCAGATGAAGGAGCTTGTGGAGGAAGAAGAAGCTCTGCTGGCTTATAAAGGGTCTGTTCCGGAAGAGAAGGTTTTAAGACAGGCCAAACTTGACGGATTCTCTGATAAATACCTGAGTCAGATTCTTGAAGTTTCCGAAGAGGATATTCGCAATGCACGTATTGCTTTTGGCATCGAGGAAGCATGGGAAGGTGTTCATGTAAGCGGCACGCAGGACAGCGCTTACTATTACTCCACCTATCACAAAAAGGATGAGAGCAGAGTCAGTGATAATAAAAAGAAAATCATGATCCTGGGCGGAGGGCCAAACCGTATCGGTCAGGGTATCGAATTCGATTACTGTTGTGTCCATGCCGCACTGGCGCTTAAAAAAGCAGGATTTGAGACAATCATCGTAAACTGTAATCCGGAGACGGTATCTACCGATTATGATACCTCGGACAAATTGTATTTTGAGCCTCTGACTCTGGAGGATGTGCTCAGTATTTACAAAAAAGAGCAGCCCCTGGGTGTGATCGCGCAGTTTGGAGGACAGACTCCTTTGAACCTCTCAGCCGATCTGGAGAAATATGGGGTTAAGATTCTTGGAACTTCACCTTCTGTTATTGATATGGCGGAAGACCGTGATCTGTTCCGTGCGATGATGGACAAGCTTGGAATCCCTATGCCCGAAGCAGGTATGGCAGTCAATGTACAGGAAGCTCTGGCCATTGCGGAAAAAATCGGTTATCCGGTCATGGTACGTCCTTCCTATGTGTTGGGCGGACGCGGCATGGAGGTTGTGTATGATCCTGAAAATCTTAAAATTTATATGGAAGCGGCAGAAGGTGTTACACCGGATCGCCCGATCCTGATCGACCGTTTCCTGCGCCATGCCATGGAGTGTGAGGCAGATGCCATCAGTGACGGTGAGCATGCATATGTTCCGGCAGTGATGGAACATATTGAGCTTGCAGGCGTTCACTCCGGTGATTCGGCATGTATCATACCTTCCCGAAATATTTCTGAAGATAATCTCAAGACGATTAAAGAGTATACAAAGAAAATTGCGGAAGAGATGCATGTTAAGGGTCTGATGAATATGCAGTATGCAATCGAAGATGGTATTGTCTATGTACTGGAAGCAAATCCGCGTGCTTCCCGAACCGTTCCGCTGGTTTCAAAAGTATGCGATATTTCCATGGTACCTCTTGCAACACAGATTATCACATCGGAATTTACAGGAGAGGAATCTCCTCTGAAGACGTTAAAGGAACAGAAGGTTCCGTATTATGGAGTGAAAGAGGCGGTATTTCCGTTTAATATGTTCCCGGAGGTGGATCCGTTGCTTGGACCGGAGATGCGTTCCACGGGCGAGGTTCTTGGTCTGGCTGAAACGGTTGGCGAAGCATATTTTAAGGCACAGGAAGCCACAAAGAGCAGACTTCCGCTTTCCGGTACGGTGCTGATCAGTGTCAGTGACCGAGACAAAGGAGAAGTTGTGGAGGTGGCAAAGCGCTTCCGGGAAGCAGGATTCTCCATTGTGGCAACCGGCCATACCAGGGAGATGATCATGGAGGCAGGTATTCCGGCTGAGTTTATCAATAAGATGTCAGAAGGCCGCCCGGATGTTTATGATATCATTACAAACGGAAAAGTAGATCTGGTTGTTAATACACCGAAAGGTGATGCGCCGGGACCGGATGACAGCTATGTGAGAAAAGCATGCATCAAGAGCAGAGTTCCGTACATTACCACGATGGCTGCGGCACTTGCCAGCGCAGACGGTATTCTGACCGTGCAGAAGCAGGACAGCAAAGAAGTGGTTTCTCTGCAGGAGCTTCACGAGAGAATCTGTTAGCAGGAAAAGAAAGAGGCAAAGGTGCCCGATCTCCCTGAGAGAGGACGGGCACCCTTTTTACGCAGAATGGCAGATGTTCCTGCTGCTTCCTGATTCAGGGAAAGAACAGGAAGCCTTACACATGTGAAAGAAGGGAAAGGAGAAAAAATGGAAAAGAAAATAATTCAGGTGGATAAAAAAGTCCCGGTAAAGATGTTGATACCGCTTAGTATCCAGCATATGTTTGCCATGTTTGGCGCATCGGTTCTGGTTCCGTTTTTGTTTGGAATCAATCCGGCCATCGTTCTGTTGATGAATGGTGTGGGTACATTGGTGTTTATTGTTGTGACGAAAGGAAAAGCACCGGCTTATCTTGGATCCAGTTTTGCTTTTCTGGTTCCGGCCGGACTTGTCATTGAACGCTTTGGTTATCCATATGCTTTGGGTGGATTTGTGGCGATCGGTATCGGCGGTATTATTATCGCGGCAGTTATTAAAAAATTTGGTACAAAATGGATTGATATTGTACTGCCGCCGGCTGCCATGGGTCCGGTGGTAGCCTTGATTGGTCTGGAGCTTGCCGGCAACGCGGCCAGCAATGCCGGATTGCTGGAAGAATCCATCAATCCGAAAAATGTGATTGTTTTTCTTATAACACTGGGAGTTGCAGTGTTTGGCCAGATTCTGTTTCGCGGTTTTCTGGGGGTTATTCCCATTCTGGTTGCCATCGTTGCAGGATATGTGGCGGCTGCAGCCTGTGGTATCCTGGATTTTACAGAGGTTGCGCAGGCATCGTTCTTTGCGCTGCCCACATTCCAGTTTCCAAAATTCAATTTTGAGGCGATTATGACGCTGATGCCGGCACTGCTGCTGGTGGTGTCGGAGCACATAGGACATCAGGTTGTGACAAGTGAGATCGTGGGAAGAGACCTGTTAAAAGATCCAGGTCTTCACCGCACTTTGTTTGGCGACTTTTTCTCAACCATGATTTCCGGTTTCGTGGGTTCTGTCCCAACTACCACATACGGAGAGAATATTGGAGTTATGGCAATGACCGGTGTTTACAGTGTTCAGGTTATCGGAGGCGCAGCAGTACTCTCCATCTGCTGTTCCTTCCTGGGAAAACTTGCAGCGCTGATCAGTACCATTCCAGGACCGGTTATCGGCGGAGTGTCCTTTTTGCTCTACGGAATGATCGGTACCTCAGGCATTCGTCTGCTGGTGGATTCCAAGGTAGATTACAGTCAGTCCAGAAATCTGGCGCTGACTTCCGTAGTATTTGTAACCGGGCTGTCCGGCATTGCACTGAAGATCGGTAATGTTGAGATGACAGGCATGGTTCTGGCCTGTGTGGTTGGAATGGCAGTGAGTCTGATCTTCTATGTTCTGGACCGGCTGGGACTGACAAATGACAAATAAGAAAAATGAGGAGGTTTTTATCATGAATAAAGTAATTGTTCCGGAGCATTATTGTTCCATGCTTTCCATGTATGAGACGCAGGAGGCGATCGGAATCATTAAAAGTACCATGCAGAAAAAACTGTGTATGGCACTGCATCTGAAAAGAGTAACCGCACCTTTGTTTGTGGATCCAAAATCTGGTCTGAATGATGATCTGAACGGTGTGGAGCGCCCGGTTTCTTTTGAAATACCTGCAGCCAATATGGAGGCACAGGTGGTACATTCTCTGGCAAAATGGAAACGTATGGCTCTGTACCGTTATGGATTCCGGGTCGGAAAAGGAATTTTGACGGATATGAACGCTATCCGCAGAGATGAGGAGTTGGATAATCTGCATTCCTGCTACGTGGATCAGTGGGACTGGGAGAAAGTGATCGATGCATGTGAGCGGACAGAGGATTATCTGAAGGCTGTGGTAAAACGGATTGTAGGTGTGATCTGCAACACACTGGATGAATTAAAGTATCATTATCCCCACCTGGATCTGGATCTGGAGCGTGATGTGGTCTTTGTGACATCACAGCAGCTTTATGATCTTTATCCGGAACTGACTCCCAAGGAGCGGGAGAATGCATTTGTGAAAGAACACCGTACCGTGTTTATCATGCAGATCGGTGATAAGCTCTCAAATGGCGAGCCGCACGATGGCCGTGCACCGGATTATGATGACTGGAAATTAAACGGTGACCTGCTGTTCTGGCATGAGACACTGGGATGTGCTCTGGAGATATCATCCATGGGTATCCGTGTGAATGAACAGTCACTGGATGAACAGCTGAAAAAGGCAGGATGCGTGGAGAGAAGAAATCTTCCGTTCCACAAACTTCTGCTGGAAGGAAAGCTTCCTCTGACGATTGGAGGAGGTATTGGACAGTCAAGAGTCTGTATGCTTCTGCTTGGAAAAGCACATGTGGGAGAAGTGCAGGCTTCCATCTGGGATCAGATTACACTGGATACATGTGAAAAAGCCGGTATTGAATTATTATGAGCCAACATTGTGCCGACCACTGAAAATGGAGGTTTGCGGTAATGGGTAAAAAATGTATGCTCTGTCCAAGAGAGTGCAGCGCAAGACGTGAAGACGGACATGCAGGTTACTGCAAAATGACAGGAAAAGGCATCCGGGCAGCGCGAGCTGCCCTTCATTTTTGGGAAGAGCCCTGCATTTCCGGAACCTGTGGCTCAGGTACGATCTTTTTTGTGGGCTGTAACCTGCGCTGTGTTTACTGTCAAAATCACGAAATTGCATCAGGACGTATGGGAAAAGAGATTTCTGTGGAACGTCTAAGTGAAATATTCTTTGATCTTCAGAAACAGGGGGCTGCCAATATTAATCTGGTAACGCCAAGCCACTACGCGGATCAGATTGCAGAGGCGATCCGTCTGGCAAAAAGCAGAGGTTTTTCCCTGCCCTTTGTCTATAACTGTGGCGGATATGAAAAGACAGAGTCTCTTTGTCTGCTGGATGGTTTGATTGACATTTATCTGACAGATTTTAAATATATGAATCCGGAAAGTGCCATGCGGTATTCAAATGCGGCGAATTATCCGGAGGTTGCAAAGCAGGCCCTCAAAGAGATGGTAAGGCAGCAGCCGGAGACACTTTACACGGAGGATGGCATGATGAAACAGGGCGTGATCGTCCGTCATCTGCTGCTCCCGGGACACCGGAAAGAAGCGGAGGCAATCGTCGAATATGTATACAGACAGTATGGAAATCAGGTTGCGGTCAGTCTGATGAGTCAGTATACACCGCTTACAGGACTGGAGGATTATCCGGAAATCAATCGAAAAGTAACGGGAAGGGAATATGACCGGCTGGTTGATTTTGCGGTATCGCTTGGAGTGGAAAATGGATTTATTCAGGAAAGAGAAAGTGCCGGGCAATGCTATATTCCATCCTTCTATGGGGAAGGGATTTGAAAAACAGACAGGAAATCCGGGAAAACCGAAAGAAATATGCATGAATATGTAAAAAGTTGACTTTCTATACAGGAATTCCGTTGACAGTACGGAAAATCGGTGGTAAACTCAAACCTAAAGCAAGGCGGCTGGACATTATTGTACAGTCGCAAATATTTTTTCACTCAGGAGGTAAAGTATGAAGAAGTTAATTGCAACAGTATTAATCGGAGTTATGGCGCTGTCAATGGTTGCATGCGGCAGCAAAAAAACAGAATCTACAGAGGCAGCAGAAGCAGCAGGCGGCACACTGGTTATGGCGACCAATGCGGAGTTTCCGCCCTATGAATATTACGAAGGTGAGAATGTAATTGGAATTGATGCTGAGATTGCACAAGCTATCGCAGATAAGCTTGGGATGGAACTGAAGATTGAGGATATGGCATTTGATTCTATTATCGTAGCAGTAAATTCCGGTAAGGCAGATATGGGTATGGCTGGTATGACAGTGACGGAAGATCGTCTGGAGAATGTAAATTTCAGTGATACCTATGCACATGCATCTCAGGTTGTTATCGTAAAAGAGGACAGCACGATCGCAAGTCCGGATGATCTCTCCGGAAAGAAAGTAGGCGTACAGCTTGGAACGACCGGTGACGCATATGCCGGTGATATCGAGGGTGCAACAGTAGAACGTTATAATAAAGGTTTCGAGGCAGTTCAGGCTCTGTCTCAGGACAAGATCGATGCAGTAATCATTGATGGCGAGCCTGCAAAGGTATTTGTTGAGGAAAATGAAGGACTGAAGATTCTGGATGAGGCGTTTACGGAAGAAGATTATGCGATTGCAATCGCAAAGGATAACGATGAACTTCTTGAGAAAATCAATGGTGCGCTGGCTGAACTGAAGGAATCCGGCGAGCTGGATAAAATCGTAGACAAGTACATCACTGCTGAATAAGAAAAAGTACTAAAGGGGATGCCATGTCAAAACAGATCTATTTGAATTTTATTAAGGATGACCGCTGGAAATACATTGTAAATGGTCTCGGAACTACGCTGCAGATCACATTCTTTGCAGTTCTCATGGGCATTCTGATCGGGTTTCTGATCGCAGTGATCCGTGCAACCTATGATAAGACGGGCAAAGGAAAGGTTCTGAATTTTATTGCCAAGATTTATCTGACGGTTATCCGGGGAACGCCTGTTCTGGTACAGCTTCTGATTATTTATTTTGTCGTTTTTGCGAGTGTTGATATCAACAAAATTGTTGTTGCAGTTATGGCGTTTGGAATCAACTCCGGTGCCTATGTGGCCGAGATTATTCGAAGCGGAATTATGTCCATCGACAATGGTCAGTTTGAGGCGGGAAGAAGCCTTGGATTCAGTTATGTGCAGACGATGGTATTCATTATACTTCCGCAGGCATTGAAAAATGTTCTTCCTGCTCTGGCAAACGAGTTTATCGTACTGCTGAAGGAAACCTCGGTTTCCGGTTACATAGCATTGCAGGATCTTACGAAGGGCGGAGATATTATCCGAAGTCAGACATACAATGCACTGTTTCCTCTGCTGACAGTAGCCGCAATTTATCTGATTATGGTGCTTTTCTTTGAAAAGCTGGTTTCCATACTGGAGAGGAGGCTGCGTAACAGTGAGCGTTGATAAAAATGAAGTTGTAATTCAGGTTCAGAACCTTACAAAAACCTTTGGAAGTGATGTGCATGCTTTAAACGGGGTAAGCGCAGATATTTACCGGGGTGAAGTGGTATGTATCATCGGTCCTTCCGGTTCCGGTAAAAGCACTTTTCTTCGGTGCCTCAATCGTCTGGAGGATCCCACAAAGGGACGTATCATTTTCGAAGGAGAGGATCTGATGGATCCGAAAACAGATATTGACAGGCATCGTCAGAGAATGGGAATGGTATTTCAGCATTTTAATCTGTTTCCGCATATGACGATTCTCCGCAATATGACGATTGCACCGATGAAGCTGCAGAAAAAAAGTAAGGAAGAGGCAGAAGCGCAGGCAATGAAGCTTCTGGAGCGTGTTGGTCTGGCTGATCGTGCGTATGCCTATCCAAGTCAGCTTTCCGGAGGGCAGAAACAGCGTATCGCAATTGTGCGTGCCCTTTGTATGAATCCCGAAGTCATGCTGTTTGATGAGCCAACTTCCGCGCTGGATCCAGAGATGGTCGGCGAAGTATTAAACGTTATGGGAGATCTGGCAAAGGAACATATGACCATGGTTGTGGTAACACATGAGATGGGATTTGCAAGGGAAGTATCTGACCGCGTCATTTTTATGGCAGAAGGTAAGATTGTGGAGGAAGGTGTGCCGGAGGAAATCTTTACGGCACCAAAGACGGAACGTCTGCAGAATTTCCTGAGTAAAGTACTGTAGAGTTTCAGATATAATTATTTCAAAAGAAAGGCACAGGAATCATAGAAGTTTCCTGTGCTTTTTGGTGCTTTGTGCGAAAAGAAATGCTTGCATATTGGCGAGGCTATATTATAATAGGTAAGGAACGGTCAGCGACCTGCCGCGATGCAGAAGGGCAGAGGGCAGGAGCCGGCTGTTCTACAAAATAAAAATGGTGTGGTGGATGAGATTGAATTATACAGAAGCAGTAGATTACATATTAAATGTACCCAAATTTACAACAAAGAATAAACCGGAGCATACCAGGGAGCTGTTAAAAAGGCTTGGACATCCGGACCGTGGCATGAAAGTGATTCATGTTGCCGGAACCAACGGAAAGGGCTCCGTCTGCGCATTTTTGTCGGAGATGCTGGTGCTTGCCGGGAAACGGACCGCACTTTTTACCTCTCCTCATCTGGTTCGCATCAATGAGCGGTTTCAGATCGATCAGGTGCCGATTTCCGATGAGCTTTTTCTGGAATCCTATCTGGAGGTTCAGGCAAAAATTGATGAGATGGTGGAAGAGGGGCTTCCCCATGCGACCTACTTCGAGCTGCTCTATGCAACTGCCATGGTAGCTTTCCAAAAGGAGCGCGCAGAATATGTGGTTCTGGAGACAGGACTGGGCGGGAGACTGGATGCGACCAATACGATTGAGCATCCGTTGGCAACGGTCATTACCTCGATCAGCCTGGATCATACCGAAATCCTTGGTGATACCATAGAAGAGATTGCCGTGGAAAAGGCGGGAATCATAAAAGCAGGAGTTCCGGTAATCTATGACGGAAGAAATAAGGAAGCAGAAAAAGTGATCCTGGAGCGTGCAGAACAGATGCATGCGCCGGCATTCGGACTTCGGGAAGAAATGTATGAAATTTTGGGAAACACGGACAAAAGCATTGATTTTTCCCTGAATTGTGGGTATTATGAACATACCAAAGTGACGGCGCCCTATCTGGCACCTTATCAGGTGAGAAACAGCGCGCTGGCGCTTCTTGCTATGGATGTAATTGATACGGACAGGGAGATTCCCATTGATTTGCGTGTGGAAGCCATTGGAAAGACAAGATGGCAGGGACGCATGGAGACCATACTTCCGGGAGTTGTGGTAGACGGAGCGCATAATTCCGATGGGATTGCGGAATTTGTGCGCACAGTACAGAACGTTCAGGACAGGTATCGGATCGTATTGTTGTTTTCTGCTGTGGTAGAGAAAGATTATGAAAAGATGATCGAGACGATCTGCACACAGACGAACCCGGCGGCTGTTGTGGTAACGGAAATCAAGGGGGATCGTATCGTTCCTGCAGAGGAACTGTCCCTGGTATTTCAGGCACATACGAAAGCCTGTGTTGTTACGCAGCCGGATATCAGGGCGGCTTTTGAACAGGCACTTGCACTGAAGGAGGATGGCCTTTTGTTTTGCGCAGGCTCTCTGTATCTGGTAGGGGAGATCAAGACAATTCTTGAAGAAAAAAAGGATGCGCTTTCTTAATGGGCAGAGCGTATGGGACAGATTTAAGAGCAGAGGCTGATGATTTTGCATTGCTTGTATAAAAGGAGAGTTACAGATGATTAATTATGAAGAAGAGCTGAAAAAATTTCATCCCAGTCTGGATGTTAATGAAGCAGAGGATGCGATTTACAACCGCGACCTGACGGATATTACCGATATTCTGAAGGAACTGATGATGGATGAAAAGAAAAAAAGAAGATAAGGGGATACCATGAATTGTATTTACTGTGGAACTCCGCTTTCGAATATAGATTACTGTACCGGCTGCGGAGCAGATATTACGATACAGAAACGGATTATCCGGATTTCCAATCTGCTCTATAATGAAGGATTGGATAAGGCTCGCGTGCGGGATCTTTCCGGTGCGATCAAATCTTTAAAGCGGAGCCTGGAATTTAATAAAGAAAATATGGATGCCAGAAATCTGCTGGGTCTGGTGTATTTTGAATCCGGTGAGGTGGTTTCCGCTCTTACTGAGTGGGTTATCAGCAAAAACATGAATCCGGAGAACAATGCGGCTGAGTATTACATCGACAAGCTGCAGTCCAATAAAAATAAACTGGATACCATTAACCAGACGATACGTAAATATAACCAGGCACTTGTTTACTGTCGTGAGGATAATGATGATATGGCAATGATTCAGCTGAAAAAGGTTCTTTCACAGAACCCAAAGCTGATTAAGGCTTATCATCTGCTTGCTTTGCTTTATCTGAAACATCAGGAATACGAGAAAGCAAGAAAGCTGTTAAAAAAAGCGGCTTTTATTGATACAAACAACACTACAACACTGCGCTATCTGCAGGAAGTGGAGCTTGCTACCGGTATCAGTACCAGCCTGGAACAAAAGAGAAAGAAAAAGTATGCAAAAGAAAAGGTAGACCGTCTAAATGGAACGGTGACTTACATGAGCGGTAATGAGATGATCATTCAGCCGACGACGTTTCGCGACAGTTCTACCGTGGCTACCTTTATCAATATTTTTCTGGGAATCCTTTTGGGAGCGGCTGTGGTATGGTTTCTTGTTGTTCCCTCAACCAGACAGAGTATTTATGCAGATGCAAACAGTCAGGTGACAGATGCCAATACCAAGATGGCGGCTCAGGTCTCGAAAGTACAGGGGCTTGAGGAGGAAATTGCCGATTATCAGAGTAAAGTGGATGAGGCGAATAAAGTAAAAGATGAGGCAAACAAAAAGGCGGAGTCTTATGAAGACATTCTGGAGGCTGCAAATTATTATATCGCAAACGATATGACAAAGGCAGCGGATGCTTTGAATCAGATCAGCGAAGACAGTATGACGGGAAAAGGCAAGGAGCTCTACACCAGCCTCAAGACGGCTCTTTCAGACTATGTATTTAATGAAGCGTATGCTGCAGGAGCAACTGCCTATGCTGCAGGTGACTATCAGAAAGCGATTGAACAGCTGAAGAAAGCAACCGAGGCGAAACCGGATGATTTCAATGCCTGGTATTATCTGGCGTTTTCATACCGCAATACCAACGATATGGAAAAGGCAAATAAAGCATTTAAAGAAATTATTCAGAAATTCCCCACACAGGCTGCTGCCTATAATGTTTCCAGTTATATGACCGATGACACGTCATCCGGAGGCAGTACTGCTTCAGCAGGTGGAACGGCGCAGACACAGCCCGCAGATGGAACACAGGATACGAACGGGGCGGATATGGGTTACACAGATCCCCAGAATGATGTGACCACCATTGGCGGAAATGAGAATTCCGGAAATGTAGTCAATAATATGCTTGGAATAGAATAAAAAAGACAGAAAATGAGAACGAACTGCTGCGGCATGCAAGGAATGTTCCTCATTTGGATGCAGGATGTACAAAGGATTATGGATGTACCAAAGTTCCTGCATCGTAAATGCAGGAAAATTGTTTGCATCTGCGGCAGTTTTTATTATGCTGGAAGAAGATATCATTTTCCGATATTGAAATGGGGGGGAGTCAAAAATGGGAAATATTCTGAAAATGAAGGGAAGTGAAATGGTGATTCTGGTTCCGGCGGAGCTGGATCATCACAGTGCCGAGAAGATTCGAAGAGAAGCGGATCGGATCCTGATAGGACAACGAGTAGAGAGAGTTATTTTTGATTTTCAAAATACAGTCTTTATGGACAGTGCCGGGATTGGCATGATTATGGGAAGATATAAGCTGGTGCAGTCCCAGGGAGGAACAGTAACAGCGATTCATGTGAAGGAGCGTGTCAGACGTATTCTGACGCTTTCCGGGATACACAAAATAATTGCACTGTATGAGGATGAACCAGAAACATCCAAAGTGGAACGGGGGAGGAACGGCAATGGCATATGAAAATGAAATGAAGGTAGAATTTGACAGCAGATCCTGCAATGAAGGATTTATCCGTGTTGCAGTTTCTGCCTTTATGACACAGCTGAACCCTACGCTGGAGGAGGTGGCAGATGTCAAGACTGCCGTATCGGAAGCTGTGACAAACTGTATCGTGCACGCGTATGATGGACGGATAGAAAAAATAATTGTGTCCTGTCAGATTCAGGGAAGAACGCTATATCTTTCCGTGACAGATCATGGATGTGGAATATCCGATGTGAAAAAAGCGATGGAACCATTGTTTACCACAAAACCGGATATGGAGCGTTCCGGAATGGGTTTTGCATTTATGGAGGCATTTATGGATGAAGTCCATGTGGAATCTGTGCCGGGACAGGGAACAACCGTTTTCATGCGAAAGGAGATCGGATGGAGCAGACCCTTGCATTGATTGAAAAGTCTCACAAAGGGGACAAAAATGCGAGGGATATACTGGTAGAAAGGAATATGGGACTGGTTTACACCATTGCAAGACGCTTCTGCGGGAGAGGCTGTGAGATGGAGGATCTGATTCAGATTGGAAGTATCGGGCTTTTAAAAGCCATTGATAAATTCGATATTCATTTTGAAGTGCGTTTTTCCACCTATGCGGTTCCGATGATCACAGGTGAGATCAAACGTTTCCTGAGGGATGACGGAATCATCAAGGTCAGCCGTTCCCTGAAGGAGACTGCGGCAAAGGCATGTATGGCCCGGGAAAGACTGGAGAAATACTATGGTAGAGAGCCGACACTGGAGGAAATATCCGGAGAGATCGGTATGGACCGGGAAGAAATTGTGATGGCAATGGAGTCCGCTACAGAGGTGGAATCGCTGCAGAAAACCATTTATCAGGGAGATGGAAGTGCGATCCTGTTGATGGACAGGCTGGAGGAAGAAAAGGATGCAGGTGAAGAATTACTGAATCATATGCTTTTAACCACACTGCTTGGCACGCTGGAAGAGAAGGAGCGAAAACTGCTCAGACTGCGCTATTTTGAGGATATGACACAGGTGCAGGTAGCAGAACAAATGGATATGACACAGGTGCAGGTGTCACGGATGGAAAAAAGGATTTTGAGCCGGCTTAGAGAAAAGCTTTAGATCAGAGTTCCGACGTGATCGAAAAAATGATGAATAAAATATCGGAGGATGGGAAAGATAAAGGCATCCGGAGATACTGTTGATCCAGCAGATAAAGAAACGAGGAGCAGCGATATGGACAGAAGAAAAATATTGCTTTGTGTGGTCTGGATTTTGATGCTGATTTTTCTGTCTGGCATTTTTTATTGTTCCGTCGGGAATACAGAGAGGGAGCTCAGTGGCAGAAGTACTCTGGTATATGCGGAGGTAAGAGATGACAAAACAGGCAAAGGGTGAAACCTTGTATCTGAAAATTGACCGGAACGTACAGGTTCATGATGAAAAAGTGACAATCGGTGACATTGCACAGATTCTCTGTACCGACAAAGCCACGGAAAATCTGGTGAAAACAATCGGAATTCCCACTGCTGTCAATGGAAAACCAGGGCGTCATGCCATGTCTGTGCTGGAAGTCATGGAACAGATCCAGAAGGAAGTTAAGGGACTTGAAATCAATAATATTGGTGAATTTGACTTTATTATCACTTACGAAAAACGAAAGCATCCGAATGGAATGGCAGCCTGGATGAAAACCGTGTTTGTGGCTTTTCTTGCTTTCTTTGGTGCTGCCTTTACGATCATGACATTTAATAATGATGTGGATGTTCCCAAACTGTTTGCCCAGATCTATTTCCAGTTCACCGGAAACCGGTCGGATGGATTTACGGTTCTGGAATTCTGCTACTCTCTTGGGATAGGACTTGGCATCCTGCTGTTTTTCAATCATTTTGCGGGACGGAAATTTACTGTGGATCCTACCCCTCTGGAGGTGGAAATGCGCACGTATGAGGATGAAATTGACACGACACTGATTGAGCGCAGCAGGCGGGATCCAAAGGGGAAAGGAACGTCTTAATTGGCATGCGGAAAGGTGGGTGAAGACAATGTGGACATCGGTTTTGCTTGCACTGATCGGGATTTCCGGAGGATTTGTGGTTGCAGGCGGTGTGATTGCGCTGATGGTTGGACTGGGCGTTATTACACGGTTTGTGGGAATTACGCACACAGCAAAGCATGTTCAGATCTTTGAGACGGCGATTCTGCTTGGCGGAGTTGCGGGGAATCTCCTTGGCGTTTATCAGCCCATGGTTTATGCAGGAGAACCGGGACTGGCCGTTTTGGGTATTTTTTCCGGGATTTTTGTCGGGGGATGGATTCTGGCACTGGCGGAGATCGTCAATATTTTTCCGATTTTTGCAAGACGGGCAGGCATTACAAAGGGATACAGTCTGATTGTCATCGCGATGGCTGCAGGAAAAGTGGCTGGCAGCATGTGGCATTTTTATATGCGTTTTGGTGTGTAGCAGAAAGGAGAAGCTTATGCCGGATATATTAAAAGAAAGACGGGATAAAAAATACAATGATTATGTGAAACAGGTAACGCCGGTACACAATCTGTGGCTGAACATGCTGAAAGCATTTCTGACAGGAGGAATCATCTGTGTGATCGGGCAGATGATACTGAATTACTGTGGATCCATCGGCATGGACAAAGAGCTGGCAGGAAGCTGGTGCTCTATGATCCTGGTATTTGCCAGTGTGCTGCTTACGGGGCTGAATCTTTATCCGAAGCTTGCAAAATTCGGAGGTGCCGGTACGCTTGTGCCCATTACCGGATTTGCAAATTCAGTGGCAGCCTCCGCCATAGAGTTTCAGAAAGAAGGGCAGGTTTTTGGAATCGGATGCAAAATTTTTACGATTGCAGGTCCTGTGATCCTCTATGGAGTATTTTCAAGTTGGGTATTGGGTTTCTTTTACTGGATTCTTCATATCACAGGAATTCTGTGAAAAGGCCGACAGAAAAATCCCGGGCTGCCAAGTGAAGGAGGGCAGCCCGGGAGAGAATGGTAATGCATCCGGACGTGATATCATCAGGATGCAGGATTTACATGAATCATGATGTGTTTCACATTTGGAAAATGCTTTTCAACTCCATCGTGTACGCGCTCGGCAACTGCGTGTGCATCACGCAGGGATTTATCTCCGTCAACGGAGATTTCAGCATCCACATATACTTTGTTGCCAAACATCCTGGTGTGCAGGAGATCAAGCTTTATTACATCTTTCTGAGAGAGGATGAAATCGGAGAGAGATTTCTCGTATTCATCACTGCAGGAGGTATCCAGCATCTTGCTGAGTGCATCCTTGAAGGTGTCATAGGCGACTTTCAAAATGAACAGGCAGATGATAACACTGGCAATGGAATCCAGTACAGGAAAACCAAGCATGGCTCCTCCAATGCCGATCAGGGATCCAACGGAGGACAGAGCATCGGAACGGTGATGCCATGCATCCGCCATAAAAGCAGCTGAATTCAGAAGGGAAGCGTAATGTCTGGTGTACCAGAACATGGCTTCTTTTACTACGATAGATATGATGGCAGCAGCCAGTGCAAGGAATCCTGGAACAGCCAGTTCTTCATAGTGGCCTCCGATAATATTCTGGATTCCGGCATATCCGATACCGCATCCAACTGCAAATAACGTGATTCCAAGTATCAGAGAGGCAACACACTCCAGACGTTCATGGCCGTAAGGGTGAGATTTGTCTGCTTCTTTCTGTGACATCCGCACACCCAGAAATGCAATAACCGTTGTCACAACATCGGACATGGAGTGGATGGCATCGGAGACCATGGCTCCGGATCTGCCCAAAATGCCGGCGATTAGTTTAAATATGGATAGTACCACATTTCCAGTGATGGTAACAAGGGAAACCCGGTTTACCATCTGACGTTCTTTTTCAGCAGTTGACTGATTTGAGTTTGTCATAAGATGACCTCCATTCAAATAATAATATGGTTTTCTCTTATGGCACTTCACAAGGTACGTGGAATTATAAAAAAACAGCACACCTGTGAAACATACTACTGTCCCACAGATGTGCGTCTGCTCATCTGCTGCCAAATCCTATGGCCCGGCTTCCTGAACTCGAAAGTCCAATGCCTGCTCAGTTTGTACTGTTGCTTCTGTATACTAAGTATGCATTCATGCAGTGCAAAGAGTTTAAAATATTATATGCAAAAGCACAGGATGTGTCAACAGATTTCTGATTTTGAAATTGTGAAAAAACGGCTGTGGATCTGGACAGAAGAAAAAGAGAATAAAAAAAGCTTGCATAAGATGTCAAACTATGTTAAGATAAATACCGGTTTAGAAAATATGCCGGTGTGGCGGAATTGGCAGACGCACTTGACTCAAAATCAAGCGGTTAACAGCCGTGCCGGTTCGAGTCCGGCCACCGGCATTTGACCGTGCTTATCCGAGCCTGAGAAGGATTGGGAGCACGGTTATTTTTATTACACAGGAAATTCCTTCGAATTTCCTGTGTAATAAAACTTGTTATGCAGATGATATGCAAAAATACTGCGGCAAACAGAACCCGCCGGTGCTTATGATATAAGGAGAAGAAACGAAGATGGATTGTAAACGTGCGCAGTCTATGGTGACGCCCTATATTTTAAAAAAACTAAATGACAAAGAGCTGGAAGAGTTTCTGGATCATATCAGTAACTGCAGAGAATGCTACGAGGAGCTGGAAATCTATTATACGGTTCATTATACCCTGCAGAGGCTGGACGATGAAGAGGGGAGCACCGTTTATGATGTGGAAAATGCCCTGCAGAACAATCTGGAAGAGAGTCGTTTTTATGTGTGGAAGACACGTATTGCGCATTTTTACCGAATTGGGATTATGATGCTTGCGCAGATTTTTCTGATTTTGGTTCTTTTTTCCCAGGTAGAGTTCTGGAGAACCGGAGACCTACAAAGCAATCCGGTATACCGGCTTCTGTCAGGAGACGAAGAGAAGAACAGGGTGGAAGATAGAAAAGAGAGAAGCGTTTCTTTCAGGAGAAAGGAACGTATCAAAGAGAATACGAAAGAGGAATCCATGACGGAGCCGGAACCGCCAAAAGAACCGGCGAATGCGGAGGGCATATCAGGCTCTGATACAGACGGAAAAGGGAAGGATGGGAAAGGAGAATAAAATGAGTGAGAAAATTGTTCTGATTGATGGACACAGTATTTTAAACCGGGCATTTTACGGTGTCCCGGATCTTACAAATTCGGAAGGATTACACACAAATGCTGTCTATGGATTTCTGAATATTTTATTTAAAATTCTTTCGGAGGAAAATCCCCAGTATCTGGCAGTCGCTTTCGATCTGAAAGCACCTACTTTCCGACATAAAATGTATCAAGATTACAAAGGAACACGAAAACCCATGCCGGAGCAGCTTCATGAGCAGGTACCTGTCATGAAGGAGGTTCTGCGCGCCATGGGTGTACCCCTGTTGATGCTTGAGGGATATGAGGCGGATGATCTGCTCGGTACAGTGGCAAAACGTATGGAGAAAAAGGGGCTTGAGGTTTCTGTTGTTTCCGGAGACCGGGATCTTCTTCAGCTTGCTACGGAGCACATTCAGATCCGGATTCCAAAAACAAAGAGGGGTGGAACGGAAATCGAAGATTATCATGCAAAAGAGGTGCAGGAGAAGTATCAGGTTACACCCCTGCAGATTATTGAGCTGAAAGCACTGATGGGTGATTCCGCTGACAATATTCCTGGACTTCCGGGGGTAGGAGAAAAGACAGCCACCAGGCTGATCGTTGAGTATGGAACCGTGGAGAACGCATATGCCCATGTAGATGAGATCAAACCTGCAAAAGCAAAAAATGCATTTCTGGAGCATTATGATATGGCTGTTTTAAGCAAAAAACTGGCGACGATCGATACGGACAGCCCGGTTTCGTTCTCTTTGGAGGATGCAAGGCTTACCAGTCTTTATACACCGGAGGCATTTGCGCTTTTCAAAAAGCTGGAGTTTAAAAATATGCTGAATCGTTTTAACTGTGATACACCGGATCAGAAGATGGAACATAATTTTTATCTGGTAACGGATTTTTCTCAGGCGGAACAGATTTTTGGAGAAGCGGGAAAGGCGCAGTTTCTCAGCTTTTTTATCCTGGCAGAAAAGAAACAGATGGCAGGTGCGGCCATTGCCTGGAAAAAAGAACAGATCTGGTATATTCCGGTACAGGGGTTTCTGACGGAAGACTATCTGTGCGGAAAACTTACGGAGCTTCTGGATGCGGTTCCTGAGGCGGTGACTATGAATCTGAAGGAACAGCTTGCATTCATAAGTCCGAAAAATCATCATATTTTTGATGCAGCCATTGCCATGTATCTGATCAATCCGTTAAAGGATCAATACGGGTATGAAGATATTGCAAAGGAATATCTGGATCTTTTGATCCCGTCCAGACAGGAGCTTCTGGGAAAGGCGGGATTTCATTCAGAGGACGTCGAGTCTGTGAAGAAATGTGCCTGTTATGGTACCTACACGTGTCTGGAAGGAAAAGAGCCTCTGGAAGAAAAGCTGAAACAGCTTGGAATGGAACGCCTTTTTACAGAAATTGAAATGCCGTTGGTCTATACACTTTATGATATGGAGCAGGCTGGAATACGGGTGGAGGCTTTGGCACTTAAAGGATACGGGGAACAGCTTACCGGTCGTATCGCAGAACTGGAGGATACCATTTACCGTCTTGCAGGGGAAAAATTTAATATTAATTCCCCGAAACAGCTGGGCGTGGTTCTGTTTGAAAAGCTGAAGCTTCCATATGGAAAGAAGACAAAAACGGGATATTCCACTGCAGCGGATGTGTTGGAAAAGCTGGCACCGGAGGCCCCCATTGTATCAGATATCCTGGAATACAGGCAGCTTACAAAGCTGAAATCTACTTATGCGGACGGGCTTGCTGCCTATATTTCCGATGACGGCAGAATTCATGGGAAATTTCACCAGACGATCACGGCTACGGGACGCATCAGCAGTACGGAGCCAAATCTCCAGAATATCCCCATTCGAATGGAACTGGGCAGGCTGATCCGTAAGGTGTTTATTCCGGAGGATGGTTTTGTGTTTGTGGATGCAGATTATTCCCAGATTGAGCTCAGGGTTCTGGCTCACATATCAGGAGACAGGACTCTGATCGAGGCATACCGTGAAGCGCAGGATATCCATCGTATTACGGCCTCACAGGTATTTCATGTGCCTTTTGACCAGGTGACAGATCTGCAGAGAAGAAATGCGAAAGCCGTTAATTTTGGAATTGTATATGGGATCAGTTCTTTTGGCCTGAGTCAGGATTTAAGTATTACGAGGAAAGAGGCAGCGGAGTATATAGAAAAATATTTTGAGACCTATCCACGTATCAAACAGTTTCTGGATGAATCGGTGGAGGAGGCAAAGAAAAATGGTTATGTGTGTACTTTGTTTGGAAGGCGCAGGCCAGTGCCGGAGCTTTCCTCATCAAATTATATGCAGCGCTCCTTTGGGGAACGTGTTGCCATGAATTCTCCGATTCAGGGAACGGCGGCAGATATTATCAAGATTGCTATGGTGCGGGTGAATGAAAGACTGAAAAAGGAGAATCTGAGATCCCGGTTGATCCTTCAGGTTCATGATGAGCTTCTGGTGGAAGCAGCTGTGGATGAAGTGGAAACGGTAAAACAGATCCTTCTGGAAGAAATGCAGGGAGCTGCAGACCTGGATGTGTGTCTGGAAATTGATATGCATACCGGAAACAGCTGGTATGAGGCAAAGTAAAAAACAAATGCCGCTTTTGCGCGGCCATTCGGGAGGAAAGGATATGAAAGTACTAGGAATTACCGGGCAGGTTGGTGCCGGAAAAAGCACGGTGCTTGACTATCTGGGAAAGCGTTACGGTGCGAGAGTGATACAGGCAGATGCAGTGGGTCATCTGCTTATGGAACCGGGCATGCCCTGCTATGAGCAGATTACACATGCCTTTGGGCAGGATGTACTGGATGTCTGTGGGAAGATTGACAGAAGGAAGCTTGGGGAAACGGTATTCTCTGATCGCAAATGTCTGGAACGGCTGAACAGGATCATTCATCCGTCAGTCAAAACATGGATTCTGGATGAAATCAGGACGGAGCAGGAAAAAAAACGTGTTCCGTTTGTGGTTCTGGAGGCTGCCCTTCTGATCGAAGAGCATTATGATGCAGTATGCGATCAGATCTGGTATATTTTTGTGAAGGATGATATCAGGCGTCAGCGGTTGAAACAAAGCAGAGGATATACCGACCGGAAAATCGATGCTATCCTGAAGAATCAGCAAAAAGATGCGGTATTTCGCAAATACTGTCAATTTGTAGTTGACAACAGCAGTGATTTTGTAGAAAATACATTTGAACAAATCGACAGAGGATTGGTGGAAAATGGATTTTTGTAGTATTGCAAGCGGAAGCAGTGGAAACTGTATTTATGTGGGATCTGAAAACTCTGCGGTGCTGATCGATACCGGTATCAGTAAAAAACGGATCGTGGATGGTCTGCACGACATTGACCGGAAACCGGAGGAGATTCAGGGGATTCTGATTACACATGAACATTCGGATCATATCAAAGGACTGGGCGTCATGTCCCGAAAATATCATATTCCGATTTATGCTACAGCCGGAACGATCGATGGTATTTTGCACACGGGAAGTCTGGGAGCTATCGAGTCGGAGCTGTTTCATCCGATCCGGGCGGAACAGAAATTTATGGTAAATGATCTGGAGGTAGAACCATTTTCCATTTCCCATGATGCGGCAGAGCCGGTTGCCTATCGGATCAATCAGGGAGGGAAGTCGGTCGGCGTGGTGACCGACCTGGGTTATTATGACGATTACATCGTGTCTCATCTGAAAAATCTGGACGGCATTCTGCTGGAATCGAATCACGATATACATATGCTTCAGGCAGGCAGCTATCCCTATTATCTGAAAAAGAGAATTCTGGGAAACAGAGGACATTTGTCCAATGAAAATGCAGGACGCCTGCTCTGTGAGATCCTGAATGACAGGATTAAAACCATTATGCTCGGTCATCTGAGCAGAGAGAACAATTACGAAGCACTTGCCTATGAGACGGTATGTGCTGAGGTAACACTGGGTGACAATCCCTATAAGGCGGGTGATTTCCCGATTGCCGTAGCTGCCAGGGATCATAGATCGCCGATGTTTGCCCTGTAATGGGTATGCGGCGAAAAGAAGGACATTGTCTTTGAGACAGAAAGGAAGAACAAAATGAAACGTACCGTTATTACAGTAGTAGGAAAAGACACCGTTGGCATTATTGCGAAGGTCTGCACTTATCTGGCAGAGAACAATGTGAATATTCTGGATATTTCACAGACGATCGTTCAGGGATTTTTTAATATGATGATGATTACCGATGCAAACAAATCAGATAAGCCATTCGCAGAGCTGGCAAGAGGACTGGAAGAACTTGGCGATGAAATGGGTCTGACGATCCGCTGTCAGCATGAAGATATTTTCAATAAGATGCATCGAATCTAAACTGCAATGGAAAAAGAGGACGACAATTATGATTAATATTTTTGAAGTAAATGAGACAAACAAGATGATCACACAGGAAAACCTGGATGTCCGCACCATTACGCTTGGAATCAGTCTTCTGGACTGTGTGGATGCAGATCTTGCCGTGCTCAATGAAAATATTTACCGGAAAATCACCACAGTGGCGAAGGATCTGGTTGCCACGGGTGAAGAGATCGAGCGTGAATATGGTATTCCAATCGTAAACAAACGTATTTCCATCACACCGATTGCCCTGGTGGGAGGAAAAGCCTGCAGATGCCCGGAGGATTATGTGACGCTTGCAAAGACACTGGATCGGGCGGCAAAAGAAGTCGGTGTTAATTTCATTGGTGGATATTCTGCTCTGGTATCAAAAGGTATGACAAAAAGTGATGAAAATCTGATTCGTTCCATCCCGCAGGCTCTTGCCTGCACAGAACGTGTTTGCAGTTCGGTTAACGTAGGTTCCACAAAATGCGGGATCAACATGGATGCGGTACGTCTGATGGGTGAGATTGTCAAAAAGACAGCGGAATGTACAAAAGAACAGGATTCTCTGGGCTGCGCAAAGCTTGTAGTTTTCTGCAATGCACCGGATGACAATCCGTTTATGGCAGGTGCGTTCCATGGGGTGACAGAGGCTGATGCGATCATTAACGTGGGTGTCAGCGGACCTGGTGTTGTTAAAACAGCGCTTGAGCAGGTGCGCGGAGAAAGTTTTGAGGTTCTCTGTGAGACCATCAAAAAGACGGCCTTCAAGGTGACACGTGTGGGTCAGCTCGTGGCTCAGGAGGCATCAAAGCGTCTGGGTATTCCTTTTGGTATTATTGATCTTTCTCTGGCACCTACACCTGCGATTGGTGACAGTGTGGCAGATATTCTCTGCGAGATCGGTCTGGAGCACGCCGGTGCACCGGGAACAACAGCAGCGCTTGCCCTGCTCAATGATCAGGTGAAAAAGGGCGGTGTGATGGCATCTTCCTATGTAGGCGGTTTAAGCGGCGCTTTCATACCGGTAAGTGAGGATCAGGGTATGATCAACGCGGTGGAGGCCGGGGCGCTGACATTGGAAAAGCTGGAAGCCATGACCTGTGTCTGCTCGGTAGGTCTTGACATGATTGCCATTCCGGGAGATACAAAGGATACAACGATCGCAGGTATCATTGCAGATGAGATGGCGATTGGTATGGTAAACCAGAAGACCACAGCAGTCCGTGTGATTCCGGTCATCGGAAAAGATGTAGGAGAGATGGTGGAATTTGGCGGCCTTCTGGGCTATGCACCCATCATGCCGGTCAATTCTTTCTCCTGTGATGCGTTTGTGTCACGTACCGGACGGATACCGGCACCTATTCACAGTTTCAAAAACTGATAAAAAAGGTAAAACGGGAAGCGGATCGATGGCATCTGTTTCCCGTTTTTTCTATGTCTTTATATGAGAATGATCTGTTGTCTGTATTCATTATAAGGCATTTTCTGAGGCCAGACGGCATGGTAAATGGAAGATGCACATAGATTCCGTTTAAATGCTTCAAGCTCCTGGCCAGTCAGTATTTTCCTGGCATCGGCAGCCTGTGAGATCATAGGAATAACGCTCTTTTTCTTGATTTCACCAAGCAGCGGAAGTGCAGTTTTGCGAAAGCCGAGAACCCGTGCGAAGGACAGACCGTTTAAACGGTCTGTTTTTATTGGCTCTTTGCGGATGCCAAGCAGAATGTGAAACAGGCATCTGCGAATCCTGGTCTCAGTCAGCTGTTTTGTCTTTAAAAGAGAGACAAACTGGTCAAAGGTGATAAACTGCGGAAGGAGTTTTCGGATGCGGTCGGCAAGATCGTCGTTTACATCAAGAAAAGCGGAATAATCCTCGCAGAGAAGCAGCGCATAATGAAGAAGTGCCGAGAAGTCTTCGGTTTTGCGCATGCCGTTTTGTTCCAGTGCGTTTTTCAGAACGGGAAGGCAGCAGGCTGGCACATAGTTATCCAGCAGATCCGGATTCTGCCGCAGAGCTGTTGCAGATGCAAAATTCCCGGATGGCGTATCACAGTGGTATCCGGTTCCCTGACGGGGGATGGGCAGAAAATCAAAGGAGCAGTTCTGGCGTCTGCAGGCAATGAGATATTCCAGCCCCAGCGTGTTGTTCGGGGAAGAGAGCAGAGCACGGGCAGAATCCATGGGGAGTGTTTCAGAGGGAGAAAGACAGGCTTCCAGTGCCAGCAGCCGTGCTTTTGGAAAGGAATTCCCACAGGCCAGATATTTTTTCAGACACCTGGAAAAAGCAGGCGGTTCGTCGGCAAGAAGTCCGGAAAGAGCGGAAAATGCATCCGGAAGCTCGTCTTCACAGCCAAAACAAAGGGTGTCCACAACACCAAGGCGGTCCAGAAGAGTGCAGGCACCGCGGGCAAAGTATTCTGCGCTGCCGCAGGCATACTGCACCGGAAGCTCAATGACCAGATCCGCGCCTCCAAGCAGTGCCATTTTTGTCCGGGTAAATTTGTCCGTCATTGCCGGTTCTCCGCGCTGGACAAAGTCACCGCTCATGACAATAACGGAAAAATCCGCTCCGGTGCGTTTCTTTGCCTCGGCAAGCTGCCAGGCATGTCCATTGTGGAAGGGATTGTATTCTGCGATGATACCCACTGTTTTCATAATAGAGTTCCTTTCAAAAGATGATAGAACTATTGTAACGAAAAGAGAAGAAAACAGCAAGGGGAATCCGAAAGGAGGATATACGTTCCAAACATGGAAGATGTTTACAAAAAGATACACAAATTCAGTTGAAAATAAGGCAGTCTGGCGATATAATAAAGGTATTCATGAGTAACTGCGAAATAGCGCAGCAGTTGCCGGTAATTTTGAATCAAATACACGAAAGGAGTCAGAAATCATGGGATTTATTGACGTAATCAAAGAGAGAGCAAAAGCAGCGAATAAAACAATCGTATTGCCCGAGACAGAGGACCGCAGAACCTATGAAGCGGCTGCTCAGATCCTGAAGGAAGGTATCGCAAAGATCGTTCTGGTAGGAAGCGAAGAGGCTGTTAAGAAGGGAAGCGAAGGACTGGATCTTACCGGTGCCGTTATCGTTGATCCGGCCACTTCCGACAGAACTCAGGCTTATATTGATAAACTGGTTGAGCTGAGACAGAAAAAAGGTATGACACCGGAGCAGGCAAGGGAGATTCTCCTGAACCAGTATCTGTATTACGGTGTTATGATGGTTAAGATGGGCGATGCGGATGGTATGGTATCCGGTGCATGCCATTCTACCGCGGACACTCTGCGTCCATGTCTACAGATCCTGAAGACAAAGCCGGGTACGAAGCTGGTATCCGCATTCTTCCTGATGGTAGTTCCGAACTGCGAGTACGGTGCAGACGGTACCTTTATCTATGCAGATTCCGGTCTGAACCAGAATCCAAATCCGGAAGAGTTGGCTGCTATCGCAGGTTCTTCAGCAGATTCCTTCAAACTGCTGGTTGAAAAAGAGCCGATCGTTGCCATGCTTTCCCATTCTACAAAGGGCAGTGCAAAGCATGCAGATGTAGATAAGGTTGTTGAGGCTACGAAGATTGCAAAAGAGCAGTATCCGGATCTGAAACTGGATGGTGAATTCCAGCTGGATGCGGCAATCGTTCCAAGCGTAGGCGCTTCCAAGGCTCCGGGCAGCGAGATCGCAGGGAAAGCAAACGTTCTGATCTTCCCGGATCTGGATGCAGGAAACATCGGTTATAAGCTGACACAGAGACTTGCAAAGGCAGAGGCATATGGCCCTATTACACAGGGTATTGCAGCTCCGGTCAATGACCTGTCCAGAGGATGTTCAGCGGAGGATATCGTGGGCGTTGTTGCAATCACAGCAGTACAGTGCCTGGCACAGTAATAATACATAGATCACGTTTGAATCAGGAGGATGTAACATGAACGTATTAGTTATTAACTGCGGAAGCTCATCTCTGAAATATCAGTTGATCAATTCCGACACAGAGGATGTACTGGCAAAGGGTCTCTGTGAGCGAATTGGTATTGATGGAAGACTGGTTTACCAGAAAGCAGGATGTGACAAAGAGATTACTGAGGCAGCTATGCCGACACATAAAGAGGCGATTCAGATGGTTCTGGATGCTCTGGTAAATGAGAAGACAGGAGCTGTCAAGAGCCTTTCTGAAGTAAATGCGGTTGGTCACCGTATCGTACATGGCGGTGAGAAATTTGCTTCATCTGTTATTATTACAGACGAGGTACTGGATGCGGTTGCAGAGTGCAACGATCTTGCACCGCTGCACAATCCGGCAAACCTGATCGGCATCAATGCCTGCAAGGAACTGATGCCGGGTGTACCGATGGTGGCTGTTTTTGATACTGCTTTCCATCAGACGATGCCGCAGAAAGCATATCTGTACGGACTTCCATATGAGTACTATGAGAAATACAAAGTCAGAAGATACGGTTTCCACGGAACCTCACACAGCTTCGTATCCAAAGAAATCGCAAGCTTCCTTGGAATGGATCTGGATCATTCCAAGATTATCGTATGCCACCTGGGCAACGGCGCTTCGATCAGCGCAGTGAAAGATGGCAAATGTGTGGATACCTCCATGGGTCTGACACCTCTGGAAGGTCTTGTAATGGGTACACGTTCCGGTGATATCGATCCGGCAATCATGGAATATATCGCAAAGAAAGAAAATCTGGATATCGCAGGCGTTATGAACGTGCTGAACAAGAAATCCGGTGTGGAAGGCATTTCAGGCCTGTCAAGTGATTTCCGTGACCTGGTAGACGGCATGAATGCCGGCAACAAGAGAGCTGAGGCAGCCGTTGAAGTATTCTGCTATCGTGTGGCAAAATACGTAGGTGCTTATGTGGCAGCTATGAACGGTGTGGATGCCATCGCTTTCACAGCAGGTATCGGTGAGAATGCCGGCCTGGTACGTGAAAAAGTATGCGAATACCTTGGCTATCTGGGTATTGCCATTGATAAGGAGGAAAACGCAAAGAGAGGCGACAATGTTGTTATCTCTACTGCAGATTCCAAAGTTAAGGTTGCAGTTATCCCGACAAATGAAGAGCTTGCAATTTGCCGTGAGACAGTGGCACTGGTAAAATAAACAGATGATAAAAACTGCTGCAAAGTGGATCAGAAGCTTTTGCAGCAGTTTTCTGTTTTTAAAAATAAAGAATGCCGGAAAAGAGTATTATGGCTGTTTCAGATTTCTAAAGTGCCGGGAAATTGTAAGATTTACATGAAAAACAGGTTGACAAACGATACACCGATATGTATAATGATTTAGGTGTGGATAGGAGGATATTATGCAAATTGCTTTAAATGATGTTTTGAAGGATGATGGTAAGATTCTGCGCTGCGACGTGGAGCTTGGTCTGGATACATTTTCTACAAAGCTTGGCAGGTATCCGATTACCCGTCAGACTCCGGTTTCCCTGGTTCTTACAAACAAGGGCAGGCGGAATCTGCTGATACAGGGAAAGGCTGAGTTAACGGTCCGGATTCCCTGCGGACGCTGCCTTACCGATGTTCCCGTTCCGTTTGTACTCGATTTTGAGCGTGAAGTCGATATGAATCTGACGGAGGAGGAGCGTAAGGAAGCGCTGGATGAATGTGCGTATATACATGGATATGACCTGGATGTGGATGAGCTGGTCTACAGCGAGATTCTGGTGAACTGGCCGCTTCGTGTACTGTGTAAAGAGGACTGTAAAGGAATCTGCAGTATTTGCGGTAAGAATCTGAATCATGGGACCTGCGACTGTGATCATACAGATTTCGATCCCAGAATGGCACAGATCCGTGATATCTTCAACAAATTTAAGGAGGTGTAAACCATGTCAATCTGTCCAAAGAATAAATCTTCCAAAGGAAGAAGAGACAAGAGAAGAGCAAACTGGAAAATGACTGCACCAAATCTGGTAAAATGCAGCAAATGCGGTGAGCTGATGATGTCTCACAGAGTCTGCAAGAACTGCGGAACATACAACAAAAAAGAGATCATTGCAGTGAATGATTGATTATCACATGAGGCTTTCCGAGTTACTCTCCGGAAAGTCTTTTTCATTGTTTGACAGACATATTATGTGAGATTGTATACACAGATTTCGTCACATGACTCCTATATTTCTCTCTTTTGCTGCAAAATTTTATATTGATTTTTATATCGCACTCTAGTATATTAGGAATAGCAACAGGAGGAATAGATATGCAGGATATAGTTAAGGTGGTTGTGGATGCCATGGGCGGAGACAACGCACCTGGAGAAATTGTAAAAGGCGCAGTTGAGGCGCTGAATGCAAGGGAGGATATTTTTGTTTATCTGACCGGCAGAAAGCCTGTAATTGAAAAGGAGCTTTCAAAATATACCTTCCCAAAGGACAGATTGGAGATTGTTCATGCCGAAGAAGTGATTGAAACTGCAGAACCGCCTGTCATGGCCATTCGCAGAAAAAAAGATTCATCGATCGTAAAAGGTATGAATATGGTTAAGCAGAAGGAGGCAGATGCATTTGTATCGGCCGGCAGTACAGGCGCAGTACTCGTCGGAGGTCAGGTGCTTGTGGGAAGGATAAAAGGAATCGAGAGACCTCCTCTGGCACCTTTGATTCCTACAAAGGATGGTGTTACACTTCTGATTGACTGTGGCGCGAATGTAGATGCCAGACCATCTCATCTGGTGCAGTTTGCAAAGATGGGATCCATTTACATGGAGAATGTGGTGGGAGTTAAAAATCCCAGAGTCGGTATTGTGAATATTGGCGCTGAAGAAGAAAAGGGCAATGCTCTTGTCAAGGAAACATTTCCATTGCTTAAGGCTTGTGATGACATTAATTTTATTGGCAGTGTGGAGGCACGGGATATTCCGCAGGGAGTCTGTGATGTGGTTGTCTGTGAGGCATTTGTGGGGAATGTGATCCTTAAGCTTTACGAAGGAGTGGGTGCTACTCTGATTGCCAAGGTGAAACAGGGCATGATGACAAGTCTGCGTTCTAAAATCGGGGCTTTGCTGGTGAAACCTGCTTTGAAAAAGACATTAAAATCTTTTGATGCCAGTGAATACGGTGGTGCGCCGCTGCTGGGATTGAACGGCCTTGTTGTTAAGACACATGGCAGTTCGAAAGCGGTAGAAGTGAAAAACTCAATTATTCAGTGTGTTGAGTTTACACAGCAGCAGATAAATCAGAAAATCAGAGAAAATATCATTATGAAAGAAAACAAGTAAGGATAAGAGAGGACGTTTATTATGGAATTTGAAAAGTTATCGAAAATTATTGCCGAAGTATTAAATGTTGATGTTGATGAGATCACAATGGATACTACTTTTGTAGATGAACTTGGTGCGGATTCCCTGGATGTTTTTCAGATTATTATGGGAATCGAGGAAGAATTTGATATCGAGATTCCAAATGAAGAGGCTGAAAAAATCGTTTCCGTTGGTGATGCGGTAGAAGCTATTAAAAATGCATTAAATTAAATCAGGAAAGCAGTGTGGAGGGTGTTGCAGCGCAGCACCCTCTGAATCTGTATGCATGGAGGATTGCATGAAACAAATGAAAGATCTGAAGGAGCTGGAAAAGAAAATTGGTTACACCTTTCGCAATAAGGCATTGTTTCGTCAGGCACTGACACACAGCTCCTATGCAAATGAGCATAAGCACGAAGGACTGAAAGACAATGAACGTCTGGAGTTTTTAGGTGATGCAGTGCTGGAAATTATAAGCAGTGAGTTTTTGTTCCATAATTATCCGGAAATGGCAGAAGGGGAAATGACGAAACTGCGTGCCAGTATTGTATGTGAGCCGACACTTGCTCTGTGCACTCATGAGATTGATCTTGGAAGTTACCTGCTTCTTGGAAAGGGAGAGGAGCGGACAGGAGGCAGAAACAGGGATTCTATCGTGTCTGATGCCATGGAGAGTGTGATAGGTGCCATCTATCTGGATGGTGGTTTTGCTAGTGCAAAGGAGTTTGTATGTCGTTTTATATTGAAGGATATTGAGCATAAAAAACTCTTTTATGATAGCAAGACTATTCTGCAGGAAATTGTGCAGAGTGACTATAAAGGCAGTGAGATCGAGTATGTGCTCACCGGTGAGAATGGACCGGATCATGATAAAAAATTTGTGGTAGACCTTGTTGTGGGGGACAGAATTCTGGGACAGGGAACCGGAAGGACGAAAAAGGCTGCAGAGCAGGAGGCGGCTTATCGCGCCATTATCAAACTGAAAGGAAATGTCTGAAGCATGTATTTAAAAAGTCTTGAGATACAGGGGTTCAAGTCGTTTGCGAACAAAATATATTTTAAGTTTCATAACGGCATTACCGGAATCGTGGGACCAAATGGCAGCGGAAAGAGTAATGTGGGCGATGCGGTGCGGTGGGTGCTTGGAGAGCAGAGCGCAAAGCAGCTTCGTGGAGCAAACATGCAGGATGTCATTTTTGCAGGAACCGAGAACCGTAAGCCTCTTGGCTATGCATCGGTTGCCATTACACTGGATAATGCGGATCATCAGCTTCCAATTGATTACCAGGAGGTTACTGTTACAAGGCGGGTTTATCGTTCCGGAGAAAGTGAATATCTGCTGAACGGGACTGCATGCCGACTGAAGGATATCAATGAACTCTTTTACGATACGGGTATTGGAAAGGAAGGTTATTCGATTATCGGACAGGGGCAGATTGACAAAATACTGAGCGGTAAGCCGGAAGAACGCAGAGAACTGTTTGATGAGGCGGCAGGTATCGTTAAGTTTAAACGGCGAAAATCTGCGGCACAGAAGAAGCTGGAGGATGAACGCCAGAATCTGGTGCGTGTCAATGATATTCTCTCGGAACTGACCAGACAGTTGGCTCCTCTGGAGCGTCAGGCAGAGCAGGCCAGGATTTATCTCCAGAAAAAGGAAGAACTGAAAAAGTACGAGATTAATATGTTCCTGATAGACATGGAGCGCCTGAGTACACAGCTTTTGGAGGCAGAGAAGAATCTGGATATTGCGGGGAATCATCTGCACGATGTAAAAAAGGAATATGAGAATACCCGCACAGAATATGAAAAAGCAGAAAATGAGATGGAAGAGCTGGAAGCGGCGATTGAGGAAATTCGTGAGAAGTCAAACCGAAGCCGTCTGGTTCGTCAGCAGCTCTCCGGTCAGATTGAGGTCTTAAAGGAACAGATTAAAACGGCGCGGCTCAACGAAAGCCATATGCGGGAACGTAAGGATGCGATCCTGCGGGAGATTGCTGAAAAAGAAACGCAGAAGGAACATGAGACCCGTACCTTGCAGGAGCTTGAGGTACAGCTTGAAAAGGCACAGGAGGCAGAAGAGGATTCCAGGTATGAGTCGGATGCCACTGCAGCGGCTTTATCCCATCTGGAGCGTCAGATTGAGGAAGGGAAGAATTCCATCATCGGACTTTTAAATCAGAGAGCATCCGTAAAAGGAAAAATTCAGCGTTATGATGCCATGCAGGAGCAGATGCAGATCCGGAAGGCAGAGGTTACAAACAAGCTTCTGCGTCTGGGGAGTGAGGATGCAGAACAGGGAGAAAGCCTGCAGCATTGCAGACAGGTGTTTGACGAGGTATCTGCGGAAATTGAGAATCTGTTGGAACAGAGCGGAAAATATGGTGAACAGGTGAACGAGATTCAGGAAACACTGACCAGACAGAACAGCCAGATGGAGCAGGGACAGTCCGCGTACCACAGAGAAGCCTCCAGACTTGAGACATTGATTAATATTACAGAGCGCTATGACGGTTATGGGAACAGCATTCGCAAAGTGATGGAGCAGCGTGTGAGAGAACCTGGTATTTTGGGCGTTGTAGCTGATCTGATTAAAGTGGAAAAATCTTATGAGACAGCCATCGAGACAGCACTTGGGGGCAGCATTCAGAATATTGTCACCGACAATGAAGATACGGCAAAGCGCATGATCACTTTTCTGAAGAAAAACAGATTTGGTCGGGCAACCTTTCTTCCCCTTACCGCAGTCAGCCGAAAAAGCAGTTTCCAGAATGAGGCGGCGCTTGGGGAGAAAGGAATTATCGGAGTTGCCAGTTCGCTTGTGCATACGGAGGAGAAATACCGGGGGCTTACGGAGTATCTGCTTGGAAGGACGCTGGTGGCAGATCATATCGACCACGCCATTGCAGTGGCAAAAAAATACCATTATTCTCTTAGAATTGTGACTCTGGAGGGAGAGTCTTTCAGTCCCGGCGGTTCCATGACAGGTGGCGCATTTAAGAACAGCAGCAATCTTCTGGGTCGCAGACGGGAAATGGAAGAGCTGCGAAAGAGTATTCAGATGCTGAAAAGAGAACTGGATGAGATGCAGGTTTCCATTGATGAGAACAGACAGAAAAGAAATGTGCTCCGTCAGCGAATTGTCGAACTCAACGAAAAGCTTCAGTCCTGTTATATCAAACAGAATACGGCGCGTATGGAGATTCAGCAGCTGGAGGATAAAAGAAATGAGTCAAGGGGCGAGCTTGTCCGACTGAAAGCCGAGTCTGCCGATATGGATGCGCAGGTAAATCAGCTGGAAGAAGAAAAATCCAGGATTCGGGAAGCACTTCTGGAATCGGAGCGGATTGAGCACGAAACGCAGAATCAGATTGAACAGTGGCAAAAAGAACAGGAATCGGAACGGGCTGCCCAGGAGGCACAGAGTGCCAGGGCAGAGGCACTGCATCTGGAACTCGCCAATGCAAAGCAGAAGGAAGAATTTGCAAAACAAAATTTAAAACGTATCAGCGGAGAAATTCAGGGTCTTAAGGAAGAGCTTTCTTCTGTTCTGGAAAAAGGCAGGGACAGTGAACAGGAAGCTTCAGAAAAGGATGAGAGGATACATAGCATACAAAACCAGATTGATGAGTCGGAGGCAAGTGAGCAGCATACGAAAGAAAGACTCACTTTTCTTCAGGCACAGAAGGAGGAAAAAGGCAGCCGGCAGAAACAGTTTTTCCGGCAGCGGGAGGAACTGTCTGAAAAAATGGCAGCTCTGGATAAAGAGAATTTCCGCCTGAATGCGCAGAAAGAAAAGCTGCTGGAGAGAAAGGACACTCAGATCAATTATCTCTGGGATGAGTATCAGATTGCTCCGTCTGAGGCATCCGGATGGAAAAGTGAGGATCTTGGAGATTTCCAGACGGTGAAAAAGCATATCCTGGATCTGAAAACGGAGATCAAAGGACTGGGTAATGTCAATGTCAATGCCATTGAAGATTACAAGGAGATGTCACAGCGCCATGCGTTTCTTTCCGGACAGCAGGATGATCTGGTAAAAGCAGAGCAGGCTCTCCTGGAAATCATCACAGAGCTGGATGAAGGAATGAGAAAACAGTTTAAAGAAAGCTTTGTCAAAATTCAAAGCGAGTTTGATAAAGCGTTTAAAGAATTGTTCGGCGGAGGAAAGGGAACGCTTGAGCTTGTGGAGGATGAGGATATTCTGGAAGCGGGAATCCGAATCATCTCTCAGCCTCCGGGAAAAAAATTGCAGAATATGATGCAGCTTTCAGGAGGAGAAAAGGCTCTGACGGCTATTGCGCTTCTGTTTGCGATCCAGCATCTGAAACCGTCTCCATTCTGTCTGCTGGATGAGATCGAAGCAGCACTGGATGAGGCCAATGTGGCGAGGTATGCAAAATATCTGCACAAGTTGACAAAAAATACACAGTTCATTATTATAACTCATAGACGTGGCACCATGGCAGCGGCGGATCGTCTTTATGGTATTACCATGCAGGAAAAAGGAGTCTCTGCTCTGGTATCCGTAAATCTGATCGAAGACGATCTGGATCAGTAGGAAAGGAAAAAGAATGGGAGAAAAGAAAGGATTTTTTAAACGACTGGTGGAGGGACTTACCAAAACCAGAAACAATATCGTATCAGGGATTGATGCAATTTTTAACGGTTTTTCGTCAATTGACGAGGATTTTTACGAGGAAATTGAGGAAATACTGATTATGGGAGACCTTGGGATCAATGCAACCACGGCCATTATCGAAGATTTAAAGGCAAAAGTAAAAGAACAGCACATTAAGGAGCCTTCTGCCTGCAAGCAGCTTTTGATTGACAGCATCAAAGATCAGATGAATGTGGGAGAGACGGCCTATGAGTTTGAGAACCGCCAGTCGGTGGTTCTTGTGATCGGTGTCAATGGAGTGGGAAAGACGACAAGTGTCGGTAAGCTGGCGGGAAAACTGAAGGACCAGGGGAAAAAGGTTGTTCTTGCGGCGGCTGATACGTTCCGTGCAGCGGCAGGAGAACAGCTGACCGAGTGGGCACACAGAGCCGGAGTTGATATAATATCCGGGCAGGAAGGGTCGGATCCGGCAGCAGTGGTCTATGATGCGATCCAGGCATCCAGAGCGCGTCATGCGGATGTTCTTCTGTGTGATACGGCAGGACGTCTTCACAATAAAAAGAACCTGATGGCGGAGCTTGGAAAGATCAATCGTGTTATTGACCGGGAATATCCAGAGGCATATCGTGAGACGCTTGTGGTTCTGGATGGTACAACCGGTCAGAATGCATTGGCCCAGGCGAGACAGTTCTCGGAAATTGCCGATATTACAGGTATTATTCTGACAAAGCTGGACGGCACGGCCAAGGGAGGCATTGCAGTTGCCATTCATTCCGAACTGGGCATTCCGGTAAAATATATCGGCGTCGGTGAGAGTATTGACGATCTGCAGAAATTTGACGCAGATGAGTTTGTAAATGCATTGTTTGATGTAAAGACAGAGGAAAAAGAGGAGTGAAATTATGCTTACACTGGAAAGATTTGAGGAGGCCTCGGAGATTGTAAAACAGGCCACACAGGAGACGAAGCTGGTATACAGTAAGTATTTCAGCGAGCAGACAGAGAACAAGGTATATCTGAAACCGGAGAATATGCAGACGACCGGTGCCTACAAGGTACGCGGTGCTTACTATAAAATCAGCACGTTGAGCCAGGAGGAGAGAGAACGCGGGCTGATCACGGCATCTGCCGGAAACCATGCGCAGGGTGTTGCCTATGCGGCAAAGGCGTTTGGAGTAAAGGCCGTCATCGTTATGCCGACTACCACGCCTCTTATCAAGGTGAACCGTACAAAAGGCTATGGAGCTGAGGTTGTGCTGTATGGAGATGTGTACGATGAAGCATGTGCTTATGCACTGGAGCTGGCAGAGAAAGAGGGCTATACGTTTATCCATCCGTTCGATGACCTGGCAGTGGCTACCGGGCAGGGAACCATTGCCATGGAGATTGTAAAAGAGCTTCCTCTGGTGGATTATATTCTGGTTCCGGTAGGCGGAGGCGGACTTGCCACAGGCGTTTCCACACTGGCCAAAATGCTCAATCCCAATATCCGGGTGATTGGTGTGGAACCGGCAGGGGCAGCCTGCATGAAAGCTTCTCTGGAGGCGGGAGAAGTGGTAACACTTCCCAATGTAAATACCATTGCAGATGGCACGGCGGTAAAAACACCGGGTAAAAATATCTTTCCTTATCTGCAGAAGAATCTGGATGATATTATCACGATTGAAGACGATGAACTGATCGTGGCATTTCTGGATATGGTAGAAAACCATAAAATGATCGTGGAAAACTCGGGGCTGCTTACGGTGGCTGCCCTGAAGCATATGGATGTGAAGAATAAAAAGATCGTCTCAATCTTAAGCGGCGGAAATATGGATGTCATCACCATGTCATCGGTGGTTCAGCTTGGCCTCATTCAGAGAGACCGTATCTTTACTGTTTCTGTTCTGCTGCCGGATAAAGCGGGAGAACTGGTGCGTGTTGCCACGGTTATTGCAAACGAGCAGGGCAATGTCATTAAGCTTGACCACAATCAGTTTGTCAGCACAAACCGCAATGCGGCTGTGGAACTGAAAATTACTCTGGAAGCGTTTGGCACGGAGCATAAGGCACGGATTGTTGGCGCATTGAAACAGCATGGCTATAATCCCAAAGTCATCCGCCCCAATCTGTAAGAAACGGAAAATCATTTGTTTCGGCGGCTTGTCAGGCTGCCTTTGTAAGAAAGAGGTGTACTATGAAAATAGCAGTAGCAGGAACAGGATATGTGGGGCTTTCGAATGCTCTTTTGCTTTCGCAGCACCATGATGTGTGGGCAGTGGATATCCTCCAGAGTAAGATTGATACGATACGGGCAGGTAAATCTCCGATCGTGGACAGGGAAATTGAAGAATTCTTAAAAAGAGATGATCTGATGCTGACGGCAACCACAGACGCGGACGCAGCATACCGGGATGCAGAGTTTATCATCATTGCAACCCCCACCAACTATGATCCGAAAATGAATTATTTTGACACTTCTTCCATTGAAAGTGTGATTGACACCGTGCAGAGAGTGAATCCGGATGCCACGATGGTAATCAAATCGACAGTGCCGGTGGGCTACACGGAAAGTATCCGTAAAAAATATAATACGAAGAATATTATTTTTTCACCGGAGTTTCTGAGGGAGGGACATGCACTTTACGACAATCTGTATCCCTCCAGGATTATTGTGGGTGCCCCGGATGGAGAAAAGGAAAAGGCGCACGTTTTTGCACAGCTTCTGCAGGAAGGTGCGATCAAGGAAAACATTCCGGTTCTGTTCCCGAATCTGACGGAAGCAGAAGCAGTGAAGCTGTTTGCAAATACTTATCTTGCCATGCGTGTGGCTTTCTTCAATGAGCTGGATACTTATGCAGAAGTGCGCGGACTGGACAGCAGACAGATCATTGAAGGGGTCGGGCTGGATCCCCGTATCGGCAACCATTATAATAATCCTTCCTTTGGCTATGGCGGTTACTGTCTGCCGAAAGACACAAAGCAGCTGCTTGCCAACTACCATGATGTGCCAAATAATATTATGGCTGCCATTGTGGAAGCAAACCGTACCAGAAAAGATTTTATTGCCGAGCGTGTTCTGGAGCAGGATCCCAAAGTCGTAGGGGTCTACCGGCTGACCATGAAAGCCAATTCAGACAATTTCCGCCAGAGCTCCATACAGGGTGTGATGAAACGCATCAAGGCAAAGGGTGTGGAAGTGGTTGTCTATGAGCCGACCCTGAAAGAGGAGACCTTTTTCCATTCACGTGTAATCCGTGATCTGGAGGAATTTAAGAAAGTGAGCGATGTTATTCTGGCTAACCGCTGCAATGATGATATTGCAGATGTTATGGATAAGGTATATACCAGAGATCTTTATTTCAGGGACTGATTACTGTTTTTGTATATGTTACTCTCTCTTCCAAAAGAGAAAAACACCGGAAATTCTTCTGAATCATCCAGAAGGTTTCCGGTATTTTAATGAATGTTCGTAATTACATCACAATTTACAGGTAAAATGCACACGGTATCTGGAAGAACAGGATAGATGAATATTCAACGGTAGGAGGTAAAGCGTGTCTGTTTCGATACAAAAAGTCACAAAACATTTTAAGAAAAATCATCTGATGAAAAACGAGAAAGAGACCAGCTTCCGTGCACTGGATAACATTTCCTTTGAAATAGAGGATGGGGAATTTGTATCTTTTATTGGTCCGTCGGGATGTGGAAAATCTACACTGCTGCGTATCATCGCAGGTCTGCTGAAGCCGGATGCGGGAAAAGTACTGGTAGACGGCAAAAAAGTAACAGGACCGGGAAGTGACCGGATGGTTGTATTTCAGGATTATGTGTTGTTTCCCTGGGTAAACGTTTGGAAAAACATTGCCATGGGACTGGAAATTAAAAACATGGATAAAGAGGAGATAGAGAGGAAAACAGCCTGGGCGATCAGACTTGTTGGGCTTGACGGCTTTGAACATGCTTATCCCCATCAGCTTTCTGGTGGTATGAAGCAGAGGGTATCCATCGCGCGTGCCATTGTAATGAATCCTGATATTCTTCTTATGGACGAGCCTTTTGGTGCGCTTGATTCCTTTACGCGCATTAATCTGCAGGAGGAGCTTTTGAAACTTTGTGAAAAAAACAGTTATACTACCTGCTTTGTGACACATGACTGCGATGAAGCCGTATATTTGTCGGACAAGATTGTTGTGTTTTCCAGCTCTCCAGCTAAAATTCAGGAAATTATAACGGTGGATCTGCCGAAACCACGTGATCGAAATCTGCCGGAATTTATTGATATCAGAAATCATATCCTGAGCCTGGGACGTGCTCAGGCCAAAATTCAGGAAAAAGGGTGAAACAATGAGCGGAGAAATATTTTGGACAATGATAGAACGGCAGGCGAAAGCGTTTGCGGAAAAGGTTTTTATGAACATACCCGGTACCGGGGAAGAAATGACTTATGCTGAGCTTGCTGATGAAGTGAAAGAAAGAGGAGAAGTGTTTTTGACCAGAGGGCTTGCAAAGGGAGAAAAGCTCCTTCTGCTGATGAGCAACAGCCGGTCATTTATTTTAAATTATTTTGGATGCGGCTATTGCGGTGGGACGGTGATTCCTGTGAATACTTCGTTGAGAGAGGCAGAGCTTACCTATCTGATTGAAGATTCACAGTCAAAATACATAGCAGCTTCCAGAGAATTCCTGGAAAATATTCCTCTCAAATATCGAAAAAAAATGGTGGAACTGGAGGATGGAACCTTCCTTTTTATTCTGAAAGAGGATGTCTGTGCGCAAACAGATTTTCCGCAGGTGCAGCCAGAGGATTTTGCAATGATTCTGTACACTTCCGGAACGACGGGACATCCAAAAGGAGTTTTGCTGACTTATGCCAATCTTCTGGCTGAGGCGAATCAGATCAGAGAAGGTCATGGTCTGTGTGCGGATGATGTAGTACTCTGTGTACTGCCCTGGTTCCATATCAATGGTCTGGTGATCACATTAATTACTTCCATTTATACAGGAAGCCGTATTGTGGTAACAAAGAAATTCAGCGTCAGTCGTTTCTGGGGGCTGGTAGAGCAATATCGGGTTACCTGGTTCAGCGGAGTGCCAACGATGTATTCCCATCTGTTATCAAAGGGAAGGCCGGAGCATCTGGACATCCGTTCACTGCGCTTCGCAAGATCGGCATCCTCTTCTCTTCCGGTGGCTGTACTGGAAGCTTTTGAGCGGGAATATGGTGTGCCCATCATAGAATCCTATGGCATTACAGAAGGATGCAGTCAGATTACGACAAATCCCATGCCGCCAGCGGTACGCAAGGCAGGATCTGTTGGACTTCCTGTGGGAAACCGTATCAAAGTAGTGAATCCGGATGGCATAAAGCTGCCCCCGATGCAGGAGGGAGAAGTGCTGATCCAGGGCGATAATGTAACCTGTGGATATTTCAGAAAGCCGGAGGAGACAGAAAAAGCGTTTACGGACGGATGGTTCCACACGGGAGATATGGGATATCTGGATGCAGACGGCTATCTGTTCCTGACCGGTCGTATCAAAGAGCTTATCAATCGGGCAGGAGAAAAGTTCTCGCCGCGTGAGGTGGATGAGGTGCTTTATCAGCTTCCGCAGGTGGAGCTGGCAGCTGCAGTTGGCGTACCGGATACCGTTTACGGGGAAGAAACAGCAGCCTTTATCAAATTAAAGGAAGGGCAGATGCTTACCGAAGAGGAGGTAAGGGAGTATTGCAGAGAGCACCTGGCTTATTATAAAGTTCCAAAATATGTCCGCTTTGTGGATGAACTGCCGCAAGGAGGAAATGGAAAAATCCAGAGGCTGAAGCTTCTGGAAAGATATAAGCAATCTGACGAAAAGGAAAGAAAGGACTGATGACATGAAAAAAAGAATACTTTGCCTGGCAGCAGCAGTCTGCCTGATACTTGGTGGATGTGGTTCTTCATCCGGGACACAGGGTGAGTCACAGGTTACGGAGCATACAGCAAACGAAGATGGAACAACCACACTGAAGGTAGGTACCAATCTGGCACTTGGTACGGCGAGTCCTTATGTGGCATTAAATCAGGGGTATTTTGATGACAGCAGTGTTCAGATTGAGCTTGCCGAGTTTTCCGATGGTTCTACGCTGATGGAGGCCTTTGCTGCCGGTGAACTGGACATTGCTTTTGTGGGCATTGCACCGGTTGCAACCTGGCAGAACAAAGGCATTGAGCTGAAGGTGGTGGCGGCGGCTAATGGCGGCGGCCATGTGGTTATGACAAGGGAAGAAACCGGCATTGAGACAGTGGCGGATTTAAAAGGAAAAACGATTGCAGAGCCGAATATCAGTACGGTGACGGATGCGCTTCTTCGGGACAAGATTCTGCCATCCGGCAGTCTGACGCAGGAAGATATCACAGCCATTTCCGGCATGAAGCCGGCTGATATGGCAAGTGTTCTGGAGGTCACCAAGGAAGTGGATGCCATCATTACATGGGAGCCTTACGCATCACAGGCAGAGGCAACCTATGATGACATCCGGGTTGTCTACGATGCTGCCTCTGAGATCAAGGCAGAGACAGGAAGTGACAGTTTTTATCCGGTCAATGTGGTGATTGCATCACAGGAGTTGATCGACAACAATCCGGAGGCGCTGAACGAATTTTTAGGTGTTTACAAAAAAACGGTTGATTTTATCAATACAGATGAATCGGCCAATCAGGTTCTGGCAGAGATTCTGAGTCTGGATGAGTCTGTAATTGAAAATGCAAGAAAACGTATTGATTACAGCTATCAGATTGATGAGAAAGGAATCATGGATACTCTGCAGTGGTCTTATGACCTGAGCTATATTACCAGCATGCCGGATGCGTCACAACTGATCGATACTTCCTGGCTGGATGCCCTGGAATAGTATTAGGGAAGGATATGGAAGATGAAAAAGAAACTGAAAGTTATTCTGCAGGGCTTCCTTTCGTTTGCAGTTTTGTTGATTATCTGGAATATCGCATCCAATACCGGAATCTTCGGAAGAGTGGATGTGGATCGGGGACGGCTTTTACTGCCGCCTCCTGTAGAAGTGGCAAAAGAGCTCTGGGAAATCCTGAAATCGGGTTACCTGCCTTATAATATCTGGGTCAGTATGAAACGTGTGCTCAGCGGTTTTCTGATTGCAGCAGCAATCGGAACACCGGTAGGCATCCTGATGGGAATGAGTACGACACTCCGTAATTTTCTGCATCCGATTTTCCGCCTGTTTTCCCCGATTCCGGGTGTTGCCTGGGTACCCCTTGCCATTTTGTGGTTTGGTCTGGGAAACAGCGCAGCCGTTTTTATTATCACAATGGGAGCTTTGTCCCCGATCATTACCAATACGCTGCAGGGTGTCATGGAAGTGGATGAAAAGCTGATTCAGGTGCTGCGGATCATGGAAGCAAACAAATGGCAGATTATAAAGAAATGCATTGTTCCCAGCATCATTCCTTATCTGGTCAGCGGCTTCAAGCTTGGACTTGGATTTGCATGGCGTGCGGTGATCGCCGCTGAACTGGTAGGTGTGCCGGAAGGCCTTGGATATGTGCTGAATGTGGGTAGAAATACGGCAAATACGGCTATCACGCTGATTACGATTCTGAGTCTGGGAGTGATCATGATTCTTATGGAAAATCTGTTTTTTACTCCACTTGAGCGTTATACGGCAAACTGGAAAGCAAAAGAGTGATTATTATCGATACCAAAGGAAAAGGAAAAGAAAATGATATTTTCAAGTTATAAGTTTATCCTTGTATTTTTGCCGATTGTTTTTTCCGGATATTATATCCTGAATCATTTTCGGTATTATCAGTTGTCAAAAATATGGCTGATTCTGGCTTCCCTGTATTTCTATTCGCAGGGAAGTCCGGATTTTTTCCCGTTTTTTCTGGGGAGTGTGTTTGGAAACTATGCGGTAGGTACTTCTTTAAGCCGCATGCAGGGAGAGTCACAGAAACTGCAGAGAAAAATTCTGATGATTCTCGGTGTGCTGGCAAACCTGGCACTGCTTGGATATTATAAATACGTTGATTTCTTCCTGGAAAATGTAAATGCCATTGCAGGGACGGATTTTCTGCTTCGAAGAATTGCCCTGCCCATCGGTATTTCATTTTTTACGTTCCAGCTGATTGCCTTTCTGGTGGACTCTTACAGAGGGCAGACAAAAGAGTATGATATTATCAGCTACCTGCTGTTTATTACATTTTTCCCTCAGCTGATCGTTGGACCGATTATCCATCATGCAGAAATTGTGCCCCAGTTCGAAAATGAAGAAAATCTGAAGCTGAACCACGAGAAAATTGCGCTGGGTCTCTTTGTGTTTGCCATCGGGTGTGCAAAGAAAATGTTGATTGCAGATCCCATGAATGACGATGCATCAGCCTTTTATGCCAATATAACCAATCAGGTGACGATTCTGGAGTCCTGGTTCTATACCATTGAGTATTCGATCTCCTACTACTTTGACCTGTCCGGTTATACAGATATGGCAATCGGACTGGGCTATATGTTTGGGGTGAAGCTTGCGGAGAACTTTAACGCGCCGTTTCGTTCCACCGATATGCAGCAGTACTGGCAGCGTCAGCACATGACACTTTCCCGTTTCCTGGGAAATTATGTGTTTAAGAGCTATTTTAAAAAAGGATCCAAATGGCGTAATTACTATATGGCTACCATGCTGACCTTTCTGGTGTCGGGTATCTGGCATGGGGCAGGCTGGAATTTTATTATCTGGGGAATTGCAAATGGCATTCTGGTCTGCATCGGTGCATACCGCAGCTATCATAAGATGAAAACACCGTACATACCGGCCGTTTTCCTTACCTTTCTCTGTATTGTGACAACGCGTGTTATCTTTGTGGTAAACAAGCTTTCCGATGCGTGGATCGTCTATAAGAGTATGTTTCATTTTAAAGAGCTGTTTGGAGAAGGGCTTTCTGCTGCATGGTCCCAAATCTATCATTTTATGGCAGTTCACAAGGATCTGGGCATCCTGGTGGTTATCAGTCTTGCCATCTGTTATCTTGCGCCTACCACGAAAAAGATGTCAGAGAAGTTCAAACCCAATTTTGGATATCTGCTGTACACGGGTGCATTGCTTGCAATCTGTCTCTGCAAGATGGATAAAGTTGTACAGTTTCTGTATTTCCAGTTCTAAGGTGGCATGGGAGGTAAGACATGGATAAATTTAAGAGATGGAATATAGCAATAATCAGTGTGGTCATCTGTGTTGTTCTTTTTATCACTGGCATGAATTATTTTGTGGATCCGTTTGGATACTTTCATTTTAAAGGCGGTGATTACAGCAACGTAGATTTCCAGATGAATACGGAACAGTATCTTCGATTCTTTAAAGCAGAGCATATTAAGAATTTTTCAGATGAGTATGATGCCTATATTATAGGTGGTTCCAAAACCGGAAGTTATCGTCCGGAAAAGCTTTCTGAGATGGACGGATATCGTTATTATAATGTATGGACCAGCGGCGGAAGCGTGCAGAATTATTACTATTATGCGAAATATATTCTGGAGAATACCAACGCCAAAAAGATTCTGGTGAATTTAAGTGGCGGGGAGGTTCGGGCCTTTGACCGGCAGAATACGGATGTGACGATCCTGCCGGCTCAGGTGACAGGAGAAAGTGTTTTTCTTGAAAACCTGGAATTTCTATTTAAAGACGTGAGTGTATCCATTGACATGTTGAAAGAAAAGAGAGAGGGCAAGTCTTCTGTCTTTTACGGAAATCCGGTGACCGGGGAGCGGAATCTGGAGAAATACTACAATGCCCGCAGTAAGGATCACGAAAAGTTTACCAACAAATATGTGCTCAAGAAGTTTTCCTCACATATGAAGCGTCTGTTTACCGGTACCATTCAGAATGATGCGTATGAAGATAATCTGGAAGCCCTGCGCGAGATCAAGCGTATGTGCGATGAAAAAGGCGTGGAATTTCAGCTGATGCTGGCACCGGCCTTTATCGGGGAAATGAGTGAGCATGATTGTGAGGAATACTGGAATTATATGCAGGAGCTGGTGCTGATCAGCGATTACTGGGATTTCAGCGGCTACAATGACATTAACCTGAATCCGTACAATTATTACAATGAAGGCCATTTCTTCTATGAGGTATCTGATCTGGTGGTGGATACCGTCAGCGGAAAAAATTCTTATGAAGGCTTTGGCGTTTATGTGACAAAAGAAAACATCTATGAACATATTCAGGAGCGGAAAAATGATTACCAGCGTCTCAGAGAGGAATATCTGAAGACCGGAACGATTCTGTTGAATGGGTATGAAGATGAAAGCAATATTGTAAGCAACACCCTTTATAAAGGGTGATGAAAAGCTGCCGCAGAGCGTACGCTGCGGCAGCTTCTGTATGGGAGAAAAAATTTGACAAAAAAAACAGATTTGTCAAGAAAAAATACTTGACAACCATCTCTTTTTCCGGTATGATAGCCAAGGTGATTGCAATGGAGAAAATTCTGGAGCAGACTTTGCTCTATGATTTTTATGGTGAGCTGCTTACCGAGCATCAGCGGCAAGTGTATGAAGATGTGGTTTTAAATGATATTTCCTGCAGCGAGGTGGCTGAGATTCAGGGCATCAGCAGACAGGGCGTACATGACATGATCCGGAGATGCGGACGTATTCTGGATGATTATGAGGCAAAGCTGCATTTGGTCGAGAAATTTGTGAGCCTGAAAGAAAAAGTAGAGGCGATCAGAAAAGCAGCAAATGATCCGGATGAGGTAAGACGGATTTCGGATGAGGTATTGGAAGAATTGTGATACCGCGAAGCGGTACTGGAGGTTGCGATGGCATTTGAGAGTTTATCGGATAAGCTGCAGACTATTTTTAAAAACCTTCGAGGCAAGGGAAGGCTGACGGAAGCGGATGTCAAAACAGCACTGAAGGAAGTAAAGCTGGCACTTCTGGAGGCAGATGTCAGTTTTAAGGTGGTAAAACAGTTTATCAAAGCAGTTCAGGAACGTGCAATCGGTCAGGATGTTATGAATGGACTGAATCCGGGACAGATGGTCATCAAGATCGTAAATGACGAGCTGGTTCGCCTGATGGGATCTGAGACGACAGAGATTGCGCTGCGTCCGTCCAATGAAGTTACTGTGATATTAATGGCAGGTCTTCAGGGCGCCGGTAAGACAACGACCACTGCGAAGATTGCAGGAAAATTAAAAGCAAAAGGCAGAAAGCCGCTGCTTGCAGCATGTGATGTGTATCGTCCGGCTGCGATCCAGCAGCTTCAGATAAATGGGGAAAAGCAGGGCGTTGAGGTATTCTCCATGGGAGATAAACAGAACCCTGTCAATATCGCCAAAGCCGCTGTTGAGCATGCAAAGCAGCACGGATTCAATGTAGTGATCCTGGATACAGCGGGACGTCTGCATATTGACGAAGCGATGATGGAAGAGCTTCAGAATATCAAAGAGGCCGTTCACGTGGATCAGACGATCCTTGTAGTGGATGCCATGACCGGTCAGGATGCGGTCAATGTGGCTGACAGTTTCAATCAGAAGCTGGAACTGGACGGTGTTATTCTTACCAAGCTGGATGGTGACACAAGAGGCGGTGCCGCACTTTCCATCAAGGCAACCTGCGGAAAGCCGATTCTCTATGTTGGTATGGGTGAAAAGCTTTCGGATCTGGAACAGTTCTATCCGGAAAGGATGGCATCCAGGATTCTTGGTATGGGCGATGTGATGACTCTGATTGAGAAAGCACAGGCCAATATCGACGAAGAGAAGGCCAGACAGATGGAGCAGAAACTGAAGAAGGCACAGTTTGGTTTCGATGACTATCTGGAAAGTATGGCACAGGTGAAAAATATGGGTGGGATTTCCAGCGTTCTGAGCATGATGCCGGGGATCGGAAGTAAAGCTGCAGACATTGAGGCTGCGGTGGATGAGGATAAGATGGCGCGCATCGAGGCAATCATCCTTTCCATGACACCGAAAGAAAGATCCAATCCGGATATTTTAAATCCATCCAGAAAAAAACGCATTGCAAAAGGTGCAGGCGTTGATATCAGCGAAGTCAACAAGCTGGTGAAACAGTTTGAGCAGACGCGCAAGATGATGAAACAGTTCCCAGGCATGATGGGAGGCAAAAGTGCTAAAAGGGGCAGATTTAAACTTCCCTTTTAAATAAATCTAAAATACCCAAGGAGGTGAATGACATGGCAGTAAAGATCAGATTAAGAAGAATGGGTGAGAAGAAGAATCCTTTCTATAGAATCGTAGTAGCTGATTCCCGTTCTCCGAGAGATGGAAGATTCATCGAGGAAATCGGTACCTACAATCCGAACATTGAGCCGAGTGAGTTCAAGGTAAATGAGGAGCTGGCAAAGAAATGGCTGGCAAACGGCGCACAGCCGACAGAAGTTGTTGCAAAGCTTTTCAAGTTAGCCGGTATTGAGAAATAAGAGGTGACAGGATGAAGGAATTAGTGGAAGTAATCGCAAAGTCACTTGTAGAAAATCCGGATGAAGTTACGGTTACGGAAAAGCAGTCCGGCAAGACCACGGTTGTGGAATTGAAGGTTGCTCCCTCTGATATGGGAAAAGTAATCGGCAAACAGGGCAGGATTGCAAAAGCAATCCGTGCAGTTGTAAAAGCTGCCGCTTCTAAGGAAGACAAGAAAGTCGTAGTAGACATTCTGTAGCTGAAAAGCTGCAGAATACTGCGGCATATGCAGAAAACCTCGTGAATACGAGGTTTTATTGTTATTACAAAGGAAATTCCTTCGAATTTTCCATGTAATAACAAGGCAAAAGGGCAGGGATTGTAAAGAAATGTTTGATTTCGGACATATCTGCAGTTGCAGATATGTCTGTTTAGAAAGGAAAGGAAAATGAGGAATAAAAAAGGGTCAATTTTTGCGGGAGTATTACTGTTTTTATGCCTGTGTATGATGATTCCAACGGCAGCATCAGCCAAGACCTACAAACAGGTGCTGAATCAGTATATCGGAAAAGGAAAAAAATATACAGTTCTTGCTTACAATGCGACTCATGAGAGAGCCTATATCTATGCAAAAGCAGACACGAAATCAAAGTGTTATGGAAGTCTGGGTTATGGGGACGCGGTTATTGTAAATACTTCAAAACTGAAAAAGAATAAGGAATATGCATGGCTTCCTGTTTATCTCAATAACCGGAAAACAAAAAAAGGACCGGTGACAGCTTATGTGGTTATCAAACGCATGAAACTGGATCTGGTCAATTCCAATACTTTTTCGAAAAACAGCACGATCAATAAGGCGATCAAGACAGGAATGGCCTATCTTGGCACGCCTTTTCAGCTGGGAAGCAGTTCCCTGTCCGGTCAGATTGACTGTGCGAATTTTGTGGTGCAGTGCTTCCGCCGCGCAGGAAAAAATCTCTGTTCCTGGGCGCACACAAATAATCTTCAGCAGGTGTGCAGGGAAATTTTCTGGCATAGAAAAAACAGCCTGTTGTCCAAAAAACAGCTTGGTTATATGAAACCGGGTGATTTGCTGTTCTATTTTGAGGAAGATGATCATGGACCCATTGACCATGTGGCAATTTATATCGGCAATGGATATATGATCAACTCATCCGGTCATTATGGAACCAGTTATCCGATGGGCGGGATTACGATTAAACGGGTACAGTATGGAAATCGTTATATGGTTCGCTGTATGAGAATATATGGTTATTGATTCATGATGCCGCATCAGAAGTTTGTATCAGGAGGAGAGTATGGAAGAATTATTACAGGTGGGAGTAATTACGGCGACCCATGGGATCCGTGGAGAAGTGAAGGTATTTCCCACTACCGATGATCCCAGTCGATTCAAAAAGCTCAAAAAAGTATTGCTTGATACCGGAAAAGAAAAACTGGAGCTCGAAATAGAGCAGGTAAAGTTTTTTAAGCAGTTTGTGATTTTGAAATTTAAAGGCTTCGATGACATTGATGAGGTGGAGAAATATCGGAAAAAGCCCTTGCTTGTGACCAGGGAACATGCGGTAAAACTCAAACAGAACGAATATTTCATTGCAGATCTGATCGGAATGAAGGTGTACAGCGAAGATGCGTACCTTGGTATTCTGAAAAATGTGATACAGACAGGTGCAAATGATGTCTATGAGGTTTTGATGGAGAATGGAAAGGATGTTCTGATTCCGGCAATCCGACAATGTATTCTTCGGGTTAATGTGGAAGAAGGACGTATGGATGTGCATCTTCTGGAAGGGCTGGTGGAGGAATGAGATTTCATGTTTTGACACTGTTTCCGGAGATGGTTGAACAGGCTATGAATACAAGCATTCTCGGTCGTGCCATCGGTCAGGGAAAGATTTCCCTGAAGACCACAGATATCCGTGATTATGCAGCAAATAAACATAACAAGGTGGATGATACTCCTTATGGAGGAGGCGCCGGTATGGTCATGCAGGCTCCTCCTGTTTACGGAGCCTATGAAGCAGTGACAGAGGAAATCGGTCATACCCCTCGTGTTATCTATCTGACACCTCAGGGAAAGGTCTTTCACCAAAAGATGGCTGAGGAGTTTGCAAAAGAGGAGGATCTGGTATTTCTGTGTGGTCACTATGAGGGAATCGATGAAAGAGTACTGGACGAGATTGTTACTGATTATGTTTCTATTGGTGACTATGTGCTGACTGGCGGAGAAATGCCGGCCATGGTCATGATGGATGCCATTGCAAGGCTGGTGCCGGGTGTTCTGCATAATGAGACTTCTGCTGAATTTGAGTCTTTTCAGGACAATCTTCTGGAGTATCCACAGTACAGCAGACCTGAGATCTGGCATGGGAAGAGAGTGCCGGAGGTGCTTCTGTCCGGACATCATGCCAATATTGACAAATGGCGTCGGGAACAGTCAATTCTTAGGACAGCCAGATGGCGTCCGGATCTTCTTGAAAAAGCCAGGCTCACTTCAAAAGAAAAAGAGTTTCTGAAAAAGCATCAGACAGAAATACAGTGAGGATAATAATGAATTATGGAAAGAGATACGATTGACAGGACAGGAAAGGGAAGAATGAAACCGATGGGTGTATGGGCAGGATGTGTACTGCTGCTGATAGCAGTGGTTTTGCTTTTGCCGGTACGATCCAGGGCTGCCGTTTACGGAACCATAGGGAACGGTACAAAGATGTATGCCTGGCCGCTTTCCAAAGCGGAGCTTACGGTTTATTGTGACGAGGAGCTTACGGAAGAACAGGGAAAAGTTCCGTACAGTCAATATGAGATTTTAAAAATGACAGATTCTCTGATGAAAGTACGATACAGCAGCGAGGATGGAAAAAAGACAGGGTATGTGTCTGCAGACAAGTTCATATATAATCCTTCCTATAAAAGGACCGGAGCATTTGTGACAAAATATGCCGGTATGTATCTGTACAAAAGTCCATCTTCTTCAAGGAGTAAAAGATTTGTTTTTGCTCCTTACCGCAGTGGTGGTATCACACTTGGTGTGAAAGGCAATTATGTACAGATGATGATTAAGAAAAAGAATCACTTCTATCTGGGATGGGTTTCCTTTGATACGTTTCGAAAAACCATCTATCGTTCCATGCTGCACTCCGATCAGATCCTGGCGGATGGGACGTATTCGCTGACGGCAAGGGTTCAAAAAGCAGACAGTGTGGAAGTAAAAAAATACAAGCTGAAATATCAGGGAGAAGGTCTGTATACGATGCAAAGTACAGACGATAAACAGTATCTGGAAGCTGCGTCTGACCGGAAACTGATGCTTGTAAGGAATGGAGCATATTTTTATCTGCGTTCCCTGGATGGAAACAGGGGAATTAATTATCGTGGAGAAGAGGTCTCTGCCGGTGATGTGAAAAAGCAACAGTGGATTCTTCAGAAGGTTTATACCGTTCCAATGAAGAAGAATGCAGTGGTGTTCTCTCAGTACGATCCCGATTTTGGAAGTATGGTCTATCAGAATGGCTATGATGGCGCGCGTACGGTGTCAAGTTCCGGTTGTGGACTGATTTCTCTTGTGAACGCGATTTATGCGTTAAATGGCGAGTATCTTCCCACAAAAGAGCTGGTAAACTTTTCGGTTTCCAGGGGACATTATTTTTATAATTCCGGAACGGCGGATACGCTGTATCCGGATATTGCGCAGGAATGGGGAAAGACCTATCATTTTCGTCATGCAGGAAAGACAACTTCTTTTCTGACGCTGAGAAAACATCTGCAGAAAAAAGGAACAGCACTGGCATTGGTGCCAGGACATTACATTGCTATTGTTGCTTACCGTAAATCGGACGGAAAATACCTGGTTCTGGATTCAGCAGTGAGCGGAAGCCGGCCAACTTGCATTTACGGAGACTGGAAAAGCCAGGCACAGCTGTCAACGGGAAGGCTCTGGTGTGAATATTTCCATTTATTTTCTGCAAGATAAAATTTTGCCTTGCTTTTGTGCATCTTTTATGATAGAATTATCCACGTTGTGAGAAGGAGATGGTCCTCTGTTACCAGGACGGTATTAAGAACATCCGAAAATATAAGGAGGAACAACACAATGAACGAAATTATTAAAAATATCGAGGCTGCTCAGCTGAAGGCTGAGGTACCTGCATTCAACGTAGGTGATACGGTTAAGGTTTATGCAAAGATTAAAGAGGGTAACCGTGAGCGTATCCAGGTTTTTGAAGGAACGGTTCTGAAGAAACAGGGCGGAAGCAGCAGAGCTACTTTTACCGTAAGAAAGAATTCCAACGGTATCGGCGTGGAAAAGACATGGCCGCTGCACTCTCCGAACGTAGAGAATATCGAGGTTGTGAGAAGAGGTAAAGTAAGAAGAGCGAAACTGAATTACCTGAGAGACCGCGTTGGTAAGAAAGCGAAAGTAAAAGAGTTGGTAAAATAATGGATGGCATATCATGCGATCCAGAAGATTCGTGAACAAGTTCAGCTTGTTCGAGTCTGCCAGATGGGCCAGGGACAAGTACTTAGGTATTGTCCCTGTTTCTGTATATACAGGATTGCTTTGGCATCCTGTATTCTGTTCAAGTGCGATCAAATTTACTGCAGGAGGTTATTATGAGCCGCAGACAAAGGCGTAAGGAACAAAGAGAGAAGGAATCAAAGAGCCTGGCACAGGTTCTGTTTGGATGGGCATTTCAGATTGTTGTGGTGATCCTGTTTGCCTATGTGGTTGTATATTTTTTTGGACAGTCCCGCACAAACATCGGCCAGTCAATGGATCCTACGCTTTCCGGAGGTGATGTGGTACTGATCAATGAATTGTCCTACCGGTTTGGCAGCCCCGCAAGAAATGATGTGATTGCATTTCGCCCTAACGGGAGTCAGAGCAGTCATTCTTATATGAAACGTGTGATCGGACTTCCGGGCGAGACGATTCAGATCAGAAATGGTATGATTTATATCAATGGAAATGCCTATCTGGAGGATGAGGATTATCCGGATATTGAGAATGCGGGAATCGCAGAAGAACCCATTACGCTGGGAGAAGAGGAATACTTTGTACTCGGTGATAACCGTAATAACAGTGAAGACAGCCGGTTTGCCGATATCGGCTGTGTAAAGCAAAAAGACATTGAAGGGAAAGTCTGGATGGTCGTCTCACCGAGGGAACACATCAGACTTGTAAAATAGAAAGGCAGGACATATGAATTATCAGTGGTACCCCGGTCACATGACAAAGGCCAGACGCATGATGCAGGAGGATATAAAGCTTATTGACCTGGTCATAGAGCTTGTGGATGCGAGAGTTCCTCTTTCCAGCAGGAATCCGGATATCGATGAGATGGGAAAAGGAAGAGCGCGGCTGATTCTTCTGAATAAATCAGATCTTGCAGATGAGAAAAGCAACGAAGCGTGGATGCGGTTTTTTGAAAAAAAAGGATTTTTCGTGCTGAAAGTAAATTCCAGAAGTGGTATGGGATTGAAAGCGATCAATGGTGTGGTACAGGAGGCCTGCAGGGAAAAGCTGGAACGTGACCGGAGAAGAGGGATTAAAAATCGTCCGGTGCGTGCGATGGTTGTGGGTATACCAAACGTGGGCAAATCCACGTTTATTAATTCCTATGCGGGGAGAGCCTGTGCAAAGACCGGAAACAAACCGGGTGTGACAAAGGGAAAACAGTGGATCCGTCTGAACAAAGGACTGGAACTTCTGGATACACCAGGTATTTTATGGCCGAAATTTGAAGATCAGGACGTTGGTATGCGTCTTGCTATGATTGGATCCATTCGCGATGAGATTCTAAATACGGATGAACTGGCATTAAGTCTGATTCGATTTCTGAAAAATTCTTATCCGGGGCGCCTGAGTGAGCGTTATGGATGTGAGGAAGAGCAGGAGCCGCTGGCTGTCTATGAAGAGATCGCAAGGAATCGTGGCTGCATTCAGAGGGGACAGGAGCTGGATTATGGAAAAGCGGGAGCTATGGTGATTGATGATTTTCGAAATGGTAAACTGGGGAGAATAACGCTTGAGTTTCCGGAAGGGGAAATGCAGGCGGCGCAGTAAGCTGTGTCATGCAGCATAGTTGGAGGGCAGTATGAACAGGGAACAAGGGGAAGATGCCGCAAAGAGCAGAATGGAGGGGCAGGAGTCTGCAAAGGGGATACATGAACTGGTTCATTTACTTGTTTATGTGGCTGTTGTGTTTCTGGTGACCTTTCTGGTGATTACGTATGTCGGTCAGCGGACGCAGGTTAATGGGGAATCCATGTATCCGACGCTTTATGACAAGGACAATTTGATTGTAGATAAACTAAGTTATCGATTTCGGGATCCGGAGCGTTACGATATCATCGTTTTTCCTTATCAGTATAAAGAAAAGACTTACTATATCAAACGAATTATCGGACTTCCGGGAGAGACGGTTCAGATTATGGACGGTTACGTTTATATTAACGGAGAAAAACTGGAAGAGCATTACGGCAGGGAAGTTATGGAGGATGCGGTTCTGGCGTCAGAGAAGATTACTTTGGGTGAAGATGAATATTTTGTGCTCGGAGATAACCGGAATGCCAGCGAGGACAGCCGTTTTCCAGATGTGGGAAATATTAAACGGAAGGATATCATTGGCAGAGCGTGGATCCGAATCTGGCCACTGGACAGAGTGGGTGGCATTTGAAAAGGAGATTCTGTAAAGTCAGGATGAAATGTTTGAAAGATACAGATGAATGAAGATACAGACAGACGGCGTGGAAAGATTGCCGGGGAGGTTGAAGTGAAAGTAAAAGAGATTATCAGCTGGGTCGTATATTTTGTCTGCCTGCTGGCAGCGGTATTTCTGATCAATACCTTTGTGGTACAGCGTACTATGGTCAGTGGTGAGTCCATGTATCCTTATCTCCATGACAAGGATCAGCTTATGATGGACAAACTGTCTTATCGGTTCCATGATCCGGAACGGTTTGATATTGTAGTATTTCCAGTTATGCGTGACGGAAAAGAAGAGTATTATATTAAGCGGATTATCGGACTTCCGGGAGAAACGGTTCAGATCCTGGATGGCTATATTTACATCAACGGGGAAAAGCTTGAGGAGAATTATGGTGCCGAAGTCATGCTGGATGCAGGGCGGGCGGTTCAGGAGATCCCCCTTGCTGAGGATGAATACTTTGTGCTTGGAGATAACCGGAACAAGAGCGATGACAGTCGTTATGAAAACGTTGGAAATTTAAAGCGGGATAAGATTGTAGGTCGCGCATGGGTGCGAATCTGGCCGTTAAATCGTATCTGCATCGTAAAACATCAGTAAAAACAGGAAAAGTGCGGGGCGCTGTTTGGCAGCGCTCCTTTTTGCACCGGAGGAGGCTATGGAAAAAAGCATGAAAAGTATCGCACAGATTAAAGCGGAGTTTGAACAGTCAAAAGAGGATGGGTGGGATGAACTGATCCGGCAATATCAGTCAGATTCCAGAAGTGGTGTGCAGAGTATATGCAGGAAGTACGAAAAAAAGAAGGACATTTTAAAAAAAGAACGACTTCGCCTGGAAGTTATGCGCTGCTATGAACACGAATATGAAGCCATGGGCTATGTATGCGGCATAGATGAAGCGGGACGGGGACCACTGGCGGGGCCGGTGGTCGCAGGAGCTGTGATTTTGCCGAAGGACTGTGAGATTCTCTGGCTGAATGACTCCAAACAGCTCACGGAAAAAAAACGGGAAGAGCTTTATGACCAGATTCTGGATCAGGCAGTGGCGGCAGCCGTTGGGATGGCTTCTCCTGCCAGAATTGATGAAATTAATATTCTGCAGGCCACCTATGAAGCCATGCGGGAAGCGATCAGCAAGCTTTCCGTTAAACCGCAGATTCTGTTAAATGATGCAGTCCGCATTCCGGACGTTGCGATCAGGCAGGTACCAATTATTAAAGGAGATGCGAAAAGTGTGTCCATAGCGGCAGCCAGTATCCTTGCAAAAGTAACCAGGGATCGACTGATGCGGGAGTATGATAAAATCATGCCGCAGTACGGATTTGCCGGACATAAAGGTTACGGTTCGGCAGCTCATATTGAGGCAGTCCGAAAGTACGGACCGTCACCGATACACAGAAAGAGTTTTTTGAAAAATTTGCTGTGATCTGTACGGAAAAGTCATGAAATGAGCAGGAGAAGAAAGGATTTTATTTGAATAATAGAGAAACAGGGAGCAGATATGAGACGTTGGTGGCAGAGCGTCTTCAGGAAAATGGATATCATATTCTGGAGCAGAATTACAGATGCAAAGTGGGAGAAATCGATCTGATTGCCCGGGATGGAGGATATCTGGTGTTTATCGAAGTAAAATATCGCGGTACCGGAAGGAAAGGTTTTGCCGCTGACGCTGTCACCGTAAAAAAACAGAGAAAAATCTGCCGGGTTGCAGATTATTATATGAAACAGCAGGGACTGTTCGGTGACATGAGTGTACGTTTTGATGTGGCTGCCGTTGATGGAGGGGACATTCATCTTTTGAAGGATGCCTTTTCTTATACGGGTACCGTACGGTTTTAAAGAAGATGATGAGAGGAACAAGGATGGGTATATTTGAAAAAAAAGAAAAAAACGGGGTGACGTGGTTTTCCTGCAACGGGCTTTCTCAGGTAGAAGGACTGATACAGGGGTTTTCCACACGAATGGGAGGTGTCAGCGAAGGATACCTCTCCAGCATGAATTTAAGCTTTTCCAGAGGAGACAAAGAAGAAAATGTGCGGGAAAATTTCCGCAGGATTGCAGACGCAATCGGATTTTCGACAGAAAATCTGGTTTTTTCCCAGCAGACGCACACCACAAATGTCCGTGTTGTGGATGAAAAGGACAGGGGGAAAGGATTTGGAAAGCCTCTGGATTATACGGATGTTGACGGGCTGGTCACGGACGTGCCAGGAGTAGTGCTTGCCACTTTTTATGCAGACTGTGTACCTTTATATTTTGTAGATCCGGTGAGGCATGCCATCGGGCTTTCTCATTCCGGGTGGCGCGGTACCGTTCATAAGATGGGTAAGGTCACCGTACAAACGATGGCGGACTGTTATGGATGTCGTCCGGAAAACATTCTGGCAGTGATCGGACCTTCCATCTGTCAGAAATGCTATGAAGTCAGCGAAGAGGTGATTCAGGAATTTCGTCATTTTTATCGGGAAGATTGTCAGGAACAGTTGTATTATCGTAAAGAGAATGGGCGATATCAGCTTGATCTGTGGAGGGCAAATGAAATTGTCATGGAGGAAGCCGGTATTTTGCCAGAGCATATTTTTACAACAGATTTATGTACCTGCTGTAATCCCGGCATTTTCTATTCGCATCGGGCTTCCGGAGGGAAAAGGGGCAATTTAGCTGCATTTTTGGGGATGAAGGAGCAATAAACAGGAAAAATTGCACTCGTCAAAATGGCGGGTGCTTTTTTATGCAAAAAAAAGCTACGAATTTACATTGTAAAAACAAGGGAGTAATGGTAAAATTATATAAATTCCGGAGTTTGTAAAAACATCGGGAAATAAGAGAAAGGAAAAGGAGAAGGCATGAAAAAGAAAAATGTATTAAAGGTTATGTCTGCTGCATTGTCTGCAGTGCTTCTGATGACATCTGTTCCGGTGAGTGCACTGGCTGCATCTTCATTACTGGCAGTACCGACGGCGCAGAAAGCAGTGCAGGATGAAAATCTGTTAAAACTGTGGTATGACGAGCCGGTCAGCAAAGGGAGCACGATTCTGGATGCCGGAGGTTTCGGTACAACGGCTGAGGATAACAAATGGCAGCAGCTGACACTTCCCATCGGAAACAGTTTTATGGGGGCGAATATATACGGAGAAATTGCTTCAGAACGCCTTACTTTTAACCAGAAGACACTGTGGAATGGAGGACCCAGTGAATCCAGGAAAAATTATAATGGCGGTAATAAGAGCACGGCATCAAATGGCAAAAAGATGTCTGAGGCATACGAGGACGTGGTCAATGCATTTCTTTCCGGAAATGACAGTACTGCTTCCACACTCTGTAATCAGCTGGTGGGCGAATCCTCAGGCTATGGCGCTTATCAGTCCTGGGGAGACATTTATCTGACTTTCAGCGGACTGACGGATTCTACGGCGACCAGCAGTTATGAGAGAAATCTGGATCTTACCACTGCGATTGCAAATGTAGACTTTACAGCAGGCGGTACCGCTTATCACAGAGAGTATTTTATCAGTTATCCGGATAATGTTCTGGCTATGAAACTGACGGCAGACGGCGATGACAGTATGAGTCTGAATGTCAGCTTTCCGGTTGACAATGCGGAAGGTGTGACATCCAGAAATCTTGGGAAAAATGTGAACTATCAGGTAGACGCTCAGGAGAAATCTATTGTGACGTCTGGAAGCTTGCAGGATAATCAGATGAAGCTGAATTCCAAGCTTCAGGTTGTCACCTCCGGTCAGGTAACAGCCGGACTGGATAATATGTCTCTGAACATCACAGACGCTCAGGAGGTTATCATATTTGTATCTGCGGATACGGATTATAAAAATGATTATCCAAGTTACCGTACCGGAGAGACAGAGGAACAGCTGGCAAAAAGCGTTGCGTCAGTTGTGGATGCGGCAGCGGAAAAAGGTTACGATGCAGTGAAGGCAAGCCATCTTGCAGACTATCAGGAGCTTTTCTCCAGAGTTGACCTGGATCTTGGACAGGATGTTACAGGTATGACCACGGATGCTCTGCTGGCAGCATATAAAAACAATACAGCCACAGACGCAGAGAAACGTCTTCTGGAAGTGCTTCTGTATCAGTATGGCAGGTATCTTACAATCGCTTCCTCCAGAGAAGGAGATCTTCCTTCCAATCTTCAGGGTGTATGGCAGAACCGCGTCGGTGATGCAAACCGCGTGCCATGGGGCAGTGATTATCATATGAATGTAAATCTTCAGATGAATTACTGGCCGACCTATTCCTCAAACCTGGCAGAATGTGCCACACCTCTGATCGATTATGTGGATTCTTTAAGAGAGCCGGGACGTGTTACGGCAGAGACGTATTTTGGCATCAGCAGTGCTGAGGGCGAAGCAAATGGATTTACGGCTCATACACAGAATACTCCGTTTGGCTGGACGTGTCCGGGCTGGGATTTCTCATGGGGCTGGTCACCGGCGGCTGTTCCGTGGATTCTTCAGAACTGTTGGGAATACTATGAGTACACCAAAGATGAAAAATACATGGAAGAAAAGATCTATCCGATGATGAAGGAAGAAGCGATCCTTTATGATCAGATTCTTGTGGACAGCGGAGTGGAGATCACACTGGAAGACGGAACCAAATCCACCAGACTGGTATCTGCACCTACCTACTCACCGGAGCATGGACCGAGAACGCTTGGAAATGCCTATGAGCAGGAGCTGATCTGGCAGCTTTATGAAGACTGCATTACCGCAGCTGAGACACTGGGCGTAGATGAGGATCTGGTTAAAACCTGGAAAGAGAATCAGAGCAGACTGGCACCGATTGAAGTAGGTGACAGCGGCCAGATCAAGGAGTGGTACAATGAAACCACACTCGGCAGTATCGGTGACAGAGGACACCGCCATATGTCACATCTGCTTGGTCTGTTCCCGGGTGATCTGATCTCCGTTGACAATGATACTTATATGGATGCAGCAATCGTATCTCTGACAGACCGCGGTATGGAATCTACCGGCTGGGGAATGGGTCAGCGTATCAATTCCTGGGCAAGAACAGGAAAAGGAGACAAAGCTTATCAGCTGATTCAGACTCTGTTCAAGAAGGGTATTTATCCGAATATGTGGGATACACATTCTCCATTCCAGATTGACGGAAACTTTGGATATACTTCCGGTGTCAATGAAATGCTGATGCAGAGTAATATGGGTTACATCAACATTCTTCCGGCTATACCGGATGAGTGGAGCGATGGTTCGGTTGATGGTATTGTTGCACGCGGCAATTTCGAGATTGGAATCGAATGGAAGGATGGGGAAGCTGTCTCCATTGAAATCCTTTCCCAAAATGGCGGAGAATGCCAGGTACAGTACAAAGGTATAACAACTGCAGTTGTCACAGATTCCAGTGGAAAACAGATTGCAGCGACACCGGTGGAGGGAGAGAAAAACCGTGTTTCCTTCCTGACAGAAAAAGGAGAGACTTACACAGTCAGCAATTTGCCGAAAACTCCGTCCGCACCGAAAAATGTCAAGGCAAAATATTATGGTGAGAGTGGTGTAAAGGTAAGCTGGCAGGAAGTGGAAGATGCGGATTCCTATATTGTATATCGTGCAGTAAATGGTTCTTTCACAAAGATTGCAGAGGGTGTTGCAAGAACTTCTTATATTGACCCCGGAAGTCTGACAGAGCCTTCATCTGTGCAGTACAAGGTAGTTGCCTGCGTGGGCAGTCTGGAAGGAAAAGAATCAGCTGTTGCTTCGGTGGAGGATCTGACCAGCACAGAGCTTTCCAAAAACGGATGGAAGGCTGTGGCAGGCAGTGAAGAGGCAAGCGGAAATGACGGACCTGCAGAATGGGCAATTGACGGTGATGTAAATACTCTGTGGCATACCAAATGGTCCGGCGGCGGTGTTCATCCGGATATCGCTAACAACCTGAACAATGAGTTTACCATTGATTTCGGACAGAACGTAACACTGAATAAATTGGAATACGTGCCAAGAGGCGGTTCCTCCAATAACGGTGTGATCACGGGCTATACACTCTGGTACAGTACAACAGCATCCGGCGATGATTTTGTAAAGATTACAGAAGGAAACTGGGCATCCGACAAGACGGTAAAATCAGTAGAATTTGAACCGACGGAAATGCGTCGAATCCAGATTCGCGCAACGGCAACCATGGATGATACCGGCACAAAGAATCAGCATGTGACGGCAGCAGAGTTTAATGTCTATAAAGTATCCGCAGACGTTGCTGTGATGGTGGACAATGAAGAACTGTGGAATCTTGTGCTGGAGATTAAAGAAAAGGATTTATCCGGATATACGGAAGAAACAGCGAAAGCACTTGAAAATGCCCAGGCAGAGGCGAAAAAGATTCTCGTACTTGAGGATGATGCGGATCAGAAAGATATTGATGACGCACTGGAACGGTTGAAAAAAGCATACGAAGGACTTGAAGCAAAGAAACCGGACACGGATAAATCTTCTCTGACGGCAGCAATTGCAGATGCAGAAAAGACCGTTCTGACCGGTTATGCGTCCGAGAGTGTTCAGATATTCCACAAAGCCCTTGAAGATGCGCGCAGAGTCTGTGAGAATCCAGATGCCACACAGGAAGAGATTCAGAAAGCACTGGATGCAGTCAAAGCTGCAAAGGCAGGACTTGTCAAAGCAGTTACACCTCCTCCGACCGTTACCGTGCCGGCAGTGGGAAAAACGGTTAATGTTGGCGGGGTAACTTACAAAGTTACAAAATCTGCATCAGTGAATGGAACAGCAGCGGCTGTGAAACTGGCTGACAAGAAAAAAACAAAGATTACGATTCCTGCAACGGTTAAGATTGACGGATTTACGTTTAAGGTGACCTCTGTTTCTGCAAAGGTATTCCGGAAGAATAAGAATATTAAATCAGTTGTGATTGGAAGTAATGTGACAGATATAGGAAAGGAGAGCTTCTATAAGTGTGAGAAGCTTGCCAGCGTTACCTTTAAGGGTACCGGTGTTCCGAAATTTGGTAAAAATGCATTCCGCGGTACAGCTTCCAAGATTAAGGTCACCGTTTCCAAGAAGATGACAAAGAAGAATCTGACAAAAGTGAAAGCTGCTCTGAAAAAGGCAGGCATCAGTAAGAAGGTTGTTTACAAAAAGAAATAACATTCTGAATCATTCAATCATTGTAATCCGCAGGAATCTGCCACCGGCAGCTTCCTGCAGATACATGGCAACAACGGAAAAAGGCATCCTGCCGCAGAACCGTTTTGGTTCCGGCAGGATGCCTTTTCTGTATAAAATAAATTTACCGCTTATTCTTATATTTTTCCAGAAGTTTGTGTATCTTGTCTGTAGGTGACTGTACACTGGATATGGATACATTATGATTCAGTGAATCAATGATTGATGCAAGGAATTTGCTCATGTCCGCTTCCTGATAATAAGGACGCTTAAGCAGCTCTTCCGGACGATAGTTCAGGTTGGTAGTAACTACTTTTGTGATGAAACCTTTTTCGTAATACTCATCGAATTTCTCAAGGCCATCCGTAAAGAGTCCAAAAGTGGTGCAGACAAACACACGGCCTGCTTCGCGGGCTTTCAACTGTTTGGCAACATCCAGCATGCTTTCTCCGGAGGAAATCATATCATCTATGATGATAACATCTTTTCCCTTGACATCGTCGCCCAGAAACTCATGTGCAACAATCGGGTTTTTGCCGCCTACAATCGTGGAGTAATCACGTCTCTTGTAGAACATACCCATGTCAACACCGAGAATGTTTGAAAAATACACGGCACGTCCCATCGCACCCTCATCCGGGCTTATGATCATCAGATGATCGTTATCGATGATGAAATCCGGCACAGAATCAACCAGTGCTTTCAAAAACTGGTAAGTTGGCATAAAGGAATCAAAACCATGCAAAGGAATACTGTTGGATACACGAGGATCGTGTGCGTCAAACGTAAGAATATTGCTTACTCCCATATCAACAAGCTCCTGAAGCATGAGAGCACAGTCCAGGGATTCCCGTTTTGAGCGCTTGTGCTGTCTGCCTTCGTAGAGGAAAGGCATGATGACATTGATACGTCTCGCTTTTCCGTTTGCGGCAGAAATAATACGTTTCAGATCCTGAAAATGATTGTCCGGTGACATATGATTCTCGTATCCGCATACTTTATAGGTCAGACTGTAATTTGTAATATCTACCATGATGAACAGATCGCATCCGCGTACGGATTCATTCAGGACACCTTTGCCTTCACCGCTTCCGAAGCGGGGGCAGGCACAGTCCACAAGATAGCTGTCAGCAATATAACCCTGGAGCCTGTCGTCCTGTCCAACATTGGTAGGAGATTCGTGGCGGAAGGATACCAGATAATCATTCACCTGATTTGCAAGCGTTTTACACCCTTCCAGAGAAGCGATTTTCAAGGGTGCAATTGGAGTAGATTGAATCAGCGGTTGTAAGTTTGCCATGTTTACCTCCTAATGCCGCAGAAAATCCAAAGGAATGCGGCAATCATACTTTTCGTAACATGTTAGTTATATCATTTTGCTTGTTGTGCGTCAAGAAAATTGTAAAATTTTGTTGAAGTATGTAAAATTTAAGGAAAATCCTTTTGCGTAATCGTTCCATACGGAGGATAAAAATTTCCTCTTGCTTGTGCAGAGTGACTCCTGTATACTTAAGTGAGAAAAACAGCAGAAAGCCTGCAGGGTCTGCTTTCGGTTGTCAGAAATAAAGGAATACCGGCACAGTAAGCCGGACTTTATGGGAGAATTATATTGTATGAAAAAAAAGAAAAAGCATATTATATCGAAAGTACTGCCTGGAAGTATAGCCGGGGAACTGGAGATCGAACCGGGAGATGAGCTGGTAGCCATCGGTGGACAGCCAATTGAGGATATTCTCGATTATCATTATCTTATGAACGACGAATATGTGGAGGTTCTCATCCGGAAACCGGACGGGGAAGAGTGGGAGCTTGAAATTGAAAAAGAATATGAGGATGACATCGGGATAGAATTTGAAAGTGGACTGATGGACGATTATCGCTCCTGCAGTAATAAATGTATTTTCTGTTTTATCGACCAGATGCCGGCTGGTATGCGTGAAACACTTTATTTTAAAGATGATGATTCCAGACTGTCGTTTTTGCAGGGAAATTATGTGACGCTTACCAACATGAGCAGTCACGATGTGGAACGGATTATCTATTACCATATGGAGCCGATGAATATTTCATTCCAGACTACAAACCCAAAGCTTCGCTGTGAAATGCTGCGAAACCGTTTTGCAGGAGAAGCCCTGAAAAAGGTGGATCAGTTTTATGAAGCCGGTATTCACATGAACGGACAGATTGTTCTGTGCAAGGGGATCAATGATGGGAATGAGCTTGCCAGGAGTATAGAGGACCTTACCAGATATCTTCCTTATCTCCAAAGTGTATCAGTGGTACCGGTAGGACTTTCGAAATACCGTGATGGACTTTATCCACTGGAGCCATTTAATAAGGAAGATGCCCGCCAGGTACTGGAACTGATTCGTGGCTGGCAGCAAAAGATTTACGCCGAATATGGTATACATTTTGTACATGCAAGCGACGAATGGTATTTGCTTGCGCAGGAACCACTTCCGGAGGCAGAATATTATGACGGATATCTGCAGCTGGAAAACGGTGTCGGAATGCTGCGTCTTCTGATTGATGAGGTGGAAGAGGAGCTTGCAGCAAGACCCGGTGATGGGAGGTCCCATACAATATCGGCAGCGACAGGAATGCTTGCGGCGCCTGTGATCTCCATGGTTGCCAGACGCATCCGGGAGAAATATCCGAATGTTAAGATTCACGTTTATCCCATCCGAAATGATTTTTTTGGAGAACGGATCACCGTATCCGGACTTCTGACCGGTCAGGATCTGGAAAAACAGCTGAAGGGCAGTATATTTGGAGAACAGCTGCTGCTGCCGTGCAATATTCTGCGCAGCGGCCAGGATGTATTTTTGGATGATATGACAGTGGGTGAGCTGGAAAAATCTTTACAAGTGAAGATTAATATTGTAAAATCAAGCGGTCGGGCTTTGGTGGAAGCCCTGCTTTTGGAAACAGAGACGATTGAGCATTCTTATACAGATGAGGTGAACAGATATGAGTAAACCGATTGTGGCTATCGTGGGACGGCCCAATGTTGGAAAATCCACACTGTTTAACATTCTTGCGGGGGAAAATATTTCCATCGTCAAAGATACGCCCGGTGTGACCAGAGACCGTATCTATGCGGATGTTGAATGGTTGAACACGAATTTTACGTTGATTGATACGGGAGGTATTGAGCCTGACAGCAGTGACATAATTCTGGCACAAATGCGTGAACAGGCACAGATTGCTATCGACACGGCAGATGTCATCATTTTTATGACAGACGTACGGCAGGGGCTGGTTGATGCGGATTCACGTGTGGCGGATATGCTGCGGCGTTCCGGCAAACCGGTTGTGCTTGTGGTAAATAAAGTTGACAGCTTTGCAAAATTTATGGCAGATACGTATGAATTTTATAACCTTGGGATTGGCGATCCGATTCCCATTTCTTCCACGTCAAAGCTTGGGATCGGCGATATGCTGGATGAGGTTATTCGTCATTTTCCGGAGCATGATGAGGAAGAGGATGAGGATGACAGACCGCGTATCGCAGTGGTTGGGAAACCCAATGTGGGAAAATCCTCCATTATTAACAAGCTGCTGGGAGAGAATCGCTGTATCGTGTCCGATATTGCCGGTACAACCAGAGATGCTGTGGACACGGCAGTAACCTGGAATGGGAAAGAATACGTGTTTATTGATACGGCGGGACTGCGCCGGAAAAGTAAAATCAAAGAGGAACTGGAGCGGTACAGTATTATCCGCACCGTTACGGCAGTAGAACGTGCAGATATTGTGGTGGTGGTCATTGATGCGGTGGAAGGTATCACAGAGCAGGATGCCAAAATTGCCGGTATTGCGCATGACCGTGGTAAAGGGATTCTGATTGTTGTAAACAAATGGGATGCCATTGAGAAGAATGACAAGACTATTTATAAATATACAAATGAGATCCGAACCAGGCTCTCTTACATGCCATATGCAGAAATCATGTTTGTATCAGCTCTGACCGGTCAGCGTCTGGTAAAGCTCTTTGACATGATCGATACGATTATCGAGAATCAGACCCTGCGTGTTCAGACAGGTGTGCTGAATGAGATTATGACAGAAGCAGTTGCCATGCAGCAGCCGCCTTCGGATAAGGGCAAGCGTCTGCGTCTGTATTATATTACACAGGTAGCTGTAAAGCCTCCGACCTTTGTAGTGTTCGTAAATGACAAAGAACTGATGCATTTTTCTTATACAAGATATCTGGAGAACAAAATAAGAGAGGCTTTTGGATTCCGGGGTACCTCGCTTAAGTTTATCATCCGGGAACGAAAAGAGAAGGAGAGTTGATTATGATACGGTTGGCATGTCTTGCAATCGGATATCTGTTCGGATTGTTTCAGACCAGTTACATTTTAGGGAGAATGCATGGCATTGACATTCGGGAGCATGGCAGTCACAATGCAGGCACCACAAATATGCTGCGTACGATGGGGCTGAAGGCAGGGCTTCTTACTTTTGCAGGTGACTGTATCAAATGTATTCTCGCAGTTGCCTTTGTTAAGATTCTTTTTGGCAGGACACATGCGGATATCCTTCCGCTGCTGCAGTTTTATGCAGCGGCAGGAACAATTCTGGGACATAATTATCCGTTTTATATGGGATTTCGCGGAGGAAAAGGTATTGCAGCCACAGCAGGGCTGGTTCTCTCTTTTAACTGGATCATGGCTATCTGCGGAATCATAACATTCTTTACAACATTTTTTGTGACACATTATGTTTCACTTGGATCGCTCCTGGTCTATGTGGGAATTGTGATCGAACTGGTTGTTCTTGGGCAGACCGGACATTTTCGCATGACGCAGGCTCATCTCTATGAACTTTACGCGATCGGATTTTTGCTGGCAGCACTGGCATTCTGGAAACATCGCGAGAATATCAGGCGCCTGATCTCAGGTACCGAACGGAAAACTTACCTGTCATCAAAGAAAAAATAAGATTAAAGGGGGCATTTTACGATGGCAAAAATCAGTATTATTGGTGCGGGAAGCTGGGGAACAGCTCTTGCGGTTCTTCTGCACAATAATGGAAATGAAGTGACAATCTGGTCTGTGATTCCGGAAGAAGTGACGATGCTGCGTGAAAAACGGCAGCATGAGACAAAACTTCCAGGGGTTGTCCTGGCACCGGAAATTGATGTCACCGGTGACCTGAAAGAAGCCATGACGGGCAGAGATGTTCTTGTCCTGGCTGTTCCTTCACCCTTCACCCGCAGTACAGCACACAGTATGAGCGAATTCTGCACCGAAGGCCAGATTATTGTGGATGTGGCAAAGGGGATTGAGGATAATACACTGATGACCCTGTCGCAGATTATTGAGCAGGAGATTCCGCAGGCAAACGTGGCGGTGCTTTCCGGACCAAGCCATGCGGAGGAAGTGGGCAGATGCATTCCCACAACCTGTGTGGTGGGAGCTCATACAAAGGAGACGGCAGAGTATCTTCAGGAAATATTCATGAGTCCGGTGTTCCGCGTCTATACCAGCCCGGACATGCTTGGCATGGAGCTTGGAGCTGCATTAAAAAATGTCATTGCACTGGCTGCGGGTATTGCGGATGGACTGGGCTACGGTGACAACACGAAGGCGGCACTGATTACAAGAGGTATTGCGGAGATCGCACGTTTGGGCGTTAAGATGGGCGGAAAGCTGGAAACCTTCAGCGGACTTACCGGGATTGGTGATCTGATCGTCACCTGTGCAAGCGTACACAGCCGTAACCGTAAAGCGGGCTACCTGATGGGAAAAGGCTACACCATGAAGGAAGCCATGGACGAGGTAAAGATGGTTGTGGAGGGTGTGTATTCTGCAAAAGCTGCCATCAAGCTGGCAGATCGATATCATGTGGAACTTCCTATTATTGAACAGGTGAATAAAGTTCTTTTTGAGGATAAGAAACCGGCAGATGCCATGAATGATCTGATGCTGCGTGATCCGAAAGTGGAAGCAGCAGGTATCAGGTGGGAATAAAGGGTTTTTCAGAAAAGGATTGACGAATCGTGATGTTTGGAGTATAGTATAAGGAAAAGATGCTTTATTGGTTAAAAGCGTTAAACCGATAAAACAAAATAAAATGTAAAGAGAGGGAAGAATATGAAAAAAACATTTGCATTTTTATTATCCTTAGGACTGGCTGTGTCCATGCTGGCAGGCTGTGGTTCCAAAACGACTCAGACAGAGGCTCCGGCATCTACAGAAGCTGCACAGACGGAGGCTCCGGCTGACAGTGCTTCTGATGACACATATAAAATCGGTGTGATTCAGTATGTTCAGCACGATGCACTGGATGCTTCCAATGAAGGTTTTTTTGCTGCGCTGGACGATCTGGGCATCAGCTATGAAGCAGATCAGCAGAACGCTGCCGGAGAGGCTTCCTCCTGTCAGACGATTGCTGAGACGCTGGTCAACAACGGAAATGATCTGATCTTTGCAATCGCTACACCGGCCGCTCAGTCTGTTGCAGGTGTGACCACAGAGATTCCGATCGTTCTGACTGCTGTTACGGATCCGGCTGAGTCTGGTTTGGTGGAATCTAACGATGCTCCGGGCGGAAATGTAACAGGTACATCCGATCTTACACCGGTAACGGAGCAGATTGATCTTCTCAAGGAGTTGATCCCGGAGGCAAAGACGGTTGGTATCCTGTATTGTTCCGCAGAGTCCAATTCCGTTCTTCAGGCGGAGATGGCAAAAGAAGCCTGTGAGGAAGCAGGTCTTGCCAGCGAAGATTACACAGTATCCAGTTCCAATGAAATCCAGACGGTTGTGGAATCCATGATCGGCAAAGTAGATGCGATTTATGCACCGACAGATAATATGATCGCAGCAGGTATGGCTACCGTTGCCATGGTTGCAAATGAGAATAAGATTCCGGTTATCTGCGGCGAGGAAGGTATGGTTAAGGAAGGTGGTTTTGCTACTTATGGTATCAACTATTATGAGCTTGGCTACAAAGCGGGTGAAATGGCAGCCCAGATTCTGACAGAAGGTGCAGATCCGGCAGAGATGCCGATCGGTTATCTGGCAGCAGAAGAGTGCTCCCTGATGATCAACGGTGACACAGCAGAAACACTTGGCATTGATGTTTCATCTTATGGTGATGCGGTAATCAGCGGTGAAGCAGAATAGAGCAAGCATCCGGATCATCCCGGGTTTCGCTTCTTTTTGATACATAAAAACAAAATAGAAAATAAAGAAAGGGAAGGCTTTCAGAAGCTTTCCCTTATCTTGGTAAATACGGAGGAGAATATATGAGTGGTGTTGCTCTGGCAATGCTTGGCGCGGTTTCTCAGGGTGTTTTATGGGGACTGATGGTGCTGGGCGTTTATATTACATATAAGATATTAGATATTGCAGATTTGACAGTAGACGGAAGCTTTGCCCTTGGCGGGTGTGTCTGTGCGTCCATGATTGCTGTTAATCATATGAATCCGGTGCTGGCGATTCTGGTTGCACTGGCTGCCGGGCTGCTTGCAGGTGCTGTTACAGGTTTCCTCCATACCGTTTTTGATATTCCTGCGATTCTGTCCGGTATTTTGACCCAGATTGCTCTGTGGTCCATTAATCTGAGAATCATGGGAGGCAAGTCCAATGTGCCGCTTCTGAAATCAAAGACAATTTTTACAGCTACAGTGGAAAATACAGGACTGACCCAATCTCAGGTTGCTCTGATCGTCGGAGTGATCATTGCGGCGGCAGTGATTGCTTTTCTGTACTGGTTTTTTGGAACAGAGCTTGGTGCGGCTCTGCGTGCCACAGGAAATAACGAAGCGATGATTCGTGCGCTGGGAGTGGACATCCGAAAGACAAAGATGATCGCTCTGATGCTCAGCAATGGTCTTGTTGCTGTTTCCGGTGCTCTCGTGTGTCAGAGCCAGAAATTCGGTGACATCAACATGGGAACCGGTGCCATCGTAATCGGCCTTGCTTCCATCGTAATTGGCGAAGTACTGCTGGGAAGATTGCGATCTTTCGGAAGCAAACTGATTTCTGCAGTTGTGGGCTCTGTCGTATACTTCCTGATCCGCGCTATCGTACTTCAGCTTGGCATGAATGCAAATGATATGAAGCTGCTTTCTGCAATCATTGTTGCGTTTGCGCTCTGCATCCCGGTTGCTGTCAGCAAATGGAAAGTAAGGCGGAGTTATTCGGAAGGAGGTCAGGATTGATGCTTGAGATCAGTAATGTGAAAAAAACATTTAATAAAGGTACGATTAACGAAAAACAGGCACTGGTTGGTATTAATCTGACACTGAAATCAGAGGATTTTGTAACTATTATTGGTGGAAATGGTGCCGGGAAGTCCACGATGCTGAACATGATCGCCGGAGTCTACCCCATTGATGAAGGGAAAATAATCCTGAATGGGGAGGATATTTCCAGAAAACCGGAGCATGCAAGAGCAAAATATTTGGGCAGAGTATTTCAGGATCCTATGAAAGGGACGGCAGCCGGTATGGAGATTCAGGAGAATCTTGCACTTGCATATCGAAGAGGCAGAAAACGCGGTTTGAAGTGGGCGATTACAAAGAAAGAACAGGAACTTTACCGGGAACAATTGAAAACGCTGGATCTGGGTCTGGAGGATCGTATGACAAGTAAAGTCGGTTTGTTATCCGGTGGTCAGCGTCAGGCTCTGACACTTTTGATGGCATCGCTTCAGCAACCGGAGCTTTTGCTGCTTGATGAGCACACAGCGGCACTGGATCCGAAAACGGCGGCAAAAGTTCTTGCACTTACTGAGAAAATTATTTCTGAGCATCATTTGACTGCTATGATGGTAACACACAATATGAAAGATGCGATCCGTCTTGGAAATCGGCTGATCATGATGCATGAAGGTAAAATTATCTATGATGTTTCCGGTGAAGAAAAGAAAAAACTGCAGGTCAGTGATCTTCTTGCAAAGTTTGAACAGGTTAGCGGTGGCGAATTTGCCAATGACAGAATGATGCTGGCATAAGATAATTTCAGAATAAATAAAAAAATCTGGATAGTAGATAGAATATGAAAAAAGCTTGCTGATTTTATGGGAATGGATTATCATAAAATCAGCAGTTTTTTTACAGAATGATTTGTCCGGAGAGGGGGAGTTTCTATGCAGTGCAAACGTTGTAAAACGTCTTTTGACTATGAAAGTCATTATGGTATCTGTCCGAAATGTGCTTATTTCAACCGGCCGCCTGGAATGGAAGAAGTTGATTTGTTTGAAGAGGATGAGAGATTTGCAAGGGAGGATTACCGGTTTCCCGAAATGGAGGCGAATCTGGAATCCGAAAGTACTGCTGACAGGAAGAAAAACCAGTCATCGACGGTAAGACACAAAAGAAATCATCCGAGCAGTAAAACGAAGCAAAGTAAAAAGCAAAGCAGTCATAACCATCTGGTGATCTGGAAACTGATATTCATTTTTATTATTTTGCTTCTAGCCGCAGGGATTGCAGCCGGACGGTGACGGCGCTGGTATATAACAGCAGTGGATGGCCACAACTAAGCTTCTATTATCAGAGTAATGCAATCTGACGGATTCGCTATGTAGGGAATTGTTAAAATTTCTGGTATTTTTAAAAAAATACATCATCTCTTGTTGAGAATTAACAGCTCTTGTGTTATAATGTGCTCATATAATGATGTCTGGATATTATTTGTCTGCATATCTGTGATAAAAACTTAACAAAGATTTTGGGAAACAGAGTGATACAGAGTCCGGACGAGAAAGGAGTGATAACAGTGCATATCGTAAAAGACGAGAATGGTAATCTTTGTCCTCATTCCCATGAGGATGGTCATGGACATACACATGAGCATAAGCACGATGCACCCTGCTCTTCGGATTGTGGAAGTGACTGCAACAGCTGCGGGGAACATGATCCTAAAAAAGAAAATATTGCACTTTTAACTTATATGCTTCAGCACAATGAACACCATGCTGCGGAACTGGATCAGATGGCAGATAAGCTGCGTGCAGCCGGTATGGATGTGGCGGCAGAACAGATACGCAAGGCAGTTGACGAGTTTCAGAAGGGTAATCTATATCTGAGTGTTGCACTCGCCACTGTAAAAGAAAGCTGACAGGAGGCGAAAAAATGTGTCTTGCAACGGTATATAAAGCCCAGGAACCGGAGACAAAGCTGTTTGAATTTGTAAGCAGAATTGATGTCGATGGGGAAACGATCACATTGACTGATGTGATGGGTGAACAGAAGGTTGTGGAAGGGGCTATTCGGATGGTTGATCTTGCAAACAGTATTGTAAAGATTGACTGTATCGAATAACAGAAAAATATTTTATAAGAAATTTGCGGCAGCTGAAAGCTTACAGAATAAGTCTTCCATTGCCGTGTGATAACAGGAGGAAGCTGATTTATGGCACATGTAATAGCTGTTGCCGGAAAGGGCGGCGTAGGAAAGACAACGCTGTGCGGTCTTCTGATACAGTATCTCTGTGAAAAAGGAAAAACACCGGTTCTTGCAGTGGATGCGGATGCAAATTCCAATCTGAATGAAGTGCTTGGTGTGGAAGTAGAGATGACATTGGGGGAAGTGCGCGAGCAGATCGAAAATGCAGCAAACAGCGCAAAGAATCCGATACCGGCAAGCATGTCAAAGGCAGATTATGCGGAGATTATGCTCAATCGATGTCTGGTTGAGGAAGATGACTATGATATGCTGGTTATGGGCAGAACGCAGGGAAAAGGTTGCTACTGTTATGTGAATGGTCTGCTTCAGGCTCAGGTGCAGCGTCTGACACCGAATTATAAATATATGGTCGTGGATAATGAAGCCGGAATGGAGCATATCAGTCGTGGAATATTGCCGAAAGTTGATACTGTGATTCTGGTGAGTGACTGCTCCAGAAGGGGTGTTCAGGCTGTCGGGAGGATTGCAGCCCTTGTCAGAGAATGTGGGTTGAATCCGAACACCATCGGATTGATTGTAAACCGTGCACCTGGTGGTGTGTTAAATGAGGGTACACGCGAAGAAATTCAAAAACAGGGACTCACTCTGTTTGGCGTTGTTCCTCAGGATCAGGATGTTTACGAATTTGATTGTGATGGCAGACCTACGATCGAATTACCGGCTGATTCACCGGTCAAAATGGCAGCACGGAAAATTTTTGATTCTATTGATATGTAGATTTGATGTGTTTTGCGGAGTTTGCACAAGGATTCATTTTGAATAATAAAAGCACGCATGGCGAGCTTTTATTCAGGGCAATAGAAAGTTCGAGCAACGGGCTTTCTATTGTTTATAAATAAAAATATCCCGTGGGGGTGGATAGGATATACCCTCAGATAAAAGTAAAACCCACTATAATTTAAGGAGGTAAATGATGGGAAACTTTAAATTGACAACGGTTGAAGAATTTGAAGCCGCTACAGCAAAACTTCTGGAGACAGGCAAAAAGGTAGGAGCAGATGCCTGGCAGTATCGTGTCGCAAATCAGACACCGCACTGTAAATTCGGTGAGCAGGGTATCTGCTGCCGTATCTGTTCCATGGGTCCCTGCCGTATTACACCAAAAGCTCCAAGAGGCATCTGCGGATGTGATGCACATGGCATTGTAGCACGTAACTATCTGAAGTTTACAGCAGGCGGCTCAGCAACACATTCTGATCATGGCCGTGAAATCTGTCATACGCTGTACTGCGCAAAACCGGAAGGACCTTACAAAGTAAAAGATCCGGAGAAACTGATCCGCATTGCAAAAGAGTGGGGCGTTGAAACAGAAGGAAAAGACATCTACGATCTTGCTCACGAAATGGCATATCTTGGAATGGGCGAGTACGGAAAAGTGTTTGGCAATCAGAATTTCCTGAAGAGAGCACCAAAGCATACACAGGAAATCTGGGAGAGAGAGGAAATCGCTCCGCGTGCGATTGACCGTGAGGTATCCTGCTCCTTACATATGGCACATATGGGATGTTCTTCAAAACCGGAAGCACTGATTCGGCAGTCACTTCGTGCAGGTCTTTCCGATGGATGGGGTGGTTCCATGGCAGGTACAGAGTTTTCAGATGTACTGTTCGGAACTCCGAAGCCGATTGAGTCAGAGGCAAACCTTGGAGTAAAGGTTGCTGAGAACGTACAGATTGTCGTGCACGGACATGATCCTTCCCTTTCAGAGATGATCTGTGAGTATGCGGATGATCCGGAAATGATTGCATACGCAAAAGAGATGGGAGCAAAAGGCATCACAGTTTCCGGTGTATGCTGTACTTCAAACGAAGTAGCTATGCGCCGTGGTATTCCGATGGCAGGAAACTTCCTGCAGCAGGAGAATGTTGTTCTGACAGGTGCCTGTGAGGCGATTGTTGTTGATGTTCAGTGTATTTTCCCGGCACTTGGCCCTCTGAGCAAATGCTTCCACACAAAATTTGTGACGACATCCCCGATCGCACAGATGCCGGATTCCGAGTTTATCCGTTTTAGTGCAGAGTCAGCTGCGGAAAATGCAAAAGCAATCGTGAAGATGGCAATCGAGAACTTTAAGAACAGAAAACCGGAGCTGGTTTACATTCCGGATATGAAGCAGAAAGCAACCGTTGGTTATTCTGTTGAGGCAATTGTAAAGACTCTGGATGGCGTTGCAAACTCTCAGGTGGATGAGATGGGTACCACAAAGCCGCTGATCGAGTGTATCACTTCTGGTGTTCTCCGCGGTGCGGTAGCTATGGTTGGATGTAACAATCCTAAGGTTAGACCGGATACTGCTCACATTGAGCTGATGAAGAAACTGATCGCAAATGATATCGTAATCATTGCTTCCGGATGTTCTGCACAGGCAGCTGCAAAGGCGGGTCTGATGGACAAGGCTGCAAAAGATCTCTGCGGCGCAGGCCTTAAGAGAGTATGCGAGCTGGCTGATATTCCGCCGGTACTGCATATGGGTTCCTGTGTTGATATTTCACGTATGATGGTTCTGGCAGCAGAGCTGGCTAAGGATTCCGGTCTGAATATTTCTCAGCTGCCGGTTGTAGGATGTGCTCCGGAGTGGATGTCTGAGAAAGCAGTATCCATTGGTAACTATGTTGTCGCAACCGGTCTGGATACTTTCCTGGGCGTTGATCCGTATGTATCCGGTTCCGATCAGGTTGCAGAGCTTCTGACAAGCGGTATCCGTGACTGGGTAGAAGCAGCTTATACGGTTGAGAAAGATATTGACAAACTGGGCGATGCTATGATCGCCAGAATCGAAGAGAAGAGAGCTGCTCTTGGAATCTGATCAATAGATTTAAAGTAAAGTACGGACAGAGCAAGTATCAAAGCTTGCTCTGTATATCAAAAATCAAAGGTGGATGAATATATGAAAATTGCAGTTACCGGAAAAGGCGGAGTGGGAAAGACAACTTTTGCTGCAACGCTGGCCAGATTGTATGCAGAGGAAGGGAAACATGTACTCGCAGCGGATGTGGATCCGGATGCAAACCTGGGACTGGCACTTGGTTTTTCAGAGGAAGAGCTGGATTCCATCGTGCCGATTACGAAAATGCGTAAACTGATTCAGGAGCGTACAGGTGCCAATGATCAGAATCAGTTTTATAAGCTGAATCCAAAGGTTGACGATATACCCGATACCTATTCCAAATCCTGTAATGGTGTAAAACTTCTGGTTCTTGGAACAGTGGAAACCGCCGGGAGCGGTTGTGTCTGCCCGGAACATGTGATGTTAAAGAGAATCATTAACCATCTGGTGCTTCGCAGCAATGATGTGGTTATTCTGGATATGGAAGCTGGACTGGAGCATCTTGGAAGAGGGACGACGGAAGGAATGGATCAGTTTGTGGTTGTGATTGAACCTGGAGCAAGAAGTATTCAAACTTACAAAAATGTGAAACGTCTTGCGTCGGAGCTGGGCATTCGAAAAGTACGTGTTGTTGCAAATAAAGTGCGGGGCACAGAGGATGAGGATTTTATTCGTTCCAGGATACCGGAGGAAGACCTACTGGGATTCATTCATTACAATTCAGAAGTAATTGATGCTGATCGCCAGGGACGTTCACCTTTTGATGTGAGTCCCACAGCGCGGGCTGAAATTTCAATAATTAAAAACAGGATAGATGAAACAGCTATCTAAAGGAGGAAAATAAAGTGACATTATTTGATGTTGTATTCAGTGGAAATGATACCGTATACGGTCTGACAGAAGGCGCGATTGATGCAGCGATTGAAAAACATGGCGCAGACAAAGCAATCGCTTTTCCGGATACCGCATACAGCCTTCCGTGTTATTATGCGGTAACCGGCACAAAAGTGGCAACTCTTGGCCAGTTAAAAGAGGCTCTGGGCGTAGTTAAGACTCTGATGACAAGAGAACCGAGATTGAATGATGCATTCATGTCCGGTATCGCAACAGCTCTGTGTGCAGAGTTTATTGAGGTTCTGAAATATATTGATGGTGCTCTGCCGTATGAAGCTCCCTGCTATGGACATCTGGCAGATGCAGTGATCCGTGAACTGGGTGTACCTCTGGTAACCGGTGATATCCCGGGTGTTGCTGTTATCCTTGGTTCCGCACCGACCGCTCAGGAAGGCGTTGACCTGGTAAAGAGCTATCAGGCTCAGGGTATCCTGGTAACTCTGGTTGGCGGTATCATTGATCAGTGTGAAGAGCTGGGCTACAAGACAGGCGCAAATGTACGTGTTATCCCTCTGGGCAAGGATGTAACAAGTGTTATCCACGTAGTATCGGTTGCAGTCAGAGCAGCTCTGATCTTTGGTAACATCCAGCCGGGTGACGCAGCCGGACTGATGAAATACACCATGGAGCGTGTACCGGCATTTGTTAATGCGTTTGCTCCTCTGGATCCGGTTATTGTTGCATGTGGTGCCGGAGCTATCGCTCTTGGCTTCCCGGTTGTAACAAACGAAGAGACTTTCCGTGTACCGAAGAGCCTGATCGTTCAGAAAGATGTTTCTAAATTCAATGCAACTTCTCTGGAAGCAAGAGATATCAAGATTAAGATTACACATATTGACATTCCGGTTGCATTTGCTTCCGCTTTCGAAGGCGAGATCATCCGCCGCGGCGATATGCAGGTAGAATTTGACGGTTCCCGTGTTGACTGCTGTGAGCTGGTTATGACAAAGGAAGCTTCTGAGATCGAAGACCACAAGATTACACTGATCGGACCGGATATCGATGAAATGCCGGTGGGCAGCAAACAGAGTATCTGCTATGTTGTAGAAGTGGCAGGCAAGAGCATGCAGTCTGACTTTGAACCGGTATTTGAGCGTAAGTTCCATTCTTACTTAAACTGCGTGGAAGGTATGATGCATACCGGTCAGCGTGACATGATCCGTATCCGTATCAGCAAAGATACCTATGAGGCAGGCTTCCGTGCAAAACACATCGGTGAAGTTCTGTATGCGAAAGTTAAGAGTGAGTTCGCAGCTGTTGTTGATAAATGTCAGGTTACCGTTTACACCGATCCGGCTGAATGTACCAGAATTCGTCATGAAGTGGCTATGCCGCTGTTTGACAAACGTGATGAGCGTCTGACTACACTGACAGATGAAGGCGTGGATGTATACTACAGCTGTATCATGTGCCAGGCATTCTCACCGTCTCACGTATGTGTAGTTACACCGGAGAGACTTGGACTTTGCGGTGCCGTTTCATGGCTGGATGCAAAGGCAACCAACGAGCTGGATCCGCAGGGACCATGCCAGATCATCACAAAGGAAAGACCAATCGATGAGAGAATCGGTGAATACGAGGATGTAAACGAGGCAGTACAGAGATTTTCACAGGGTGCGCTGGAAGATGTATCCCTGTATTCCATCATTGAGAAACCGATGACATCCTGCGGATGTTTCGAGTGTATCTGTGGTATTGAGCCTCTGTCAAATGGTGTCTGCATCGCAAACCGTGAGTATGCAGGTATGACTCCGATCGGTATGACCTTCTCAGAGCTGGCTTCCATGACAGGCGGCGGTGTTCAGACACCGGGCTTTATGGGACACGGCAAACACTTCATCGCTTCCAAGAAGTTCATGAAGGCAGAAGGCGGCGTTGCACGTATCGTATGGATGCCGAAGGAGCTGAAAGATCAGGTTGCTGAGAGACTGAACGAGACAGCAAAAGAGCTGTATGGTATTGAGAACTTTGCAGATATGATTGCAGATGAAACGATTGCAGAAGATCCTGAGACTCTGCTGGCTTATCTGGAAGAAAAAGGACATCCGGCACTTTCCATGGAGCCGATGATGTAATCCGCACAGATCTTGTCATTACCTATCACGTTATGGTATGAACGATTCTGAATCATTATGAAAGAAAGCGGGTGCCTGCAGGGGAATGCGGATTCCCACAGGCACCCATATCCGATAAAAATTCAGAATATGACATATGTTAAAAGTTTTATAATTGATTTTTAGCGGCTGCTGTTGTAAAATGATGGTAATGTTTTATAACAGTCTAAAAAGCATGAAGGAGGATTTTTAGAAATGCCATTTACACCAAAATCAGGAAAATTTAATGCCAGCATCAATACAGTTGAAATTGGTACTGGAGATAAAGCAGTGAAGATTGGAGGAGAAAATGTTTTCCCTCTGTATTCTTTTGATGCACCGATTGAAAACGCACCGAAGGTAGGTATCGAAATTACAGATTTCGGTATGGAACACGAGCTGGAGTGCATCAAAAAGTATTATGAAGGCTGTACAACACTGGCAGAGATCGCTGCAAAGGCAGCTTCTATGGAAGGTGTGGACTTCTTAAGCTTCCGTATGGAAGGCGGAGATCCAAACGGAGCAAACAAATCCACAGAAGAGCTGATTGGCGAGCTGAAGGAAATCGCAGCAGCAGTTGATCTGCCTCTGGTCGTATGCGGATGTAAAAATGCAGAGAAGGATGCAGAACTGTTTAATGCGGCAGCAGCAGCTCTGGAGGGAAAAAATGCTGTTATTCTCTCTGCAAAAGAAGAAAACTATAAGACAGTTGGTGCAGCAGCAGGTCTTGCTTACAAGCAGGTTGTAGGCGCTGAATCGGCCGTAGATATCAACCTTGCTAAACAGCTGAATGTTCTGCTTTCCCAGCTTGGTGTCGATAAGAAGAGCATCGTTATGAATGTAGGTACTGCAGCAGCAGGTTATGGTTTTGAGTATGTAATCTCCACTATGGACCGTGTAAAGGCAGCAGCACTTCAGCAGGGTGATGTAAACTTACAGATGCCGATCATTACGCCTGTTGCATCTGAGACATGGGGTGTAAAAGAGGCTATGTCTTCCGAAGCAGATTCACCGGAATGGGGATCTCAGGAAGAGCGTGGAATCGATATGGAAATTGAGACTGCTATGGCAGTGATCGCAGCAGGTTCCAACGCAGTGATCCTGAAACATCCGGAATCCATCAAGACAATTTCCGGTCTGATGAAAGAATTAGTTTAATTGTTGCGTTAAGGAGGAGATAGAATTATGGCACTTAAAGGTCTTGATATTTTCAAATTGTCACCGAAGAAAAACTGTAAAGAATGTGGAAGCCCGACTTGTATGGCATTTTCCATGAAAGTTGCACAGGGTGCAGTAGAGCTTTCAAAATGTCCGTATTTTGCACCGGAAGCTCTGGCTAAACTGTCAGCAGCTACTGAGCCGCCAATGAAAACAATCAAAGTTGGTGCAGGCGATGCAGAAATGAGTCTGGGCGGCGAGACTGTTCTGTTCAGACATGAGAAAACATTCGTAAGCAAAACAAGATATGCAATGGCACTGTGCACATGCATGGATGATGCAACAGTTGAGCAGAAACTTGCAGATATTGCGAAAGTTGACTATGAGCGTATCGGCGAGAGAATGTTCGTAGAAATGGTATACGTAAACGATGCACCAGATGGCGCACAGGATTACGTTGAGCTGGTTAAGAAAGCAGCAGCTACGGGACGTGTTCTGGTTCTTGGCGTAAAAGATGCAGAAAAAGCAAAAGCAGCCCTTGAAGTATGCAAGGATGGCAAACCAATCCTGAACGGTGCAGATGCTGCCAACTATGAGGCGATGAATGCAGTTGCTACAGCAGCAGGTGTGGTTCTTGGTGTCAGCGGGGCAGATCTGGCCGAGATTCATGATACCGTTGAAAAACTGGAGGCACTGGGTAATAAGAACCTTGTGATCGATGTGACAGGTGAGACTGTAAAAGATACATTTAAAAACGCAGTACAGCTTCGCAAGGCAGCACTGAAAGATGGCGACAGAACCTGTGGTTATCCTTCTATTGTAAATGTTGCAAAAGTTGCAAGAGGCGATGCTCATAAACAGGCAGCTCTTCTGTCTCTGTTCACCATGAAATATGGTTCAATCGTAGTAGCTGAGAATATTGGCTATGCAGAAGCACTTCCTCTGTATGGTCTGCGTCAGAACCTGTTTACGGATCCGCAGAAGCCAATGAAAGTTGAGCCGGGTATTTATCCTCTGAACGGCGCAGATGAGAATTCAGTATGCCTGACAACGGTTGACTTTGCACTTACATACTTCCTGGTATCCGGCGAGCTGGAGCGTTCCGGTGTACCGGTAAATCTGATCATCAACGATGCAGGCGGACTTTCCGTACTGACCTCATGGGCAGCCGGCAAATTCTCATCCGGTACCATTGCAAAATTCTTTGAGGAGCAGGATATCGCAGGCAAGATCAAGAGCAGAAAGCTGATCATTCCTGGCAAGGTTGCTGTTCTGAAGGGCGAGCTGGAAGCTAAGCTTCCTGACTGGGAAATCATCATTGCTCCGAACGAGGCAGTTCAGCTTGTTAAGTTTATGAAGGATTTCGCATAATCGATTCCTGTGACAGCGGTTCGCCGTATGGCCAAGTGAAAATTATTTGGAAAAATAATGAAATAAATGAGCAAAAGGAGAACAAAGCTATGGCAAAATTTGTAACAATTGGTGAGAGACTTTCCACAACAGCTCCGGCAGTGAACAAAGCGTTCACAACTCGTGATCCGGAACCGATTCTGAAAAGAGCAAAACAGCAGCTGGATGCAGGCGCTGTTTATCTGGATGTAAACATCGGACCGGCTGAGAGCGATGGAGAAGAACTGATGAAATGGGCAGTACAGCTTCTTCAGAGCGAGCTGGATAATGTACCTCTGGCTCTGGATACTTCCAATAAGAAAGCAATCGAAGCAGGTATTTCCGTATACAACCGTTCCAAAGGCAAACCGATTGTCAACTCTGCAGATGCAGCCGGAAGAATCGAGAATATCGATCTTGCAGCAGCAAACGATGCAATCGTTATTGCGCTGTGTAATGGTGAAGGTATTGCAAAAGACAATGATGAGCGTATGGGTTACTGCCAGCTGCTTTTGGAGAGAGGTCTGGAGCATGGTATGGAAGCAGAGGATCTGTGGTTTGATCCACTGTTCCTGGTTGTAAAAGGTATGCAGGATAAGCAGATGGATATTCTTGAGTGTATCAAGATGTTCTCTGATATGGGTCTGAATTCTACCGGTGGTCTTTCCAATAACTCGAACGGTATGCCGAAACACATCCGTCCGATTATGGACTCCGCGCTGGTAGCGATGGCTATGATGCAGGGTCTGACCTCTGCTATCGTAAATCCGAATGACCTGCGTCTGATGGAAACCATCAAATCCTGTGATGTATTCAAGAATAATACACTGTACGCAGATTCCTATCTGGAGATCTAATAAATGTATAAGGTTACTTTTAAGTTTGAAAACAGCGAAGATGTAACAGTCTTCGCTGCTTTCGGTGAAAGCCTTCTTGAGGTAGCGAGAAAAACAAATGTAGCTATCGATGCACCGTGTTCAGGCAATGCATCTTGCGGAAAATGCAGAGTGAAGCTCATTGGTGGGGAATTGGATTCCAAAAAAACGAGACATATCAGTGATGAAGAGTATGCTGCCGGATGGCGTCTGGCGTGTGTCAGTAAAATAATTGCGGATGTTGCTGTACTGGTTCCAGACATTGCTTCTGCTTATCGCAGCAGGATGAAAGTGGCAGATCTGTCATCACCGGATGAGATTAAAATTTTTGATAATATTAAAAAGTCTATCGCAGAAGCAGGTATCGAACTCAAAAATAATCTTGAAATCATTCGTGTAACAATGGACGAACCGACTCTGGATGATACGATGCCGGACAATGAACGTCTGGTATGGGCTATCCGGAATCAGACCGGAATGGAGCATGTGAAGCTTCCCTATTCGGTTATCCGTAAAATGGCGCACGTACTGCGCGAAAGTAATTTTGATGTCAATCTGGTGATTCGGAAAACCAGCAGAGACATTTTTGTATATGACATATGCAGTGGCGAGAAAGAACCGGTGGTGGCGGGACTTGCGATTGATATTGGTACAACCACGGTGTCTGCGATTATCATTGATATGCTGGATGGAAAGATTCTGGCAAAGGCATCAAGCGGAAATGGACAGATTCGTTATGGAGCAGATGTCATTAATCGTATTATTGAATCCCAGAAACCGGGAGGAAGGGACAAACTTCAGAAAGCTGTGATCGAGGAGACCATTAATCCGCTGGTGAAGAATATGTGTCGTCAGGCGAAGCTGAATCCCATGAGTATCTATCGCATGGCCATCGCTTCCAATACAACGATGAATCATCTTCTGATTGGTGTCGATGCAGATCCGGTCAGGATGGAGCCTTATATTCCTACTTTTTTTAAAACAAATTCTCTGTTTGCCGGAGATATCGGTATCTGTGTCAATCCGGATGCGCATATTATTCTTGCACCAAATATTGGAAGCTACGTGGGCGGCGATATCACAGCGGGAGCTTTTGTGAGCATGCTTTGGAATAAAGAATCCTTTTCGCTGTTTATTGATCTTGGAACAAACGGTGAGATCGTATTCGGAAATTCGGACTTTATGTTCAGCTGTGCCTGCTCGGCGGGACCTGCCTTTGAGGGAGGAGATATCAGCTGCGGTATGCGTGCTACAGATGGAGCCATTGAGGCATGTGTGATTGATGAGGAGACCATGGAGCCGACGCTTACTGTTGTAGGTGATTCGGGCACGAAACCGGTAGGTATTTGTGGATCTGGTATTATCGATATTATCAGCGAACTGTTCCGCTGCGGTATTATCAATCCAAAAGGAAAATTTATCCGGGACGGTGAACGTGTCAGACGCGATTCCGATGGTATGGGTAGTTATATTCTCGCTTTTGAGGGAGAGGAAGCTGGTTCCAGCAAAGATGTGGAGATTACAGAGGTGGATATTGACAGCTTTATCCGTGCAAAGGGAGCGATTTTCTCTGCAATACGTACGATGCTGTCTTACTGTGATTTTGATATTTCCATGATCGAGAATGTTTACGTGGCCGGAGGTATCGGCAGCGGGATTAATATGGCCAATGCCATCAACATTGGTATGTTCCCGGATATTCCGGTGGAAATGTACCATTATGTCGGAAATACTTCTCTGGCGGGTGCATATGCGATGCTGTATTCTACCGCATCGGAGCGCAAGGTTTATGAGCTGGCATCCAATATGACATATATAGAACTGAGTGCGATCCCGCAATACATGGATGAGTTTGTGGGAGCCTGCTTCCTGCCGCATACGGATGCATCCCTGTTTCCGAGTCACGGATGAGTTTGTGCAGGGCAGGATGTTCTGAATGTATGATGCATGCGGGGCAAACGAAATAGAGAGGTCTTATGACCTCTCATACAGAAAAGGAACATGAAATTTATGAAGCCGGAATACGAGAAAAACAATAAGGAGCAAATTCCGTTTGAATATTATCTGAAAGAGTTTGCATCGATCCAACCACAGGAGGCATCCAGACGAACCGGTGTGCCCTGGCATGAGGATACACAGGAGTTTGAGGTTCGCATGATGCAGAAGACATTTCTGGTAAAATGGCCGGAATGTACGATACGGAAAAAAGATGCTTCGGATACGGGTTATGGAGCCATGGAAGATGGCATTCCGGCCAGGATCATGGTGATTCGTTATCTGACCAGAGGCGTGGAATCTGTTGGAAGCGGCAGATTTCTGACATATCGCGAAGTACCTCATGGGGAAGTATATTATCGCCAGTTTAACGGGCGCTGTATGATGCGTCTCGCTTTTTCTTATGGAAACAGGCTGAAAGATTTTCAAAAGAGAATGGAAGCAATGGGGGCTGTCGCATGCGGGCATGGTGATGCCGGATATGAGTTTGAGTTCATGAACGGATATCGCGTACAGTTTCTTCTGTGGGCGGGGGATGATGAGTTTCCGCCTTCTTCCCAGATTCTCTTTTCCGATAATTTTCCATTGTCTTTTGAAGCGGAGGATCTTGCGGTTGTGGGAGATATCGCGATTGGGACGTTAAAGAAACTATTATAAAATGAAGGAGGAGTTTACAATGGGATTTTCTACTGTACCATGTAATGAGTTCGTAGAAGTTCTGGCTTCCAAAGCACCGGTGCCGGGCGGCGGTGGAGCATCTGCTCTGGTGGGTGCAGTCGGTACTGCACTTGGAAATATGGTTGGAAGCCTGACAGTGGGCAAGAAAAAATATGCGGATGTAGAGGATGAGATGTATGAACTGAAGGCAAAATGTGATGTCCTTCAGAAAGAGCTGCTGACTCTGGTTGAGAGAGATGCAGAAGTTTTTGAGCCTCTGTCAAAAGCATATGGTATGCCAAGAGCCACTGAGGAAGAAAAGGCAGAAAAAGCACGTGTAATGGAGATCGTGCTGAAAGATGCCTGCTCTGTTCCCATGGAAATTATGGAGAAATGCTGTGAAGCGATTGAACTGATCAAGGAATTTGCAGCAAAAGGTTCCGCACTTGCAATCAGTGATGCCGGTGTAGGTGCAGTGTTCTGTAAGGCAGCTCTGCAGGGAGCATCTCTGAATGTGTACATCAACACCAAATCCATGAAAAACAGAGAGTATGCGGAAGAACTGAACGCAAAGGCAGATGCGATGCTGGCAAAATATCCGGCAATGGCAGATGAAATTTTTGAAAGTGTGCTTGGCAGACTGAAATAGGCGGAGGAAAAAACTATGGCAAAACAGTTATTGGGAAAAGAAGTAGTTGCAGCTTTAAATGAACGCATTATGGCAAAGGTTGCAGCTTTAAATGAAAAAGGTGTAAAACCGACACTTGGTATTGTTCGCGTAGGCGAGAATGAAAGCGATCTTTCCTATGAAAGAGGGGCAACAAAGCGGTGCGAAAAACTGGGCGTTGAGTATAAAAAATATCTGCTTCCGGCTGATGCAACACAGGAGCAGGTTCTGGCTGTTATCGACGAAGTGAATAAGGATGCCAATATTCATGGCGTGCTTCTGTTCCGTCCCCTGCCGAAGCATCTGAATCAGAATGAGATCGAGCAGGCGCTGGATCCGGCAAAGGATGTTGACTGTATGACAAACGGATCTATGGCAGGCGTATTTACCGGAAAGGATCTGGGTTATCCGCCATGTACACCGCAGGCATGTATGGAAATTCTGGATCACTATGGCATTGACTGTACCGGTAAAAAGGCAGTGGTTGTTGGCCGCTCTCTGGTAGTGGGTAAACCGGCAGCTATGATGCTGATCAAGAAAAATGCGACGGTTACTATTTGTCACACAAGGACCGTGGATATGCCATCTGTTGTAAAAGAGGCAGACATTGTAATTGTAGCAGCAGGCCGCGCAGGCGTTGTGGATGATACTTATGTTAGACCGGGTCAGATTGTGATTGATGTTGGAATCAATGTAAACGCTGAGGGCAAACTCTGCGGTGATGTTGCATACGATAAAGTAGAACCCATCGTGGATGCGATCACTCCGGTACCGGGAGGCGTTGGAAGCGTAACCACTTCTGTGCTGATTGGCCATGTGGTGGATGCAGCAGAAAAGGCAAATGCATAAGAAAGACGGAATTTATCTGTCATTTCTTTTCCTGAGATTTTAAAATAACAGCTCTGTCAGAATGAATACGGACAGAGCTGTTTTTCTGTGCAAAAATTAAGTTATCAACGAAATATTTTTGGAAAACGAAACAAAATGCATAAAAGAATATAAAATAACGAAAAATATGTGTAAATACAGAGAATAAACTTGACATTATTTCATATAAAATTTATAATTATAAACATAAATTTAGATTTGCTGCACATAATTTATGACAATTTGACGGAACGTGCTTTTGAGGAACAGGTCTGCATGATGCCGTTGGTACCGAAACACAAAGATGTGGTGGGGAGTCGGAACATTTTCCCGCTTTTTTGTGAAGGTTCGGTAAAGAAATCGGGAAAGGGGGGAATCGGATTATGCAGCGGTCTGAAAAGGATACGTTAAAAATATTTAAGGAGAGTGAATTATGATAACGAATGGTTTTACTTACATTGCTTTTTTAATGTTTCTGGCAGGGGTTTTACTGGCGGCAGAAAAGTATACGAAATGGAAAGTGTTTCAGGTGATTCCACCTCTTGTATGGCTCTATGTGCTGAATATGATTTTCTGTACAGCAGGTCTTTACAATTCAGAAGAATGCTCGCAGGCGTATTCTGTATTAAAGAACAATCTCCTCTATGCCATGATTTTTGTTATGCTTCTGCGTTGTGATATCCGCAAGCTTGCAAAACTGGGCGGTCGTATGGCTGCAATTTTTCTTGGAGGAGCTTTTTCCATTCTTCTTGGGTTCATCATTGCTTTTCTGATTTTCAAGAACCCGCTTGGCGGAGGAGAAACCACCTGGGCAGCAATGGCAGCACTGTGTGCATCCTGGATTGGCGGTTCGGCAAATATGGCAGCGATGGAAGCGGCCTTTACGATTGATCCGGGTGCTTACGGCTGTGCCCTGGCAGTTGATACCGTTTATTATTCTGTCTGGATTGCACTTCTGCTTATTATGGTACGCTATGCAGGAAAATGGGATAAGGCAGTCAAGGCGGATACCACAAAGCTTCAGGCTGTTGCAGATGCGGCAAACGAAGAAGTTGCAAAAGAGAAAAAACACGCTGCGGCCGGTGACTGGATTTTCCTGATCGGTCTTTCACTGATGGTATCTGCATTGTCACAGCAGGTGGGGGCTGCAATGAATGCGGGTCTTAGTTCAATCGGTCTGTCCATGTTTGACAAAGGAACGATGACAACGGTATTTGTAACGGTACTTGGTCTGGTTTGTGCCCTGACACCTCTTGGCAAGCTTCCGGCTGTGGAAGAACTGTCAAACGTTTATCTTTATGCAGTCGTATCCCTGCTGGCATCCACAGCATCTCTGGTGGATCTGGTGAGTGCACCGCTCTGGATCGTGGCTGGTCTTGTCGTACTGATCATACATATTGTTATCATGTTTTTGTTATCAAAAGTATTTCACTGGGATTGCTGTATGGTATCCACGGCTTCCCTGGCAAACATCGGTGGAAGTGCATCCGCACCTATCGTTGCATCCGCATATAATCCCTCTTATGCAGGCATCGGTGTATTGATGGGAGTGATGGGAGCTGCGATCGGTAATTTCTGCGGCCTGGCCTGCGGATTTATTTTGAGACTGTTCCTGTAAAAAGAGGTTCATCGGATTTCCTGCTCCGGGTGACAGAGCAGGAAATCCGGATATGGAGGAGCGTATGAATGTCAATCAAATGTTCCGGTATCTGAATATCGGATTGCCGGATGATATTTACCGCCGAAAAGTGGCGGGGGATTTCTGCGGTGCAATCCGGTTGATTGACCGAAGGCTTGACATGGGAAATCTTCCGGAACCGTTTCGGTATTCTCTCATTGTCCAGCGTGAAATCTGCAGACGTATGCCTGCAGATTATCCTTATACGCGGGAAGAAGCACTTTCTGTCCTGAGAGAAAAAGTACCTGATTTTACGGATGAGGAATTTGACCGATGTGTGGAGGAAGGGAAAATCGGCTGGATTTATGTAAATGGCAGAATGCAGTTTTTCAATCGTTTTTTTGCGTCCATGTGTAAGACAGATCCCGGGTTTGCAGTCCGTGCCGGTGTGATGCTTCCGGGAGTGGAGAGTGCAGTTTCTTCTTTTGGAGGAAAAAATCGTCTGGATTACTGTGTGCATCAGATAAAAGAAAAAGGAATATTGAAAAACCGCATTCGAATCCGGGCTTCTGTTCGGATGAAGGATGAGTGTTTTACGCCTGGCGTGTTTGTGAGGGTTCATTTGCCCATTCCGGCTGCATGTGAACAGCAGTCGGATATTGTGATTGAAAAGATGGAACCACCCTGTGGGAAAATCGCGCCTCAGGATGCGCTGCAGAGAACCATCTGCTTCGAAGAGACAATGAAGGAAAATCATTCCTTTTCGGTAGTATACTCTTATGTTTATACAGCAAGCTATCATGATACAGAAAAAATGCATGGGGAAGGAAAACAGCCGGACTTTTTTACACAGGAGGAACCGCCCCATATCGTTTTTACACCGTATATCCGGGAACTGGTCGGTCAGCTGTCCGGGGATATAGAGGATCCGATGGAAAAGGCAAGACGGTTTTATGATTACATCACACAGAATATGAAGTATTCCTTTATGCCGGCGTATTTTAATCTGGAACATATTGCGGACTCCTGTGCCAGAAATTGTCTGGGAGACTGTGGGGTGTTTTCCCTGCTTTTCCTGACGATGTGCCGCTGTGCCAAAATACCTGCCTGCTGGCAGAGCGGTCTTACTGCCGAACCGGATTTCTGTGGTGCTCACGACTGGGTACGATTTTACGTGGCACCTTATGGATGGCTTTACGCAGATCCTTCCTATGGTATCGCAGCCGTGCGAAATCAGAACGAAGAACGGCGGAAATTTTATTTTGGAAATCTGGATGCTTATCGCATGGCAGCGAATCGAGCTTTCCAGGCACCGTTTACCATTGAGAAACAGCACTGGAGAGCCGATCCCTATGATAATCAGGTGGGTGAGATGGAAACGGAGACGAAGGGACTTGAATATGACGAATTTTTGTGCATGAAAGAGGTTCTGATGTGTGAGGAAATGTAAGGGAGGAAAAGATGGATTTTCGTAAATGGATGAAAAACAGCCAGGATGAGCTGATCACCCGTCTGCAGGATTGTATCCGTATTCCCAGTGTGTTTGCAGAGGATCAAAGTGGATATCCCTATGGCAAATCCGTTCATGATTGCCTGGAATATATGCTTGGCCTGGCTCAGGCGATGGGGTTTGAGACTTATAATATGAATAATCAGGTTGGATGGTGTGAGTATGGTTCCGGAGATGAGATCGTGGCCGTGCTTGGTCATCTGGACGTGGTGCCTGCCGGTGACGGATGGTCCGTACCACCCTATGAAGGACAGATTCAGGATGGAAAAATATTCGGCCGGGGAACCATGGATGACAAAGGTCCCTCTGTTGCGGCTTTGTTTGCCTTAAAGGCCATCAAAGAGTCTGGTATTCCATTAAAAAGAAGGATTCGGCTGATTTTTGGCCTGAACGAAGAGACCGGAAGCTCTGATATGAAGTATTATATCAGTCACGGCGGTGAAATTCCGGTTATGGGCTTTACACCAGATGGAGAATATCCGGTTATCAATGGAGAAAAAGGTCTGATCGGGGAAACTTACTGCTTCCGTTTGAGGCAGGAAGGAGATTTTGTACTGAAAGAAATTCAGGGTGGAACGGCTGCGAATATTGTACCGGCCAGTGCCTTTGCAGTTTTTACATGTACGGAGGATCAAGCCCGTAAGGTGGAACAATTAAAGCGTACGGGAATTGTCTGCATACGAACACGGGATGGAATTCGCATAGAAGCAGAGGGCATCAGTGCACATGGAGGTACGCCCTGGGAGGGGGAAAATGCCATTGGTCGTCTGCTGCAGTTTTTGGATGAGATTCTGGAAGCAGGGAATCTGAAGAGAGCAGTGCATTTTCTTTCAAAAAAGATCGGTATGGAATGTGATGGAAGATCCCTTGGAATTGCAATGGAGGATTCTGTTTCCGGTATACTTACCATGAATCTTGGCGTGATACGTGGTGACCGGTATCACCTGGAGGTAATGCTTAATTATCGTTATCCGGTAACCAGGAGCTTTGAAGAATGTGCCCCTCTGGTTAGGAAAGCATTTGAGGAAGCCGGTTTTGAACAGAGCTGGATTCGTCACAAAGAGAGCCTGTATATGCCGCCGGAAAGTGAACTGGTCCAGAGACTGCTGCATGTGTATGAAAAATGTACTGGACAGGAAGCAAAACCCAAAAGCATCGGCGGTGGAACCTATGCGAAAATGCTGCCGAATGTAGTTGCTTTTGGCCCCATATTTCCGGGAGACGAAGTGCGTGAGCATAAACCGGATGAATTTATGGAACTGGATCGGCTGATTGATAATGCAGTGATTCTGGCAGAAGCCATGTGTGCACTTGCGGCAGATTAAAAGATTTATCTGCAAAAGATCAAAGATTTTGAAAAGGAGAATGGTATGAAAATTACAGAAGTCAGACTTGGGACAATTTCCGTTCCTCTGCGTGTCCCCTTTAAGACGGCTTTGCGTTCCGTGTCAAGCGTGGAGGATATCATTGTTGAGATTTATACGGATACCGGCCATGTGGGTTATGGGGAAGCGCCGCCGACGGGTGCCATAACAGGACATACGACGGGAGCCATCCTGGGAGCTCTCCGGGATCATATCATAAAAACCATCGTTGGAAGAGATGTGGATGATTTTGAAGATGTGATACAGGCAGTCAACAAGTGTATCGTCGGGAATACCAGTGCAAAAGCTGCTGTTGATATGGCACTCTATGATCTGTATGGACAGCTTTACAAGATTCCGGTGTACAAGCTGTTTGGCGGTGCAAGGGACAGGATTACTACGGATATTACGATCAGTGTCAATGACCCGGAAGAGATGGCAGAGGATACGAGAAATGCGGTGGAGCGCGGCTATGAAACTCTGAAAGTGAAGGTTGGTGTAAATCCGGAACTTGATATTGCCAGACTGACTGCGGTACGCCAGGCAGCAGGACCAGAGCGGAAGCTGCGAATCGATGCAAATCAGGCCTGGAGTCCCAAGCAGGCAGTACGTCTGCTGAACCAGATGCAGGAACGAGGTCTTGATATCGAATTTGTGGAACAGCCGGTAGCAGGTCATGATTTTGAAGGATTGAAGTATGTAACGGAGCGATCCTATGTGCCTGTCATGGCAGATGAAAGCGTGTTTTCCTGCGAGGACGCTGTTAAGATTATGCAGATGCGTGCTGCCGATCTGGTTAACATTAAACTTATGAAGTGCGGAGGCTTGTACAATGCACTGAAAATTACTTCTGCTGCCGAAATTTACGGTGTGGAGTGTATGGTTGGATGTATGCTGGAAGCAAAAATCAGTGTCAATGCGGCGGTTCATCTGGCATGTGCAAAGAAAATTGTTACAAAAATTGATCTGGATGGACCGGTGCTTTGCAGAGAAGATCCGATCCTTGGCGGTGCAGTTTTCCAGGAACAGGAGATTCTTGTGTCCAAGGAGCCTGGACTTGGAATCAAAGGGATTGACGGCCTGAAGTATTTGGATGAGAAAACAATTCTTGACAAACGTTTATGAGGAAGGTATACTGAGTAATGTGAATTACATATTGCTGTAGCAAGTGCCGATGTATATCGGGTAAAAGGGAATCAGGTGAAAAACCTGAACGGTCCGGCCACTGTAAGCAAAGAGTACTGCCTCATAATCCATTGTATACCCATTTTTGCGAGAAGGAGAGGCAGTGCAGTGAAGTGCAAGTCAGGAAACCTGCTTGGTACATGAGATGAGCTTCCGAGTAAAGCTGAAACATCCAATCCGGGATATGGATCCCATATGATGTCTGCTAAGGGTAAGCAGATATTTTGTGTTGTTATACATCCGGAGGAAGCTGCCGGTGGCAGGTCTGAAGGTTATACACGAAAAAGAAGATTGAGTCATCTCGAGCAATCCTGAACATATTGGGGGTAATTCACGACATACCTCCTTCTGTGACAGGAATCCGCACCTGTCATAAAAGAACCGGTTTTCCAGACTCCGCATATGGAAAACCGGTTTTTTTTAGTTCAGTTCAATTTCTGCAAGCTCTTTTGGCGGCAGTTTTTTGGTGGAAACGGATTTGTACCATTTTATTTTGGATGAAGCTTTATTCAGTGCCAGATTCGTTCCGGCGCCTGCGATACATCCACCAGGGCATCCCATGCCCTCAATCAGACATCCGTTCATCTTTCCGGCTTTTGCCAGAGCCAGTGTTTTTTTACATTCAGCCAGTCCTTCTGCATGGACGATTTTTGGCGTGACATCCGGATAGTATTCTTTCAGGCATTCTTCGATTGCGCCGGCTACTCCGCCTGATACGGCATAGCCCCGTCCGGCGGCGGTTGCGTCATGAAGGGAAGGGCTTTCCGGCTGTTTTGTGATACTTATGCCTTTTGCGTCAAACATACCCAGCAGTTCCTCGAATGTAATGACAAAATCCACATCGCTTCGAACGCTTTTTCGACTTGCCTCCAATTTTTTTGCGGCACAAGGACCGATAAATACCACTTTGGCATTTGGATGCTCCAGTTTGATGCTTCTGGCCGTTGCTACCATAGGAGTCAACTCCTGTGAAATATTTTCAATCATATCCGGAAAATATTTTTTGGCAAGCATGGACCAGGAGGGGCAGCAGGAGGTCAGAAGAAATGGAAGCTCTCCTGTGGATACTTTCTCTGCATAATGTTTTGCTTCGGATACGGCTCCAATGTCGGCTCCAAGAGCAACCTCGTATACCCTGGAAAAACCAAGGGTTTTCAGGGCTGCGTGCACATCGGAAGGCTCCATATCGCCAAACTGACCCACAAAGGCCGGTGCGATTTCTGCAATAATTTCATTTTTTTCTTTTAAAGCAAGAGAAAGCTGATAAATCTGAGATTTATCGCTGATTGCACCAAATGGACAGCTTACCATGCACATACCGCAGGAAACACATTTTTCTGTGTCAATCTTTGCGCGTCCGAATTCGTCACTGCCGATGGCTTTGACACCACATGCACGTGCACAGGGACGTTCCTTTTTTGAAATGGCATCATAGGGGCAGACGGATTTGCATTTTCCACAGTGGATGCATTTTCCCTGATCAATGTAAGAGCGTCCATTTACCATGGAGATTGCTCCCTTTGGACATACTTCTGCACACGGGTGTGCGAGACAGCCTTTGCACATATCGCTGACTTCGAACTTATTGTCTTCGCATGCGGCACATGCAGAGGGAACGACCTGCATCAAAGGGGGTTCGTAGTATTTTTCAGAAATATTACTCGCCTCAATACCTTCTGTCAAATGAACCGGTTTGTTCGTAGGGCGCAGTGACATACCCATAGCAAGTCGCACACGTTCGGTGGCGATTGCCCGTGCACGATAAATACTGTCTCGGTACTGCGGACCTTCTTCCGTTACAATTTTGTAGGGGATCGCCTCAATATCGTGGATCAGTGATTCGGAATCTGACTCAAAACCAAGTCTTGAGACCTCCGCAAAAATCTGGCGGCGGATTTTTCTTACCTGAGTTTCAATACCTCTCATTCGTTTCTCCTTCCAGTCTGATATTTGTCTCTCCTTCTGTTCGATTTACTATAACATATGAAAATAAATTTCGCAATCGAAGGGGGTGTACATTTTTTAAAACAACAGTGATATATCAGAATAAGCACAGAAATTTAGAAATAATTGTGCAAATTGCTTGTTAAATTTTTAATTAGCTGCGAATGTATTGTATATAATGTCGAAATAGGTTATAATTACTGCATAATAATGTGTGAAACATTAAAAAGATAGGAGGTTATTGGTATGCTGGATCAGTCATATTACCAGAAAGCGGATGAGATTATTGCCGTGTATGGTAAGAAACCATCCTCTCTGATTCCTGTTATGCAGGATATTCAGGGAGAGTATCGCTATCTGCCGGGGGAACTGCTTACCTATGTTGCCAGGGAGATTGGGGTCAAGGAAGCAAAGGCTTACAGTGTTGCGACATTTTATGAGAATTTTTCGTTTGAGCAGAAAGGAAAATATATCATTAAAGTCTGCGACGGCACAGCCTGCCACGTAAAAAAATCAACGGCAATTCTGGACGCTTTTTTTAAGGAACTTGGACTTTCAAGCAAAAAGCATACGACAGACGATATGCTTTTTACGGTTGAAACGGTTTCCTGCCTGGGTGCCTGTGGGCTTGCACCGACCTGTACGGTAAACGATGAAGTGCACCCCAACATGACACCGGAAAAAGTAGTAGATTTGATTGCAGAACTGAGAGGTGAGCGCTGATGATTCACAACAGAGAAGAATTGGAAAAATGCCGTATTGAAGCGAAAGAGCAGATGTCATCGGCTGTCTGTCGTATCCTGGTCTGTTCAGGTACCGGATGTATTGCGACAGGCTCCGAGAAGATTTATAACCGTTTTCTGAAACTGGCAAACTCGGCTCCGGGCGTAACAGTAGAGTTTGCACCTCATGACGGAGACGCACATATCGGGCTGAAAAAGACCGGTTGTCAGGGCTTCTGTGAACTGGGTCCGCTGGTTCGTATCACAAAAGGAGAAGAGACGGTTCAGTATGTAAAAGTACAGATTGAGGATTGTCAGGAACTTTTTGAACGGTCTGTTCTGGGCGATGAAGTGGTGGAGCGCCTCCTTTATCGTAAAGCAAAAAAGGTATACAAACATCCGGAGGAGATTCCGTTTATTGCAAAACAGACCCGCATTGTACTGGAAAACTGTGGTCGTTTTGATGCGGAGTCTATTGAAGAGTATATGGCATCCGGAGGCTTTTCCGCACTGGAAAAAGCCATGTTTGAGATGACGAGAGATGAAGTAATTGATGAGATTGATAAATCAGGTCTGCGTGGACGCGGAGGCGGAGGCTTCCCAACCGGAAGAAAATGGAAACAGGTAGCCCGCCAGAAAGAAACCATGCGTTATGTGGTATGTAACGGTGATGAGGGAGATCCAGGTGCATTTATGGATGGTTCGGTTATGGAAGGAGATCCCTATAAACTCCTGGAAGGCATGATGATTGCCGGATACGCAGTCGGATCTACAGAGGGTTATATTTATGTACGTGCAGAGTACCCTATGTCTGTATCCCGTTTAAGACATGCTATTGCCGAGATGGAAAAGCATCATCTGCTCGGTGATAATATTCTTGGAACTGATTTCTGTTTCCATATGCATATCAACCGTGGTGCCGGTGCTTTTGTGTGCGGCGAAGGAAGTGCTTTGACTGCTTCGATTGAAGGCAATCGCGGTATGCCGCGTGTGAAACCGCCGCGTACCGTTGAGAAAGGTCTGTGGGAGAAACCGACGGTTCTCAATAACGTGGAGACTTATGCAAATGTACCGAAAATAATTCTGCAGGGTGCAGACTGGTATCGTTCCATCGGTACAGCCGGAAGTCCTGGTACAAAGACCTTCTCTCTGACCGGTGCGATTGAAAACACCGGACTGATCGAGGTTCCGATGGGAAGTACGCTCAGAGAGATTATTTATGATATAGGAGGAGGACTGAAAGAAGGCTCCGAGTTTAAGGCAGTACAGATTGGCGGACCGTCCGGCGGCTGTCTGACCAGCAAGCATCTGGACGAGCCTCTGGATTTTGATTCCGTCAAGAAATTTAATGCAATCGTAGGATCCGGTGGTATGGTTGTCATGGATCAGCACACCTGTATGGTGGAAGTTGCCCGTTTCTTTATGAGCTTTACACAGAGAGAGTCCTGCGGCAAATGTGTACCATGTCGTGAGGGTACGAAACGTATGCTGGAAATCCTGGAAAAGATTGTAGAAGGAAGAGGAGAAGAGTCCGATCTGGACAAGCTGGAGGAGCTTGCAGGCATGATTCGCAGTATGGCTCTGTGTGGACTTGGAAAGAGTGCGCCGCTTCCGGTTATCAGTACCTTAAATCTGTTCAGGGACGAATATCTGGAGCATATCCGCGATCACAAATGTGCAGCCAAAGTCTGTCAGGCAATGCGCAAATATGTGATTAATCCGGAATTCTGTAAAGGCTGCAGCAAGTGTGCAAAGAACTGTCCGGTGGGAGCTATCACAGGTCAGGTCAAGAAGCCATTCCATATCGACCCGAATATCTGTATCAAGTGTGGAGCATGTAAGGAAAACTGTGCATTTGATGCCATTTATGTAGAAGCGTAGGAGGGGGACATTATGGGATTTATTACAATTGACGGCCGCAAGGTCGAATTTACAGACGAAAAAAATATTCTTACGATCATCCGAAAAGCCGGGATCGACATGCCGACACTCTGTTACCATTCAGAACTCTCCACGTTCGGAGCCTGCAGACTCTGTACCGTAGAAGATGACAGAGGACGCACCTTTGCATCCTGCTCGGAAGAACCAAGAGACGGCATGGTAATTTATACAAACTCCGAGAAAGTACGCAAGTATCGTAAGCTGATTGTTGAGCTTTTGTTGGCTGCACACTGCCGTGACTGTACCACCTGTGTTAAAAGTGGTGAGTGTGTACTGCAGAATCTGGCACACAGGCTTGGTGTATTAAATGTACGTTTCGAGAATACCAGAGAAGTCAGACCGATTGATTTCTCTTCCCCGTCTATTGTGCGTGACCCGAATAAGTGTATCCTCTGCGGAAACTGTGTGCGTGTCTGCGAGGAGATCCAGGGTGTGGGATGTATCGGATTTACACACCGTGGCACAGATGCTATGGTTACACCTGCATTTGATAAGAAGATTGCGGAAACAGACTGTGTGAACTGTGGACAGTGCCGTGTGTTCTGTCCGACAGGTGCCATCACGATCCGCACGAATATTGATGAAGTATGGAAAGCACTGGCGGATAAGGATACGAGAGTGGTTGCTCAGATTGCGCCGGCTGTACGTGTGGCAGCAGGTGATGCATTTGGTCTGCCAAAAGGTGAAAATTCCATGGGCAAGATCGTAGCAGCTCTTCACCGCATGGGCTTTGATGAAGTATTTGACACCAGTTATTCGGCAGATTTGACGATTATGGAGGAGTCTGCGGAATTCCTGGATCGTGTGAAGAATGGGGGGACTTTGCCGCTGTTGACCTCCTGCTGTCCGGCATGGGTGAAATTTGTTGACGATCAGTTCCCGGATTTCCGTGAAAATGTGTCCACATGTCGTTCTCCACAGCAGATGTTCTCGGCAGTTATCAAGGAGTATTACCGTAATCCGGAACATGCACAGGGAAAGAAGACGGTTGTTGTATCTATTATGCCTTGTACAGCGAAAAAGATGGAAGCAAAGCGTCCGAACAGTTATACAAAAGGTGAGAAGGATACAGATATTGTTATCACTACCACGGAGCTTACCCGCATGATCAAAACGGCAGGTATTGCACTGGATAAGATTGAGGCAGAATCCTGTGATATGCCATTTGGTATTGGTTCCGGCGGAGGTGTTATCTTTGGTGTAACCGGCGGTGTAACAGAAGCAGTGATTCGTCGTCTGGTACCCGGACATGACAACGCTACTCTGGATGCCATTGCGGAGGCTGGTATGCGTGGTGAACAGGGCATCAAGGAATTCACCATTCAGTATGAAGGCATGGATGTCAATATCTGTGTTGTCAGTGGACTTGCAAATGCCAGAACCGTTATGGAGCAGGTTCAGAGAGGTGAGAAGAATTATCATCTGATCGAAGTTATGGCATGCAGACGCGGATGTATTATGGGCGGCGGACAGCCGATTCCGGCAGGGCCAAGACACAGAGAAGCGCGTGCAAAAGGTCTCTATACGGCTGACGGAAATATGGCAATCAAGAAATGTAACGAGAATCCTCTGATGGATGTTTTCTATAACGGAAGCGAATTCAAAGGAAAAGCACACGAACTGCTGCATAATCCAGATTTCTGTGGAAAATAGATGACAAATCGGAGACGTTGACCTGACTGGTATCGGATATCACAGGAAACATATAGCATAAAGAAAAACCCCCTCGCATATGCTTTATCAGTACAGCGAGGGGGTAAATTTATGGATACATTTCATCTGTATCGGGACATACAGGCGAGAACAAAGGGCGAAATCTACATAGGTGTGGTGGGTCCGGTTCGGAGCGGAAAATCCACGTTCGTCCGTAGGTTTATGGAACAGCTTGTACTGCCGCATATTTCGGATGAAAACAGCAGTGCATTGAAGGATGAACTTCCAGTAAGCGGCGGCGGGAAGACGATCACAACAGTGGAACCGAAATTTGTGCCGGCTAAGGCTGCTGAAGTAGAGCTGGAGGAAGGAGTACGTGCCAGAATTCGATTGATTGACTGTGTCGGATTTGTGATCGACGGAGCTTTTGGACTGGACGAAAACAATCAGGTGCGCATGGTGAAAACACCCTGGTCAAAAGAGGCAATTCCCTTTCCGCAGGCGGCAGAGATCGGAACCGGAAAAGTAATCCGGGATCATGCCACAGTCGGAATACTGGTGACCACAGATGGGAGTACCGGTGATTTTGAACGATCAGCCTACATTGGAGCAGAGGAAAAGACGGTGGCAGAACTTCGAAAAACAGGAAAGCCCTTTGTGATCGTTCTGAACTCTCAAAAGCCATATTCTGCAGAGACAAAAGCTCTGTCAGAGCAATTGGAGAAAAAGTATGGTTCTGCTGTTGTACCGGTGAACTGTGAACAGATGAAGGAAGAGGATATACGTAAAGTTCTGATGCAGCTGCTTTGCGCGTTTCCGTTGACCAGAATTGAGTATTTTGTGCCGCGGTGGATCGAAACTCTTTCGGAAGAACATCCCGTGAAAAAGGCCATTCTGGAAGCCATTGTTCAGATTTTTGAAAATCTTGGAACGATACGGGATGTGACGCAGGAAAGAATCATGCTGCAATGTGATTATGTGGAAAAAAGTAAGCTGGAAAACATTTCTCTGGCGGATGGAAGTGTCCAGGTGCGTCTGGAAGTGGAGGAGCGATATTATTATGAGATGCTCAGTCAGATGGCCGGAGTGGAGATCAATGGAGAATATCAGCTGATCTCAATGATAAAGGAGCTTTCTGACAAGCGAAAAGAATACGAGAGTGTACAGGATGCTCTGACTTCTGTGAAAGGCTGCGGATATGGCGTGATCACACCGGAAAAAGAGGATATAACGCTTGAGGCACCCGTCGTCATGAAACAGGGATCCAGATATGGGGTAAAGATCAAAGCATATAGTCCATCGATTCATCTGATACGCGCGGATATTGAAACGGAGATTGCACCGATTGTTGGAAGTGAGCAGCAGGCCAGGGATCTGGTTGCATATATTGAAGAAAATGCAAAAAAAGAAAATGGAATCTGGGATACGAATATTTTTGGGAAATCAGTCAGTCAGCTGGTGGAAGACGGGATTCGGACAAAACTTGCAATGATCGGGGAGGAGAGTCAGAATAAACTGCAGGAGACCATGAAGAAAATCGTGAATGAGTCCAATGGAAGGATTATTTGTATTATCATATGAAACAGGAGAAACGGGCGGCTTACACCAATCTGCCGAAAGCAGTCGGCGGCCTGGCGTGAGCTGCCGTCAGCACAGGCAAAAGATTTGACAAACGATAAGAAATACGTTATAATAGATTAAAATATTTAACAATTTTGTAATATTTAATAACAAAGAACGTATGGAAGGACTACATATGAAGGAGAAGAGGAAGATTCTTCTTGCCGTTTTTGTGCTGATGACAGCAGTGCTTTGTGTGCCTGGAAAGGCAGAAGCAGCACAGAAGGCAAAATGGAAGGAAGTAGACGGGGTATATTACGCATATCAGGGAACCGAACGGATTCAAAACAAGTGGGTTGGTGATTATTACGCCGGAGAGGACGGGTCGCTTACCAGAAATCAGTGGGTTGGGAAATACTTTGTTGGGGAGGACGGAAAGTGGATTCCCAATTTTAAAGGCGGCTGGATCTGTATTCAGAAAAGATGGTATTATTATTCCAAAAAGGGCGAAAAGAAGCTGGGCTGGTTAAAGATTGGGAAAAAGAAATACTATCTGGATCCTGCCACAGGAGGTGTGCGCGCCAGCGGCTGGAGAACCATTGATGGATGTCGTTACTATTTTACAAAGTCAGGTGGCGGTTACATGCTGACCGGCTGGCGAAAGATTAATAAGAATTACTATTATTTTCAGAAAAAGACTGGAAAATGTTCCATCGGCTGGTTTTCCGTTGGCGGTAAGATTTATTATGCTGACAGTAAATACAGGCGCGTGTCAGGCTGGCAGACGATAGACGGGAAAAAATATTATTTTTCCGAAAGCGGTGTTCAGCAGACCGGATGGCTGGATAAAAAAGGAAAACGCTATTATCTGGATCCGGAGGAAGGCGGCGCGATGAGCGTTGGCCTGGCATCGGTGAACCGCATTACTTACTATTTCAATACCAAGGGTGTTATGCAGAGAAGTAAAGCGGTTACGATAGATGGTGTAGTTTACAATATTGATATAAACGGCAGATGTACAGCCAATTTCTCGGATAATGATGCAGAAGTTACGGACAAGATTCTGTTTTTTACAACCTTTGAATCAGGGACGGCTGCTTATGCGCAGGTGGGGGGAGATCATGGAAATGCCTGCGGAAAATATCAGTTTGATTACCGGTATTCTCTCCTTCCTTTTGTCAAATATTGCTATGCCAGCAATCCGACGTTCTTTGCGGAATTTAAAAAATATGCAGCCTATACCGATGCGGAAAAGTCCAAATTACAGGGAAATACAAAATTTTATTCGGCATGGCGTACGATCTACAACCGATCGCCGAAAGGATTTGCTTCCTATCAGGATGCTTTTGCAAAGAAGGAATACTATGATGTGACTGAGAAATATCTCAAAACGAAATTTGGCATTTCCATGTCTGCCAGACCGGATGTGGTCAAAGGTGCGGTATTCAGCTATTCTATTCAGCATGGACAGTGGACGGCCGCCGGTGCGGTGAAAGCAGCCGGCATCAAAAACAGTACCACGGACAGGCAGTTTCTGGAAAAACTTTATTCCTACCGGATGAAAACCTACCCGGCATACACCACACGTTACAGACAGGAGCTGTCCCTTGCTTTGTCTCTTCTGTAGGAGGAATGATCCCGCAGGATATTTGGGATTGATTACATATGCAGCCAGAGTATGCAGAGTTTTCTGTATGATCTGGCTGCTTTTTCTTTGTTGCAGACCTGATTTTTTCCTGCTATAATGAGGAGCAGTGAAGATGCAGATGGAAACCTGCATGCAGAAAGGCGGAGAAAGATGATTCTGGAAGAAACATTGAAAAAGATAAAGGCACCGTCAGATGAGGCGATGGAGGCCTGCAGGCGCCATTGGGACGGGATTGCAAAACCATTGCACAGTCTTGGAAAGATGGAGGATTATCTGATTAAGATTGCCGGAATGACGGGCAGCAGCAAGATTGATCTGGAGAAAAAGGCTCTGGTTGTCATGTGCGCAGATAATGGGGTTGTGGAAGAAGGAGTTACCCAGTCCGGTCAGGATGTTACAGCGATCGTGTCAGAAAATTTCCTGACAGGAAAGGCTACGTCCAGCATTATGTGTCAGGTGACCGGAACAGACATGTTTCCGATTGATATTGGAATTGCCCGAGATACTGCTTTGCGAAATGAAAAGGTAGCTTATGGAACACGGAATATGACAAAAGGGCCTGCCATGACTCGCTCAGAAGCAATCCAGGCCATTGAGACCGGCATTCGCATTGCAGGTGAATTAAAGGATACGGGCTATCGGATCATTGCAACTGGTGAGATGGGAATCGGAAATACCACCACCAGCAGTGCGTTAGCTGCAGTTTTTCTGGATATTCCGGTTGAGATGGTAACCGGGAGAGGGGCTGGTCTTTCCACAGCAGGACTGACGAGGAAGATTTCTGCTATTCATCGGGCCATTGAGGTTAACCGTCCCAATCCGGAAGATGGGATCGATGTCCTTGCAAAAGTGGGCGGCTTTGATCTGGCCGGAATGGCCGGATTGTTTCTTGGTGGAGCGGCGAAAGGTATGCCGGTGGTGATAGACGGGATCATTTCTGCTGCCGCAGCCATGGCGGCTTACGTGATCTGTCCGCAGTGTGTGGATTATATGCTTGCATCCCATATTTCCAAGGAACCTGCTGCACAGATGCTTCTTGAACGTATGGGTCTTGAGGCGGCTCTGGACTGCGAAATGCGTCTCGGGGAAGGTACCGGTGCAGTGACTTTATTCCCGATCCTGGATCTGGCTTGTGCGGTCTACAACAGTATGAGCACCTTTGAGGAAGCAAGTATTGAACAGTATCAGCCATTGAGCTGATGGAAACGGAGCGTTATGTTTATTACAGTGACTGGCGGCAGCGGAAGCGGTAAATCCGCTTTTGCGGAACAGAAGATCGTTGAGTTTGGTGAGGGAAAGCGACTGTATGTGGCTACGATGATGTGTTACGATGAGGAAAGCAGGAGGAGAGTGGAACGACACCGCAGGATGCGCAGCGATAAGAGGTTTGAGACATTGGAGTGTTATACGGATCTTGCGCATGCAGACATTCCCAAAGACAGCGTCGTACTTCTGGAATGCTTGTCCAATCTGACAGCAAATGAACTTTTTTCGCCCGGGGGAGCAGGAAAAGCGACAGAGGAGGCGATAAGATGCGGACTGATGCATTTGAAAGAACTGGCAAGAGATGTCTGTGTAGTGACAAATGAAATCTTTTCGGACGGGATGGAATATGATCCGGAAACACGCTATTATATGGAGGTACTTGGAAATATCAACAGGTATCTTGCAGAGATTTCCGATGCCTGTTATGAAGTGGTGTATGGAATTGCACTGCGAATCAAATAACGGTAAGAACAGCAAAGGTGACAGTTATGAAAAATATTGGAAGAAGCCTGTGTGTTGCTTTTTCGATGTATTCGAAAATTCCGGTGCCGCAGGTAGAATGGACCAGGGAAAGTATGAAATATTGTATCTGTTTTTTTCCGGCAGTGGGTGCTGTGATCGGCGCAGTAACATTGATCTGGAATTATCTGGCAGGATCCATACTCTCCGGAAGTCCGCTTTTTACGGCAGTGCTGATACTGATTCCGGTACTGATCAGCGGGGGGATTCATCTTGACGGTCTTCTGGATACTGCTGATGCTTTGAGTTCCTACAAGTCAAAAGACGAAAAGCTGGAGATTCTGAAGGATTCCCATGCGGGTGCTTTTGCGATTATCGTTGGAATCTGCTGGTTTGTACTGGATTATGGTATTTATTCGGAAGCGAATACGGAGACACTTCAGGTGCTGGCAATCGGATTTATACTTTCGCGTGCATTGAGCGGATTTGGAATGGTAACATTTCGTATGGCTAAAAATACGGGACTGGCTGCCACTTTTTCCGATATGGCGGTAAAGGGACGTGTCCGTCTGGTGATGGCAGGTTATATTCTGCTTTGTGCCGCGGGGATGCTGTCTGTCAGCCTGGTGTACGGTGTGGCTGCACTTGCAGCAGCCGCACTTGTTTTTGTATGGTACCGGAGAATGGCATACCAGAAATTTGGGGGCATTACAGGAGATCTTGCGGGATTTTTTCTTCAGAACTGTGAACTTGCGATGGCGGTATGTGTGATCACAGTGAAAATCCTGTTACATTCTGCTTAGCAGGTGTTGGCCATAGTTTTGAACAGGAGCGGTCGGGCAGGATTCTGCCGATGGAAAGGATAAGGAAGATGAAACTGATTATTGGAGGCGCTTTTCAGGGGAAAAAAAAGTTTGCGGAAACACTTACCGGAATACCGGCCGGACAGTTTGCAGATGGCCTGGTTTGTGAGAAAGAAGCTGTTTTTGAACAGCCGGTAATCTGCCATTTTCATGAATATGTGCGCCGTATGCTGGAAAAGAACCAGGATACCACCACTTTGGTGCATGAAATTCTGAAAAAAAATCCGGATCTGGTCATCATCAGCAACGAGCTCGGATATGGTGTGGTACCGACCGGGCAATTTGACAGACACTATCGGGAAACCACAGGACGTATCTGTACGCAGGCGGCAGCGGCAGCAGAGGAGGTATATCGTGTGGTATGCGGCATCCCGACCAGGATTAAGTGAGGAGCGGACATGGAGATTTATCTGATTCGTCATGGAAAGACCAGGGGCAACCTGGAAGGACGTTATATCGGAAGTACAGATGAACCTCTCTGCCCGCAGGGGAGGAGTGAACTGGCTGAGCGAAAGAACAAAAGGATTTTCCCACCCGTAGCATATGTATTTTCCAGCCCATTGAAAAGATGTCTGGAAACTGCCGAAATTTTCTTTCCTGATAGAAAAGTCTGTCCGATTGACGGTCTGCGGGAGTGTGATTTCGGTGATTTCGAGAATAAAAACTATCAGGAGTTGGCAGAGGACTTCCGGTATCAGAGATGGATTGACAGTAATGGAACGCTTCCATTTCCGGCGGGAGAAAAACAGGATAAATTCCGGAAACGGTGTGCAGCCGCTTTTGCTGAAATCGTAAATGAACTTTTTCGGGAAAAAGCAGTATCTGCTGCTGTTGTGGCTCATGGAGGAACCATTATGAGTATTATGGAACGATACGCAGAGCCCGAGAAATCATTTTACAACTGGCAGATAAAAAACGGCGAGGGATACCATATTGTGGCAGATGAGGTTGCATGGCAGAAAAAACGCAGGGTACAGGTGATAGAATACATAAAATGAGTGAATTTCGAATGTTTTCAGGATTTCGTGAGCGTGAAACGCGGAGAAATCCGCAGGTATCAGGCGGTCAAAGACTTTTGACCCCAACATCATAGCATTACGGCAGAATGGAAGTTTGTAATGGTTGGAACAGAGAGGATTTGTGAATGATAGCATATATAAGGGGAGAAATCGCAGATATTACGGAAGGCAGTGTTGTACTGGATGTAAATGGGATTGGATACCGTGTGTTTGTCTCGGGAAGGGAGCAGCAGGTGCTTCCCAATATTGGAAGAAAGGTTAAGCTTCATACATATTTTCATGTTAAGGAAGATGGGATGCAGTTGTATGGGTTTCAAAGCAAAGATGATCTGGAGATGTTTTCCATGCTGCTTGGAGTAAGCGGCATTGGACCAAAGGCGGCACTTGGCATATTATCGGTATTTTCGGCGGATGATCTGCGGTTTGCTGTTCTTTCAGAGGATGCAAAAACGATCGCAAAGGCACCTGGTATTGGTACAAAGACGGCCAAAAAACTGATTCTGGAACTGAAAGACAAGTTAAGTCTGGAAGATGCCTTTGAAAAGAAGCTGCAGCATGAAGGAGAGAATCCGTCAAAAACCATGACAGATGCAAGACAGGAGGCTGTGGAGGCATTGACGGCTCTGGGATATTCCGCATCAGATGCCCTTCGTGCGGTGAAGCAGGCGGAAGTCACAGAGGATATGGATACGGAGGCAATCCTGAAGGCAGCACTGAAAAAAATGATATAGAAGGGGCAGGGAATGGGAAAACGAATCATTACTACGGACATTCTGGAGGAGGATGTCCGGTCGGAACAGAATCTGCGTCCGCAGAGTCTGGATGAATACATTGGACAGAAAAAGACAAAAGAAAACCTGAAGGTTTACATACAGGCAGCAAAACAAAGAGGGGATGCCCTGGATCATGTGCTTTTTTATGGACCACCGGGACTTGGTAAGACCACTCTTGCAGGTATCATTGCAAATGAGATGGGAGTAAATATTAAGATTACTTCCGGTCCGGCCATTGAAAAACCAGGTGAAATGGCGGCAATTCTCAATAATCTGCAGGAAGGAGATGTGCTTTTTGTAGATGAGATCCACCGGTTGAACCGGCAGGTAGAGGAAGTGCTTTATCCGGCAATGGAAGATTATGCCATTGATATTGTCATCGGGAAGGGCGCAGCAGCCCGCTCGATCCGACTGGATCTGCCCAAATTTACGCTGATCGGGGCAACAACAAGAGCAGGACTTCTGACAGCCCCGCTCAGAGACCGCTTTGGCGTGGTGCATCATCTGGAGTTTTACACGGAGAAAGAGCTTGAGACGATCATTCTACGTTCCGCCAGGGTGCTGAACGTGGAAATTGATGCGTCGGGGGCAGCAGAGCTTGCCAAACGATCCAGGGGAACACCAAGGCTTGCCAATCGTTTGTTGAAGCGTGTGCGTGATTTTGCCCAGGTGCGGTATGATGGGAGAATCACAGGTGAGGTGGCATCCTTTGCGCTGGATCTGCTTGAGGTGGATTCCTGCGGACTGGATCAGACGGACCGCAAAATTCTGAATGTGATGATTGAAAAATTTCTGGGAGGTCCGGTGGGACTTGATACACTGGCGGCTGCCATCGGCGAGGACAGTGGAACCATTGAGGAAGTCTATGAGCCATTTCTGATTAAAAATGGATTTCTCATGCGCACGCCAAGAGGACGAGTCGTGACGGAACGGACCTATCAGCATCTTGGAATCCCGCAAAATGAATAATAAGCCAAAAAGTTTTACAATATTCTCTTGTAAACAGAGCTAAGATAGGGTTATAATGGTGAGAAAGAATCTACCGAAAGAGAGGAAGTACACACGATGTCATCCAAAAACAAAACGGAAGTACTCATTGATGGGAAAATTTATACTCTCAGTGGATACGAAAGTGAAGAGTATCTGCAGCGGGTTGCCACATATATCAACAATAAACTGGCTGAGTTTAAAAAACTGGACGGTTATGGACGTCAGTCAAAAGAAATCAAAAGCATTCTGCTTGAGCTGAATATTGCAGATGATTATTTTAAAGCAAAAAAGCAGGTAGAGATGATTGAAGATGAGCTTTCCCAGAAGGACAAGGAGCTCTACGACCTGAAACATGAGCTGATTGGCGTGCAGATCAGACTTGAGGATACCCAGAAGGAACTGGATTCCCTCAAAAGCAGCATAACCGATTATCAGAAGCAGATCGTGAAACTGGAGACTGAGCTTGGAAAGTAAGGTACAGACAAAAGGGGAAGGGTTGAACCGTTATGCAAAGGCTTAAAAGAATAGGCTTTTGTACTTTGTGTTCAGCCTTTTGTTTTTCAGAATCAGGAGGAAAACTTTATGAAGACAGAAGTTCTGGCACCGGCTGGTTCAAAGGAAGGGTTGTTTGCGGCACTTTCGGCAGGTGCAGATGCCGTGTATACAGGCGGGAGGATGTTTGGCGCGAGAGCTTATGCAGATAATCTGTCCGATGAGGAATTGTCAGAATGTATTGATTATTGTCATCTGCATGGAAAACGTCTGTATCTGACGGTTAACACCTTGATGAAAGAAAAAGAGCTTATTTCCCTTGTAAACTGGCTTGTACCTTTTTATGAAACCGGGCTGGACGCTGTGATCGTGCAGGATCTGGGAACTTTTTCCATATTGAAAAAAGAATTCCCCCTGCTGGATCTTCATGTAAGCACACAGATGACGGTACAGGGGGCCTGGGGGGCAAAGTTTCTGGAACGTATGGGAGCATCCCGCGTGGTTCCGGCAAGGGAGCTTGGCCTGGATGAAATCCGGAGAATACGGAAAGAGACGGGGCTGGAGATTGAGTGTTTTGTTCATGGCGCGCTCTGTTACAGTTATTCCGGACAGTGTCTTATGAGCAGTATGATCGGAGGACGCAGCGGAAACCGTGGCAGATGTGCCCAGCCGTGCAGGCTTCCGTATTCTTATGACGGAGGTGGAGATCAGTTTCTGCTCAGTCCAAAAGATATCTGTACACTGGAAATTCTGCCGGATATTCTGGAAGCAGGAGTGGATTCGCTGAAGATTGAAGGACGTATGAAACGTACGGAATATACAGCCGGTGTATCCGCCATGTATCGGAAATATGTGGATCTTTATCACAAAAATGGCAGAGAAGGCTATCGTGTGGAGGAAGATGATATCCGGATCCTTATGGATCTTTATAATCGGGGAGGATTCTCTGGTGGATATTATAAAAGATACAACGGTGTTTCCATGATGTCAGTGGAACGGCAGAATCATTACGGAACAAAAGGAGCTGCTCTGGTGGGGCAAAAAGGCAGTGTAAGCACCTGGCGTGCCCTGGAACCGCTCAATAAAGGGGACATACTGGAGTCCTGGCCGGTCGAGGATGATGTTCCGAAAGGAAAGACCTTTACCATCCGGATGCAGGATCGTAAAATTCTCAAAAAAGGTACGGTCTGGAACAGGACGTACTGTGCACCGCTTATGGAAACCCTGAAAGAACGGTATACGGAGAAACGGATCCAGGAGAAAATTAATGGGAAATTAATGATTTCTCCGGGGGAACCTGCTATACTGTCGGTATTTCAGCATGATGGGGAGCATGAGATTATCGTAAACATCTCAGGAAATCTGGTTCAGAAGGCAGAACGGCAGCCGATGACGGAAGAAAAAGTGAAAAAACAGATGATGCGCACCGGGAACACGCCGTATGTTTTTGAAAAACTGGATATTGAGATGGGAAAGGACTGTTTTCTGCCGCTCCAGCAGCTGAACGAATTGCGGAGAGAGGCACTGGAAGAGCTTCAGTACAGGCAGCTGCTGCCGTATCGGAGAAAAAAAGACATTGTTTCCCTTCCGGTAGAAAGCACCGGGAAAAAGGAAGGACATAAAGCAGGCGTTTCTTTGGAGCTTACCGTATCGCTGGAGAGTCTGGAGGGTCTTGCCGGGCTTGTTGAGCTTCCGGGTATCGCAAGGATCTATCTGGACAGCAAATGTTTTATGAGTGATTCGGCCAGGGAGAAGGCGTCTGCTGCTGTAAAGCTTTGCAGAGAAAAGGGAATTCCCTGCTGGTATATCATGCCTGCCATCTTCCGCAGGATCCCGTCGCAGGAAAGTAAGCTTCCTGATTTGAAATGGTGTGACTGCTTTGACGGCATTCTGCTGAAAAATCTGGAGGAGATCCAGTATCTGAAAGAAATCGGGTACACGGGGAAAACGGCTTCCGATTACAATCTGTATACGTGCAACGATACGGCAAAAGAGGTACTGGCAGATGCCGGATGTGTATTTAGCACCTGTCCGGTAGAGCTGCGCTTTCAGGAGCTTGCCCAGAGATCCTGTTGCAGGGATGAACTTTTGATCTATGGCAGGATTCCGGTGATGACCACAGTCCAGTGTCTGCAGAAGACGACAGGTCATTGCGGAAAACAACCGGGACTTCATATTCTGAAAGACCGGAAAGGGAAAGCTTTTCCGGTAAAAAACTGCTGTCCCTGGTGTTATAATGTGATTTATAATTCCGTTCCGATCTCCCTGCACGGTATGGCAGAGGATGTGAAAAAGCTTTCTCCCGGATCCGTACGACTTGCATTTACTACAGAGACCGGAAAGGAAATACAGGAGATTACGAAAGGGTTCCTCAGGGAATACATTTATGAAAGGGGAACATTTACGCCCGGCTACGAATTTACGAGAGGGCATTACAGACGAGGAGTAGAGTAAGCATTGGTTAAGTTGATTGTAGAGTTTTCAAAATATGTTTTAATTTTTCTGATCGTGATATATACCTTGCAGAGCATCCTGATTTTTGCAAAAAGGAATGAGGAGGCCAGGGAATTCCTTTTCCTTCGCCAGAATGTGGTAATGTTCTGTATTCATTTTGTGGCTTTTATGGTGTTGTATCTGCAGATGGAAGAAGCACAGCTTCTGATATTTTACGGTGAGCAGGCATTGTATCTGGCAGCGACGCTGATTTTTTTCCGCCATCTGTATCCCAAAGCATCCAAGCTTGCCATCAATAACATGTGTATGCTGATTACCATCGGTTTTATCATGGTCACTAGACTTTCTTACGACCAGTCCGTGAAACAGTTCAAAATCTGTGTAATCGGAACTGTGATTGCCCTGATTGTGCCCTGGCTGATCAGCAAACTGAAATTTATAACAAAATTTGCCTGGGTTTATGCTGTTCTTGGCATCGGGCTTCTTGCTGCAGTGGCAGTTATGGCACAGGTTACAAACGGTGCAAAGCTTGCACTCACGGTAGGAGGCATTACTTTGCAGCCTTCTGAGTTTGTAAAGATTATATATGTATTCTGTATTGCAGGGATGCTTTCCAAATCCACAGATTTCAACCAGATTATAAAGACAAGTATTCTTGCCGCGGTCCATGTGCTGATTCTGGTGGCATCCACAGATCTTGGCAGTGCGCTCATTTATTTTATGACCTACCTGATCATGCTTTTTGTTGCCACCAGAGACTGGAGATGGCTGATACTTGGCATTGCCGGTTTTGCTCTGGCAGCGGTTGCCGCCTATTTCCTTTTTGCACATGTACGTGTCCGTGTGGAAATCTGGAAAGATCCATTTGCAGTCTATGAGGGAAGTGGCTATCAGGTAGCGCAGGCTTTGTTTGCCATTGCCGCCGGAGGCTGGTTTGGTACGGGACTTTTTCAGGGTTCCCCCACAGAAATCCCCTATGTGGATCAGGATTTTATGTTTGCTGCTATCGCTGAGGAGATGGGAAGCATTTTCTGTATCTGTGTCATTTTAATCTGCATGAGCTGTTTCATTATGTTTGTAAATATTGCCATGAAGATGGTGAATGACTTTTACCGGTATGTGGCTCTTGGGCTTGCCTGTACGTATGCCATTCAGGTGTTTTTGACCATAGGCGGATCTATGAAGATGATTCCGATGACGGGAGTTACGCTTCCGTTTGTCAGTTCCGGGGGAAGTTCGATGCTTAGTACACTGATCATGTTCTCTGTGATACAGGGATTATATATATTGAGAAAAGATGAGGATGATCCGTTTGAAGATGAAGGATATTATGAAGAACCGCAGTACTATGGACCGTAATTACGGTGATATTTTCGTGGAGGATATACCGGTAAATGATGCCGGGCGAAAAAAGCGAAGAGGAAAGAAAACTGAAAAAGCCATAAGTGAAGAGGAGTATACCGGTTCCGGTTCGGCTTATTATGACGATGAAGAGGAACAGGAGCGCATCCGCCGCAAAAAAAACAGAGGACTGGTACAGATGAGCTATCTCATGGTTGCACTGTTTTTGTCCATGGCAGCCTATCTGATCTACCTCAATGTGGAACTGCGGGATGATTTAAACAGCAATCCCTATAACACAAAGCAGGCGGTTTACCAGGAGCAGATCATCCGGGGTAATATTTATTCCGAAGACGGTGAGACACTGGCTGTGACTGAGGTGGCAGAAGATGGAACGGAGAGCCGATATTATCCCTACAGCAATCTGTTTGCACATATTGTGGGATATGCTACCAACGGCAAATCCGGTGTGGAGTCAGTAAATAATTATGAACTGACCACCAGCCATGCTTCTATTCTGGATCAGATCCGGGAGGAAAAACTGGATACCAAGGTACAGGGAGACAGTATTGTTCTGACACTGAATTCCAGACTGCAGGCAGCATGCTATCAGGCACTTGGAGATAATAAGGGTGCCATTGTGGTGCTGGAGCCGGATACCGGAAAGATTCTGGCCATGGTTTCCAAACCTGATTTTGATCCCAACACAATCGAGCAGGACTGGGATGCACTGATCAATGATGAAACCAACAGTTCCCTGTTTAATCGTGCAATCCAGGGACAGTATCCGCCGGGTTCTACATTTAAAATACTGACTGCGCTGGAATATATTCGTGAGCATCCGAATGATTACCAGAATTTCAGTTATAACTGTGATGGAAGAATCTCAAAGGAGGATGTCACCATCACCTGCTACGAAGGCGAAGTTCACGGTTATGAGAATCTGGAGTCTTCTTTTGTGAATTCCTGCAACGGTGCCTTTGCGCAGATTGGAATGGAGATAGACAACCGTTCTTTTAAAGCGCTGTGTGAAGATTTTATGTTTAATAAGGATACTCCGCTTGATTTGCCTTCCAGTCAGAGTCTGTTCCGGCTGACGGAAAATGCCTCTTATGGTGAGGAAATGATGACGGCGATCGGTCAGGGAGAGACACTGGTTTCCCCTCTTGAGATGGCTCTTGTATCAGCTACCGTGGCAAACGGAGGCACGATGATGAAACCATATTATATTGACCGGATCGAGACTTATGATCAGGAAGTGGTAAAACAGTATAAACCTTCCAAGTACAAAGAACTGATGTCAGCAGAGGAAGTGGAGATTATTTCCGGATTCATGGAAAAAGTTGTAACGGAAGGAACGGCAAGGAAGCTTTCCGGCGAATCCTACACTGCAGCAGGCAAGACCGGTTCCGCAGAATACGGTTCCAAGGATGGGGAACATGGAACCCATTCCTGGTTTACCGGATATCTGGATGTGGAGAATCCCAAACTCGCCATCAGCGTCATTATTGAAGATGGCGGTGCCGGAAGTGCATCAGCAGTACCTGCAGCGAAACAGATCTTTGATACCTGGTGGTATGAGCTGCAATACGAATAAAAATATTATGCATTTCTTAAACTACTTGCTTTCAAGATGAAAAAGGGTTATACTAAATACAGTTTTGAGCACAACGCGTACAGGAGGAATTGCAATGATTGAGGCAACGAGCTGTGGCGGTGTGGTAATCTTCCGAGGCAAGATTCTGCTCTTGTATAAAAGCTACAAAAATAAATATGAGGGTTGGGTTTTGCCGAAGGGAACTGTAGAAGCTGGAGAGGAATTCAAGGATACCGCAGCAAGGGAAGTGCTGGAGGAAACTGGTGTCAATGCATCAATCATCAAATACATCGGCAAAAGTCAATACACCTTTAACGTCCCGGAGGATGTTGTTTCCAAGGACGTGCACTGGTATCTGATGATGGCGGACAGTTATTACAGCAAACCACAGAGAGAAGAGTATTTTGTGGATTCGGGTTATTACAAATACCATGAGGCATATCATCTTCTTAAGTTTTCCAATGAAAAAGCAATACTTGAGAAGGCATACAATGAATATCTGGATTTAAAAAAGAAAAATCTCTGGGGTAACAAAAAGTATTTTTGACGAATTACTGCACCAGGAAGGGTTGAAGAGGAGTCCCGGTTCGCCGGAGACTCCGTTTTCATTTCCGCCCAGATTGGAAACGGATTCGATAACAGGAAATAAATCAGCTTCCAATTGAATTATTTTCATGCATTTGGTAAAATATGAAAAAAGGGGGATCGGATATGCTGGAAAAGATAGATCTGTCAAAAAAAATGGGTAAAAAGGAATACAGTCAGCAGATGGATGTACTTGGCATCAGACTTGGCGAGCTTCAGCGGGAGTGCAGAGAGCTTGGGATTCCTGTCATCATAGTATTTGAAGGTTTCGGTGCTGCAGGAAAAGGTACTCTGATTAACCGGCTGATTCGCCCGCTTGACCCCAGAGGATTCGATGTTTACGCAGTGAATGGGGAATCAGAAGAAGAACAGATGCATCCGTTTCTATGGAGATTCTGGACAAAAACACCGGCAAAAGGCCGCATTGCCATTTTTGACCGAAGCTGGTACCGCAGAGTGCTGATTGACCGGTTTGATAAAATAACCTCCACAAAACAGCTTGGATACGCCTACAATGAAATCGTATCTTTTGAGCAGCAGCTTGCTGATGACGGAACGGTGATTATTAAATTCTTTCTGGATATCACAAAAAAGGAGCAGACAAAGCGTTTTAAAAAGCTTCTGGATAACAAAGAGACGGCATGGCGTGTATCAAAAGGTGATTTAAAGAGAAATCATCAGTTTGAAGAATATAAAGTTATGAATGAGGAAATGCTTCAGCAGACGGATACGGATTTTGCACCCTGGACGATCATAGAAGCCATGGACCGGGAATATGCAACCATTAAAGTAGTATCAACGGTAATCCGGCGTCTGGAAAAGCAAATCAATCAGGTGCTGGAAGGGAAAAAGAAAAAAGAAGCAGCAAAGGCAACTCCTGAGAAGGAGTCATCTGCTTCGGAACAAAATGATATCTTCCGGTCTTCGATTTTGGACAGTGTGGATCTTTCCCTTTCTTTTACAAAGGAAGAGTACAGGGAAAGGCTTAACGTATTACAGAAACGTCTCTCCCTGCTTCACAGTGAGCTGTACCGGAGAAGGATTCCGGTTGTGATTGGATTTGAAGGATGGGACGCAGGCGGAAAAGGCGGAGCGATCAAACGACTGACGGAATGTATGGATCCAAGAGGCTATGAGGTTCATCCTACGGCATCACCAAACGATATCGAATCTGCGCATCATTATCTCTGGAGATTCTGGCAGGCCATGCCAAAGGATGGCCATGTGGCGATTTTTGACCGGACCTGGTATGGACGTGTCATGGTGGAGCGGATCGAAGGATTCTGTACCACAGAGGAGTGGAAGCGTGCTTACAAGGAAATCAACGACATGGAAGCACAGCTGGCACATTCCGGAGCGATCGTTCTTAAATTCTGGATGCAGATTGATAAAGAGGAGCAGAAACGCCGCTTTGAGGAGCGCATGAATATACCTGAGAAACGATGGAAGATTACAGAGGAGGACTGGCGGAACCGTGCAAAATGGGATTTGTATGAGGAAGCGGTGGACGAGATGCTCATCCGGACTTCCACGACCTACGCTCCGTGGATTATTGTGGAGGGAAACTGTAAATATTATGCACGCATCAAGGTGCTGGAAACCGTTGTAAACGCCATTGAAAAGAGGCTGAAAGAAGAGTAGACTGCAAAACAGCGAAGGAGGGCGTGATATGAAATGGTACCCGTACCTTTACGTGGGTGAAAATGCAGAGAAAAAGAAAAACAAAATAATTCGTCGCCTGAAAACAGGCACAGGTATGATAGATATCTGGGTGATTACCGAGGCGGCAAATGGGGTGGACATGCTCGACATTATTTCCTCTGCATGGCTGAAACAGCCGGCTGTGCGAAGAAACCTTCCTATGATCGTCGGCATAGCCAAAGGTTATGAAGAGGCTGTGGATCTGGTTGTAAAGATTGCAGAGGAAACCTGGCGGCATACAGGTGCCTGTGATATCCGGGGATATTTAAGAGACCGATGTGCAAACAGAAACTGACAAACAAAAATTGACGGGTGTTGGAATATGCTACATATCATTTTGGCTATACTGAAAATAACAGGTATTGTGCTTGCAGTGCTTCTTCTGCTTGTTCTTTTGCTTCTTCTGATCTGCCTTTTTGTTCCTTTTCGTTATCACGTGCAGCTTCAGAAAACAGGAGGATGGAAAGAAGCAAAGGTCTGCGCAGCTGTCCGCTGGATTTTTGGCGCGGTATCTGTGGAGGGTGGATATGAATCCGGAAAAACGGTGGTCATTTTGCGGATTTTATGGATAAAAAAATATCTGGCTGGAGAACAGACGCATTCCGCAAGTGAGAAAACCGAAAGAGAGAAAACACCAGGGAAAAAGGAAAAATCAGAAAGAACTGCAGAGAATAAATCGCAGTCAAAAAAAACTGCGAAAGAACAATTACCGGAAAAAGAGAACAGACATCAAAAGCAGGATCAGAGTCAGGAAGAGAGTCTTCCAGAGCCGGTTGGGATTCCTGGAAATCAGCCGCATAGGAGCTGGCATGCTGCAGAAGAAACAGAAAATATAAAGAAGACACAACATTTGCCGAGCTTTTCCGGTATCCGGGATAAAACTGCAGCATTTTTCCGGCGTCTGTACAAAGGCGTTCAGGATTTAATAAATTCTCTCTGTGAAAAACAAAAGGAGATGGGAGAATCTATTCGATTCCTGCGTTCCCAGACAACAAAAGAAGTTTTTCAGATTTTAAAAGAGCATATTTTTTACCTGCTTCATCACATACGACCAAGAAAAGCGAAGGGAAATCTGCACTATGGAGTTGAGGATCCTTCCCTTACCGGACAGCTGACCGGCATCTTATATCTGCTTCTTCCGGCTCGTTGGAACTGTGTGGTATTGCAGCCGGATTTTGAGAATCAGGTTCTGGAAGGAGAACTGTATCTGGCCGGGCACATCCGGGTCTGCCACATTGTTAAAGTGGCATTACAGATCTTTTTCGATAAAAAGTTAAAATCCTATTGGAATAAATTCAAACAGTTAAGGAGGAATTAGCCATGGCATCAGAAAACAATTTCCAGGAAACCGTAAATTCCCTTTTTAAAGGGATGGACAGTTTTATCACCACAAAAACGGTGGTAGGCGAGGCGATCACAGTAGGTGATACGATTATCCTGCCGCTGGTGGATGTGACCTTTGGTGTTGCCGCTACGGCGAAAAATGAGGATAAGAAACAAAATGGAGGCGGCGGTATGGGTGGAAAAATGAGTCCCAGCGCGGTTCTCGTCATTTCAAATGGTACAACAAAGCTTGTGAATGTGAAAAATCAGGATGGCCTTACAAAGATTCTGGATATGGTGCCGGATTTTGTAAATAAATTCACGTCCGGCAAACTGTTTTCCGCAGAAGAGACGGATGACGAAAAAAACAATCCGAACGATGGAGAAAGCACAGACAGCACCGGGGAATAACTGATTTTTCCGGTTTGGTGAAAGAAAGGGAAAAACTGCTTCTGTCCTGCATATAATGATAGAAAAGAACCCTGTGGAGAACAGCATGAAAAGAATGATCGGCTATACCTTGTTCTGGATTGCATTTGGCATGACCATTGCATTTTTTATGCCGAACGTTTTTGTGTCTGTTCTCTTTATTATTGCTCTGCTGGTACTGGGATATCATATGTTTTGCTGTTAGGCTGTTTTCAGAAAATATTTGTAAGTTTATAAAAAGTATGATATAATCAAAAAAGCTATTTAGAAGCCGCTGCAGATGCGGTGTGGGAGGTTATTATGTCGATATTGCAGGCAATATTATTGGGAATCGTGCAGGGAATTGCCGAATTTCTGCCGGTCAGCAGCTCCGGCCATCTGGCAATCATTCAAAATATTTTTCATATTGAGACAGATGGAGGACTGTTTTTTGACATTATGCTGCATCTTGGTACACTGGTTGCGGTGATCGTGGTATATCGAAAAGATATACTGCGGATGCTGGTTGAGACCATCCATATGTGCGGTGATCTTATTTATAATTTAAAGAGTTTTATCCAGAATCAGAGACAGTACAGTGCACTGCGTTACCGCAGGATTATAAAGAATAATTACCGGAAATTTGTAGTGCTTGTTCTGGTTTCCACGATACCTACCGGTATCATCGGATATATCGGAAAGGGACTGGTGGAGAAGGCTAATGCCACATTGATCGTTCCGGGAGTATGTCTTCTCCTGACGGCGGTGCTGCTTGTGGTTGCTGAGCTTTGTGAGGACGGGCATAAGATACCAAAGGATATTTCCTATACCAATGGTTTCCTCATCGGAGCAGCACAGGGATGTGCTACACTTCCCGGATTGTCGCGTTCCGGGACCACGATTGCAGCATGTCTGATGAGCGGATACGATAAAAGGTTTGCAGTTCGTTATTCCTTTATCATGTCCATTCCTGCCATTTTGGGAGCGGCAGTACTGGAGATTAAGGATATCGGCAGCGAAACCATTTCGGCAGGTATTGTGATCAACGGTTTGATTGGTGCGGTTGTTGCAGGCTGTGTCGGATATGTCTGCATTAAGACCATGCTCAAGGTGGTACGCAGAAAGAAATTCAGAGGCTTTGCAATTTACTGCTTTATCATCGGAATGATCGCGATTGTGGCAAATTTTTTTGTTTGATTGATTGAAGTTTTACATACCTGAAAGAACTGTTACGGTTCCATTACTGTAACAGTTTTTTCTTTCGCAGGCTGTTTTGGCCGATTGCTTGAAAAGGGGAGAATGATATGGCTGGGAAAAGAACTGCGGCAGAGGCAAAAGGAGCAAAAAAATCAGGCTCCGGAAGCCGGGCCGGTACAGGCAGAAAAAATACAGAAAAAAAAGAACAGGTGAAGCACTCCGGATCTTCCAGCACAAACGTAAGGGAGTATCCGGAAGCCGGGGCCATTTCAATCTGGGAGGAGATTGTTCTCTGGCTGATTCTTGCTTTGTCTGTTTTGATTTTAATCAGCAACTTTGGGTTTGGAGGATTCATCGGAAATGGAATCAGTCGATTTTGTATGGGGATGTTTGGATTTCTGGCTTATTTGCTTCCTTTTGCGCTTTTTCTCACGGCTGCGTTTCTGATATCAAATAAAGACAATCAGATTGCCTGGGTCAAGACCGTGGGATTTGGATTGCTCTGGATTGCTTTCTGTGCTTTTTGTGAGCTCCTGAATGGATTTGACAAACAGCGCACGATCCTGGAATATTTCAAAGAGAGTGTGGAGAATCATGCCGGAGGAGGTATGGTAGGCGGGATTTTCTGTAAAATGCTGTGTCCTGCCCTTGGGATGGCAGGTGCTTATGTGGTTGTGATCGTACTGGTGATCATATCCATGATTCTGATTACAGAACGTTCCGTTCTGTCCGGTGTCAAAAAGGGCAGCGAACGCGTCTATGAATCTGCTGTGGAGGATGCCAGATTCCGCAGAGAACAGGCAAGACTGCGCAGAGAAAAAAATACACTGCGGAGGGAGCAGGAGCTTCTTGAGAATCAACAGCAGCTGGCCAGAGAAAGGGAAGCACTTGAGGAACGCAAACAGCGAAGGATGGATCATAAAGTATCCGGTGTTGTATTTCAGAAGCTGGAAAAAGAGGTTCTGACTGAGCCTGAGACAGTGGAAATCAAACAGGAATTCGTCGAAACCGACCCGCTTCCTGATTTTACAGTGGAGAGACCGGCCGATATTCTGGAAGAGGAGGTGGCTGCAGAATATGATTCTGAAATTCCGGAAAAGCCGGATGAACCGGAGCAGCGCAGCCGGAAAAACCCCCGTTCTTCCGAGCAGGAACAGAAAGAACAGATTGCAGATGTGGAAAAAGAGATTGCCATGGCAGAACAGGAAAAGAAGCCGGAATATATCTTCCCTCCTCTGGAAATTCTGGGGAAACCAAAAAGAGGACGCAGCGGTGATTCCGGCGATGCCCTGATGAAAACGGCACAGATTCTTCAAAAGACATTGCACAGCTTCCACGTGGAGGCACGTGTGACAAATGTAAGCTGCGGACCATCGGTGACACGTTATGAACTGACACCGGAACAGGGGGTGAAAGTCAGCCGGATCGTCAATCTGGCGGATGATATCAAATTAAATCTCGCAGCGGAGGATATTCGTATTGAGGCTCCCATTCCAGGAAAGGCAGCGGTGGGAATCGAGGTGCCGAATAAGGAGAGCAGCCGGGTGTGTCTTCGTGAGCTTCTGGAATCCCGTGAATTCAGAGAGAATCCGTCCAATCTGGCCATTGCGGTAGGGAAGGATCTTACCGGAAGGATCATCGTGGCGGACATTGCAAAGATGCCTCATCTTCTGATTGCGGGGGCCACTGGTTCCGGAAAGTCGGTATGTGTAAACACCATTATTACAAGTCTTGTTTACAAATCTTCTCCGGAGGATGTCAAGTTGATTATGATCGATCCAAAGGTTGTGGAGCTGAGTGTATATAACGGGATTCCGCATCTGTTTATCCCGGTTGTTACAGACCCGAAAAAAGCAGCAGGTGCTTTGAACTGGGCCGTTGCGGAGATGACAGACCGGTACCAGAAATTTGCCCAGTATGGTGTCCGGGATTTAAAGAGCTATAATCAGAAAATCTGCGAGATGCCCCATGATGAAGGACAGCCACATCCGCAGAAAATGCCTCAGATCGTCATCATCGTAGACGAGCTTGCGGATTTGATGATGGTTGCACCGGGAGAAGTGGAGGATGCGGTCTGCCGTCTTGCTCAGCTGGCACGTGCTGCAGGTCTCCATCTGATACTGGCCACTCAGCGTCCGTCGGTCAACGTTATTACCGGACTGATCAAAGCAAATATGCCTTCCAGAATTGCTTTTAAAGCATCTTCGGGTGTAGATTCCCGGACGATACTGGATATGAACGGGGCGGAGAAGCTGCTTGGAAACGGTGATATGCTGTTCTATCCTCAGAATTATCAGAAACCGGTTCGTGTGCAGGGAGCTTTTGTATCGGACAGCGAAGTGGAAAAGGTGGTTGCTTTTCTGACGGAAAAAAATCAGCCTCAGGATTATCATGAGGAGATGGAGCAGCAGATGTCAAAAGTGGCACAGGCTGCTTCCGAGATGCGCGGCAGTGACGGAGATGTGGATGAATATTTTGCGGATGCCGGGAAATTTATCATTGAAAAGGACAAGGCTTCCATCGGTATGCTGCAGCGAATGTTTAAAATTGGTTTTAACCGTGCGGCACGCATTATGGATCAGCTCTCAGAGGCGGGGGTGGTAGGTCCGGAGGAAGGCACAAAACCGAGAAAAGTTCTGATGTCCCTGGAACAGTTCGAAAATTATCTGGAGCAGGGAGAATAATATATTGAATTTTCACGAAGATTGTTTTATACTTTAATGTAGTGTTTTGTAGAATAAAAGTGACTGCAGCAACAAAGCATTGTTCGGTTACTGTGAAAAGTGTTTTATGGAACAAAAAACTATGGAGGTATGATATGTACAAGATTTTAAAAGCAGGAAAACTTGCAGGCAATATCTACGAGATGGTTGTAGAAGCACCTCGTGTTGCAAAGCATTGTCTGCCGGGTCAGTTTGTCATCGTTAAGATGGATGAAGTAGGCGAGCGTATTCCGTTAACCATCTGTGATTATGACAGAGAGGCAGGTACGATTACTATTGTATTCCAGCCAATCGGTGCTTCTACTGAGAAGTTTACAAAGCTTCAGGCCGGAGACGCATTCCGTGATTTTGTCGGACCTCTGGGTATGCCGTCTGATCTGTGCACAGAGCCGCTGGAGGAAGTAAAAAAGAAGAAAATACTGTTCGTGGCAGGTGGCGTGGGAACCGCTCCTGTTTATCCTCAGGTAAAATGGCTGCATGAGCATGGAGTAGATGTGGATGTTATTGTCGGTGCAAAGACAAAGGATCTGGTTATTCTGGAAAAAGAGCTTTCTGAAGTAGCAGGGAATCTTTACGTTACCACAGATGACGGTTCCTACGGAAGAAGCGGTATGGTTACAAAGGTCATTGAAGATCTGGTTACAAATGAGGGTAAAGTATACGATCACTGTGTAGCGATCGGACCGATGATCATGATGAAATTCTGTTGTCTGACCACAAAGAAACTGAACATCCCGACTATCGTCAGCATGAATCCGATCATGGTGGACGGTACCGGCATGTGCGGAGCATGTCGTGTCATGGTTGGTGATGAAGTAAAATTTGCCTGCGTAGATGGTCCTGAGTTTGATGGTCACAAGATTGATTTCGATGCAGCGATGAAGAGACAGGCTATGTATAAAACAGAAGAAGGACGTGCACTTCTGAAACTGCGCGAAGGAGAGACACATCATGGCGGATGTGGAAATTGCGGAGGTGACAAATAATGGCAGACGTATTAAAGAAGGTTCCGGTAAGAGAACAGGAGCCAAAAGTGAGAGCAACAAACTTTAACGAAGTTTGTCTTGGATATAATAAAGATGAAGCGATGGAAGAGGCTTCCCGCTGCATTAACTGTAAAAATGCAAAATGTATGCAGGGCTGTCCTGTTTCCATTAATATTCCGGCTTTCGTCCACGAGGTGAAAGAAGGCAATTTCGAGAAAGCATATCAGATTATCTCAGAGTCCAGTGCCCTTCCGGCAATCTGCGGCCGTGTATGTCCGCAGGAGAGCCAGTGCGAAGGCAAATGTATCCGCGGTATCAAAGGAGAAGCGATTTCCATTGGTAAGCTGGAGCGTTTTGTTGCTGACTGGGCAAGAGAGAATGGTATCAAACCTGCTGCACCGGCAGAGAAAAACGGCAAGAAGGTGGCTGTGATCGGTTCCGGCCCATCCGGTTTGACCTGTGCCGGTGATCTGGCAAAGCTTGGCTATGATGTGACGATTTTTGAAGCCCTGCATGAGCCGGGCGGTGTTCTGGTATATGGTATTCCGGAGTTCCGTCTGCCGAAGCTGGATGTAGTGGCAAAAGAAGTGGAAAATGTAAAATCACTTGGTGTAAAGATTGAGACAAACGTGATCATCGGCCGTTCCATTACCATTGATGAGCTGATGGATGAAGAAGGCTTTGAGGCTGTCTTTATCGGTTCCGGTGCCGGACTTCCGATGTTTATGGGTATTCCTGGCGAGACAGCAAAGGGTGTGTTCTCTGCAAATGAGTATCTGACCAGAAACAATCTGATGAAAGCTTTCCGTGAAGATTACGACACACCGATCGTACACGGAAAGAAAGTTGCAGTCGTTGGCGGCGGTAACGTTGCCATGGATGCAGCGAGAACAGCACTTCGTCTGGGTGCTGAGGTACATATCGTTTACCGAAGAAGTGAAGCAGAGCTTCCGGCCCGTGTGGAAGAAGTACATCATGCAAAAGAAGAAGGTATCATCTTCGATCTGCTGACGAATCCAAAGGAAATTCTTGTGGATGAGAATGATGCCGTTGCAGGTATGAAATGCATTCGCATGGAGCTTGGTGAGCCGGATGCATCCGGAAGAAGACGTCCGGTTGAAGTTCCGGGCTCTGAATTTGTCCTGGATGTAGACACCGTTATCATGTCTCTCGGTACTTCACCGAATCCTCTGATTTCTTCCACCACCATTGGTCTGGATGTAAATAAGAGAAAATGCATCATTGCAGACGAAGAGACCGGAAAGACATCAAAAGACGGCGTATATGCCGGCGGTGATGCTGTAACTGGTGCAGCTACCGTTATTCTGGCTATGGGTGCAGGCAAGGCAGCAGCAAAGGGTATTCACGAGTTCTTAAGTAATAAATAAGCAGAAGAAATTAAAAGGTTACAGGTTTTGAAGGCATCCGAAAAAGCATGATCCCAGGAGCAGAAGCTTTTCGGATGCTTTTTCTGCATGAATGATTATTGACATATGCCATTATAATGATGGATCTGGAGGATATGGCATATCGAAACATTTCTTTGATTTAAGAGGAGGAAAACAGAATATGAAAATTGCAGTAACCTATGAAGATGGATCTATTTTTCAGCATTTTGGACATACTGAATATTTTAAAGTGTACGAAGTGACAGATGGAAAGATCGTTTCCTCAGAGATTGTGAGCACAAATGGAAGCGGACATGGCGCACTGGCAGGAGTACTGGTTTCGCTTGGTGTTGAGGTTCTGATCTGTGGTGGTATTGGCGGAGGAGCCAGGAATGCGCTGGCTTTGGCGGGTATTCAGCTCTTTGGCGGTGTTTCCGGCAATGCGGACAAAGCTGTGGAAGCTTTTCTGGATGGAACGCTTTCCTATAATCCGGATGAAAACTGTAATCATCACGGCCATGGAGAGAATCACGGCGGTGACTGCGGAAGCCATGGATGTGGTCATCATACCTGCGGTTAAAGGGATTTTTGCCCTGAAAAGTTGTAATCCCTCCTTTTCTGTGCTATAATGCAGACAATGTAATGAAAAATGAGGAGGAAACAGACATGGGAATGACAATGACACAGAAGATTCTTGCAGCTCATGCAGGACTTCAGAGTGTGGAAGCCGGACAGCTGATCGAGGCAGACCTGGATCTGGTACTGGGAAATGATATTACCTCGCCGGTTGCCATCCACGAGATGGATAAATTTCATAAGCAGCAGGTATTTGACAAGGACAAGATTGCTCTTGTTATGGATCATTTTATTCCAAACAAAGATATTAAATCAGCAGAGCACTGCAAATGTGTGCGGGAATTCGCCTGCAAACATGATATTACCAATTATTTTGATGTAGGTCAGATGGGGATCGAGCATGCACTTCTTCCGGAACAGGGTCTCACAGTTGCGGGTGATGTGATTATCGGTGCAGACTCTCATACCTGTACGTACGGGGCACTGGGAGCATTTTCCACCGGTGTGGGAAGTACCGACATGGCAGCCGGCATGGTAACCGGCAAAGCCTGGTTTAAGGTTCCGTCCGCGATTAAGTTTAATCTCGTTGGCAAACCATCGGAGTGGGTGAGCGGCAAGGATGTGATCTTACATATCATCGGCATGATCGGTGTAGATGGTGCTCTTTATAAATCCATGGAATTTACAGGAGAGGGCATCCAGTATCTGAGCATGGATGATCGTTTCACGATCGCAAATATGGCAATTGAGGCAGGCGGAAAGAATGGCATTTTCCCGGTGGATGATCTGGCTATTCAGTACATGAAGGATCATTCCAAACGTCCGTACAAGATTTATGAGGCAGATGAAGATGCCGTTTACGATGCAGAGTACACCATTGATCTCAGTACGCTGAAATCTACGGTAGCCTTCCCGCATTTGCCGGAGAATACAAAGACCATTGATGAGATCACAGAAGATGTGGTGATTGATCAGTCTGTGATCGGTTCCTGTACCAATGGACGTATGGATGATTTAAGATGCGCAGCCCGGATTCTGAAGGGCCGCAAAGTGAAGAAAGGAGTTCGCTGTATTGTGATTCCCGCGACCCAGCAGATTTATCTGCAGGCGATGCGAGAAGGACTCCTTGAAATCTTTATTGAAGCGGGCGCTGTTGTCAGCACACCGACCTGTGGACCATGTCTTGGCGGTTACATGGGTATTCTGGCAGAAGGTGAGCGTTGTATCTCCACCACAAACCGTAACTTTGTAGGACGTATGGGACATGTAAAATCAGAGGTTTATCTGGCAAGCCCTGCTGTGGCAGCAGCCAGTGCAGTGACCGGTAAGATTTCTGCTCCGTCAGAGCTTGGATTATAGGAGGACAAAGATAGAATGAAAGCACATGGTACAGTATTTAAATATGGAGACAACGTAGATACTGACGTTATTATCCCGGCAAGATATCTGAATTCCTCCGACCCGGCAGAACTGGCAACACACTGCATGGAGGACATTGATAAGGAGTTTGTAAACAGGGTTCACAAGGGTGATATTATTGTGGCTGAGAAAAATTTCGGATGCGGTTCTTCCAGAGAGCATGCGCCGATTGCCATCAAAGCAGCTGGTGTCAGCTGTGTCATTGCAGAGACCTTTGCCCGGATTTTTTATCGCAATGCCATCAATATCGGTCTTCCCATCATCGAATGTCCGGAAGCATCCAAAGGGATCGAAGCAGGGGATGAGGTAGAAATCGATTTCGACAGCGGTATGATCTATAACCGCACAAAAGGAACGGAGTTCAAAGGACAGGCATTTCCGGAATTTATGCAGAAGATTATTAAATCAGAGGGTCTGATTTCCTATATTAACAGTAAGGAATAAAAGATTACACAATCAGGATCAATATCAGAAAGGTATCTCGGATGCGGGGAAGTAGTCGTATCCGGGATACCTTTTATCGTCTTTGTTTCATTGGAACTGTGCATTTCACCTACAAAAGAAAAAGCTATAATCATCTCAGAAATAAATTCTAAAATGACTATAGCCAATTAAATAAGCGTATTCATAATGGGAATCAGAGGTAATCAAAACATATGTTCTTAAAGCATCTGAAAACCTTTGATTTATCAGTATAAATCGGCGTGACAGGATTTGAACCTGCGACCTCTCGGCCCCCAGCCGAGCGCGCTACCAAGCTACGCCACACGCCGTCTTGACAACGATATTATTCTAACATTTGAATATATTCATGTCAAGCATATTTTTATATGTGATCACGTTATTTCTGATGTGCGGATCATGGAAATCAGTTTCTGTGCCGCCGGGGAAGCATATTTGGAGGATGCAACGCCAATCCCAAGAGTACGATGATAATTTCTGGTTAGCGGTACTTTTACCACACCTTTCGGAAGATCCGATAAAAGAAGGTTTGCCATGAAAGACACCCCCAGTCCTTTGGCAATCATGTTGAGCATAACAGCGTCACCTTTGACCCGGTAACGAACCTGAGGGGAGAGATTTTCTCCGTTTACGACGCGTCGGAACTCTTCGTCCACTCCGATACCAGGAATGATAAAGGGGCTGTCCATCAAGGCAGCGGCCTCGATTTTTTCTGCTTTGCTGAAGGGGTGGGAAGCGGGAAGAACGGCAAAAATCGGATCCTCTGCCAGAGGGATAAATTCATATCCGTCTGGAACAGGAGGAGAAAAAAGTGCAATATCCACATCCAGGGAAGTAAGCCATTGCATGATATCTCCATGGTCCCCTTCCAGGAGCTGAATTTCAATTCCCGGATATTGTCGGTTGAAATTTTTCAGAATATCCGGCATCCAGTTCATGAGAATACTGTAATAAGAACCAATCCTTACCGTTCCGGTCTTGATTCCATTGATGTCACGGACGGTATCCTGAAGCTTCTGTTCCCCGTTTACGATCTGTTGCATGGCAGGGATCAGCTTTTTTGCATCTGCTGTGGGAGTGACACCACTTTTTTTTCGTACCAGCAGTGGAAATCCCATCTGCCGTTCCAGTGAAAGAATCATATGACTGATTCCGGGCTGTGTGTATCCAAGCTGTTCCGCAGCGCTGGTAAGACTTTTACATTCCACTGCTTTCAGAAATGCGATGTATTTTGTTGAACTCATTTTGATCTCCAATCTGTGCATGGATAAAGTATAAGTAATTGGAATGAATAATATAAAAAACATTCAGTTTACTTATGATAAGATATATATTAAACTAAAAAAGATTATTTTTCAACAATAGAATGTGCAGACGACAGACTTTTGTTGACAGGATTAAAAATCAGAAAGAAGAAAAGAAAGTGAGGGATTTTCTATGACTACAGCGCATGTCTGTATGATGATTTCCATTGTTGCATATCTGATGTTTGTAATCGGCATTGGTGTTGTAACTGCAAAAAAGAATAACCGCGTAGATGAGTTTTATCTGGGCGGACGTAAACTTGGTCCGTTTGTAACCGCCATGAGTGCGGAAGCCTCCGACATGAGCAGCTGGCTGCTGATGGGACTTCCGGGTGTTGCCTATCTGACAGGGGCGGCAGAAGCAGTCTGGACTGCCATCGGGCTTGCTATCGGTACTTATGTGAACTGGCTGATCGTTGCCAAAAGGATTCGCCGATATTCGCATCGGATCAATGCGATTACCATTCCGGATTTCTTTTCCAAGCGTTTCCATGATGATTCCCATATTCTGGAAGCGATTGCGGCAATTGTTATCATTGTATTTTTTGTTCCATATACCGCTTCCGGATTCCGTGGCTGCGGCGTTCTGTTTCAGACACTGTTCGGATTTGACTATGTAGCTGCCATGCTGGTAAGCGCAGCGGTTATATTGATCTATACGACACTTGGCGGTTTCCTGGCAGCAAGTACCTCGGATTTTTATCAGAGTATCATTATGACAATTGCACTTGCTGTTATCCTGGTATTTGGAATCACTTCAGCAGGTGGCCTGGATGCCGTTCTGTCTGTTGCAAAGGAATCTCCGGATTATCTGTCCCTGACATCAACCTTTACTGTGAGTACAAAGGAAGTAGGCAGCTACGGCGGACTGGTCATTGCATCCACACTGGCCTGGGGACTTGGCTATTTTGGAATGCCGCATATTCTGCTGCGTTTTATGGCAATTGAGGACGAAAACAAACTGAAACTCTCCAGAAGAGTTGCTTCCGTTTGGGTGGTAATTGCGATGGGCATAGCCATTTCCATTGGCTTTATCGGATATGCCATGACGAGAGCCGGTGTGATCGAACTGCTTCCTACTTCAGCAGAATCACAGGCTGTCATTGTAAAGATGGCAGGCATTTTAAGTACACACGGTATTCTTCCGGCATTGCTGGCCGGTGTGATTATGGCAGGTATTCTTGCCTCTACGATGTCAACAGCAGACTCTCAGCTTCTGGCGGCATCCTCCAGTGTAACGGAGAATATCCTGAAAAACGCATTCGGACTGAAGCTTTCCCAGAAAGCAACCATGATTCTGGCTCGTGTGGCTGTAGTGGCCATTTCCATCATGGGTGTCATTATGGCGCTGGATCAGAACAGCTCTGTATTTACCATCGTATCCTTTGCCTGGGCAGGATTTGGCGCAACTTTTGGGCCACTGATGCTGTTTTCGCTGTTCTGGAAACGCACCACCAAATGGGGCGCACTGGCAGGCATGTTGTCCGGCGGCATTATGGTATTTGTATGGAAATATCTGATCGCACCTCTGGGCGGTGTGTTTGCTATTTATGAGCTGCTTCCGGCATTTCTGGTTTCCGCAGCATTTATTCTGGTAGTAAGTCTGTTGACACCTGCACCTGGAAAAGAAATCGAAAAAGAATTTGATGAATCAGTAAAAGGTGTGAGATTTTAAAATTGCAGAAGAGAAAAACGTCATGAGAGAAATTCCCATGACGTTTTTTATTTAACGTTTTTTCATTGGCACATACTTTTTGTGCTCAGAAATACTCTTGTAAGCTGGACGGATGATTTTGCCGTTATTCGCCAGTTCTTCGATCCGGTGTGCGCTCCAGCCGACGACACGGGCGATGGCGAAGATTGGGGTAAACAGCTGTGTGGGAAGATCCAGCATACTGTAAACAAATCCACTGTAAAAATCCACGTTTGCACTGACGCCTTTGTAAATCTTGCGCTCTTCTCCGATTACTTCCGGTGCGAGGCGTTCTACCAGAGAGTAGAGCTGGAATTCTTCCTCCCGTCCTTTTTCTCTGGAAAGCTTTTCCACGAAGCTTTTGAAAATATTGGCACGGGGGTCAGAGAGAGAATATACGGCATGTCCCATACCATAAATCAGTCCGGCATGGTCAAATGCGTCACGGTTGAGCAGTGCGCGCAGATAGCTGCGGACTTCCTCTTCATTGGACCAGTCTTTCACAACTGTTTTCATATCTTCAAACATTTTTACCACTTTGATGTTTGCACCGCCGTGTTTTGGACCTTTCAGTGAGCCTAAGGAAGCTGCCATGGAGGAGTACGTATCGGTGCCGGAAGAAGATACCACATGGGTTGTAAAAGTAGAATTGTTACCGCCGCCATGTTCCATATGAAGGACAAGGGCAATATCCAGAATACGTGCTTCCAGTTCCGTATATTGACTGTCCGGGCGCAGAATATGAAGCAGATTCTCCGCTGTGGACAGTTTGGGATCCGGATTATGAATAAACAGGCTTTTCCCGTCGTGGTAGTGGCTGTACGCCTGATAACCATATACAGACAGCATCGGAAACAGTGCAATCAGCTGCAGACACTGTCTGATCACGTTTGAAAGGGAAACATCATCGGCTCGTTCATCATAGGTATATAAGGTCAGTACACTGCGCGCCAGTGTATTCATCATATCATGGCTGGGTGCTTTTAAAATAATGTCTCTGACAAAGCTGGTAGGAAGGGAACGATAAGCAGCCAATGTATCAGAAAATTTTCTGAGCTCCTTCTCGTCTGGCAATTGTCCGAACAAAAGCAGATAGGTGACTTCCTCAAAACCAAAACGCTTATCTTTCAGGAATCCGGAAACCAGTTCCTCGATATCGTAGCCGCGGTAGTAAAGCTTACCTTCGCAGGGAATCTGTACGCCGTCTACGATATCATAAGCGTGGATGTTACCGATGTCGGTGAGACCCGCAAGAACACCTTTTCCGTTGATGTCACGCAGTCCACGTTTCACATCGTATTTGGCATAGAGGGAAGGGTCAATCTTGCTGGTGCTTTCTGCAAGTTTTGTCAGAGACAGTATCTCCGGTGTAATTTCTGAATAAATATTCATAAGCAGTTCCTCCGTTTTCGTCTCTAATTGTTCTCGTTTTAACATGTTGAATTTTATTTTACCATAAAATGGGCGGTACAACCAATTAAAAAAGAATAAAAATTAAAATGTTCACATAAAATGTACAATTTGTTCACATTTCCGGAAATATCGGTTCACTTTCCGTCAAAAAAAGATGGGGTTTCGTTGACTTTTCTGGAAATTCAGTCTAGAATGGCACCAGAATAGACTGGTTTGTTCGTTTATTTTCTGTTTTTGCGGAGGGTGACCATGAAACAAATGATTAATACAACCGATTACGCTTTTGACGTAAGCCGTTATCGGGATGAGGAGGATGCCAAAAGCTTTGCCTGCAAATTTGGCTGTGACGGTTTTGAACTTCTGCCCTGTGAAGGTGGAGATAAAAACTTCTTTTCGGAAAAAACAGTGGTCGGAGTCCATCTTCGCTATCTGGATGAGTGGGTTGATCTGTGGAACGGGAAACTGGATATTCTGAAAAAAGAGTATGATACGCTGGAAAATGCCGCAGAGATATTCGGCGGTCTGGATCGAACATGCATTTTTACAAGACTTCAGGAGGATCTGGAGCTGGCCAGGCGTCTGCATGCTTCCTATGTGGTTTTTCATGTCAGTGATGTAAAGGTTTCTGAGCTTTTTACGTATACCTGTTCCCATACAGATGAGGAAGTCATTGACGCTTCAGCCGCTCTGATTAATCAGCTGTTGGATCATAAAGATTATGAATTTGATTTTCTGATGGAAAACCTGTGGTGGCCCGGGCTTACCATGACAAGACCGGAGATGACAAAAAGACTTCTTGATCAGGTGCATTATTCTGGAAAAGGGATCATGCTGGATACCGGGCATCTGATGCATACAAATCTGGAACTGAAAACACAGGAAGAGGCTATTGATTACATACTTGAGAAAATCGAAGAACACCAAGAGATGTCTGCTTATATTAAAGGAATTCATCTGAATCAGAGCATAACGGGAGAATACGTAAAAGAGATGCTTGCCGTCAAGAAAAAGCTGCCGGATACCTATCCGGAGCGCGCGAAAGCCTGTTATGAACATATCGCTCAAATCGACAGACATCTGCCATTTACCACACCCTATGTGAAAAAGCTGGTAGATAAGATCCGACCGAAGTATCTTACTCATGAATTCCTTACATACAGCCGGAAAGAACAGGAACAAAATCTGGCCAAACAATGCAGGATTCTGTTTGGTGAAACAGATTATTCCATTTAGCTTTATTGGAACCGCTGCAAATGATTTTGTGATTTGCAGCGGCATTTTTCTGTCTGATATTAAAAAATTTCAAACAAATTCCGCAAAAAAATTGGATTACAAATAACGAAGAATATGAAATAATAGAAACAGAAATTTGGCAGCTATTGTATGTTCCCTGGTGCCGCCTGGGATCTGTGTCGGGAATACCAGGACAAAAGCAGCAGATCGGCAGGAAGGTCTGATTGCATCCTTTGATTTTGATGATGAGGAAGGATTGAAGGGAGCAGGTGCCGTGGCATCGGTAAATGGAGAGGCTGCTTTTACGAAGAGTTTTGGAGGTGCCGGAAATGCTATTTCATTAGGCCGCAATACCTGGCTGAGTATCACAAAAGAAGATGGAAGCCCGCTGTTAGGTTCAGGCTGTATCTACCAGTGAATGGAAACATGTGGATGTGGTAATCACGGAAACAGACACAACCGTCTATCTGGACGGGGAGTATGCCGGAAATACAGCAAGCAGCTACAAACTTGGAGATATTCTGGGAGAAGAGGGAGGTATTCTGCAGATTGGAAAGGCAAACTGGGAAAACGGTGAGTACTTCAATGGTCTGCTGGATAATCTGCAGATCTACTGCCGGGCAAAAACAGCAGAAGAGCTGGCTCTGCCGGATACAGAGGAAGCTGTGGTTGGGCGCGCCGCAAGCAGACTGGAAATTCCGGGGTTGGATGACATACGGGGAAATATCTCCTTGCCGGATCAGATAGAAGGTGCTGCGGTTTCCTGGAAAATTTTTGGAAGCTTTACCGGTACGGAAGGAAGTCCAATGGATGAGCAGATTTATTTTGCAGTCAGTACAGATGGGATATTATTACACGGATCTGAATCACTGCAGGCCGGTTCTGGAAAGTCACATTGGTGAGAGAGGAGTGCGGGATCCCTATCTCATGCGTTCTGCCGAAGGAGATAAGTTTTATCTTCTGGCAACGGATCTCAGTATCTATTATCGCGGAGGCTGGGGAAGCGCAAAGGCAACTACAACTGGCAGCCGTGACCTGATCATCTGGGAATCTACGGATCTGGTGAACTGGTCAGAGCCCCGTGCAGTGGCAGTGGGTACGGAGGATGCCGGATGCGCCTGGGCTCCGGAAGCCATCTACAATGAAGAAACGGGAGAATATGTGGTATACTTTGCGCAAAGCCATGTGATTGATGGCGCTCTGGATAAGGATCTCCGTATTTTTGTGACAACTACCAGAGATTTTATCAGCTTTTCTGAGGCACAGGAGTATATTTACCGTGCGGATGACCGCTCAATTATTGATACCAGCATGATTCTTGCCGAAGACGGTTATTATTACCGCGCCTCTGCTGATGGACAGATCACCCTGGAACGAAGCCGGGAACTGTTTGGAGAATGGGAGAAGGTGACTATCCTCAATGATCTTGGCTTTGATCAGGATATGACCGGATCCAGACTGGAAGGACCGGAACTGATCCGGTTTAATAAAAAGGACTGGATCGACGGAAAAGCAACTTACGGGCTGTTTACCGACCAGTATGCGGAAGGCAAAGGATATCTTCCGGTTGTCACAACCAATCTGAATGATGCGGATAATTCCGATCATTCCTGGAAAAAGCTTTCTGCCGGTGAATATAGTTTTGATATGTTGAAAAAGCGTCATGGTACGATTCTGAATCTGACTCAGTCGGAGTATGAAAGAATCAAGGAAGCTTACGTTACAAACAACAAAGAATCGGTGGAGAAGCCTGAGGATGGTATTCTTGCAGACTTTGATTTTGATGACAGAGAGAAGGGATTTACCGGCGGCATTGCAATAGCAGAGGCAAATGGTTCCGTTCGTCTGGATGCACATAATGATGGAAAAGCCCTGTATCTTGACGGAAGCACTTGGATACCAACTGGATCTTGTACGCGGCCCCGGACGCTGCTTCACCGGTTTACAAATCAGAGCGTTATTTTGGTATTCTGGCTAACAATGGGACGACCACAGCGGAACGCTACAATAATGACGGGGAATGGCCGGAGAATCCGTCGGCAGAGACGGGAGATACGTGGGTTCATGTGGACGTAGTAGTAAGTGAAGCTTCTACCGCCATCTATGTAGATGGAATACAGCAAAGTCTGGCTAATAGCAGCTGTGCTCTGGAACAGATTCTGGGAAAGAACAGCATTTTGATGATTGGAAAGGCCAACTGGGGCAGTGGTGAGTATTGTCGGGGATGGATCGACAATCTGAAAATCCAAAATCGGGCACTTACGGAAAGGGAGATTGCAGAGGAACAGGGAATTTCATTTTGTCCGATCAAAGAGGTGAAAGGTGAGGGTCTCTCCATTATAAAAACGGTTTCTGATGCGGAAAATAAGAGACTTACCGTTTATGTGGGCAGGAATCAATCATCAGCTGATTTTGTCAGTGCAGAGCTTTCCTTTCAAATGGCAGAAGGAACTTACATTGAAAATGAGAAGAAAGCATATGATATTTCAAAGCCTCTGACACTGATAGTGAATACAGGTGATCATACGGAAGAATGGATGGCAGAGTTTACAGCCTGCAGCAACCCGGTATTGTCCGGAGAATTTGCAGATCCGGATATTGCGCTTTTTCAGGACAAATACTATATTTATCCGACGACAGACGGTGTATCCGGCTGGGGCGGCTATCAGTTCCATGTGTTTTCTTCGGAAGATCTGGTAAACTGGGAGGACGAAGGTATTATTCTGGATCTGAAAGCAGAGAACAGTTACAAAAATGAAAAAGGTGTGGATGTGGCTGTTGTGCCCTGGTCTGATGGAAATGCATGGGCACCCGCTATTGAGGAAAAGGATGGATCATACTATTTCTATTTTTGCGGAAATGACAGATCCACAGGCAATAAAGCCATCGGTGTCGCTGTAGCAGACAGTCCGGTGGGTCCATTTACGGTAAAGGAAACACCGCTGCTTACGTTGGAACAGTGCAAAATTGAAGGAATCTCCATGGGTCAGGTTATTGATCCATCGGTTTTCACGGAGGATGACGGAACCTCTTATCTTCTGTTTGGAAACGGCTATCCGGCTATTGTGCAGCTTAGCAGCAGCATGACAAGCTGGCGACGGGGCACGATGAAAAACTATGCCGGTGCCACTGGCTTCCGCGAAGCGATCACAGTTACAAAAAGGGAGGGAACCTACCACTTTACCTGGTCGCAGGATGATACGGGCAGCGAAAACTATCAGGTCAATTACGGGGTTTCCCAAAGCCTGTATGGACCGATTACTTACAAATATCCAATTTTACAGAAGGATAAATCCAGAAATATCCTTGGAACCGGACATCATTCCATTCTTTATATACCACAGAAGGATATGTATTATATTGCCTGTCACAGATTTCTGACACCGCTTGGTCAGGTGGATGGCGGATTTGGTTATCACAGAGAGGTCTGTATAGACAGACTGGATTTTGAAGATGGATTGATGCAGAAAGTGACACCGACACTTACGGGTATCACAGAACCGGTGTGGGTTGGGAAAAAAGGCAGGACTGTGATCACGGTGAAAACCTTCAACGGAAAAAAAGCAAAACTGAAGGTGACTGTAAAATAGCAGAGAACAGGACAGATTTCTTTATTGTTTGGCTCAAAGCTGAATGGCAGTACAAAAAAAGTTTTCTGGAATTTCCAGTTGAAAATTTATATATAGTAGAGTATAATAATTTCAGTTGAAAACAACCTGGGATGTGCGACACTCCTGTTATTTTGAACCTGCAATTATAATTAGGGAATCTTAGATTGCCTGTGTAATGTCGGGCCGCCTTGGAGCGGATGACAGCGCACATAGCTGCGGATACCCACCTGGCTCTGCCAGGAATCAAAAGGCAGGAAACGGCATTCTGGGACTGATAGTATCGCTGTCGTACTGGCTGTTGGGTGTCAGGCGACAGCGTTTTTTATTACATAAGAAATTCCTTCAGAAAGTGGATGGAAGACGGATATGAACCAAGATTTGACAAAAGGAAATATAACAAAGACCATGCTGATTTTTGCCTTTCCAATGATGGTTGGAAATATGCTGCAGCAGCTTTACAATGTAGTGGATACGTTGATCGTGGGACAGTTTCTTGGAGCGGGAGCGCTGGCTGCTGTGGGATCGTCCTATACACTTATGACTTTTCTTACTTCGATTTTACTTGGGCTTTGTATGGGAAGCGGTACGGTTTTTTCGATATGCAGCGGTAAACAGGATTTTGCTTATCTGCGATCCTGTATATTTGTATCGTTTACTGCGATTGCAGCACTGACTTTGATTCTGAATGTGGCAGTATTTGCGGGAATGGACGGAATTCTTCTGCTTCTTCAGGTACCGGATGAAATATATGCGGAAATGAAGGATTATCTGTGGGTGATTTTCTGGGGAATCGCAGCCTCTTTTTTATATAATTATTTTGCATCTTTTCTGCGTGCACTGGGAAATTCTGTGGTACCATTGATTTTTTTGGGAATATCCGCAGTACTCAATATCGGACTGGATCTTGTATTTATCCTGATCTTTCACTGGGGAGTGAAAGGAGCAGCAGGGGCAACGGTACTCTCACAGTATGTTTCGGGAATCGGGATCATGCTGTATACGGTGATAAAATTTCCTCAGTTCCTGCCAGGTAAAGAAGACTGCAGATGGAGCAGGCGAACGGCAAAGGATGTTTTCAGTCTTTCCGCTCTGACCTGTATTCAGCAGTCGGTGATGAATTTTGGTATCCTGATGGTCCAGGGCAGAGTGAACAGCTTTGGGGCAACGGTCATGGCAGCTTTTGCGGCGGCGGTTAAAATAGATTCTTTTGC
>JALEJP010000011.1 GCA_022769625.1 Lachnospiraceae bacterium | reverse complement strand
TGTGTGCGTGAGCATATGGGTTGTGATCTGGCGAATGCAGTCAGATAGGTTATTATTCCCTGCCTGCGTTAGCAGGATAAACGATTCGGGGTATCGAGGATAAATAGAATCGAGCGAGCACTGTTTAATAATCGAAAATTGAAAGAGGCGATATCCTTATGGTTAATTTGGGACAGGTTCCGGGTACTTCCTTTCAGAGTATCATCCAAAAATGTGGTCATGTCAGCTCTGATGCAATGCGGAGACAGATTTTGACGATGTGGATTTTCATATCATGTAAATGATAATCATTGAGAATCCGGTTATTCACACGTTCTGAACTTGTGCGGTTATTATAAGTCTTTATGTATTCTTCCGTTCCTCTCGGGATTGGGGGATAAAGACGGATATCCCAATCAGGTTTAGTATAAATGCAGCGCCCATAGGGGGGAAGAGGAACAGGAACAGGGAACTTCGCACGTACACTTTTCCTCTTTTCCACAGGCGACTGAGCAACGCCATTTGCAATCATGGCGTTTGGGGCTGTAGCCCCAGTAGACCATGCGGAAACCAGCAGGACACAAAGGAGTCCCATCGGTATCAATATTTAAACGTTTCGGTATGGTTTCAGGTCTGCCCCGGTTGGAATTGAGGTCAATAAAGGGATAAGGAATTCGCCCACAGGATCAAGATTCATGGAAGTAAGTATATTCCAGGAATCAGACATGGAATAGAGTTTTTTGAGCTGTGAGGGATTTAATAGAGTCACAGCTTCAGAAATAAAGTGCTGATATTCAGCATGGGTATCCCAGTGTTTCAGCATGGTCGGCACCTCCGAAAAAAGAATTTCTTTTAACGAAGGGCGAAGCCCCAAATTTTGGGGCGTTTGTCAACCCATTTTTGAAAAAATATTCAAAAAGTATGCAAAAACATTGAGGTGAACCAAAAATATAACAATAAAAAAAGAGCGGGAATACACAATCGCCGGAAATCATCTGATGTTGACAAGTGAGCATACTGCTAGAGAAATTGAGCAGAAAGCGAGAAAAGTCATGGGGATGTTGAAGCGTGGTATCAAATTCACTCCAACGCAGCCGGTTCAAGTTATCCGCCGAGGAGTTTGAATAGTAGGCAATGGTTTATAAGTACCAGAAGAAATCCGGTTCTTACAGCTGTATTCAACCGGCTGGGATATATGAATCGTAAAGGTGATGGATTTGGAAAAACTATCAGTGGATATGAATTTCAAATTAAATGAGAGCAAAAGATCATCATTCCGCTCAGACAGATACCAGTTTACGATAGTGATGCCGGACCTGAACTACGGTGTCCCTCAAAATTATTGGAAGTGGAGATAAAGACGGCAAGTCGATTGTTATTGAAGGCAGAAAAATTGGATATTCTTAAAAGTGTCGGAAAAACAAAGGATAAAGTTTATTTTGAGAATAATGCGAATCTAGAGCAGTATTGGAAGGTAAAAATTATGCGTATAGATCATGTTGCAATGTATGTAAATAATCTGGAAAAAGAGAAAAAATTTTTTGAAATCTATTTTGACGCAAAACCAGGAGATAAATATGTGCATGAAGAGATTGGTTTTCGTTCTTATTTTCTGGAATTCCAGGATGGGGCAAGGTTAGAATTAATGAATAACACTGAAATGGATGATGTAGAAAAATATAGAAAGCGAACGGGATTTATACATATTGCATTTACAGTTGGTGGAAAAGAGGATGTGGATAGAATTACAGAGAAAATAAAGAATGATGGATATGAAGTAATCAGTGGTCCTCGTACAACAGGTGATGGCTATTACGAAAGCTGTATACTTGATTCGGAAGGAAATCAGATAGAGATTACGGCTGATACATATTTGGGAGGCTAGTACATCATTTTCGAAATAACTACACCAAATAACTTGCCTATTTCTCCGATTGCATTTTAGTGGATTTCGGGCTATTACAACATGGCGATCGGCGGCGCATTTGAAAATATGTCTGCTGTACCAGGACCGGTTCTATGTGTTGCTCTGGAAGGTGGTTTCGGAGGGTGCGATTATCAGATATAGTTCCAGTTTATAGAACAGTTCCTGTATGATTTGTTGTGTGTACGTAAGCGGAAACGGGCAAAAGATTGAAAAATGCAGAAACTGATCCGGAAAGAAAGTCGTTTCGGGATAGTGTACTGCACAGTCGTTGTATTATTCCGGCAAGGGCGAAGACCATTTCATTATTTTAACTACCCAGGCAAATGGAGCGGTCAGTCCCGTACATCACCGGATGCCATTGATTTTGGACAGGTCTGAATTGGAAGATTACATAATAAGGAGGTAATTTGAAATAATGGAAATTACATATACTGAGGAAAAAAAGTTCACACAAGACGAGGTTCAAAGGTTGTTTTTGTCGGTAGGCTGGGTTTCCGGGCAATACCCTTCACGGCTTTACAAGGCGTTGATGCATTCTTCTACCGTCATCACAGCGTGGGATGGAAATCGCCTTGTGGGCTTGGTACAGGTGCTTGATGACAGCGAACTGGTGGCTTATATACATTATGTTCTGGTAGATCCTGCACATCAAGGTCATGGGATTGCCAGTCATATGATTCAAATGGTAAAAGAGAAATATAAAAACTATCTTTACATCGAGATCATGCCAGAGGAGCGTAAAAACGCATCTTTCTATAAAAAACATGGATTCCAGGTTATGCCAGACGGTGTTGCGATGCTGATGTGCAATTTTTCTGATAAACGATAAAAATGCCTTCGGTGATCGCATAATATGGCTGTTCTGATGACTCTGGCTTTCAACATAAACCTACGTGTACTCCGGAAGAATTGTCCGGGGAGAAACTGAGGCATTACAAGGGTAAGGGTCTTTGCTTTGGAGGTGACAAAATGGACATTAAACTGGCAGAAATAAAAGATATAGATGGCTGGATGCAGCTGGTAAATAAAATGAAGGACAGTTTTCCCGGTCTTGAAACCAAAGAAGCATTGGGCGAACACAGAAACACAGTATCAGATTTTATAAGCAGGGAAGAAGCAATCTGTGCAATAACGGAAAATAAAGTGGTCGGTTTCTCTGTTTTGAAACGATATTCGAACGGGTATCTATAAAATTGACACAACCGCCTGTATTATCTGCCTGTTTCTGAATGGGTATGTCTGATACAATGCTATCAAGAGGTGAAAACGTATATTATGAATGGAATTTTTTTCCTGCCGTTGAACCAAAAGAAGCCGATATGCCAGGTAACAAAAGAAAAGTGGAGGATTCAAACGATGAATGAGAGACTTTATAAATCAAGAGACAACAGGATGGTGGATGGTGTCTGCGGAGGTATCGCGGAATATTTTGGGATTGATCCCACGTTGGTTCGGTTGGGCTGGGTGGTATTTTGTGCTATGGGAGGCAGCGGTTTTCTGGCTTACATTATTGCTGCCATCATCATCCCTTCTCATCCGGAATATTGACAGACAGGAGGAGCTGACTTTATGAGTGACATGATTGAAATTGCGCATTTGAGCAAGCAATTTGGTGATGTCCATGCCGTACAGGATCTGAGTTTTCGGGTGAAAGAGGGGGAACTGTTTGCTTTTTTGGGCATCAATGGTGCCGGAAAATCGACTACCATCAACATTATTTGCGGGCAGCTTGCAAAAGATGCGGGAACTGTACGGATTGCCGGAAGCAATCTGGACAAGGATCCTGACAGTATCCGGCGCAGTCTTGGTGTAGTGTTTCAGAATTCTGTGCTGGACAAAGATCTCTCTGTACAGGATAATCTGCAGAGCCGGGCTGCACTGTACGGTATCCGTGGGAGAAACTTCAGAGTGCGGCTGGCGGAACTGGCCGCACTTTTGGAATTTGAAGATTTGCTGAAACGTCCCCTGGGGAAACTTTCCGGCGGCCAGCGGCGCAGAATCGATATTGCAAGAGCCTTGCTGCACAGACCGAAGATTCTGATCCTGGATGAGCCGACGACCGGTCTTGATCCGCAAACCAGAAGTACGCTGTGGCAGGTTGTTGAAGATCTGAGAAAAAGGGAAGGAATGACCGTGTTTCTGACTACACACTACATGGAGGAGGCAGCGGATGCGGATTATGTGGTGATTTTGGACAGTGGTAAAATTTCAGCCGAAGGAACACCGTTGACATTAAAAAATACTTATACCGGTGACTTCATCACACTTTATGGTGTGGAAGAAGTGCAGGTGAAGTCTCTTGGTAAACCGTATGTATCTATTCGGGATGCATATCGGGTATCCGTTCCTGACACTGCCGCGGCTACGGAGTTGATCAGGAACTATCCGGAGATCTTTCAGGATTATGAGATCACAAAGGGAAAAATGGATGATGTGTTTCTTGCCGTAACAGGTAAAAAATTGACCGGAGGTGCGGGAAATGCCATGAATATCACATCCGACAGGTACAGCAAAAGCAGAAAGGAGAGCGGAACATGACAGGACTTGGCACGCTCATTTGGCGCAATACCAAACTATATTTTAAGGACAGAGGGATGTTTTTTACTTCGCTGATTACGCCTCTGATTTTGCTGGTGTTGTATGGTACGTTCTTAAGTAATGTATATGATGAGACATTTCGCAGTGCTTTGGAAGCAGCAGGAACGACAGTGCCGGATAAACTCATCGGTGGATGTGTGGGAGGGGAATTGATTTCTTCTTTGCTGGCAGTGAGCTGCGTGACGGTTGCGTTCTGCTCCAATCTGCTTATGGTCCAGGATAAGATTACCGGAGCGAGACAGGATCTGACTATGGCGCCGGTGAAGAAAAGCACCCTGGCACTCAGTTATTATCTGGCAACGCTGCTTTCCACCTTGTTTATCTGTTTCATTGCCACAGGGGTATGTCTCGGGTATTTATCTTATGCGGGATGGTATCTGACGGCATGGGATGTTGGGGCTTTGCTGTTTGATGTGATACTTTTGGTTCTGTTCGGTACAGCTCTGTCTTCCTGTGTTAATTTTCCTTTGTCTACGCAGGGGCAGGCTTCTGCAGTTGGAACCATCGTAAGTGCAGGCTATGGATTTGTCTGTGGGGCATATATGCCGATTTCACAGTTTTCCGATGGGCTGCAGAAGGTGATTTCTTTCCTGCCTGGCACTTATGGCACATCTCTTCTTCGCAACCATGTTCTCGGGGGGGTATTCGAGGAGATGAAGGTACAGGGATTCCCGGATGAAGTGGTAGAGGCTATCCGGGACAGTGTGGACTGTAACCTGTATTTCTTTGGAAACAAAGTCGAACTTTATTCTATGTATCTGGTTCTGATTGCTGCCATTGTAATCGCTGTTGGGTTGTACGTGGTGATGAATGTCCTGTCTGGAAGAAAAAGAACATGAAAAGGCGAGAGACGATTATACGGTGATATTGGCTGAGAATTATCATCTGTTATGAAAGAAATGAAAGGGCGGTTTTGGAAAGACCGTCTTTTCTTTTTTTGCGTTTT
>JALEJP010000002.1 GCA_022769625.1 Lachnospiraceae bacterium | reverse complement strand
ATGAAGTCTGCTACGGAGATTCAGGATACAGCGGAGTGGAAAAGAGACCGGAGATTCAGGAGAATGAGCATTTCCGCAATATCGAATTCCGGACAAATGTCAGACCATCCAGCCTTAAGATCACATCCAGCTACACAGGATTCAACTGGGATAAGGAAATCGAAAACCGAAAATCGTCTGTCCGGTGCAAAGTGGAACATCCGTTTTTGATTGTCAAGAAACAGTTCGGTTATGCCAAGGTTGTATATCGTGGCATTGCCAAAAACATGAACCGTTTTCATATCTTGTTTGCCAGTGCAAATCTCGTAAAGTGTTTCCGTGCCGGTCGGACTGCGGAGTTTTGCAGGGGATAGTGCGCCTATTCTGGGGAAATCCTCAAAGAATTACAGGATATGGATCCGAAAATCAGTTCATTTCAGCCTGTTCCGGGCAATTAATTGATATAACAACTAAAAAATTTTGCAAAAGCTGGTTTGATGACAGAATATCGTTATTAATCAGCGTTTCCTTAGATGTTAAAATAGAAAAGGCACAGGAAGATTTAGTGAAAGCAAAACACCGGTATGACGCAGTGGCAGCAAACTTAAAAGATTTGCTTGATAAGAGAGATGCACTTCGCCAGAAAAAACTGCTGGATGCTATAGCGCAGAGTGGACGGAGCTATGAAGAAATCATGCAGTATTTACAGAACAAGCCTGGAGAGGAGTGATTACATGTCAGCGAAACATTATTTTGCAGTCAGATATGGTGACATTGTTGTTCTTCTCTATCATGAAAATATGCAGTCTGTCAGAGAATTATTATTTGAGAACAGCCGAAAGGAAAAGACACTGAAAAGATTTTTGGAATACTGTTATGTGATAGATGTAAAAGTGGCATTTGAAGGTTTAAATGGAGAAAAAACCAGAGGGTTAAAGGCAACACTTAAATATGTGAAAGAACATGACATGGGGATGACCGAAGAGCAAATCCAAGGAGCCAGTGACATGTGAATTTCCAGCCCGAGATGCTTTTAGGGCTACTTTGGGCTGGAAATTAAGGGCACCGTAAAACTGTAGTACATGTAGGTCTCCTTTTAGTGTGATATTCGCACTAAAACAGTACCACATTTTCAAGAAAAAATCAAGCAGAAAGCGCGTAAAATCAAGGAATTTGGCAAGTTTTGCCTGCTTCGCTTTTTCTTTAGTGCGAAGCACACGAAGACTTCACATTTTATTCAATGTAAATTCCTCCTAACGTGAAGAAAGACGCTCCATATGGAACATCTTTCAATAAATTCTTTATAAATTTGTTACATGATAGCTGAATGCAAGGCTTTTGCCTTAGTCAGACCATCAATCCAGTTACAAATTATTACGATAGACTCAAGATTTACATGGATTAGTGAACGCCACCTTTTCGTCCACCCAGTACTTTTTTGCCTTTTAAATCACTCCACTGGAAGTCAGGCATAGGTTCTCTTGCTACCAGAAAATTTCCGGCGCGCTGGGTAAGTTGTGCAAAGTTTACGACAGGATCTTTTGCCCCCTCTGCATAAGCGTAAATCGTAGCCTCCGCTCCCATAAAACCGATATTTGCTTCCCCGGACAGTACAGCGGTCATGGTTTTGTCGGCTCCAAAACCGTTTACAAGGGTCAGCTCAATTCCTTCCTGGGCGAAATATCCTTCCTGTATGGCAACATACTGAGGCGCATAGAAAATGGAATGGGCCACCTCGTTCAAAGTCACCTTTGAAAATTCAGAAGTTATGTCCTTTTTTCTGCATGCACAGAAGAATACGGTTGTCAGGAGTAATAAAACAGAGAAAACAAGAATCTTTTTTTTCATATACCTCTCCTTTTTCGTCCCTGCTTTAGCATATGAAAAGAAATGGAAAAAGTTCCCTGATATTCCATTCTTTACACCGTTTACAATTCGTGATAGGATATTTCCAGACAGGAAGGAGAAAGAAAAATGTCCGATTATATCACTACCTATAGCGGTACACATTTTGTACCGGCAGAGCCTGTGGCGGCAGATGTATATATTACAGATATTGCTCATGCGCTTTCTATGCTGTGTCGTGGGAATGGTCACGTGAAGCAGTTTTTTTCTGTGGGACAGCACTGTATTCATTGTGCGCAGGAGGCAAAAGAAAGAGGATATGGAAAACGGATCTGTCTGGCATGTCTTCTTCATGATGCCAGTGAAGCCTATATGTCGGATATCACAAGACCGTTAAAAAAATGTCTCAGAGAGTATCGGGTGTTTGAGGAACGGCTGCTTGCTGTTATTTATCAGAAATATCTGGGAAGTGATCTGACGGAAGAGGAAGAAAAGATTGTGAAAAAGATTGATGATGACATGCTGTATTTTGATCTGAAAGTACTCTTAAATGAGCCGTCAAAGGAGGAAGAACCCCGGATGGCAAGCAGATTTTCCTATGATTTTGTGTCATTTGCAGAGACGGAAACAAGATATCTGGAGCTGTTCAGAGAATTTGGCGGACTGGAAGAATAAAAGCGTATGCAAAAAACAGCCTGAAACGTCCGGTAATGTACCAACGACAGATTCGGTCGTTTCAGACTGCAGCATGACAGGAAACCGGGCAGAGCGCAGCGTATCAGTGCTTGCGCTCTGCTTTCAGTTTTATGGAAGAAGAATATTCGGATGGTGTCATACCGGTAAGTTTTTTAAACTGTCTGGAAAAATAATGTACGGATGTGTATCCCAGAAAATCGGAAATCTGCGTAAAATTGTGGTGATTTTCACGGATGAGCTGTTTGGCAAATTCGATTTTCAGGTGTGAAAAGTAATCAATGACACCGCTCTGGTTCTGTTCGCGGAAAAGCTTCTGAAGCTGGAAGCGTCCGATCAGATTATCTTTACAGATTTCATCGATGGTTAAACGTTCGCAGATATGCTCTTCCAGGTATGCGACGATGTTTTCATAAGTTCGGGAGTCATTTTTCTGTTTGATGGATTTCACAGTGGGTGTGGAATGTCCGCCGTCAAGACGCAGACGAATCATATGCAGCAGAAGCAGCTCCAGATTGATCCGGATCATCTGCTCTGATGCGAAAGGTGGATTCTCCACCAGCTCCATTTTGGTGGTACTTGGATCCCCCAGAGGTGTTTTGATACATTTTTTTGCTTCGGAAAGAATATTTGCCAGAAGCGTATGCTCATAGTCACCTATGGTAGTTACCAGTTCCTCAAGATATTTCATGCAGGGTGAGCTGCACTCAAAAGAAATGACAACCAGATTTGGAGCTGTGATGCCGTTTGCTGTTACATTGTGAAATTCGTTTGGCTTATGAAAAATAATCTGATCCTTTTTCAGCGTGTATGGTCTTTCATCTGCCAGTACGTTGACTTCCCCCTTGTCAACACAGAGAAATTCCCAGAAATCATGGGACTCACCCGGAAAGCAATAATCACTTGTATATTCAAAATAATGGATGGTTACCACTTTTGAAATTTCAAGCTCTACGTTGAGATTTAGACTTTCAAATGCCATGTTGTTTCCTCCAATACAAAAATAGTACAAAGCAACTACTGAGTATAGTATAATATAAAAAAAACCAAATGACACAAAAAATTTTTCTTTTTTGTAAAATTGTGAACTTATATTACAATTCCTGTGGAAACAATGCAAAATCACATAAAATCCTACAAAACCATGCGCTGCTTTCTGGCTTCCCTCATGCAGAAAATGTAAAAATTCGTGCTGGTTGTACTGAGGTTGTGGAATATCCTGCCTTTAACCGTGCATAATTATGGAAAAAAGAGAAATTTGCACTATTTGTGCACAAAAAACAGACGATTAGACAAATAAAAGTTCAGCAATGTGTGGTATTCTTGTATCATCTTAAGTGGTTGAGTTGGTAAAAACGACGAAATCGCGATACGAGCAATTATTTTATTCAAGGAGGTTAATTATGAACAAGAAATTAGTTAGTATCTTACTGGGTACCGCAATGGTAGCTACCATGCTGGCAGGATGCGGCAGCAAGACAAAAGAGACAGAGGCACCTGCTACAGAGGCTGCAACAGAGGCTGCAACAGAAGCAGCTGCAGAGGATGCTGAGACAGAGGCTCCGGCAGAGGATGCTGCAGAAGATACAGCAGCTGGTGAGTACACAAAGGCTGACGGCGAAATCGTTTACTGGTCCATGTGGGATGCAGGTTCCAATCAGGCAAATGCTATTGACGAGATTATTGCTGAGTACGAAGAAAAATCCGGCAACACAGTAACTGTTGAGTACAAAGGCCGTGATATCAATACCATGATCGCTGCTTCTCTGGATGCGGGTGAGAAGATCGACCTGTATGAGGATGATTTCCAGAGACTGTCACAGCAGTTTGGTGATTACGCACTGGATCTTTCCGATATGGCTGCAGCAGCAGGCTATGATTCCAAGTCAAATAAAGCTCTGACATCTGCAGTTACCGGATGGGCTGGAAAACTGGCTTGTCTGCCATATCAGCCGTACGGTTCCGGTATCTTCTACAACAAAGCAATCTTTGAAGAGGTTCAAGTAGAAGAGCCGACTACATGGGATGAGTTCCTGGATGTATGCCAGAAGATTAAAGATGCAGGCTATACACCGCTGACACTGGATGATGCTTACATCAATCTGAACCTTGGTTATCATCTGGCAAGATACGTTGGACAGGATGGCGTAAAAGAAATCGTTAATAACGGTGATTTCGCAGAGAACGAGGCTGTTCTGAAGATGGCTCAGGATATGCAGACACTGGTAGATAATGGTTATCTGTCCGAGTATGCACCGGCTGCTTATCCGTCAGGTGAAAATGAAGTTGGTTACGAAGAAACCGCTATGGTTGTAAACGCTACATGGGTACCGGCTGAGATCAAAGGCAATACAGACTGCGAATTTGAGTGGGGCATGTTCTCTTATCCGGCAGTTGAAGGCGGCGTTGACGGCACAGAAGCTATGATGGTTGGCGCACAGGGTATCTCTGTAAACAAAGATTCCGCAAACGCACAGGCAGCTTTCGAGCTGGCTATGGAAATCGTTACAGGAGAAGGCGATGCTGCACTTTCTCTGGCATCCGATGCTATTCCGGCTGACCCGAACAACTCCGAATGGCCGGAAATGATCAAAAACTGCAAACCTGCATTTGACGCAGCTACAAAGAGCTACGAGTGGGATTGTGGTCTGGATGACAATCAGGATATGACAACAGTTATTACTGAGTGGGGTACAAAACTGTTCACAGGCGAAGTTGACGCACAGGGCTTTGTTGACGGACTGGAAGCAGCAGGCAAATAATTATTTTTAGGCGGGCAGCTATAAGGCGGCAGTAGGGTTCTGCCGCCTTTCGCATACAGGTGTAAATTATGTGGGATTTACACGAGGCTCCCGATATCGAGAAGGAAAAGGAGGGGGACCATGAAAAAAAATAAAAAAATGATGGTGGTGTTTCTGGCACCGGCCCTGATTATGTTTGCTATTGTGTATGTTTATCCGGTTATCCGTACCATTCTGATGAGCTTTTTCTCAGTTGAAAGACCGAGTGCGGCAATGTCAACATGGAGTTTCAACGGCCTGGCAAACTACCAGAAGATTTTTTCAGCGAATCTGTTTCAGAATGCTATGATGAATATTTTCCGCATCTGGTTTATCGGCGGCATTGCTGTTATGGCATTATCACTTCTTATGGCGGTTATTCTGACAAGCGGTGTGAGGTTTAAGAGCTTTTTCCGTGCTATGATCTATATGCCGAACGTAATCAGTGCGGTAGCCCTTGCAGCAATGTGGATTTACTATGCATTTGATCAGAGATTTGGTCTGTTCCATAACTTTTTTAAAGCGCTTGGACTGGATGGCCTGGCAAGAATTAAATGGCTTGGCGGTGACATGAAATTCTGGGCAATGCTGATTGCCTTCTGTTTTGCGGCAGTTGGTTATTATATGCTGATCTGGATCAGTGGTATTGAGAAAATCCCACAGGATCTGTTTGAAGCGGCAACGATTGACGGCGCAAACAAATTCCGTCAGTTTACCCACATTACACTTCCTCTTTTAAAGGGAACGTTTAAAATGAATCTGACTTTCTGGAGCATTAACTCTGTTGCGTTCTTTGTATGGACGAAGATGTTCTCTCCGGTTACCACGGAGAGCAGTACGGTCGTGCCGATGACTTATATGTACGATATCGTATTCGGAAGCAAGAGTGTTCGTGTGACAGATGCCGGAGCCGGAGCAGCGGTCGGCTGTGTGCTGGCACTGGTTGTCATGATTGTATTCTTTATCATGAATCGTCTGGTCAAAGACGATGATCTGGAATATTAGAAAGGGGGAAGAGAGATGGCATTTGGTAGAAAAAAAGAAAAAGAAAAGAAAGTAAGAGAGCCTTTTAATCTGAAAAAAGAAGCAAAGCTTTTGCCGGGATATCTGGTTCTGGTTTTGTGGCTGATTTTTACTTTTGTGCTTATCGGCTGGATCTTTGCAGCCAGTCTGTCAACCTCCAAAGAGATCTTCAAGGGTGAGGTTCTCAAGTTTGCATCCGGCTTCCACTGGGAAAACTATATTACAGCATGGACCTTACAGAATGTATCCACATACTTCCTGAACTCTCTGCTGTATGCTACCGTTTCCTGTGTATTTCTGATCTTCATCTGTGCGCCGGCAGCGTATGTACTGGGCAGGTTTACATTCCTTGGAAACAAGCCGATCAAGAGTGGATTTGTCATGGCTATGAGTATTCCTCAGATTATGATCATTCTTCCACTTTTGAATATAACCACATCGCTTCATCTTACGGGAACGAGATTTCTTCTGATTTTCCTGTATATTGCGATTAATATTCCGTATACCACAACATTCCTGATCAATTTCTTCAGCACGCTTTCGCGTTCTTATGAAGAGGCGGCGGCGATTGATGGCTGTTCACCGATTAAAACGTTCTGGAAGATTATGTTCCCGCTGGCACAGCCAGGTATCGTAACGGTTACGATCTTTAACTTCCTGGCTGTCTGGAATGAGTATTTCATGTCACTTGTATTTGCAAGTACCGATTCCAAGCGTTCCGTTGGTGTGGGATTGTTTACGATCATCGCAGCCATGAAACAGAATGGTGATTATGGTGCATTGTTTGCAGCCGTTGTTATCGTATTCCTGCCAACCTTCCTGCTGTACATTTTCCTGTCAGAGAAGATTATCGCAGGTGTTACCGGCGGCGGTGTAAAAGGCTAATTATTCAGGAGGGATGAATCATGAAAAAACCGGTTTTGGTGATTATGGCAGCAGGTATGGGAAGCCGTTATGGCGGTCTGAAACAGATCGACCCGGTAGACGACCAGGGGCACATTATTATGGATTTTTCCATCTTTGATGCCAAGAGAGCAGGTTTTGAGAAAGTTGTATTCATTATCAAAAAGGCAAACGAGGCAGATTTTAAGGAATGCATTGGAAACCGCATGAGTAAAATTATGGATGTTTCCTATGTGTATCAGGAACTTGACAATCTGCCGGATGGCTATACCGTTCCGGAAGGAAGAGTAAAGCCATTTGGAACAGGACATGCGATCATGAGCTGTGCAGACGCAGTGGACGGACCGTTTGCGGTGATCAATGCAGACGATTACTACGGTGCACATGCTTTCCAGGAGATTTATAGTTATCTGTCCACCCATCAGGATGATGACAAGTATCGCTACACCATGGTTGGCTATAAGCTGGAGAATACCCTTACAGACAACGGACACGTGGCGCGCGGTGTTTGTGTGACAGATGAGAACAATTACCTTATCGGTATTAATGAGCGTACGCACATTGAGAAGCGAGATGGCGGAGCCGCATACACAGAGGACGATGGAAAAACATGGACGACAATTCCGGCAGGTTCTATCGTGTCCATGAATATGTGGGGCTTTTCCGCAAGTATTTTAAAAGAGCTTCAGGAACGTTTTTCAGTATTTTTGGGGGAAAATCTGGAAAAGAATCCTTTGAAGTGTGAATATTTTCTGCCGTCAGTAGTTGGAGAGCTGCTGGCAGAGGAGAAGGCTACCGTTGAAGTCCTGAAATCAATGGACAAATGGTATGGGGTTACTTATAAAGAGGACAAACCGGTTGTTGTGGCTGCAATCCAGGCATTGAAAGATCAGGGATTGTATCCGCAGAAGCTGTGGGAAGATTAAGAATTGTCCCAGAAAGGCTCCGTGCGATTCGCACGGAGCCTTTTTTTCGAGGGTGCGCATTCTTTTGAATTTGCATATGACAGATAAAATATGCCAAAATTCCAACTGGAAAATTTATGATTATTTTTGCTTAATTTTGGGAATGGATGACGAAGTATATAAAATTATTGATATTTTGAACAAAAAGTGGTATAGTGTGTATGAAAAAATGTATAAGGAGATTGAAAAATGAGTAACAAAGACAACAACTTTAAACCGTTTATTCCGGCAGAAAAAACAGTTCCGGAGTTTACGGCAACATCCATCATTCTGGGTATTCTGCTTGCAGTCCTGTTTGGTGGAGCAAACGCTTATCTGGGACTGCGTGTCGGTATGACTGTTTCCGCATCGATTCCGGCAGCCGTTATTTCCATGGGCGTGATTCGCAAAATCCTGAAAAAGGATTCTGTACTGGAAAACAATATGGTACAGACGATTGGCTCTGCAGGTGAATCTGTGGCAGCCGGTGCAATCTTCACGATGCCTGCATTATTTTTGTGGGCTTCTGAGTGGGGAACTGCAAAACCGTCACTTGTTGAAATTGCAATTATCGCAGCGATCGGCGGATGCCTTGGTGTACTGTTTATGGTACCTCTTCGTAAAGCACTGATCGTACAGGAGCATGGTGTACTGCCGTATCCGGAAGGACAGGCATGTGCAGAGGTTCTTCTGGCAGGCGAGGAAGGCGGAGAAAAGGCCAATATCGTATTCTCAGGCCTGGGTATTGCAGCTGTTTACAAACTGTTTGCAGATGGCTTCAAGCTGTTCCCAAGCGAGGTACACTATGAGATTCCGGCATATGCAGGATCTGGTGTTGGAGCGGATGTTCTGCCGGCACTTCTTGGTGTTGGTTATATCTGCGGCCCTAAGATTTCCTCCTATTTGTTTGCCGGTGGTATTACAGGCTGGTTTGTACTTATGCCTCTGATTGTGCTGTTCGGAAGCAATATTACACTGTATCCGGCTTCGGTACCGGTTGCACAGCTGTATGCGGAGGGCGGATCTTTTGCAATCTGGTCCAATTATATTAAATATATTGGTGCCGGAGCAGTTGCGGCAGGTGGTGTAATCAGTCTGATCAAGTCCCTTCCTCTGATTATCCGTACGTTCCGTGATGCGATGAAAGGCTATGGAAAGGGAAATGACGGCGGAAACGAAGCTCGTACAAACAAAGACCTTCCGATGAACGTAATTATCATCGCAATTCTTGCACTGGCAGTAATCATCTGGCTGGTTCCGATCGTTCCGGTAAATCTGTTCAGCGCAATTTTGATTGTTATTTTTGGTTTCTTCTTTGCAACGGTATCTTCCAGAATGGTAGGTCTGATCGGCTCCAGTAACAACCCGGTTTCCGGTATGGCAATCGCTACCCTGCTGGTGGCTTCCTTTGCACTGAAAGCAACCGGCCAGGTCGGACAGGCCGGTATGACAGCGGCCATTGCAATCGGTTCTGTTATCTGTATCATCGCTGCTATTTCCGGTGATACTTCTCAGGATTTGAAGACCGGTTATATCGTAGGTGCAACACCATACAAACAGCAGATCGGCGAGATCATCGGTGTGGTTGCTTCCTCCATTGCAATCGGTGCGATTCTGTATCTGCTTGATTCTGCATGGGGCTATGGTTCTGCTGAGCTTCCTGCACCACAGGCAACTCTGATGAAAATGATCGTTGAAGGTGTTATGGGCGGCAATCTTCCGTGGAATCTGGTATTTGCCGGTGCCTTTATCGGTATTGTTGTTGAAGTTCTGGGTATCCCGGTTCTTCCGTTTGCAGTAGGTCTGTATCTCCCGATTCATCTGAGTGTTCCGATGATGATCGGTGGTGCGGTTCGCTGGTTCCTGGAAAAGAAGAAAAATATGGATGAAAAGAAAAAGAAATCCATGGTTGAAAATGGTGTGCTTTATTGTTCTGGTCTGATTGCAGGTGAAGGTCTGGTAGGTATTCTTCTGGCTGTATTTGCAATCATCCCGGCAGGTTCCGGAAGCTTCGGAGATGTTCTCGGCGGTCTGATCAACAGTACTCCGATTAACTGCAACCTGGGAGGTATTATCTTCTTTATCCTTCTGATTCTGACTCTGCTGAAATTTACTTTGTGGAGAAAAGAAAAATAAATGAAGAAAAAAGAAAAAAAGAATTATCTTGATTATATTCCAATCTGTGCACCCGGCTTTACCTGGGAGGAAAAGAAAGGAATTGTCACAATCAAAATGGAAAACAAGGGTTTCTACAACTGGCTGGCGCAGAAGTTATTCAAACGTCCCAGATTCAGCTATATTGACCTGGATGAATTTGGAAGCTTTGTGTGGAAGCAGATGGATGGAAAGCGCACCATTTATGAAATCAGTGAAATGGTGCGGGAGCATTTTGGTGACAGAGCGGAGCCGGTGGTGGAGCGTCTGGTAAAGTATTTTCAGATTCTGTACCGAAATCACTTCATCGGATACGTGACAGAAAAGAAATAATATGATAAAATGAGAAGGCCTGAACTGTTAAGCGCGGTTCGGGCTTTCCATGTACAGGGCATGTTTTATTGTTACGGATAACGAGAAAGGATGAATGACAGAGATGAAATACGTGTTAGATTCTCATACACATACGGTTGCAAGCGGTCACGCATACAGTACAATTCATGAAATGGCAAAGGAGGCATCGGAAAAAGGACTGGAGCTTCTGGGGATTACGGAGCACTCGATGGCGATGCCTGGAACCTGCAGCGACATGTATTTTACAAATTTTAAGGTGTTGCCGCGCGAATTGTATGGTGTTCAGATGATGTATGGAACAGAGCTCAATATTATGGATTTTGACGGGACGATTGATATGAGTGAGCGCCTGCTGAAAAGGATGGATGTGGTGATTGCAAGCCTTCATGTTCCATGTATTCCGTTTGGAAGCCGGGAACAAAATACCAATGCTTATCTTAAAGTAATGGAGAATCCCTATGTGGATATCATCGGACATCCGGATGATGACCGTTATCCCGTGGACTATGAGGCTCTGGTGCAGGCTGCGGCGGAACATCATATTCTTCTGGAATTAAACAACAGTTCCATGCATCCAAAAGCATCCAGAAAAGGTGCAGCAGAAAATGATCTGATTTTGCTGGAACAGTGTAAAAAATATCGTGTTCCGGTTTTACTGGGAAGTGATGCCCATACGCAGGAAGATGTGGGGAATTTTACCTGGCTGCTGCCGATTCTTGAGAAAGCGCAGTTCCCGGAAGAGCTGATTGTAAACCGTTCCGTACAGGAATATAAAAAGTATACGCAGCGTTTTAAAAGAGGAGAGGAATAAGCCTTTACAGTAAAAGTTTAGTGTGTTAATATAATGACATTGATGTCGCCAAGCGATAGAATGAGGTGTAGAAAGAGCCTTAAGAAAAGGCAGAAGGGGTAAGATATGAGTAAAAAGATCAGAACTGAGGCTGTGGACAGCCTGTTTGAAGCTATTCTGAGTTTGCAGGACAAGGAAGAATGCTATGCTTTTTTTGAGGATGTATGTACGGTAAATGAACTGTTGTCTCTTTCTCAGCGATTTGAAGTGGCAAAGATGCTTCGTGAAAAGCGTACTTATCTGGAGATTGCAGAGAAAACGGGTGCATCGACTGCTACGATCAGCAGAGTCAACCGTTCTTTGAACTATGGAAATGATGGTTATGAAATGGTATTCAGCCGCATGAAAAAATAAAAGAAATATGGATGTGGTTATGCCCGGTATGTGCCGAAGAAAGAAAATCTTCGGTGCATACCGGGCAATTCTTTGTTACAGCAGGAAATTTCAAGAGTTTATTTTTTCTTTTTGGGATCCGGTTTTGGAAGCTTGTCAATCAGTCGTTCTATCATCTGTTTTTTCAGATATACATCGAAGCTTAAAAGACAGATAAAGGAAAACTGCTGAAGGAAATCCCGGTCATCCTCAGGTGCATCCTGGAAAGTATCTTTGGAAGTGCGATACAGTTCACGGACGCTGTCTTTCAAACGTTCTACCTGTGGCTTTTCCATCTGGAAGACTTCATTATAGACGGATTCCAGATTAAAGCCGCCTTCTTTCTGAAAGTATTTTTCAGTAAGAGGGGACATCAGAGCCTGAATGTCAGTAATAGACAGGAAGGATTTAAAATAATAGATAAAAATCATAAGCAGCATGTGCTCTCTGGAGTATTTTTTCTTTTCCGGAGGGGGGATAAGATTGTTTTTGGCGTAATTGTTAATCATGGTTTTCGTCAGAATCTTGTCTTCCGGGTAACGCCTGGTGGAAGCAAGATGGGTATCCATAAAAGTCGTAACCTGATCCATATATAACTGAATATCCGGAATATCCTGAGGTCTGATATAATCAACGCGATCCAGGCTTTCCAGAATGCTCTCCAAAAGCTGATCTGTATTAATTGTCATAGGTATCCTCCTGTGAACAGATGCGAAGCATCCATGAATGTAACTGCATCCGTTTTGCTTTCTGATGTAATGCAGAATACCAGGTGATGGCGTATCCTGCATCAGAATCGTTCATTCTCATATGTTACATGATTTTGGGAACAAAAGTCTTTGACCCTGGTATCATATTACATTATATAGTTTTAAAAACCAGATGACAAGGGGGTAGGACGATTTTTTTGAACGAATAAAGTAGAAAAAGGGATTGAAAAATCCGGCATAAAGTGCTTTAATAAATAGGCACTTAAGATTCTCTTATTTTTCTTTAAAATAATTAGAACCGGGTTGACATTTTAGAGGGTTGCTGGCAGTATATATGTCAGTAAAAGACAAGGGAGGAATTACCATTAAAGCGTTCATAACCAAGAATAAAAAGCTTATTTTAAGAGCAGCAGCACTTCTGGCCTTTATGGTTTTTTATCTTGCAGGTTTTTCCTGGCTGGAAAACAGGCCGGTATCGGGGATTCACATCATGACTCTGCCTATTGATTATAAAATTCCGTTTCTTGAGGTTTTTATTATACCATATATGCTCTGGTTTGTTTACATTGCAGTGACGGTTGTTTATTTTCTGCTGCATGAGGAGGAAAATTTTGATGCACTGGCACAGTCGCTGGTATTTGGCATGACAGTTTTTCTGATTATTTCCGCAATTTATCCCAACGGTCTGAACCTTCGTCCCCATACCTTTGAGAGGGATAATATATTTACGGAACTTGTGAAGTTTATTTATTCTCAGGATACAGCGACAAATGTGCTACCCAGTATTCATGTATATAACTCGGTAGCAGCGTTTCTGGCGATTAAGAGAAGCAAGCTGGCACAGAAGAATAAGGCCTGGAGTTGGGGAGCCGGTATATTGACGATTCTTATCATTCTGTCTACCGTATTTTTAAAACAGCATTCTGTGTTTGACGGGTTCTGTGCACTGATGCTTGTGGCTGTGGCAGATCGTCTGTACTATGGTTTCCGTCTGGAAACAGAGCGCGGCAAGCTGCATAAGCAGCCGATTTAAAAACAGAACAGTTTTGCGGCAGCCAATCTGAGATCTGGATGCAGAAGATAATAGATAGTTGGAGGAAGTTTATGAGTGTATACGAAACACTGAATGATAAACAGCAGGAAGCGGTCTTTCATACGGAAGGGCCGCTTCTTGTGCTGGCTGGTGCAGGATCGGGAAAGACACGTGTTCTGACCCACAGGATTGCTTATTTAATGGAAGAAAAGGGCATTATGCCATGGAATATACTGGCCATCACATTTACGAACAAGGCAGCCGGAGAAATGAGAGAACGTGTCAATCGGCTGGTTGGACAGGGAGCGGAGCGCATCTGGGTATCTACGTTTCATTCGGCTTGTGTCCGGATTCTGAGACGCCACAGCGGATGGATCGGGTATGATACGAATTTTGTGATTTACGATGGAGATGATCAGAAATCATTGATGAAGGATATCTGCAAGCGTCTGAACATTGATACGAAGAAATACAAGGAACGGGCAATTCTTGGCGTTATTTCATCGGCAAAGGACGAATTGATCGGGCCGGAGCAGTTTGCACTGGATGCACAGGGGGACTATCGGCAGGAAATCATTGCGAAAGCCTATTCGGAGTACCAGCGGCAGCTGAAAAGCTCCAATGCATTTGATTTTGACGATCTGATTATGAAAACCGTGGAGCTGTTTCAGAATAATCCGGATATATTGGATGAATATCAGGAACGTTTCCGGTATATTATGGTGGATGAGTATCAGGATACCAACACAGCACAGTTTAAGCTGGTAAGCCTTCTGGCTGCAAAATATCAGAATCTCTGTGTGGTGGGTGACGATGATCAGTCCATCTATAAATTCCGGGGTGCCAATATTGAAAATATTTTAAGCTTTGAAAAGATCTTTCCGGATGCCTGTGTGGTGAAGCTGGAACAGAATTACCGTTCCACGCAGAATATTCTGGATGCGGCGAACAGTGTGATTCAGAATAACACGGGGAGGAAGGAGAAAAAACTCTGGACAGCCAATGGCCAGGGTGATAAAGTGCGGATGCGCAGCTTTCAGTCTGCTTTCGAGGAGGCGGAATTTATTTCCGGTGAGATTGCTGCCAGAGTGCGCAGGCAGGAGGCGGATTACCGGGATTTTGCGATTCTGTATCGTACCAATGCCCAGTCCCGTATGTTCGAAGAAAAATTCTTAATGGCCAATATTCCATACAAAATCGTGGGTGGTGTTAATTTCTATGCAAGGAAGGAAATTAAGGATCTGCTGGCCTATCTGAAGACCATTGACAATGCAAAAGATGATCTGTCCGTGCGTCGGATACTGAATGTCCCCAAACGGGGGATCGGTGCCACAACGGTGACACGTGTGCAGGAGTATGCGCTGGCACATCAGATGAGTTTTTATGAGGCACTGGAGCATGCGTCAGAAATAATGGGTGCAGGAAGAGCAGTTTCCAAAATTAATTCTTTTGTGACCTTTATCCGAACACTGCGCACGCAGGAGGAATTTTTCTCAGTCAGTGAGTTGTTAAAGGAAGTGATCGAGCGCACCGGATATGTGAGCGAGCTGGAAGCAGAAGGAACGGAAGAAGCAAAAGCGCGACTGGAAAATATTGATGAGCTGATCAATAAAGTTACGTCTTATGAAGAGGAAGCCGAAGAACCTTCACTGGAAGGATTTCTGGAAGAGGTTGCGTTGGTTGCAGATATTGACAGCCTGGATGAGTGCAGCAGCCATGTGGTGCTGATGACTCTTCACAGTGCAAAGGGCCTTGAGTTTCCGGAAGTATATCTGGCTGGAATGGAGGATGGGCTGTTTCCCAGTTATCTGTCCATTGATTCGGAGGATGAGGATGCACTGGAGGAAGAGCGGAGGCTTTGCTACGTGGGAATTACCCGGGCCATGCGTCATCTGACTCTGACCTGTGCCAGGATGCGAATGAGCAGAGGAGAGACACATTATAACCGTCCGTCCCGTTTTCTGGATGAGCTGCCAAAGGAAAAGCTTGATTTTGGAAGGAAGGAAGAGCACAGAAAACAGGAGATACCGCAGACGGAAAAGAACCGGACAAATGCCTATGCACAGGCAAAAAGTGTTTTTCATACAAAAGCATATGATACTGTATTTGACCTGAAAAAGGGGATGCCGGAGAAAGCCGGGAGTCTGGAGTATGAAGTGGGAGATACGGTACGTCACATGAAATTCGGCGTCGGTATGGTGGAAAAGATTCAGGATGGCGGAAGAGATTACGAGGTAACTGTAAATTTTGAAAAATTTGGTGTAAAAAAGATGTTCGCGGCATTTGCTAAACTGAAAAAGTTGTAAACCAGGATTGCCCCGGGCCGGGAGAACCGTGTTCTCGATGATGGGAAAGCTGTTTTGAAGTACCGCGTAAAAAAATACATTTTTTTATAGTAATCTATCCGGAAAAGTGATATACTATGGAGTAAGAACGGACCCGCCGATGAAGAGTCAGAGCGGTCAAGAAAGGACGTGTATATATGAATAAGCTGGATGAGTTAAAAGATCTGATTACTGCATTGCAGAAGAAAGAAGAAGAAAAACAGAAAAATACAGTGCTTTGGATTCTTGCAATCATTGGCGCTGTAGCAGCAGTTGCCGGTATTGCATATGCGGTTTACCGTTATTTCACACCGGATTATCTGGATGATTTTGACGACGATTTCGATGACGATTTTGACGATTATTTCGATGACGACACCGAGGAAGAGGCAGCGAAAGAGCCGGAGACGGAAGAAGAGTAAAGGATGTAACATGTGGAGGTGTTAACGATACACCTCCATATTTTTTAGCCGGTGGCGGTCACCGGTTCAGATCAGTCCGTTACGAAGGAGGAAGTGATGAAAAAAGGTGAGATCTATGATGGAATCATCGAAAGAGTCGATTTTCAGAATAAAGGCCGTGTCCCGGTGGAGGATAAAGTAGTTACTGTTAAAAATGGTATCCCGGGGCAGAAGGTGCGTTTTGTAATCAATAAAAAGAAAGGGGGACGCATGGAAGGCCGTCTCCTTGAGATACTGGAAACGTCACCACTTGAGAAACGAGATCCGGTGTGCAGTATTTTCCCGGCCTGCGGCGGATGTATGTATCAGACGATGCTCTATGAGGATCAGCTTGCCATGAAAGAGGCACAGCTGCGTAAGCTGTTTGATGATGCCGCAGGATATGAGTATACCTTTGAAGGTGTGAAGGGAAGCCCCGTTGAATTTGCATACCGTAATAAAATGGAGTTTTCTTTTGGGGACGAGTACAAGGATGGCCCGCTGTCTCTGGGACTGCACAAAAAAGGGAGCACGTATGATGTACTGACGGCAGGGGACTGTCGCCTGGTACACGAGGATATGAATAAGATCCTGCTTTGTGTGCTTGATTTTTTCAGGACAAGAGGGGTAAGCTATTACCGGAAGATGCAGCATATGGGTTATCTGCGTCATCTTCTGCTGCGCAGGGGCAGTAAAACGGGTGAGATTTTGGTTAATCTGGTGACAACGAGTCAGGAGGAGCGCGATCTGGAGCTCCTGAAAACTGCTTTACTGGAGCTTGATCTGGAGGGAAGGATTGTAGGAATTCTGCACATTCTCAATGATTCTCTGTCCGATGTGGTGCGCAGTGATGAGACAAGGCTGCTCTATGGACAGGATTATTTCTATGAAGAACTGCTGGGACTGCGGTTTAAGATTACTCCCTTCTCCTTTTTCCAGCCAAATTCCAGGGGAGCGGAGGTTTTGTACCAGACGGTGCGCGAGTACATCGGGGATACCAGGGATAAGGTTGTTTTTGACCTTTACAGCGGCACTGGAACCATTGCACAGATTGCCGCATCTGTGGCCAAAAAGGTGATCGGCGTGGAGATCATCCCGGAGGCTGTGGAGGCCGCCAGAGAAAATGCCGCGATGAATGGAATCACAAACTGTACGTTTCTGGCAGATGATGTGCTGAAGGCCCTGGATCATATCGAAGAAAAACCGGATCTGATCATCCTGGATCCGCCAAGAGATGGTGTGCACCCCAAGGCACTGCCCCGGATACTGGACTATGGCGTGGAAAAGCTGGTGTATATTTCCTGCAAGCCAAGCAGTCTGGCCAGGGATCTGAAGGTGTTTGAAGAGAGAGGATACCGGATGGAGAAATGCGTGGGAGTGGATCAGTTTTGTCAGACGGTACATTGTGAAGTGATTTCTCTTTTTGTAAAAAACAAGTGAGTTTGCAGAACAGGAGGTTGACAATGATATTGCCAACCTCCTGTGTCTTTATACGACTTCTGTGTCGTTCTACTGCAAAATCTGTGCCAGATCATCTTCCGGTGTGGTTGTCGGATGGATGTCATAGTTTTTAACCAGAAACTCCAGCACATTGGCTGAGAGAAATGCCGGAAGAGTAGGCCCCAGATAGATATTCCGGATACCAAGATGCAGAAGGGTAAGCAGAATACAAACTGCTTTCTGCTCATACCAGGAAAGCACCAGGGTCAGAGGAAGATCATTGATTCCACATTCAAAGGCTTCTGCAAGAGCTGCCGCTACTTTGACTGCACTGTATGCATCGTTGCATTGTCCCATATCCATGATGCGGGGAAGGCCGCCAATGGTTCCCAGATCAAGGTCGTTAAAGCGATATTTGCCGCAGGCAAGGGTAAGAATGGCCGTGTCTGCAGGAGTCTGTTTTACAAATTCGGTATAATAGCTGCGTTTGGAGCGTGCACCGTCGCATCCTCCTACAAGGAAGATGTGTTTTAATGCCCCGGTTTTTACTGCGTCAATTACCTTATCTGCAACGGATAATACTGCGTCATGTGCAAAGCCGGTCGTCACGGTTGTGCCCCCATTATTTCCGGTAAATTCTTTTTCTTCCGAATATCCGCCCAGTTCCAGGGCTTTTTGGATGACGGGGGTAAAATCTTTTTCTTCTCCAATATGGGTGATTCCAGGATAGGAAACCACTGCTGTTGTAAATACGCGGTCCGCATAGCTGGATTTTGGCGGCATCAGGCAATTTGTGGTAAAGAGAATGGGAGCCGGGATGTCGGCAAATTCCTTTTGCTGGTTATGCCAGGCTGTTCCAAAGTTTCCCTTGAGATGTGGATAGGCTTTCAGCCTAGGATAAGCATGTGCCGGAAGCATTTCTCCATTCGTGTAGATATGGATTCCCGTTCCTGCGGTCTGTTCCAAAAGAAGCTGCAGATCTTTCAGATCGTGACCGCTGACTACAATGAATGGACCTTTTTCCACTTTGAGAGGAACGTTTACCGGTGACGGGTTACCATAGGTTCTGGTGTTTGCCTGATCCAGTAAAGCCATACATTTCAGGTTAACTTCACCGACTTTCAGGACAATGGGCAAAAGCTGTTCCATATCCAGATCTTCACCAACGGCAGACAGTCCTTCATAGAAAAAGGCATTTACTTCATCATCGGTATAGCCAAGCGTCCAGGCATGACAGGCATAGGCTGCCATCCCACGCAGGCCGAACAGAATCAGGGATTTCAGAGACCGGATATCCTCATCGGCATTCCAGAGTTTTTTCATATCGTATGGTTGGTCGCCGCAGCAGGATTCGATCTGTGACTGTTTTTGGGAAATCAGGATATTTCTTTCTGTTCTAACTGTTTCGATCTGCTGCTGAATGGTTTTTTCATGAAAACTTACATTGGTAAGTGTGGTGAACAGACCTTCCATCATTACTTTATGGGTAACGTTTGTCGGACGTGCCCCGCGTGCGGCCCGGGCCAGATCAATGAGTGCTCCGGTAAGCTCGTCCTGTAAATTGGCAACATCAGCCTTTTTTCCACACACGCCGACCAATCCGGTACATCCGGTGCATCCGGCAGTCTGTTCACATTGAAAACAAAACATCGAATTATCTATTTTTCTATCTTTTCTTTGCATGGTTTACCTCCCTTGACTTGATGGCATGATTATACTATTCTGATCAAAACAAATCGGTTGTTTATACAACGGAAAGGTCAAACATGAAAAAATATTTAAAACTGTTGAAACGTTCAAAATTATTTTACGGAATCACAGAGGAAGAGATTGCATCTATGCTTGAGTGTCTGTCGGCAACCAGCCAATGCTATCAAAAGGGAGAGTATGTGTTTCGCAGGGGAGAACGAATTAGCGCTGTGGCAATGCTGTTAGAAGGTGGGGTGCATATACAGAAGGAGGATTATTGGGGAAATCTAAGTATACTGAATAAAATTTCGGAAGGAGAGATTTTTGGAGAAGTGTATGCTGCTCTGGGTGGAGAGGAGATCTTAAACAATGCTGTGGCGGTAAAACCAAGTGTGGTGCTTTTTCTGGATATGAACCGGATCCTTACCATGTGCCCGTCATCCTGCCGTTTTCATGGACAGCTGATCCGGAATCTGCTTTCGGTCATTGCATCCAAGAATAAAATGCTTACACAGAAGCTGGAACATATGTCCAGGAGGACGACACGGGAAAAACTGTTATCCTATCTGTCCGAACAATCGCTGAGGGCAGGATGTGCCTCCTTTGATATTCCATTTAACCGACAGCAGCTTGCCGATTTTCTTTCCGTGGATCGGAGCGCGATGTCAGGTGAGCTTTGCAAAATGAGGGATGAAGGGATCTTATCCTTTGAAAAAAATCATTTTATTTTGAAGGGAAATTCCTGACCACGCTAAAGATCAGCAATGCGGCAATCATCAGGATGATCACTGACAGTACGGTTTGTCAATAAAAGATAGTACAGACAGGATACAAAGAGAAAAAAGGGCATAAAAAATGGAAGCAAGGAGGCTCGAACTCCTGACCTTTCGCGTGTGAGGCGAACGCTCATCCCGGCTGAGCTATGCTTCCATGAGAATATTGTATCACTTCAATCGTAAAAATCAATAAGAAAATGAAAGAAATTGCGCCTTGATGCTGCAGTTCAGCCAGAAATTTGCGAATTATCGGAAAAACCATAATGACAGTTGTGGGTCTGTGTGTTATGATAAAAGAAACGAGATCACAGAGGAGGCGTAAGGTTTCATGAAAAAGCACGGAAAAAAGATGGCGGCACCGATTATCATTGCAGTCGTAGTTGTTTTCTATTATCTCGGAATTGCAGCTCTATTCCTGTGGATGGAAGGAGTTCCGTTTTGGGCAAAGGTGCTGCTTACCGTGGTTCTGCTGGCGCTTTCCGGAGTGATGCTTGGGGTGCTTGTAAGCCGAATCAAAGAGATAAGGAGTGGAGAAGAGGATGATCTTAGTAAATACTGATTACATTACCGGGAAAGAATTGGAAATGCTGGGACTGGTAAAGGGAAGTACCATTCAGTCCAAAAATTTGGGGCGCGATATCACGCAGGGATTCAAGACTCTGGTTGGCGGTGAATTAAAGGCATACACGGAGATGATGAATGATGCCAGAGCCCTTGCCACAAAGCGTATGGTGGAGGAGGCAGAAGCCATGGGAGCGGATGCTGTGGTAAATATCCGCTATTCATCCGCAGCTGTTATGCAGGGAGCGGCAGAGGTTATGGCATACGGAACGGCAGTCAGATTCCGGTAAAAGAATTCCTCAGAGACGTATTCAAGAATCAGAAATGGAGCATAAAACGGTATGGACAGTCAGATGGAATCCATTTTGCAGGGTGGATCGTTTAAGAAGCTGCTGGATGAGCAGATTCTGGAATTGCGCCAGAAGTATGATATGAAAAAAGCGGAGCTGGAGATTTTGTATTTTCTGTCCCGATGTGGCGGTCATAATACCTCCACAGATATCCATTATCAGCTGATGATGAACCGGGGACATATCTCCCAGGCGGTGGATGGCCTTTGCAGACGGAAGCTGATTACCGCGATTCCGGATCAGGAGGACAGGAGGTATGTACATTATGAGGTACTGGACTCGGCCGGGGAGATTGTTGCAGAAATGACAAAGCGAAGAGAGGCAATGAACCGGAAGATTCTCGAGGGGATATCTGAGGATGAACTTCGGGTGTTTTATGATGTCTCAGCCAAAATACGGAAAAATATCGAGACAATGATTCAGAGATGATATCAGTTGGTTACCGTTTCGCCTGGTGTGGAACGGTAATTTTTTAAATCTAAAAAAAGCATAAAGTCTATTGACAAATAAAACATACGTGTTATAATGCTTTAAAAATAAATAGTTTAAAATTAAATCAATTACTTCGAGCGAAGTAATTCTTTTTTTGAAGCAGCGCTAGCACTCGGTAAAAAAGAGTGCTGACAAAAGGAAAGGCGGGTTGTTTTATGAAACTGAGACCATTGGGAAATCGAGTTGTTCTGCAATATCCGGAACCGGAAGAAAAGACGAAATCCGGTATTATTCTCCCGGACAGCGCAAAGGAGAAACCGCAGGAAGCTATCGTACTTGCGGTAGGACAGGGAAAAGGACCAGACGGCGAGGAGGTTGCCATGCAGGTGAAGGAGGGTGACCGGGTTATTTTTTCAAAATATGCCGGAACCGAGGTTAAATTTGAAGGTCAGGAATATATTATTGCAAAACAGGATGATATCATTGCAGTTGTAGAGTAAGAAAGAAGGAATCAGTTATGGCAAAGGATTTAAGTTTTGATATGGAAGCAAGAAAGAAAATAGAAGCTGGTGTGGACAAGCTGGCGGATACCGTTAAGGTAACCTTAGGACCCAAAGGCAGGAATGTGGTGCTGGATCAGTCGTATGGTGCACCGCTGATCACAAATGATGGAGTGACGATTGCAAAGGAAATTGAACTGGAAGATCGTTATGAGAATATGGGGGCGCAGCTGGTCAAAGAAGTTGCAATCAAAACAAATGATATTGCCGGTGATGGAACAACTACCGCAACGGTTCTGGCCCAGGCACTGGTGAAAGAAGGAATGAAAAATATTGCGGCAGGTGCCAATCCGATCATTTTGAGAAAGGGAATGAAAAAAGCGGCAGATGCAGCCGTGTCAGCACTGGAAGAAATGAGCCATCCGGTAACCGGTAAGGATCATATCGCAAAAGTGGCATCTATCTCTGCCGGAAATGAAGAAGTTGGACAGATGATTGCCGATGCTATGGAAAAAATCGGGGAGAATGGTGTAATCACGATTGAGGAAAGCAAGACCATGCTGACGGAAACGGATGTAGTGGAAGGCATGCAGTTTGACAATGGCTATCTTTCCAGTTATATGTGCGATGACAAAGAAAAAATGGTTGCAAACATGGATAATCCGTACATTCTTCTCACAGACCGTAAAATTTCCAATATTCAGGACATTCTTCCGATTCTGGAAAATATCATGCGGACCGGAAAAGAGCTGTTGATCATTGCGGAGGATGTGGAAGGAGAAGCACTCACCACCCTGATCGTAAACAGACTGAGAGGCACCCTGAAGGTAGTGGCTGTGAAGGCTCCGGGATACGGCGACAACAAGAAGGAAATGCTGCAGGATATTGCCGTACTGACAGGCGGCCAGGTAGTTACGGAAGAGCTGGGACTTCAGTTGAAGGATACGACGATGGAGATGCTTGGCCGTGCAAAATCTGTGAAGGTGACAAAAGAGAATACGACGATTGTTGACGGAGCAGGGGAAAAAGAGGATATCCAGTCACGTGTCGAAAGCCTTAAGAAAAAGATGGAGGAGACCACCTCTGAGTTTGACCGGGATAAGCTGCTGGACCGTGTGGCAAAATTAGGCGGCGGCGTAGCAGTGATTCGTGTGGGAGCAGCCACGGAAACGGAGATGAAAGAAGCAAAATACCGCATGGAGGATGCCATGAATGCAACAAAAGCAGCGGTTGCAGAAGGTATTATCGGAGGAGGCGGTTCTGCTTACATCCACGCACAGAAAAAGGTTGAAAAACTGGCAGATTCTCTGACTGGTGATGAGCAAACGGGTGCAAAGATTGTTGTGAAGGCACTGGAAGCACCGCTGTATGCGATCGTTGATAATGCCGGACTGGAAGGATCTGTGGTTGTCAATCGAGTAAAAGAAAGTGAACCGGGCATTGGATTTGATGCAGTACATGAGACTTATGTTGATATGTTGAAAGAAGGCATCATTGATCCGGTAAAGGTTACCAAGCATGCACTTGCCAATGCGGTCAGTGTAGCAGCTACTTTGCTGACCACGGAAGCAGCTGTGGCTGACCGGAAAGAGGAGCACGCAGCAATGCCTGCAAATCCGGATATGGAATACTAAGTACTGGAAACAGAAGAAAAAAGAAAACTGGGAGTGACTGGAAACGGTTTGCTCCCAATTCTTATATAAATATAAAGGATATATGGCAGGGTGTGGAGAAAGGAGCTGACGCAGATGGAAGAAAAACAGGAGCAGCAGGAAAAAAATGAGGTCAGGGAACTGTCGAATGAATTGTTGTACCGCCGTTATCTCATGAATAAGGGAACAATACGGGAAATTTTTCATAAAATGACCATTCAGGAATATCTGGCTCTGCATATGATCGCGGAGGAGAGCCGGAATCTGGTTATTTATTCCGGCAGAACCTATCTCAAGGATCTGGCAGAGCGAATGCAGCTGACGGTGCGCCAGGTTTCGAAAATGGTGCGGGAATTAAAAGACCGCGGTATGGTTTTCTGGTCCCATGATGGGGATGGAAAAGATGGAACCTATGTTACGATAACGGAAACGGGTCAAAAACTATTGGAAGAACAGGAAGCTGTTTTAAAGGATTATTATGGGAAGGTAATTCACAAATTCGGGAAAGAGAATCTGATTGAGCTGCTTCAGCTGATGCAGCAGCTGGAAACGATTATGAGCAGTGAGATCGAAGAGATGGAGGCGATGGACGAAGATGACAAAGTGGATGGATCATTATGTGAAGGAAAAAGAAGAAATTTGCCGTAAAAATGACTGCATTGATCAGCGTCTGTATGATGAGTATGGGGTAAACAGAGGATTACGGGATGAGCAAGGAAACGGTGTCCTCACTGGTCTTACGAATATTTCAAAAATCATCTCTACGCGTGTCGAAGACGGAAAGAAGATTCCCTGTGAAGGGGAGCTGTGGTACAGGGGATATCGGGTGGAGGAACTGATCAACCGTCTGGCCACGGATGAGATGGGATTTGAAAAAATTGCATACCTGCTTCTGATGGGAGAGCTGCCTTCAAAAGAGGAAGAGAAAGCATTTCGGGAAATCATAGGAAGCTGTCGGACGCTTCCCACCAATTTCACCAGAGATGTTATAATGAAAGCGCCGTCGGAGGATATCATGAATTCCATGACAAGAAGTATTCTGACACTGGCTTCCTACGATCAGAATCCGAAGGATATCAGCATCAGCAATTCTCTGCGGCAGTGTATTCAGCTGATCAGCGAATTCCCGCTGCTGGCCGTATACGGTTATAATGCCTACAATCATTATGAAAAAAATGAGAGCATGTTTATTCATAATCCGGATCCCGGACTTTCCACTGCTGAAAATCTGCTCATGTTGATGCGGCCAGATAAAAAATATACACCGGTGGAAGCAAAGGTGTTGGATACAGCGCTGATTCTTCACATGGAGCACGGAGGAGGGAATAATTCAACCTTTACCACCAGAGTGGTGACATCATCCGGTTCGGACACGTATTCTACGATGGCAGCTGCCATGTCATCTCTGAAGGGGCTCAAACACGGAGGTGCCAACATCAAGGTCATGGAGATGATGGAAAACATCCGGGAAAATGTCAGGGATTATTCGGATAAGGATGAGATTTCAGCCTATCTTGAAAAAATTATCGACAAACAGGCCTTTGATCGGAAAGGTTTGATTTATGGGATGGGTCATGCGGTATATTCTTTATCCGATCCAAGAGAACGGGTTCTGAAATATTATGTGGAGCGTCTGGCTGAGGAAAAAGGTCGGGAGAAAGATTTGATGCTATATGAGAATATTGAAGAACTTGCTCCAAAACTGATTGCCCAAAAACGTCATATTTTTAAAGGAGTCAGTCCCAATGTGGATTTTTACAGTGGGTTTGTCTATGACATGCTGGATATTCCGCAGGAATTGTACACGGCTATTTTTGCCGTAGCAAGGATCGTTGGCTGGAGTGCGCACCGTATAGAGGAGCTGATCTGTACGGATAAGATCATACGTCCCGCTTATATGAGTGTGATGGAAAAGAGAGACTGATTTTTCAGAAAAGAAAGTATATCTTTTGTTATTCCGGACATGTTAAAAGAGCAGATATCAATTTGCAAAAATACTTGCCGCGGGAGGATGTATGAAAGAAATATGGCAGATTATTTGCCTGTCTCTGGGATCCATTCGGGCGCGCAGAGTGATAGAGGGGAAACAACTGGTCCTGATGGATCATGGTGAGCTTTACCGGGAAAATCTGAAAAAGGCAAAAATGGATGTTACCGAGTTTCTGGTTCAATACAGAGTAAATGGTTATTTTGACGCCTCAAACAAAGTGACGGTTTTCCTCAAAAACCATCGGAAAGAGGAAAAAGTGTGTTGATGTGAAAAAACAAGAAATAAGAACCAAAAATCGAATAAAATAGGAAAACTTGTAATTCTATCAGAAAACCGCTATACTGGGGAAAAGACCTGGTATAGCGGTTTTTTCTAACCGTTCAGGTAAGAAGGATTCCACTTTTGGGAGAGAGGAGGGCTGTGTTAGTCAGCAGAGAGACAAAGACCGTGGATCTGGTCTGTGTTGTGCTTGTCATGCTCACTGGAAGAGAAAAAATATCTGATGTTGACGGCATTATCCATTTTTATCTGGATGAGTCTTCGAACACTGAAATATGAATTTACGGAAAATGAATATATACTGAGGCGTTATTTGTGGTATCTGTATTATGTGCCTCAGACATTCTGTGTGCTTTTTATGTTTCTTGCTGTACTGCATATCGGCAGATCCCATGAGTGTCCGATCCATGTCAGATGGAAATTGCTTTACATACCGGCGGCCGTGATTGCCATCGGCAAGAGGCAGAGGACGTATTTGAAAAGAATATGAAGTATGCATGTATTTTGAACTGTTATATGAAACGCCATTCCAATCTGTATTTGCTTGCGCATCAGAACGGACTGGTCGGAAGTGAAGAACTTCGCCTTTCTGTTTCGGAATCTCTTGAATATGTGCGGATGTATGGGGTGAAAGCCAGGTTGTTTTGCTGTGGAGAGACTGTGTTGCCCGGAAAAATGCTGCTTTTGGCTTACGAAGTGTTTGATGATGTCCTGGAGGCTGGATTTTTCTGTGTGAATGCAATGATTGTCTGGCTGAATATAGATGGCGGCAGGCTGGTGCTTCAGATGGAGCAGAATGTTGCGAAAGAAATTCCATTTTCATGTAAGCTGGCGGAGAAAATCGATGCGGTCGGCGGGACCTTTTCCAAAGAAAGGGAGGGGCAGATGGAGTATCTTTCTCTGATGCTGCCGACAGGAGGTGAAGTGCAGGATGCTTTATTATGAGCTTTTACCCGGAATTCGTATGATTCTGGGAATGTGCTGCATTTTTGTGATGACGGGAGCCCTGTTTTTGTTTGTGACAGTCTGCATCCGGCATATGGGACTGGGACAGCTGTTTTCTGGTATGTGAGGATCTGGATATGTGTACGGCCTGTGCCGGGCGTTTGCAGGAGGTGGGAGAACCGGTTTCAGGAATCGGAGCAGTGGGAGGAAGCAGTACACATACCAGTTCCTCCGGGACAACGCATGGCGGCAGCGGCGGAAAATTTTAGAATCTAAAACATACAGCAAAAGGGTATCGGTCCAGTCAGTTGTGACATGGAAGATGCCTTTTTTTGTTGCTGTGCATCCGGAGGAAACTGCCAGTGGCAGGTCCTGAAGGGACGTCTTTTGGTAAAAAAATGTAAAAAGTGATTGACATATTCCGTAAGTTGGTATACAATCTAAACCTATAAAACCTATAAAAATAATAGGTTAAAAAAGAAACTGACTGGACATCCGGAGGTTTCCAGATAAAAACAAACAACATTTGTTCCGGCAGCAGGAAAGCAATGTCGGGACTGGAAATCAAGGAGGTAAGGATTATGAGAAAAAACACAGTTACATTCAGTCTTGCAGCACTTTTACTTGCAGTTTCCCTGAGCGCATGCCAGAAGAGCAGTTCCACCGGCACTGCGCAGACAGATACATCGTCAAAAGTATCCGAAGACAGTCAGACTGCGGAAACAGTAGAAATCACCAATGTTTCCTATGATCCGACGAGAGAATTATATGAGCAGTACAATGAGTTGTTTGCAAATCACTGGAAGGATGAGACCGGGCAGGAAGTTGTGGTGACGCAGTCACACGGAGGCTCCGGTTCGCAGGCACTTTCCGTTGCACAGGGACTGGAGGCGGATGTGGTTACACTGGCGCTGGAGGCAGATGTGCAGTCTATTGTGGATGCAGGAGTCATTGAGGATGGATGGATCGATGAATTTCCACTTGACAGTTCTCCCTACACCTCCACCATTGTGTTCCTGGTAAGAAAGGGAAATCCGAAAGATATCAAAGACTGGGATGATCTGGTGAAAGATGGTGTGGGTGTTATCACGCCAAATCCAAAGACTTCCGGTGGTGCCCGCTGGAATTATCTGGCGGCATGGGCATATGCTGACAAGCTGTATAACGGGGATGAGGAAAAAATCAAAGAATTTATCGGTAAGCTGTATGCCAATGTGCTGGTGCTGGACTCCGGTGCAAGAGGTGCCACCACTTCTTTTGTGGAAAACGGACAGGGGGATGTACTGCTTGCCTGGGAGAATGAAGCATATCTTTCCATTCAGGAGCATCCGGATGAGTACGAGATTGTGACACCCAGCATCAGTATCCTGTGCCAGCCATCCGTAGCTGTTGTGGATGAGGTAGTAGACAAGAGAGGAACAAGAGAGGTTGCCACCGAATATCTGAATTATCTGTATTCCGATGAGGCACAGCGTCTGGCAGGGGATAATTTCTATCGTCCTTCCAATGAGGAGATATTGGCAGAGTATGCTGACACCTTTGATCTGGATATCAATCTGGCAGACATCAGCGAGTTTGGCGGATGGGCGAAGGCTCAGGAAACACATTTTGCAGACGGCGGCATCTTTGATCAGATTTACGAGCAGTAGAAGACAAAAAGAGGAGTAGAAAAGGCATGAAAAAGTATCAGAAAGAAACAAGAGTGATTCCCGGATTCGGGCTGTCCATGGGTGTGACTATGACCATGCTCTGTCTTATTGTCATCATTCCACTGACCTCCATATTCTGGAACACGATGGATTTATCTTTTGGGGAGTTTATTGAGACGATCACTTCGAAAAGAGTCCTTTCCGGATATAAGGTCAGCCTGATCTGTGCCTTTTCGGCCTCGCTGATCAATGCAGTTATGGGTGTGATTCTGGCATGGGTGCTGGTGCGGTATTCTTTTCCGGGAAAGAGGATTCTGGATGGTCTGATCGAGCTTCCGTTCGCACTGCCAACGGCTATTGCCGGGATTGCACTGACTTCTCTGACGGTAGATGGCGGATGGATTGGGCAGATTTTTGCAAAAGCAGGAATTCACATTGCCTATACAAAAATCGGCATTACACTTGCACTGGTGTTTGTGGGAGAGCCCTTTGTGGTACGATCCATTCAGCCGGTTCTGGAATCTCTTGATACACAGTATGAAGAGGCAGCAGAAATCATGGGAGCCGGCAAAATCTATACTTTTTTTCGGGTCATTTTTCCGGAAATCCTTCCTGCACTGCTTACCGGTTTTGGACTTGCCTTTGCAAGATGCCTGGGTGAGTATGGGAGTGTGATTTTTATCGCCGGAAACAAACCTTATTCAACGGAGATTGCGCCACTGCTTATCATGGCACAGCTTCAGGAATATGATTACGCCCAGGCGACAGCCATTGCCATTGTCATGCTTGTGATTTCCTTTTTCATTCTGTTTTTGATGAATATGATTCAGATACGTGCCGGAAAACGGACCAGATAGGAGGCAGCCATGGAAAAAGAGAAAAAAAGAAAAGCGTTGTGAAAATACTTCTGATCACAGTCAGTGTTTTGTATATCGGACTGCTTCTGGTACTTCCGCTGATTTTTGTACTGATTCAGGCGTTTGGAAATGGTCTGCAGGATTATCTGGCAAACATTACAGACGAATATACTGTGAAGGCAGTGGAGCTTACTCTGCTTGCAACGGTAACGGCGCTGCTTGTCAATACCATATTTGGTTTGTTTGCGGCATGGGCGGTTACGAAATTCCAGTTTCGGGGGAAAAAGGTGGTTACTACCATGATCGATCTGCCCCTGTCCATCTCACCGGTCATAGCAGGTCTGATTTTCATTCTGACCTTTGGGCGTTCCAGCCCGCTGTTTGATTATTTCAATCAGATGAATCTGAAGATTGCCTATGCAGTACCGGGAGTACTTCTGGTAACCGTGTTTGTGACTTTTCCGTTTATATCCAGGGAAATCATTCCGGTACTTCTGGCACAGGGAAAGGATGAAGAGGAAGCGGCAGCTCTTATGGGTGCCGGTGGCTTTGAAATATTCCGCAAAATAACCTTTCCACATATTAAATGGGCGATGCTTTACGGAGTAGTACTTTGTACGGCCAGGGCAATGGGAGAATTTGGTGCGGTTTCTGTTATCTCCGGGAATCTGAGAGGCAAGACGAATACGATACCGCTTCATGTGCAGATTTTGTATAACGAATTTAAATATGCTCCTGCGTTTGCTGTTTCTTCTGTATTAGTAGTGATGGCGATCATTATTCTGGTGGTGCGCAGCATTGTAGAGTACAGATGGAAAAAATAGAGAGATACAGACAGAGAGGATAGGGCTATGTACGTTGAGTTGGAGAATATCAATAAACATTTCGGCGACTTTCAGGCGGCAAAGGACATCAGCTTTGGAATAGAAAAAGGGAAGCTGATTGCATTGCTGGGACCCAGCGGAAGCGGCAAAACCACCATCCTGCGTATGATCGCAGGACTGGAGACACCGGATTCCGGGAATATCAAAATTGACGGAAAAATTGTAAACCAGATTTCTGCCGGCAGGAGGAAGATTGGGTTTGTATTTCAGAATTATGCATTGTTTCGCTACATGACGGTATTTGAAAATATTGCATTTGGCCTGAAGGTGGAAAAAAAGAGCAAAAAAGAAATAAAGGAGCGTGTCACAGAGTTGATTGAGCTGGTGGGACTGAAAGGTATGGAAAACCGATACCCCAATCAGCTTTCCGGTGGCCAGAAGCAGAGAGTGGCGTTTGCCAGAGCCCTGGCACCAAATCCACAGCTGCTGCTTTTGGATGAGCCGTTTGCGGCCATTGATGCCAAGGTTCGTCTGGAACTTCGTACCTGGTTAAGAGAAATGATTGACCGGGTGGGCATCACCAGTATTTTTGTCACTCACGATCAGGATGAGGCGATTGAGGTGGCGGACGAGATCATTGTGACAAACAAAGGAAGAATTGAGCAGATCGGTTCACCGGAAGAGATATACCGGAATCCGAAGACTGCTTTTGTGGCACAGTTTATCGGGCAGACTGCCGTGATTCTGGAGAAAAAGCTGGAAACCTTTACGTTTCCGGAGGACACGAAAGGGATCATCATCCGTCCGGAGTTTGTAAGCGTCACAAAAAAAGATGAGCCGATGCGGTATGCAGCATCCGCGCTTCGAGGTACTGTGGAGAATATAAAATTCTGCGGAAACAACCTGGAATTGAAGGTTCGGCGTGGCAGCCATGTTTTTACAGCGTATCGCCATCTGGAGGATGCGCCAGTGAAAAAGGGGGAGGAAGTCAATCTGTTTATCTACCGAGTGTTTGCTTACCGCGACGGTGGGATCTCCCTTGTGGAAAATGACACACTGCGGGCAGGTGATTCCTTTATCATCTGAGTATACGGAAAGAGAAGAACGGAGATTGTTATGGGAAAATCGCTGAAAGTGGAAAAGATCAGCACGGATGTGCTGATCGTAGGCGGAGGGACGGCAGGATGTTACGCAGCACTGACGCTCGGGGAACAGTCAGGATTGTCTGTTCTGATTGCTGAGAAGGCAAATGTGGAACGAAGCGGCTGCCTGGCGGCAGGGGTAAATGCCATCAATGCCTATATTCAGGAAGGAAGCAGTCCGCAGGAATATGTGGATTATGCAAAAAAGGATGCAGAAGGAATCGTAAGAGAAGACCTGCTGTTAAGTGCAGCAGAACGGTTCAATGCCTGCACCGAAAAAATGGAAAAGCTCGGACTTGTCATTTTGAAGGATGAAAATGGAAAATATGTGGCACGCGGGCGCAGAAATATTAAGATAAACGGAGAAAACCTGAAACCTCTGCTGGCATCTGCAGTAAATAAAGCAAAAGGGGTGAAGGTTCTGAATCATGTCAATATTACAGATTTAGTGACAGAGAAGGGACGGGTGGCAGGAGCCGTCGGGTTTTCGGTCAATGAACGGACTGCCTATGAGATAAGAGCACGTGCGGTACTGATCGCAACCGGCGGGGCAGCGGGAATTTACCGACCGAACAATCCCGGATTTTCCAGACATAAAATGTGGTATCCGCCTTTTAATACAGGTGCCGGATATGCGATGGGACTGAAGGCCGGGGCGGAGATGACCTCATTAGAAATGCGGTTTATTGCACTGCGCTGCAAGGACACAATTGCCCCAACGGGTACCATAGCCCAGGGGGTGGGTGCAAAGCAGGTAAATGGAAAAGGTGAGATCTATGAGACAAAATACGGCCTGCGCACAAGTGAACGTGTCTATGGAACGGTGCGGGAAAATCAGCTGGGCAATGGACCCTGTTATCTCAGAACAACGGGAATTACAGAAGAACAGGACGATGCACTTTTGAAGGCTTATCTGAATATGGCACCTGGACAGACGCTTAAGTGGATAGAAAGCGGAAAGAATCCTTCCAGCCAGGATGTGGAAATCTGTGGTACAGAGCCCTATATTGTGGGTGGACATACGGCAAGCGGGTTCTGGGTAAATACAAAACGGGAGACGACGGTGCATGGCCTCTATGCTGCCGGAGATGTGGCGGGCGGCTGCCCTCAGAAATATGTGACCGGAGCGCTGGCGGAAGGCGAGATCGCAGCGGAGGATATCATAAAGAAAATTCCTGAGGACTTTGCAGATTTTGACGGGGACGGTATTACGGCAGAGTATGAAAGAATCCTGTCGCTGGAGAAAGGTATGTTCTCTGTGGAAGAGCTGGAGGAAGCCATGCAGAAGGTTATGGATGAATATGCAGGGGGTATTTCCACCCAGTATCAGTATAATGAAAAGCAGCTGGAACTTGCAGAGAAACAGATCCGTTTTCTGATGCAGCTGGCAGAAGAAACCGGCGCGGCTGATATGCATGAACTGATGTATGTCTATGAACTGAAGGAGAGACTTTTGGTGGCAAGGGCTCTGATTGCACATCTTGGGGCGAGAAAGGAAACCAGGTGGCATGCTTTCCAGGAAAACCTGGATTATCCTAAGAAGAAGGACTCTTTTTTCTGTTATGTAAATTCAGTTATGGAAAATGGAGAAATCCGTACCTTTACCCGTGACATTGTGGAGGAGAAATACTATGAGCATAAAAATTAACCGGGAAAAGTGCAGAAACTGCAGGAAATGCGTGGAAGTTTGTCCCGGGAATCTTATAAAAGAACAAAACGGAGCAGCCTGTCTGAAATATCCGAAAAACTGCTGGGGATGTGCTTCCTGTGTGAAAGTATGCCCTTTTGGAGCGGTTGATTTCTATCTGGGAGCAGATATCGGGGGAAGAGGGAGTACCATGAATGTAACCCGCAGAGGAGATATTCTTTGTTGGAATATCCACAAATATAATGGAGAACAGGTGACGGTAGAGGTAAATTCCAAAAATTCAAATACATATTAAGGAGATTGACTATGAGTACACTGACACATCTGGATGCGCTGGAAGCGGAAGCAATTTATATTATCAGAGAAGTTGCGGCGGAGTGCGAAAAACCGGTGATGCTTTATTCTATCGGAAAGGATTCTTCGGTGATGCTGCATCTTGCTTTGAAAGCATTTTATCCCGAAAAACCGCCATTTCCGTTTCTGCATGTTAATACGACCTGGAAATTCCATGAGATGATCACCTTCCGTGACAGAATGGCCAGAAAATATGACCTGGATATGCTGGAATATGTGAATCAGGAGGGTGTAAAAAAGGGAATCAATCCTTTTGATCACGGTTCGGCTTATACAGATATTATGAAAACGCAGGCACTCAAGCAGGCACTGAATCAATATGGTTTTACAGCAGCCTTTGGAGGCGGCAGACGTGATGAGGAAAAGAGCCGTGCGAAAGAACGCATTTTTTCGTTCCGCAATGCTTCCCATGCATGGGATCCAAAGAATCAGCGTCCGGAAATGTGGAAGCTGTACAATACGGAAATCAATAAGGGGGAAAGTATCCGCGTTTTCCCGATTTCCAACTGGACAGAAAAGGATATCTGGCAGTATATCAAACGGGAGCAGATTGAGATCGTACCCCTCTATTATGCAGATGTGCGGCCTGTAGTGGAGCGGGACGGAAATCTGATCATGGTGGATGATGATCGCATGAAGCTGCGGGATGGGGAAAAAATCGAGATGAAGTCCGTGCGCTTTCGGACGCTTGGCTGCTATCCACTGACGGGTGCAGTGGAGAGTACGGCGCACACGCTGGATGAAATCGTTGATGAAACATTAAGTGCAGTGGATTCGGAGCGTACCAGCCGTGTGATTGACAGTGACGGCGGTGCGGCCAGTATGGAAAAGAGAAAAAGGGAAGGATATTTTTAATATGAATGGATTATTAAAATTTATTACCTGCGGCAGTGTGGATGACGGTAAATCTACTTTGATCGGACATATTCTTTATGATTCCAAGCTCCTTTTTGCGGATCAGGAAAAGGCACTGCTGCTGGACAGCAAAGCAGGATCCAGAGGAGGAAAAATTGATTATTCCCTTTTGCTGGATGGTCTGACGGCAGAGCGTGAACAGGGAATCACCATTGATGTGGCCTATCGTTATTTTACCACAAAACGCAGAAGCTTTATTGTGGCGGACACTCCAGGACATGAAGAATACACCAGAAACATGGCAGTGGGTGCTTCTTTTGCGCAACTTGCGGTCATTCTCGTGGATGCAAAGCAGGGTGTACTGGTACAGACGAGACGACACAGCAGGATCTGCCATCTGATGGGAATTGAGCATTTTGTGTTTGCAGTAAACAAGATGGATCTGGTAAATTATGACGAAGCACGTTTTCAGGAAATCACAGAGGAGATTGGAAAGCTTTCCCGGGAACTATCTTTGAAGGATGTCAAAATTATCCCGGTCAGCGCAACAGAAGGAGACAACGTAACGGAAAAATCACCAAATATGCCGTGGTACGACGACGGAACACTGCTTGACTGGCTGGAAACGGTGGATGTAAGGGAACAGGCAGATACGGTTTTCTATATGCCGGTACAGAGAGTCTGCCGACCGAACCATCAGTTCAGGGGATTTCAGGGACAGGTGGAATCGGGAAAGATCGCAGTGGGAGATGAGATCACAACGCTTCCAAGCAAGGAAACCGTACAGGTAAAATCAATCCATGTTGGGGCAAGGGAGGTGGCTGAGGCGTTTGCCGGACAGCCGGTGAATATTCAGCTTTCCAGAGAGGTGGATGTATCCAGAGGATGTGTTCTTACGGATGATCCGAAGCTTCCGGTGACAAAAAAGATAAGGGCAACCCTTCTGTGGATGGATGATGAAGTGCTGAAGGAAGGAAAGGATTACCTGCTGAAGCTTGGAACAAAGCATATTCCAGCCGTTGTGAAGCAGATTCTCTGCAAGACAGACGTCAATACCGGAGAAAAGCTGAAGACCGTGCAGATCGGGAAGAATGAAATTGCTCTGTGTGAACTGGAGCTTTCAGAGAAAATCGTGGCAGACCGCTTTGAAAAACATAAGACGCTTGGAGAACTGATCCTGATTGACCGAATCAGTCACATGACCTCTGCCTGCGGTGTTGTGGAGGAAGTGGAGACAGGAGAAGAAAAACCGTATTTCAAAAATGGAGAGGTAAAAGCAGGAGGTTTTATCTTTGAGGAATTTTATTTTAATCTGGAAAATGCCTATCTGACCAGGCAGCGCACGGAAGATAAACAGTACCAAGTGGGAGATGAAGTTCCGGTGCAGGGTGACAGTTTTCATTATCCGGATTTCTTTGACATTATTTCCGTGGAGGATGAAGCAGCGATTCTTGTACGCAACCGGAAGATCACAGACATCATAGAGCTTGGACGATATGAGTATTCAGGCGTTCCTGTACTGGATGAGCGTGGTTTTGAACTGCGGATCCATTCGGCTGCCGGACTTTTGGATTTCCGAAAGGAGTTTAAAGAGGCAGTAAATCGTGATGAACGGGAAGGCAAACAGAATACAGGGATGGATGCAAAGGCGCAGGTGTATAACCGCTGGTCAAGATTTGAGACTTACCGCAGAGTGATCTGCAATACAAACTTCTGGTTTATCTAACAATTAAAGGAGCTAAGATGAGATTTTCAATGAAAAGCAGGTATGCATTCCGGGCGCTGATTGATCTTGCGATGAATTCCAAAACAGCGCATGTTCCGCTGAATGT
>JALEJP010000089.1 GCA_022769625.1 Lachnospiraceae bacterium | reverse complement strand
AAACAGTTTCTTTCCTGTTACTACATCGGGCACGTCCCGGAACCGGAAAAACAGGAAAACAGTATCGCAGAGCGGATTCTTGCCGTTATGCGGCGTGAATTTACCCGTGATATCACCCAGGCAGATGTGGCCGGGGAGCTTGGAATGAGTGCTTCGTATTTCAGCACGCTGTTTAAAAAGGAGCTGGGAAGCTCTTTTACTGATATGCTGAATGCCATGCGGATCGACCGTGCAGTCGCACTGATCGAAAGCGGAGAAACGGATGTGGATCAAATTGCTCAAAGCTGTGGTTTTACCAATCGAAAATATTTCCTGCAGATTTTCCGGAAACGGATGAAAAAAACGGTTGGGGAATATATGGAGGCCAGGAAAAAATGAACAGGACTTATTCTTTGAAAAGACGTATGTTTCGGCTGCTGTCAGGTTTTGTCTGCGGGGTACTTCTCATGGGCATTATAAACGGCACTGCTGCGTTTTGGGGACGTTTTCAGATGAGGATGTCTTATGAGCTCTTCACATTATATAATGATTACGATGATGCGGTCAGGACACTCCGGAAAACAGCAGTTGACTATTATATTGACGGAACAGAAGAAAGTCAGGCTGATATTTCGCAGAAAGCAGAGGAACTGGATCAACTGTCCCTGGAACTGAATCAGCTGGCAGAGGATATCTGCGCTTACAGTTATCATGCAGACACCTTACAGCGGGCAGCCGATGTCTTTGCGTTTCAGGATCTGTGTGACATTTCCGGGGAGCTGACCAGGCAGGCCAGAGCCTATGCGGACAGCGATGGGGAAACCACCGTTCAGGACATTCAGCATATGGCAGAGCTGACTTTGATTTTGTATGATATGCTGCAGACGCATGTGGAAAATATCGTAAATGACAGTATCCTGTTGAGTAACCGAATCTGGCAGTTTCAGGTCTGGGCCATTGTGATCATTTTTGCAGCCATGTTATTGTATACGCTGTATATTCTTTATCATATGTCGCGCCAGGTGCTGCACCCCATAGGCATGCTGACCGGGATGATACAGAGATTCCGCGGCGGGGAGGAAGAGGCGGAACAGGTACCTGCTTTTTCATCCTGTTACGAAGAACTGCTGATTTTGTATGAAGCGTATTCCGGTATGACCGGTACGATCCGGACACAAATCGAAGAGCTGAAGGATAAAGCACGGATTTCCGAAGAACTGCGAAAAAAAGAGACAGCACTGTCCAGTGCAGAGCTTTCTCTGATGCAGTCACTGATTACGCCCCATTTTTTATATAATTGCCTGAGTACCATTTCTTCTCTTGCTACTATTGAACGGGCACCAAGGACGTACAAAAGTGCAGTGCAGATTTCCCGTTTTCTGAGGGAGTCCTTGAATAATGTGGGGCAATACGTCACCGTATGGGAAGAGGTCAATTATACGCAGCATTATATTGAGATTCAAAAGCTGCGCTTTGGGGATACCATTCATTTTTCGATTTCCTGTGATCCGGAATGTGCCAGGGTGCAGGTGCCGGCGATCCTTCTGCAGCCTCTGATTGAAAATGCAATTTCACATGGAGTAAAGTCCATGAGCCAGGGAGGCAGGATCGATGTGAATGTGATCTCGGCAGAACAGGAAGTACAGATGAGCGTCTGTGACAATGGTATGGGGATATCGGAGGAAAAGCAGAAAGAGTTGAAGGAAATTCTGGAAAGTGATTACACACCTGCACAAAAGGGAGTGGGCTTAAGAAGTGTGGCATATCGTCTGAGAGATATTTACGGACAGAAAGCCAGAGTGGAGATTGAGAGCGGGAGCGGTCATACGAAGGTGTGTCTGCATATTCCCTGGAAAAAGGAAGACTGATCCATTTTTTTTCGTTTTTTGTTTTACAGGCAGAGATTTTTAGGAAAATGCTCTGTCTGTTTTTTATTATCTAAAAATAATGGAATGCCGGTCATATTGTAATGTTTATTTGAAAATATTAAGATAAATACACCGTAAAGGATACCCGAGGAAAAACAAAAAAACAAGGAGGAAAGAAATGAGTATCAAAAAAATTTGGACAGGTTTTCTATGTGCAGCTGTCCTGCTCATGGCAATGGTTGTGAGTCCGGGCACTGTAAAGGCAGCGGGAAATGCTGCAGATGCAAATGAATTGAAGGTGGGTGCAGCCATTCGTGACATCACACCGACGGAGGAGAATGGCATGCTCCCGATGACGACCGGGTTGGCCAGACAGACACTGGTGGGCGTCATCGATCCGCTGCATGTTCGTGTCATTGCCATGAATGATGGTGAGAAGACAGCTCTGATGGTAGTATGGGAGACGGGTGACAGCCCTGCACCGACAGAGTTCGTGGATGATCTGGCAAAAGAAACGGGTGTGGATCGTGAAGCCATTTTCTATTGCGCAACTCATTCCCATGCGGTACCGGATGCCATAAAAATGAGCACAACGGATCCGTGGATGGTTTACGCGCACGACCAGATGATTGCAGCTGCAAAAGAGGCAATTGCAAATATGGAACCGGCAACGGTTGGTATCGGTTATACAAACAGCTACATTAATGTAAACAGAAACCGTACCTATTACATTACAGACGGAACCACACGCCGTACGCAGGGCTACAATCCGGAAGGACTTTCCGACAAGACTCTGGCACTGATTCGTTTTGACAGCAAGGAAAGCGGCGAACCTGTCGCATTTATCGTGAATTATGCGGTGCATGGTGTTGTTATGTATGCAAACCATTATATTGTAAATGAGGATGGCACCTATGGCGTTGGTGTAAGTGCTGACCTGCCGGGTTATGTATCCACTTGTCTGGAAAACAGTTATGATGGTTCGGTAGCGCTGTGGATCAGCGGAGCGGCCGGAGACCAGAACCCCATCATTGGAAACGAATATTTTGTTGCAGATCCGGAAACGGGTTCACAGAAGGCAAAAACCTTCTCACGTTCTGCAGTAGAGATTCTGGAGTTCCTTGGTTCTGTTCAGTATGCGGATGTACTGCAGGCCAATAAACAGATTACAGAGACAAGCAGTGATGTCGAGATCAGCTACGGTTATGCGGAGGAATATATTCCGGGATACGCAGAGGACAGCGAAGATTTCCGTGCGTCTCTTCATAAGCTTCAGTTTGGCGATATTGCATTGCTTGGTTCCAGTGGTGAGCTGTTCTGCGAATATGGACTCACTTTAAAAGAAGAGTCTTCCGTGGAAAATACGCTGGTTGTCAATCACGCAGCAACCTACAATGATGAATATCGTACCTATATGTGTACAGATACAGATCTTGAAATCGGGCAGGGTCAGGGCGTGAAAAAAGTATTTGCAGCAGGTTATCTGAGCGATACCTTAGTTGATCTGATGCAGGAACTGGAAGGAACTGCTCCGGCAGAGGGCAAAACTGCAGCGGATTATTACAGTGCAGGTGACACTCTGAAAAACAAAGAAGGAAATTACGAAGCAGCACTGGAGCAGTTTGTACTCGGTGCAGCAATGGAAGTGACGGATGAGAGCAAAGAAGCAGTGGCAAACTGTCTGGTACAGATCGGAGAGTGCTGTGTACGTCTTCAGAAGGGACCGAATGGAGAAACAGGAGAGGCACTGAGAGATTATGTTTTGGACTGCTGGGAGAGAGCAGGCGAATTAGGAAACGGAACCGGTTATTTTGACCTGGCACTGTCCCACATCGGACTGGAAGTTCCGGGTGCCGGATTTGCAGATTGCCTGGGACTGGCAAATGACGCTGCAGACCAGAAGAAAGGCTTTGATTATCTGCAGAAGGCTCTGGAGCTGAAAAATGGCAAGGCAATGCGCTATATCGGTATCTGCTACGAAAACGGATATGGTGTAGAGCAGAGCTATGAGAAGGCCTATGAGTGCTATACCAGCACAGGTGGAGCACAGCTTTATATCGCAAGATACCAGTTATTTGGAATCGGCGGAGCCGAGCAGGATATGGAGAGTGCCATTGCATCACTGAAACAGAAAGCAGAAAGCATGTCAGGCGGAAACCGTACAGAGACACAGACAGCAAGACTGATCCTGGCAGAACTGTACTATACCGGATCCTACTCTGAGACCCTGTATGACGGAAGTGTCGCAACAGCAACTGTGGATGAACTGGACAAAGAAACGGCTCTTCTGTACCTGGGTTATCATCAGGATGAGCACGGTTTAAGTGATGAAGAAGTTGATGCGATCGTTGCCGGATTTGATGTAAAAATTCTGCAGGGAGAGATAGCGGAGTTAAAGAGCCAGATTTCAGACCTGGAAAATACAACAAGCAGCCAGGCTTCCAGACTTCAGGATTCTGTTCAGACAATCGCTGCTCTTCAGATAAAAACAGCAGAGCTTGAGAAAAAAACACAGGAACTGGAGGCTGCCGAACAGGAGCTGGCAAATGTACAGTTTACCGTTCAGAGCGTTACACTGAAAAAGGCAACCCCAAAGAGTAAACAGATTACTGTTTCCTGGACCAAGATCAGTGGAGCGGACGGATATGAGATCAGCTATTCTCTGAAAGCAAGCTTCAAGAGTGCAAAGAAAGTCACAGTCGGAAGCAGCAAGGCAAAGACCACGATTAAAAAGCTGACAAAAGGGAAAAAATACTATGTGCGCGTTCGCGCCTACAAGAATGTGAATGGCACTAAAATTTATACACAGTATAGTGCAAGAACTTCAGCAAGAGTAAAATAGCAAAACAGATAAACCATATATTCCCTCTTGGGCTCCCCATCGAATTGGCGATGGGGAGCTTTTTTGACCGTTTATGAATGAAAATGACTGTTTGTGAAAAATAGACAAAATAATAAATGGCATTTTGTGAATTAATATGATTGAATTTGAACGAATTTGAGGGTATAATACAATCATCAAACAAAGGAAACAACAAATAGACGGAGGTAGACGATATGATTTATACCGTAACGTTTAATCCCAGCCTGGATTATATTGTCGGTGTGAATGACTTCCAGCTTGGTATGACAAATCGTACCTGTTCGGAGCAGATGTTTGCCGGCGGAAAGGGTATCAATGTGTCGATCGTTTTGAAAAATCTGGACATTGACAGTACGGCACTTGGTTTTATTGCCGGGTTTACCGGTGAGGAGATCAGAGATCAGCTGGAGCACATGGGCATCTGTTCTGATTTTATAAAGCTGGATCAGGGACTTTCCAGAATTAATGTAAAATTAAAGTCCATAGACGGAACGGAGATTAATGGAGCCGGTCCGGTGATCGACAGGCAGGCCCTTGATAGACTTTTTGAAAAGCTGGACACACTGCAGGAGGGAGATACACTGATTCTGGCGGGAAGTATTCCAGCTTCGATGCCGGATTC
>JALEJP010000087.1 GCA_022769625.1 Lachnospiraceae bacterium | reverse complement strand
ATGGAATATAAATTCTGGGGATGGGAGCAGGCTCTGGTTCCTGCGATAACAGATCAATATGAGGGGATACATACGCCATTGGATCTGTATGATGCTCTTTCTCAAATCTGGTGTGCAGATACCTGTGCACCCAGGATGAGGGAAAGGTGGACGACGGAAAATAAAACGCTGGGCCAGTGTTCCATTACCGCCTTTCTGGCGCAGGATATTTTTGGCGGAAAGGTGTATGGCATACTGCGTCCCGGTGGAAATTATCATTGTTACAATGTGGTAGGCGAATGTCGGTTTGATCTGACCAGTGAGCAGTTTGGAGATGAGATTCTGATATACGAAGAGAATCCGGAACAATTTCGGGAGGTTCATTTTGCAAAAGAGGAAAAACGGCTGAGGTACGAATTTTTAAAGAAAGAGCTGAAAGAATTATGCAGCAGATGCCATTTATAAAAAATGGCATGCAGGAACAGCCTGTGTGGGACAAACCTGTTTTTTTGTGGAATGCCGGATATAGTCTTGACGAATCAGAGTTAGCGTGATATAACTTTGTTGAAAAAGATTATCAGGTACACAGGAAAATGGAGGTGTTCTAAATGACACTTAAAAATCTGAAAATCGGTGAAAGTGCTGTTATTACAAAGGTCGGTGGAGAAGGTGCGCTTCGGCAACATTTTCTGGATATGGGTGTGATTCCGGGAGCAGAGGTTACGGTAGTAAAATTTGCACCTATGGGTGATCCGATGGAACTGCAGATTCATGGTTACGAGCTGACGCTTCGCCTTGCAGATGCAGATCAGATTGATATTCAGCCAATAAAAGAACGGAAGAATAAACATAGTCGAATCGATAAAATTTATCCCTCGGAGCATCCGGGACTGGGAGAAGATGGAAAATATCATGCAAAAGGTGATGGGGATCCGCTGCCAAAAGGAACGCTTCTGACTTACGCTCTGGTGGGAAATCAGAACTGCGGAAAAACCACATTGTTTAATCAGCTGACCGGTTCTAATCAGCACGTAGGCAATTTTCCGGGTGTCACGGTGGATCGGAAGGATGGTCCGATTAAGGGACATCCCAATACAAGAGTGACGGATCTGCCGGGTATTTATTCTATGTCGCCTTACACCAGTGAGGAGATCGTTTCCAGAAATTTTGTTCTTGGTGATAAGCCGAAGGCAATCATAAATATTGTAGACGCGACGAATATTGAGCGAAATCTTTATCTGACCATGCAGCTTCTGGAAATGGATGTTCCCATGGTCATTGCCCTTAATATGATGGATGAAGTGATGAATAATAATGGGGCAATTGATATGAATGGAATGGAAGCCATGCTGGGTGTTCCGGTTATCCCGATTTCTGCGGCAAAAAATGAGGGCGTGCGGGAACTGGTTGAGCATGCGGTGCATGTTGCGCAGTATCAGGAACGTCCGAAAAAGCAGGATTTTTGCAGCAAGGATGTTCACGGCGGTGCCATCCATCGTGCCATCCATGCAGTGGAATCGGTTATCGAAGACCATACGGAGAGGGCAGGGCTTCCTCTTCGTTTTTCCGCAACCAAAGTCATAGAAGGTGATTCTCTGATTCTGGAGCAGCTGCAGCTGGATCAGAATGAGAGAGATATGATCGAGCACATTGTGGTTCAGATGGAGGCAGAAGGCGGAATGGATCGAAGTGCTGCCATCGCTGATATGCGTTTTGATTTTATCGAACATGTCTGTGAACGCACGGTGAAGAAACCAAAGGAAAGTAAGGAACGAATCCGTTCGGAAAAGATTGACCGTATTCTTACAGGAAAATGGACAGCCATTCCCTGCTTTGTTGCAATTATGGGGGCCGTATTTTTTCTGACCTTTAACGTCATCGGTGCTTTTTTACAGGGCATTCTGGAAAGTGGAATTGAAGCATTGAGTGGGATGGTGGATCAGTGGATGACAACTGCCCATGTGAATCATGCGCTTCATGGTCTTGTGATCGATGGTATCTTTGGCGGGGTTGGAAGTGTATTAAGCTTTCTTCCAATCGTTGTAACTCTGTTTTTCTTCCTGTCTATTATGGAAGACAGCGGTTATGTGGCCAGAGTGGCCTTTTTCATGGATAAACTGCTGAGAAAAATAGGTCTTTCCGGGAGAAGTATTGTTCCTATGCTGATCGGTTTTGGCTGTACCGTTCCGGCTGTTATGGCAACCAGAACCTTACCCAGTAAACGGGATCGTAAAATGACCATCTTTCTGACTCCATTTATGAGTTGTACAGCAAAGCTGCCAATCTATGCTTTCTTTGTCAATGCGTTTTTCCCGGGCAAGGGCGGATGGATTATGACAGGGCTTTATGTACTCGGAATTGTTGTTGGAATTCTGGTTGCGTTACTTTTTAAAAATACTTTATTTAAAGGAGAAGCAGTTCCATTTGTCATGGAACTCCCGAATTACCGCATGCCTGGTGCAAGAAATGTGGCCCAGCTTTTGTGGGAGAAGGCTAAAGATTTTTTAAGCAAAGCGTTCAGCGTGATTTTGATTGCAACGATTGTTGTCTGGTTCCTGCAGAGCTTTGACTGGCATTTGAATATGGTATCAGATTCTTCCGAAAGTCTGATGGCTATGGTTTCCGGCTGGATCGCACCGATTCTGGCGCCGCTGGGACTTGGAGACTGGCGTATTGTAACTTCCCTGATCAGCGGATTCATGGCAAAAGAAAGTGTGGTATCTACGATGGGAATCCTGTTTGGAAACAGCATATATACCGCCATCTCAACCGTTTCCGCAGTGACTATGCTGGTATTTTCACTTTTATATACGCCCTGCGTTGCTTCTATCGCTTCCATTAAGAGGGAGCTGGGAGCAAAATGGGCCGTTGGTGTTATTTTCTGGCAATGTGCGGTTGCCTGGATCGCTGCGTTTGCGGTACGGCTGATCTGTATCGCGGTCGGTCTGTAATATGGGAGGTGTCAGATGAATCCGGCAGATATCATTGTTTTGCTGGCGGTTGCCGCTATGATCGGGGCTGCTGTTATCGTTTTAAGGAGAAATAAGAAAAAAGGAAAAAGCTTCTGCGGATGTGATTGCTCGCAGTGCAGTCAGGGCTGCAGCGGGGCTGAAGATAATATGCTTCTGAAAAAATATAAATTCCGGAATATCCGGCCGGACGAAACGAATCAGGCTGCGGAAATAGAGAGCATCTGTTTTCCTCCGAATGAGGCATGTTCTTTCGGACACATGGCAGACCGTATCCGAAAAGCACCGGATCTGTTCCTGGTGGCGGAAGACCGAAGGACCGGAAAACTGGCTGGTTTTCTCAATGGGCTGGCAACAGACCGGACAACGCTTACGGATGATTTCTTTACAGACGCGCAGCTCCATGATCCCAATGGAAAAAATGTGATGCTGTTGGGACTGGATGTGCTTCCAAAGCATCGCGGACAGGGGCTGGCACGGGAGCTTATACGTCAGTATCTGGAAAGAGAACGGAAAAAAGGACGTATGCGGCTGATTCTCACCTGTGCGGAGGGCAAGGTGAAGATGTATGAAAAATTTGGTTTTTGTGATCACGGATTTGGAGCATCCAACTGGGGTGGTGAAAAATGGCATGAAATGAGCATGATGGTAAAGCAGCCGCCATCCCCACGTTCAAAGTCCTGAGATGAACGGTTACAAAAGATCTCCTCTGTATGATTCTTGCAGAAAGAAAGCAGAGGAGATTTTTTTTGACAGTTTGGCTGAATTTTGGTATAATATACCAAAGTTTGTTTGTAAATATGGATACATTTGAATAAAAGAGACAAATGGAGGTGTTCTATGGCAATTTACAAATGCAAGATCTGCGGCGCAATTTACGATGAAGAGAAAGAGGGTAAACCTGTTTCTGAGCTTACGGCATGTCCGGTGTGCAAGCTGCCGGTTTCCAACCTGGTACTTGTAACAGATGAGAAGGAAAAAACGGAGCAGCCACAGCCGCAGTTTGGAGCCGGTGAGCTGGATTATGACAGCCAGACGGCCAGAAGTGATCCATCTGCCCGCTATATGGCAGAGATTCACAAAATGGCAGTGACAGGAAAATCTCTCGGTGATGCGATGAGTACGCAAATGCCGATGCCAAACTGGGATGATATCCTGCTGCTTGGTTCCCAGTTAAATCCACCGCCGCTGAATGACAGCGATGATGTGGATATGAAAACTGTGATTGGAAAACATGCGAAAAAACCGATGGTTCTGGATGGACCGGTTTATATTTCTCATATGTCATTTGGTGCATTGTCCAGGGAAGTGAAGGTTGCCCTTGCAAAAGGATCCGCTATGGCAAAAACAGCCATGTGCAGCGGTGAGGGCGGTATCTTACCGGAAGAAAAACAGGCGGCATACAAGTACATATTTGAATATATTCCGAATAAATATAGTGTGACGGATGAAAATCTCTGTTCCTCTGATGCCATTGAGATTAAGATCGGACAGGGCACAAAGCCTGGCATGGGCGGCCATTTGCCGGGAGAAAAGGTGACGGCAGAGATTGCTGCCATCCGCGGAAAGAAAGAGGGACAGGATATTCAGAGTCCAAGTAAGTTTCCGGAGATCAACTCAAAGGAAGACTTAAAAGATATGGTGGATATGCTGCGCAGGCGTTCGGAAGGACGTCCCATCGGTATCAAGATTGCCGCCGGAAATATTGAGAAGGATCTGGAATATTGTGTTTTTGCAAACCCCGATTTTATCACGATAGATGGACGCGGAGGGGCGACGGCATCCAGTCCGCTGTTTTTGAGAGAGGCTACTACGGTGCCGACGATTTATGCACTGTACCGCGCCAGAAAATATCTGGATTCCGTGGGATCGGATATTTCACTTGTAATCACGGGAGGACTCAGAGTGTCTGCTGATTTTGCAAAGGCTCTGGCTATGGGAGCAGATGCGGTTGCTATTGCCAGTGCAGGGCTGATTGCAGCAGCCTGTCAGCAGTATCGGATCTGCGGCAGCGGAAATTGTCCGGTGGGTGTGGCAACGCAGAATCCGGAGCTGAGAGCACGCCTCAAGGTAGATGCAGCGGCACAGAGAGTGGCAAACTTTTTGAAGGTTTCCTTTGAGGAACTGAAAACCTTTGCAAGAGTGACCGGAAATCGCAGCATACACGGATTATCTGTTAAGAATCTGATCACCACAGACCGCGATATTGCGGAGTATACGAATATCCGGCATGCAGGTGAGCCGGACAACAGCATAGATACGAATATCGTTCAGAAAGAAAATAAGGAGGAAACAGGGATGAGCCAGTACAGATGTAAATTATGCGGAGAAGTATTTGAAGTAAAAGAAGGAGAAACACCGGTTTGTCCGCGCTGCAAGGCACAGGGCGATATGCTGGAGCTTGTTGAGCCGGAAAAGAAAAACAAATATGCAGGAACGCAGACAGAGAAAAATCTGCATGCGGCTTTTGACGGTGAGTCCGGCGCCAGAAATAAATATACCTATTTTGCTTCCGTAGCGAAAAAAGAAGGTTATGAGCAGATTGCTGCATTATTCCTGAAGACAGCGGAAAATGAAAGAGAACATGCGAAAATGTGGTTTAAGGAATTAAACGGTATAGGAGATACGGCGGCAAATCTTGCAGCGGCAGCAGATGGAGAAAATTATGAGTGGACAGATATGTATGAGGGCTTTGCAAAGACAGCGGATGAGGAAGGATTCCCGGAGCTGGCTGCAAAATTCCGTATGGTTGCTGCCATTGAAAAACACCATGAGGAGCGCTACCGTGCCCTGCTCAAAAATGTAGAGACAGCACAGGTTTTTGAAAAGAGTGAAGTGAAAGTATGGGAATGCCGCAACTGCGGTCATATTGTGGTAGGAACGAGTGCACCGGAAATCTGCCCGGTATGTGCACATCCACAGAGCTATTTTGAAATCAGCGAAAAGAATTATTGATAACAGGAATAGAAAGCAATAGAGCAATACCCCCGCAATCGGGAACAGATATCTGTTCCCGATTGCGGGGGTATTTTTTTAAAGCAAAGTGAGGAAATTGAGTGCACCCGGCGGATTTTCTGTGCCCTTTTCCAGAAGGGAAATCAGTCCCCAGATCGTATTCTCAATCTCTGATGGTTTGGAAGGAACCAGAGTATTATCCATCTTTACAGCCAGAACGATCAGTACGATTTCTGCCAGAGCGGCCGGATAATCAAAATGAATATCTCCTTTGCTGATTCCCTGTTGAATGATCTCTGTAAGAGCCGGTTTCAGCTGCGCGATCAGATGTTTGAGATATTTCTGGTGAATGTATGCTTTTTCGTGAGAATTATCTGGTGTGGTGCTGTCAGAGACGGCTGCTCTGCCCTGTTTTAAAAATTCAGCCGAGGAATTCCGGCAGGCCTGAAACAACATTGCCATTCGGGTGAAAGAAGATACGTCTGTCTGTTTGGCAAGTGCTTTGGCCGTTTCCAGGGGCTTTTCGTAATTTCGTTCTACAAGAGCATCCAGAATCGCATCCTTGGATGGAAAATAATAATAGATGCTGCCCTTGCCAATACCTGCTTTCTGCGCTATCTCGCTGACGGAGATGGAATGAATATCTTTGCTCTCCAGTAATTCCTGCAGGGCATCCAGAATCTTGTTGTACTTTGTGCAGTCTTTCATGAATCATGCCTCTTTCATGTGTAGATGACAGGGTCGAAGGTGTGCGGCGATACAAAAACTATGACCAGTATAGCATAGAAAATGCAAAAGATTCAACTGGTAAAAATACACGAGAAACATGAAAAATCATATTTTTATTTTGTGCGGAAAGCAACTTGACCATCGGTCGAACAACATGCTAATCTAAGAAAGAACTGAATCGACCAATGGTCGAAATTCAGAAGAAAAGATGTAAATATCAAATCGGCTTACGGTCGAAAAATGTTTTGGAGGATTATTGGAAATGACTTATGCAGAGTATTTTTCTTATGTAAAAACGCTGTTTATGAATGCGGACGTAAGTGACATCAAGGAGCATCTGGCATATCAGTTTAACATTACAGGAGAAGCGTCCGGTATCTTCTATGTGGAAGTGAAAGATGGAGAGTTACATATTGAGCCTTATGAGTATTATGACAGAGATGCCATGTTTACTGCTTCGGCTAAGACATTCAAGGATATTCTGGATGGAAAGATGGATCCGGTGTTTGCTTTTACCATTCAGAAACTGAAAGTAGAAGGTAATTTTGACAAAGCATTGAAACTGAATGAACTGATTAAAAGAAAATAAATAGAGGGCAGAAAATGACAGGAAAAAAAGCGGCAAGAGGAGCTGCCGTATTTATGGGACTTCTGGCTGCGGCAGAAGCGGGGAGTTCTTACTATTTTTATCGCAGAACCATGACGAGAAATCATGCGAAAATGGAGCGCACCATGAAGATGGCTGGAACAGACTGGAATCAGCATATGCCTTTTATCAAGAAGTGCAAGGAATATATGCTGGAACAGCCTCACGAAGATGTATGGGTTTATTCGGAAGATAATCTGAAGCTCCACGGCACCTGGTTTCCACAGGAAGAAGCGAAAAAGGTTGTCATCTGTTTTCACGGCTATACCAGCCGGGGCATGAATGACTATACCGGCCTTTCCAGCTATTATCTGAAGCGCGGCTATTCCATGCTTCTTGTGGATGAGCGCGCACATGGCGAGAGTGAGGGAACTTACATAGGATTCGGCTGCCTGGATCGCCTGGATGCGCTGAAGTGGATGGACTGGGTGATTGAGACCTGCGGGGAGGATGTTCAGATCCTTCTCCATGGAACCTCCATGGGCGGTGCCACGGTTCTGATGGCAAGCGGTCTGGATCTGCCCCCTCAGGTGAAGGGGATCGTTTCTGACTGTGCGTTTACTTCTCCTAAGGAGGTCTTTACCCATGTACTTCATTCCATGATACATCTGCCGGCTTTTCCGATGATGCAGATTGCAGATATTCTGAATCGCAGGCGTGCCGGCTATGGACTGGATGACTGCAATGCGGCCAGAGAAGTAAAAAAAGCAAAAGTTCCGATCCTGTTTATACATGGCTCGGCTGACACCTTTGTTCCATGCAGTATGTGCGAAACCATTTATGCAAACTGTGCTTCTCCAAAGAAAAAACTCATCGTGGAAGGCGCAGCTCATGCAGAAAGCTATTATAAAGATACCGAAGCCTACGAAAACGCAATGAACGAGTTTCTTGGAGGGATTATAAAATGATGAGAAAGAGAAAAGGATATCCGGTATATCCGCTGACGGTTGCACAGAAATTTCATACATACTATCAGAACTTCTGTCCGAAAAAAGAAGTTTTAAATATAGGAACCAGTCTGACAATCGGTGCAGAGCTGGATCTTGAAATGTTGAAAAAATCAATTTACAAGGCCTATGAGCGCTGTGATTCCATGCGTTTACGTTTCGCTGCAGACAAAGAAGGAACGCTGTATCAGTACGTGGTGGATAAAGAAGAGCGTGATATCGAATACGTTGACTTTACCGGTAAAACCATGGAAGAAGCAGAAAAAATCATGACACAGTGGACACAGGTTCCATTCAAACGATGCGATTCTCCGATGAACCGTATCGTCATGATCAAGACACCGGATGGCTACCAGGGTCTCTATCTTCTGGTGGATCATATGACGATGGATGCCCAGTCTCTGATCTGTTTCCTGAAAGATATCATTGAGATCTACTGCAGCGCGATGTACGAAGGGGTTGATTATCCGAAGGAGATGTCCTCTTATATTGAGCAGCTTCAGAAAGATCTGGCATATGAGGCCGGAAGCAAGGCACAGGCAAAGGATGCGGAATTTTTCCAGAAACTTATCGAGGCTTCCGAGCCCATCTACAATGGTATTGACGGCAGAGGACGTCTTGATGCCGAGCGTGAGCGCTGCAAGGATCCGGAACTTCGCGCGGCAGTCAATGTTTCAGACAGTGTGGATTCTGCACTGGATATTTTCCATCTTGAGGAAGAGCCCACAAAACGTCTGATGGATTTCTGCGAGAAATACCATGTTTCACTTGCGACTCTGCTGATTATGGGACTTCGCACCTATTTCCAGAAGATGAATGGCAATGATGACGTTTCTATCAATACTGCCATTGCAAGAAGAGCTACGCTGAAAGAAAAGAAATCCGGCGGCACCAGAATTCATTCTTTCCCGTTCTGTACGATTATTTCACAGGATAAGACATTCCTGGAGGGTGTCTACGAAATCAGGGATAAGCAGAATGAGTATTTCCGTCATGCAAACTATGATCCCACAGCTTATTTTGCATACCGAAGCAAAACCTATCCGCATGCGCCGGGACAGACTTATGAGCCAATGTCTCTTACCTATCAGCCCATGACGCTTCGGGATAAGGAGCTGACCAAACTGGGCGATATTCATTATAAAACAAAATGGTATCCAAACGGTGCCACCACACAGGCAATGTACCTGACGGTTATGCATCGCCCGGATGACAATGGCCTGGATTTTAATTTTGAGCATCAGATCAAGGCTGTTTCCAGAGAGCAGCTGGAATATATGTATTATTACCTGTGTAAGATCATGTTTAAGGGTGCGGAAAACCCGAACCTTCCGATTGGAGATATCATCAAATTAATCTGATGGTGTCGGGAAACAGAAGGTACTTGTTGGCGACTGGTTTGTACGTGTTCAGGAAAAGGAGAAAATATTATGTTTGAAAAATTAGTGGAAGTTATCTGCAATTACGTGGAAGTAGAGCCGGAAAATATCCGGAAAGAATCCCGTTTTATGGAAGATCTGGGATTTACCTCTTTTGACTTTATGAGTATGCTTGGAGAGCTGGAGGATGAGCTTGATGTGGAAATTGATCAGCAGGAGGTTTCTGATATCCGCACAGTTGGTGAAGCGGCAGAGTACCTGGCGTCTCTTTCCAAAGAAAATGCATAATCAGGAGGTGTCATATGCTCTGCAGTACGATTCGTGAAATTATTGTACAGTCTGATGAAAAATACGGTAATCTGGATGCGGTCCGTTATAAAGCAGGAAGAAACAATCTTGTATCAAAAACCTACCGGGAATTAAAAGAGGACAGTGAACGTTTTTCTGCTGTCTTAAAAGAACTGGGAGAGCAGGGAAACCATGTTGCACTTACCGGTATGACCTCATATTCCTGGCTGATTACTTATTTTGGCACGGTGAACAGCGGCAGTGTGGCAGTACCGCTGGATGTGTCACTTCCGGCAGAAGAAATGTGCGAGCTGATCGACCGGGCGGATGTGACGGTATTTGTTGTGGATGAGGTTCGCGCGGACGTAGCCGCTATCGTAAAGGAACGCTGCCCGAAACTGAAGTATCTGATTTCCATGCAGAAGGAAGAAGATACAGAAGACATGCTTTCTTTTCAGAGACTTCTCAAAAAACAGGAAGCCGGTTTTGATTATACACCCCAGCCGCAGCAGCTTGCCACGATCATGTTCACATCCGGTACAACGGGAAAGAGCAAGGGAGTTATGCTTTCTCACCGTAATCTGGCAGAAAATGCAACCTGCCTGGATATGAAATTTGAAAAAGGAACCGTTATGATGTCGGTTCTGCCGATTCATCATGCATACTGCCTGAGCATGGATTTCCTGAAAGGATTTTCCACCGGAGCAGTTGTCTGCATCAATGACTCACTGATCCGTATGGTGAAAAATATAAAACTGTTCCGTCCAAATGTGATTCTGATGGTTCCACTGATGATTGAGACCATTGCAAAGAAGCTGGAGGATGCGGCAGGACTTCCGCCGGAGGCAGTTAAAAAAGAGGTATTTGGAGAGCAGCTTCATACAATCTGCAGCGGCGGCGCTTATCTGCCGCCGGCTATGCTGGATCTGTTTGCAAAATATGATATTACGATCCTTCAGGGCTATGGTATGACAGAATGTTCACCGGTAATCAGCACGACGGTGAGCTGGAATGTCCGCAAAGGAACCGTTGGACAGCTTGTACCAAACTGTGAAGCAAAGACAGTGGACGAGGAACTCTGGGTACGCGGAAGCAGTGTGATGCAGGGTTATTATAAAATGCCGGAGGAAACGGCAGAAGCTCTGGTGGACGGATGGCTGCGCACCGGTGATCTGGGTTACGTGGACGAGGAAGGATTTGTTTATCTCACCGGCCGCAAGAAAAATCTGATCATCACAAAAAATGGAGAAAATGTCTCACCGGAGGAGCTGGAAAATAAAATCGGCGAGGCCCGTCTGGTTCAGGAGATTCTGGTCCGTGAAAAGGAAGGCGTAATCGAGGCAGAGATTTTCCCGGATCTGGAATACGCAGAAAAGAAGGAAATCAGCGATATTCAAGGGGCACTGCAGAATGTGATCGATGCGTACAACCAGGGAGCGCCTGCGTATAAGAGGGTGTATCGTCTGCAGGTTCGTGATACGGAATTTCCGAAAACACCATCCAAGAAGATCAAACGTTATTAAAAAGTTTCTCTGAATCAGAGAATAAAAAAGTACAGACAGATGAAAAAACGGAAGCTGCCGAAGAAGAGGCAGCTTCCGTTTTTTGCTGACGTCATCCGGCTTGCCATTTCCTGTGGCGGATGGTACAATGAAACTTACGAATAAAACAGGTACCTGGTCACAGGCAGAAAGATAAAGGAGTTTTCAGGTGGAAGTACAGGATATTTTACAGAAGGTTAAAAATGGAGAGATGTCTGTGGAGGAGGCGGAGAGATTTCTGCGCAGACAGCCTTTTGATGAGATGGGATATGCAAAGCTGGACATGCACAGGAAGGTGCGCTCCGGGTTTGCCGAGGTGATTTACTGCAGCGGGAAGGCGGATGATCATCTGCTGCATATTTTTCAGCATCTGTATGAAGCGGAAGGTGAGGTTCTTGGAACCAGAGCATCGGTTCATCAGTATGAATTGATACGTGAAAAATATCCGGAGGTAATCTATGATCCTTTATCACGTATTATCAAGATAGAAAAAGAGGGGAAAGAACATATCGGAGATATCGCGGTGTGCACAGCCGGGACAGCCGATATTCCGGTGGCGGAGGAAGCGGCACAGACGGCGGAATTTTTCGGGTCAAAGGTGCATCGTGTCTATGATGTGGGTGTGAGCGGAATCCACAGACTGCTCTATAATATGGAGGAAATACAGAGTGCAAACTGTGTGATTGCGGTTGCCGGGATGGAAGGAGCCCTGGCCAGTGTGATTGGCGGACTGGTGGACAAGCCGGTGATCGCTGTACCAACATCTGTGGGGTATGGCGCAAATCTGAACGGGCTGTCGGCACTGCTCACCATGATCAATTCCTGCGCAAACGGGATTGCAGTGGTGAATATTGATAATGGTTACGGTGCAGGATACATTGCCACACAGATCAACAGACTTGGAGTGGGAGGTAAGAAATGAGCAAAACGCTTTATCTGGAGTGCTGCAGCGGGATCAGCGGAGATATGATGACGGCGGCGCTTCTTGACCTGGGAGCGGACGTGGAGGTTTTAAGAAAGGCTCTGAAAAGTCTGCCGGTGGATGGATATGAGATAAAGATATCCCGCGTAAAAAAAGCGGGGCTGGATGTGTGCGATTTTGATGTGGTGCTGGATGCCGCACATGAGAATCATGACCATGATATGGAATACCTGTATGGACACCAAAAGGAACAGCGGGAAGGGCACGGACATGGACATGTTTCCCATGAACACCGAAGCCTTGCGGATATTCTGAAACTGATTGAGATGGGAGATCTTACGCCCCGTGCAAAGCAGACGGCATCCGATATTTTTTGTATTCTCGGTGAGGCGGAGGCCAGGGCACATGGTGTGCCGGGGGATCAGGTTCATTTCCATGAGGTAGGGGCGGTGGATTCGATTGTGGATATTGTATCTGCTGCAGTCTGCCTGGATAATCTGGAGATTACAGATGTGATCGTGGAGGAACTGTATGAAGGAAGGGGAACCATTCGCTGTCAGCATGGGATTTTGCCGATCCCGGTTCCGGCGGTGGTAAATATTGCACAGAAACATCACCTGAATTTACGGATCACGGATGTAGAAGGAGAGCTGGTCACACCTACCGGGGCCGCGATTGCGGCAGCGATCCGTACAAAGGAGCGGCTTCCGGAGCATTTTTCCATCCAACGGGTAGGGATGGGAGCCGGAAAGCGCAGCTATGCATGTGCCGGGATTCTGCGGGCCATGCTGATCTGCGGGGAAGAGCAGGGGATGTACCTGCGCGATTTTGTCTGCAGGCTGGAAACGAATATCGACGACTGCAGCGGGGAAATGCTTGGATTTCTCATGGAACGTCTGATGGAGGCCGGGGCAAAGGATGTCAGTTATACACCCATCTACATGAAAAAAAACAGACCGGCCTATCAGGTGACGGTGATCTGCCGGGATGAGGACGCAGACAGAATGGAAGATATTATTTTTGAGGAGACGACCACCATCGGGATTCGGAAAATCAAGATGGAACGAAGTATCCTGAAAAGGGATATTCGGACGATTTCCACAGAGTTTGGCGAAATGAAGGTGAAAGTCTGCGAACTGCCTTCCGGTGAAAGAATTTATCCGGAGTATGAGGAGGCAGTGAAGATCTGCAGGAAATACGGGATTTCCTACTATGAAGTGTGTCGGAGAATCCGACGTTAGGCTTATTTGTCGGGTAACTCATGATATGGAAAAAGAGAGATGAGAGAAAAGATTTCATCTCTTTTTTTTCGGTGCTTGACACTTTATATACCGAACGGTATAATAAAACTTATGAGAAGAAACCTGATTAAGAGTTGAAGAGAGATTCAAAAGAAAACTGAAAGGGTGTGACTTATGGACAACAGAGAACGCATTCTGCAGTGTGCGCTGGATCTTTTCTATGCCAAGGGTTATGATGCGGTGGGAGTTCAGGAGATTGCGGAAAAGGCGGGTATTACAAAACCCACACTGTATTATTATTTTGGAAGTAAGTATGGTTTGCTGGACACGCTGCTGACGACGCATTTTGAGGTTTTGCGTTCGGATTTACAGAAAGCCTCCCGTTACGAAGGAGATATCGGGGCGACTCTGTATAATATCGCTTCTGCATTTCTGGATTATGCCATGAATAATTATAAAGTCTATTCTCTTTTGATGGCTATGTTTTATTCTGCCCAGGAAAACGAAGCATATAAGGCGGTAAAACCATTGATTGCAAAATTTTATGCGGTTATTGTACATGTTTTTGAACGGGCTTCCTATGAGCTTGGAAATATGAATGGCAGACAGGAGCAGTTTGCGATCGGATTTATCGGACTGATCAATCATTACATTTTGCTCATGTACGGCAAAGAAGGTGAGCTTAAGCCGGTATCGGAGGAAAAGAAGCGGGCACTGGTAAAACAGTTTATGTACGGGATTTATTCTTAAATTTACATCACATACAGAAAATTTTTATGCAGACGGGCGATGACAGGAGGGAAAGAAAATGGGAGCCTGGTATAACGAGGCAGTATTTTATCACATGTATCCATTAGGAATGACAGGTGCACCAAAGGAAAACAGAGAGGAAGAGGTCGTACATCGGCTAAGAGATTTATTTCCGTGGATCTCTCATCTGGAGAAGCTGGGGATCACGGCGATTTACATCGGACCGTTGTTTGAATCCACGACGCATGGATATGACACCAGAGATTATAAAAAGGTGGACAGACGTCTGGGAGATAACGACGATTTTAAAGAGTTTGTAAGACTGGCACACGAAAAGGGCATACAGGTAGTTGTAGACGGTGTGTTTAATCATACAGGACGTGAATTTTTTGCATTTCAGGATATTCAGAAAAACAGGGAGGGTTCTCCTTATCGGAACTGGTATAAGGGAGTTAATTTTGGGTGGAATTCACCTTACAATGACGGATTTGGATATGAGGCCTGGAGAAACTGTTTTGAGCTGGTCAATCTGAACCTGTATGAACCGGCGGTCCGTGACTATCTGTTTGATGTGATTCATTTCTGGATCACGGAGTTTGATATTGACGGTATCCGTCTGGACTGTGCGGATTGTCTTACCTTTGATTTTATGAAAGAGCTCAGGTGGCGGACGTCTCAGTGGAAACCGGATTTCTGGCTGATGGGTGAGGTGATTCATGGCGATTACGCAAGATGGGTCAACGACGAAATGCTGCACTCCACTACAAACTATGAGCTTCACAAAGGCCTGTATTCCGGACACAATGATCACAATTATTTCGAGATCGCACATACGATCCGCAGACAGTTTGATGAAAACGGCGGTATTTACAAGGGGCGCACCCTCTATTCCTTCGTGGATAATCACGATGTGGACCGCCTGATGAGCAAACTGAACAATAGGGATCATATTCGAGAGGTTTACACGCTGTTGTATACACTTCCGGGTATTCCTTCCATTTACTATGGATCGGAGTGGGGAATTGAGGGAAGAAAACAGGGATGCTGCGATGATCCTCTGCGTCCGCATCTGATTCTGGAAGAGATGGAGAAAAACAATCCACATCCGGAACTTACCAGACACATTGCGATGCTTGGTAAGATACGAAAAGAAAATCCCGTTCTGGCTTACGGCAGATACCGTGAGCTGCTGCTGACAAACAGGCAGTATGCTTTTGCACGGATCCGTGAGGATGAGGTTATGATTGTGGCTGCAAATAACGATGAGGAAGCGGCTTCGATGAATATTCCGGTTCCGGCGGATGGAACTTATATAGATGCAGTCACCGGCGAGGAAATGGAAGTTGTCGGCGGCAGGATAACGATTGAGCTTGGGGCATGTGAGAGCATGCTGTTGAAAAAACAGTAACTGTGCGGTAGGAGGTATGTATGGCTGAGAGAAAAGTAAGAAAAACAGCAGCGAAAAAACCCGCTGCAAAAACAAAAAGAACAGGGAAACAGACGGTTGTCAGTACGGAGGATTTTCGGATCGGGGAACTGGACCAGTATCTGTTTGGCACTGGTACGCACTATGATATTTATAAAAAGTTAGGTGCGCATGTTGCGACGGTAAACGGGAAAAAAGGTGTTTATTTCGCAGTATGGGCACCTCATGCGGCATCGGTCAGTGTGATTGGTGAGTTTAACGAGTGGAAAGAAGATGCCGATTTGATGCAGCGTCTGGAGCCTTCCGGCATTTACGAGAAGTTTATACCGGATGCAAAGGTTGGCATGCTGTACAAATTTTATATCAGGACAAGGGATGGAAGAAGCCTGTACAAGGCAGATCCGTTTGCAAATTCTTCCGAGATGCGTCCCGGAAATGCTTCCAGAATTGCGGATATTACGAAAATCAAATGGAGTGATTCCGCCTGGATCGAGGCAAGAAAGCAGAAGAACAATGACAATCTTCCGGTCTCCATCTATGAGGTGCATCCGGGATCCTGGAGAAAACATGCCCACGGAGAAGATGAGGACGGATTTTACAACTACCGGGAGTTGGCCAAATCTCTTACCGAATACGTAAAAGAGATGGGCTACACTCATGTGGAGCTGATGGGAATTGCGGAGCATCCTTTTGACGGTTCCTGGGGCTATCAGGTTACCGGTTATTATGCGCCCACCTCCAGATATGGAACGCCGGAGGATTTTGCCTATCTGGTAAATTACCTGCACAAAAATAAAATCGGTGTTATCCTGGACTGGGTTCCGGCTCATTTCCCACGTGATGCCCATGGACTGGCAGAATTTGACGGCACCTGTCTTTATGAGTATGCCGATCCGAAGAAAGGGGAACATGCAGAGTGGGGCACAAAGGTCTTTGACTTTGGGAAAAATGAAGTAAAGAACTTCCTGATTGCCAATGCGCTGTACTGGATCGAGCATTTTCATGTGGACGGACTGCGTGTGGATGCGGTGGCATCCATCCTGTATCTGGATTATGGACGTCAGGCCGGCCAGTGGACACCGAATATTTACGGCGGCAACAAAAACCTGGAAGCAATCGAATTTTTCAAACATCTGAACAGTGTGGTTCTCGGAAGAAATCACGGAGCCATGATGATCGCGGAGGAATCCACAGCATGGCCGAAGGTTACCGGAAAGCCGGAGGATGACGGACTCGGATTTTCTCAGAAATGGAATATGGGATGGATGAATGATTTCCTGGAATACATGAAGCTGGATCCTTATTTCCGGAAATGGAACCATAATAAAATGACCTTCTCCATGACGTATGCTTATTCGGAAAAATACATACTGGTATTATCACACGATGAGGTCGTTCATCTGAAATGCTCCATGATCAATAAAATGCCGGGACTTTATGATGACAAATTTGCAAATCTCCGTGCCGGTTATGCCTTTATGATGGGACATCCGGGCAAAAAACTGCTGTTTATGGGTCAGGATTTTGCACAGTTCCAGGAGTGGAGCGAGGCCAGAGAGCTTGACTGGTACCTGCTGGGAGAAGAGAAGCATCAGCAGATGCAGAATTATGTGAAAGCATTGCTGCATCTGTACCGCAAAACACCGGCACTCTTTGATGCGGATCAGAGTCCGGACGGCTTTGAGTGGGTCAATGTGGACGATGCCGACAGAAGTATTTTCAGTTTTATCCGTCATTCCGAAAATGGAAAGAGTAATCTTCTGTTTGTCATCAATTTCACGCCGGTTGCCAGACCGGATTACCGTGTCGGCGTGCCGCGCAGAAAGCAGTATAAGCTGATCCTGAACAGCGATGCGGCAGAATTTGGCGGAAGCGGAAAAGAGCAGCCGCTGGTTTACAAGGCAGAAAAGAAAGAGTGTGACGGAAAAACATACTCCATCGCATATGATCTGCCGGCATACGGTGTGGCAATATTCAAATTCTGATTTTAAAGATGCATAAAGCGTGCCCTGTCCTCATAAAATGAAAAAAAGAGGACAGGGCACATTTTTTGGATGGAAAGAGCGTTCTGCTGGTACGTTTTTCTGTCCTGGATGCTGCCGGATGGGATTGGCTGTGAAACGAATCTACCGTTTTCTGGTGCGTATGATCATAGGGATGGCGCTGATATTTTTTCTGAATCAGGTTTTTGACAATGTAGGACTGGATTTGTCTGTTGGGTATAATGCTGTCAGCATGGCAGCTTCAGGGACACTTGGGGTGCCTGGTGTGCTTTTGCTGTATGGGATAGTTGCCTGTCGTCTTTTGTGATTTTGTAAAAATCTATGAAAGACCTGGCTTCCTTTTGTCTGGATTTCACAAAAAGAAAAAATATAATCACATACTATAGACATTTAGAAACAAAAACGTTATAATACAAACAGTCAGAAAGAGATTCACTCTTTCTATTTCAAATCAGGTCGATTCGACCATTTTTCAAATGTATTGAGTCTGGAAAGTAAGACAGAAGTCGGGACAGATATGGTTTCTGTACCGCAAAGGGAGAAGGTGAAAAGTGAAGGAGGTACAATGTCTGTTTTTGCTGCCTGTGGTGACAGCAGCTGTGTTTTTTGATTTAAAACAGGATCGGATTCCAAACTGGCTGATTGTTTGCGGACTGTCTGTTGGCTGGTCGATTCAGATTATGGAATCACAGATTCTTGGGATTTTTCTGTTTCTTGGGGGCGTGGGGGTTCCGCTGATCCTGGGATCGTTTCTCTATTATTTTCGCATGATGGGAGCCGGTGATATCAAGCTTTTATCCGTAGCAGGCGGATTTATGGGGCCGGAAAAGGTGTTTGTCTGCATACTGGCCTCCCTCTTTACAGGAGGTCTGCTGGCTTTGATTCTGATCTTGCGCAGACGCAATCTGAGAGAGCGCATGGATTATTTTGGACATTATGTTACAGAATGGATACGTACGGGGAAATGGAGACCTTATCTTACCGGGAAGGATAAAAGCGGAAGGATGCACTTTGCCCTTGCTGTGCTGGCGGCAATATTACTGTATGCAGGAGGTGTCTATTGAAAAAGGGTGTTTTAGCGGTTTGTGATCCGGAGGCTGTGTATGTGTATAACCTGATGGAGTATATACACAGCCGAAAGGGGGAGGAGTTTGAGGTTCAGGCATTTACCGGAGCGGAGAGCCTCTGTGCGTATGGCAGAGAGAGGGAGATTGAGATGCTCCTGATTGCAGATTCGGTCATGTGTGATTCGGTAAAAGACCTGAACATACGAAAAATTATGATTTTGTCGGAGGGAGAGCAGATTCATGAGCTGTCGGAGTATCCGGCTGTTTATAAGTATCAGCCGGCAGATGATCTGGTGGGGGAGGTGATGGACTGTTATGCAAGGATTCAGGATAAGCCTGCGGCATCATTGTTTAAGCAGCCGGTGGAGGTGATCGGCATTTATTCACCGGTCAAAAGGACAGGACGCACTTCCTTTGCGCTGACCCTGGGACAGCTTCTGGCTGGTTCCAAAGCGGTGCTCTATCTCAATCTGGAGGATTATGCAGGCTTTGAAGGTCTGATGGGGAAACCGTTTTCGTCGGATATCAGCGATCTGATGTATTTTTCCGGAAGAGGGAAGGGGAATCTGATCTGCAAACTTGGAGGGATCGTACAGAATATCAACAATCTGGATTATGTTCCTCCTGCTTTTTCTCCCTTTGATCTGCGCAGTGTGAAATGCAGTGAATGGCTGAATCTGATCGATGAATTGTGTGTCTACAGCTCCTACGCTGTTGTCATCCTGGATCTGGGAGAACAGGTGGATAACCTTCCGGAAATTCTGGCACGGTGTGGAAAAATCTATATGCCGGTCCGCGAGGACAGCATTGCGGTGACCAAAATCGGACAATATGAGAAGGTGATGCTTGCGAGAGAGCATGAGGATGTGCTGGGGAGGACAAAGAAAATCAAACTCCCATTCCACAGCAGTTTCGGGAAGAAAGAGAACTATGTGGAACAGCTGGTGTGGAGTGAGTTGGGGGATTATGTGAGGAAGCTGATTCGTGAGGAGGGGCTATGAGAGAGGATCGGGTCACAGAGCTCTATGCTGCATTAAATGAAAAGCTGGATCAGACACAGGAGATATCCGATGAGGATATTTTAAGGGAGATTGATAAGATTATCTTTCAGGAATCGGAAGAAAAATATATGACTCTGTATGAAAAGATCAGTCTCAGACAGGAGCTGTTTAACGGAATCCGGAGGCTGGATCTTCTGCAGGAGCTTCTGGAGGATGAGGAGATCACGGAAATCATGGTGAATGGAACAGAGGGAGTGTTTATCGAAAAGGAGGGACGTCTGACGCGCTGGGAAAAGCAGTTTACTTCAAGAGAAAAACTGGAAGATGTGGTGCAGCAGATCGCGGGAAAATGCAACCGGATCATCAACGAAGCCCTACCCATCGCGGATGCCAGGCTGGAAAACGGAGACCGGGTAAATATGGTTCTTTTTCCGGTGGCTTTAAATGGTCCGGTGATCACCATCCGGAGATTTCCCAAGACACCCATTACAATGAAAAAGCTGATCCAGATCAAGAGCATTTCCAGAGAGGCAGCAGATTTTCTGAAGGATCTGGTGCGGGCCGGATACAATATTTTCATCTGCGGCGGGACGGGTTCCGGGAAGACGACCTTTTTAAACGCGCTGTCAGATTTTATTCCGAAGGATGAGCGGATCATAACCATCGAGGACAATGCGGAGCTGCAGATCCAGGGAGTGGAAAATCTGGTGCGTCTGGAGGCCAGACGGGGAAATACGGAAGGAAGGCATGCCGTGTCGATACGGGATCTGATCAAAAGCAGTCTGCGGATGAGGCCAAGCCGCATTATTGTAGGGGAGGTGAGAGGCGATGAAGTGGTGGATATGCTTCAGGCTATGAATACCGGTATGGACGGCTCGCTGAGTACGGGACATGGAAACAGTCCCAGGGATATGCTGGTGCGTCTGGAAACGATGGTGCTTATGGGACTGGAAATGCCGCTGTCTGCTGTGCGCAGACAGATCGCGTCCGGGATCGATATTCTGATTCACCTGGGAAGGCTCAGGGATAAAAGTCGAAGGGTTCTTGAGATCTGTGAGGTGACAGGCTATGACTATACTTCAGGTGAGATAACCACGTCTGTGTTGTATTCTTTTCTGGAAGAAGGAAAAGAAATAGAGGGTCAGGTACAGGGAAGGCTGCAGAAGCAAAATGAACTGCTGCACATACAGAAGCTTGTGCGCGCCGGAATCAGGAGGGATGAAAAGTGAAGGATACCGGATGCCGTATGACGAAAGCGGAGCTTGCAAAATATGGTGTGCTCTATCTGTTTCTGGATCTGGCGGTGAGTGCATTATTCTACCGGTCCTGGATTGCATTTCTTGCTTTTCTGCCAGGGATGTACTGGTTTTTAAAGGAGATGGGGAAGAGACTGGAGAAGAAAAGAAGGGAAAGGCTGGAGCAGGGGTTCCTGATGGGAATGCGTTATGTGTCAACAGCTTTGTCAGCCGGATATTCCATTGAAAATGCATTTGAGCAGGCGCTTGTGGAGATGAAAAAAGTGTGCAGGACGGATGATCCGGCTCTGCGGGAATTTGGACGCATTGTGGGCGGGCTTAAGATCAATCAGACCATGGAGGCATTGCTTCTGGATTTGGCAGAACGCAGCGATATAGAAGATATCCAGATTTTTGCAGAGGTTTTTGAGGCGGCCAGACGGACGGGAGGAGATTTGATTGCCATCATTCGGAGTACGACCATGTCTATTGCACGAAAGGAGGAAACCAGGCAGGAAATTGCAGTCTGTCTTGCGTCAAAGAAGATGGAGCAGAGTATCATGAGCGTAGTTCCCTTCCTGTTGATTGGATATGTGCAGCTGGTATCACCGGGATTTCTGGATGTGATGTATGGAAACCCGGCAGGTGTTCTGATCATGAGTGCCTGTCTTGGAACCTGGGGGTTCGCTTTTTGGCTGGGGAGGAAGATTGTAAGTATTGAAATATAAAAGGATGTTTTTGAAACCATTTTACCGTGCAGCCGGCTGGCTGGTGAAAAAATTTGTGGACCCGGAAAGTGCCCGCAGCCGGAAGATGGAACAGGATTTAAACTTTGCAGGCAGGGAGAAAGCCAGATCCGGTGTGTTGGATTACCTGACAGAAAAAATCGCCGGAACCTTGTCGGTGCTCTTCTGGGGAACGGGAATCTGTATCCTGGCGGCTGTGATTCTGGATGGGGGAAAAGACGCGAAGACTACCTGGATTTTGCGGCCTTCCTATGGAGAGGGGACGGCAGAGATGAGTCTGACGGTGAAGATGGAAGGGGAGAATGAAATTTTTAAGATTCCGTTGGAAATTCAGGAACGGCAGTATACGGATTCGGAACTTGACCGGCTTTTTGCGTCAGCAAAGGACAGCCTGGAGACTGTGATTCTGGGAGAGAATGAGTCTCTGGATGAGGTGCGAAGTCCTCTGAAATTTCCGGCATCTTTTGCGCAGGGATCCATAAAGGCAGAATGGTTTACGGATCCTGCAGATTTGCTGGATGATACGGGACAGCTTGTGGGGGAGGCAGATGAGAAGGGATCCCTGGCGGAGGTTCTGGTGCGTTTTTCCTGCCAGGACCGGGAGGAAAGCTGCAGCTTTTTTGTACGTGTCTTTCCGCCTGTCCGGACAGAAAGAGAAGCGCTTCTTCAGAGCATAAAAGATGCATTCAAGCGTGCGGATGAGGAGAGCAGATCCAGGGAAAAGATTACGCTTCCGGATGAGGCAGAAAAAAGAAAGTTGTCATGGGAAAGCAGCAGAGAATCCTTTGTACCGGTTCTGGCCGTTCTGGTTCTTGCATCAGCACTTTGTATTCAGGTAAAAGAGGATGAAAAGCTTCGCAGGGAAGTGCGGGACAAAAAACTTGGTCTTAGAATGGACTATCCGGCGTTTTTGTACAAGATGGTGGCTTTGCTTCGGGCAGGGCTGACCATACGAGGTGTTTTTGAGAAGCTTGCAGAAAAAGGCAGTCTGCAGGAGAGAGCAGGAGGCAGAAAAAATTTTGTACACGAGGAGATCGTGCGCTGCTGCAATGAAATGCGAAGCGGTGTAGCGGAGGCTTTGGCTTATGAGAATTTCGGGAGAAGGTGCCAGCTGCCGGAATACATAAAAACAGGATCCATTCTGTCACAGAATCTGAAAAAAGGAGCAGACGGTCTGGCGGATCTGTTGGAGGCGGAGGCAGTTTTGGGGATGGAAGAGAGACAGAATCTCGCCCGAAAACTGGGGGAGCAGGCAGGAACAAAGCTGTTGTTCCCGATGATGCTGATGCTTGTGGTGGTGATGGTGATTCTGATGGTTCCGGCTATGCTTTCCTTTTCGGCAGGATGAGAGGAGGTGAAATTATGACCCATGTAAAAGCATTTCTTGAAGATGAGCGCGGAATCACAACAGTAGAGATCATCCTGATTCTTGTGACGCTGATCAGTCTCGTTATTATCTTTAAAAAACAGCTTACCACTCTGGTAAACAACATTTTCAAAAAGATAGTCAGTCAGAGCAACAGTATCTGACGGGAGGGAGCATGATGTACAGAGGTAAGGGGACAATTACAGTGTTCCTGAGTCTTATCAGTATGCTGTTTTTGTCCCTGTTCTGTACCATGGCAGAATCGGCCAGGGTACAGGCTGCAAGGACTCAGGCGGCGGCTGCATTTGACATGGGACTGTTTTCCGTATTCGGAGAATATGACAGTGTACTTCTGGAAGAGTACGATGTGTGGTTTTTTGATGCGTCCCGTCAGGCGGGACGATTTTCTGAGGATATTCCGGAAAAGCTGCTTGCGGATTATATTTCTCCGAACATACACGTGACGGAGGGGATCTCTGCAGTGCGGACATGGAATCTGTTTCCCACAGAAATGGATGAGTGTACGGTGGATAAGTATGCTCTGGCCACAGATGACGGTGGACAAGTGTTTTACAGACAGGTTGTGGAAAATGAGAGAGAGCTGTTAGCCGGAAATGTGGCAGCAGCTTTGCAGAAAAATATACATGAAGCAGAGCAGCAGGAAAAGAGGGGGGAGCAGTATGAATGGGAAGCAGAAAGAGCAGACAGAAACCTGCAGAATGCGCTGGAGGATCAGAAAAGGATCCAGGAAGAGGAAGCACAGAGCACAGGAGTGACGCAGCAGGGAGAACCGGGAAGTACAGAGGTGACACGGCAGGGAGAGCAGAATACGGACGAATCTGTGATTCCGGCAACAGCGAAAAATCCGCTTGAGAGTATAAAAAAGCTGAAAAAGCTGGGAATATTGGGATTGGTCGGGAAGGATGCCTCTGAAGTATCAGACAGAGAGATTAAAATAAAGAATCTGCCTTCCGGTCGAAGTCTGCAGAAAGGAAATCTTAAAATAAAGGGAGAGTCTGTGGGAGCGTTTTCGGAGTTGATTTTTCTGGAATATTTAAAAAATCATTTTATCTGTGCCACAGATCAGAAGAAAAAATCAGACCGGGTACATGCGCTTTCCTACGAGTTGGAATATATCGCAGGAGGCATGAAAAGTGACGTGGAAAATCTCAAAAAAGTGGTAAATAAGCTTCTTCTGATGCGGGAAGGTGTAAATTATGTCTGCATTATGGGAAGTGCTGCCATGCAGGAGAAGACAGCGGCACTGGCTGCGGCAATAGCGGGAGCATCAGCAGTCCCTGTGCTGACTGCGGCGTTTCAGAAGGCGATCATGCTTGCATGGGCCTATGGGGAAAGTCTGCTGGACGTAAGAACTCTTCTGGCAGGGGGAAAAGTGCCCCTTACGAAGACAGAAGCAGACTGGAAGCTTTCTCCGGAAAATCTGGGCAGACTGGAAGAGGTTCTGCAGTCCTGTGATGAGGGGAAAGGAAGAGGATGTACGTACCGGGAATATCTGATCGGCATCCTGGCTCTGGAGCAGAAGAAAAAGAGAAATCTGAGAACATTGGATCTGATTGAAGCCAACCGCAGGATGGAGGACGGCGGAGAAGGATTTCGCGCGGATGCCCTGATGGCACAGATGGAGGCCCATGTTTCCTTTGAACTGGCACCTGTATTTCTGGCAGTTCCGGCAGTGTGGATGCAGATTTCCAATCAGGGAACGGCTTATTTTGTAAAAGGGCAGTATGGATATATGGAAGGAGGTGTTTGAGGATGCTCTTCCGGGAAAAATCCCGTAAAAGTAAAACAGTAATTTTAAAAAAGATGCAAACAGACATATGCACCACAGGAAAGGAGTTAGGCTCTCCGAAAGAAACGAGGATTCCCCTGACAAGATCCCGAAAATTCGAGACCGGGAGAGCATCCTTAAACGCAAGCCTGACGGTGGAAGCAGCACTGGTTCTGCCCGTTTTTCTTTATATGGCCATCGTGCTGATTCAGGTTGTGGTTCTGATGGGACAGGCAGGTGCGCTGGAGGGAAGGATAGCAGATACGGCAAAACAGATGGCCGTTTCTGCATATGCGGTAAGAAATAACAGCAGTGGAAGAGGTCTGCAGGGAGGAATATCAGCTGCTTATGCACGATCCAGGCTCTCGGAGTATGTAAAAAAACAGAAGAATTTTCATCTTGGGTATTCTTCTTTTCTGAAGGATGAGGATGAGATTGATCTGGTAGCCGCGTACCGGACAGGCAGTGGAGTGCCTTTGTTTTCTTTTGGAAATCCGGAAATCATACAGCGTGGCTGTGTGCGGGCCTGGACCGGACGAGATTTCAGGGATGAGATGGGAAAGGGCGGAAAAGGGAACGAAAAGGAACAGGTATACGTAACGGATAACAGAGAGGTGTATCATAAAAGCCTTAAATGTACACATCTGCGTCTTTCCATACGCCAGATACCGATGTCGGCGGCTTCCGGACTGCGCAACCGCTATGGAGAGAAGTATTATGCCTGCTCCTGCTGCAGATCCGGCACTGGAAGCGTGGTATATATCACGGATATGGGTAACCGTTATCATGCAAGTCTGTCATGCAGCGGCCTGAAGCGCACCATACATCGGGTACCTGCCTCGGAGGCGGGTGATCTGCCGCCCTGTTCAAAATGTGGAGGATAAATAAATGGAAAAAGAACAGATGGTCAGATGGTTCTTGTTATTGTTTTTGATGCTGAATACGATATGGGATGTAAAGCGGCGGCAGGTATTGTTGTGGAGTATTCTTTTATTTGGAATTGCAGGTGTCTTTCTGGTATTCCGGTTTCAGACCGTGCCGGTTCTGTCCTGTCTGGGAGGGGTGATTTTTGGAATGGCAATCGGAGGATGCGGGTATATTACCAGGCAGGCAATCGGTTATGGGGATGGGCTGGTTATCATGGTGTGCGGAATCTATCTTGGATTTGCAAAGACCTTTGCCATGGTATTTTATGGGCTGTTGTTTTGCTCTCTTTTGTCCATGGTTTTGATTGCAGCCGGAAGGAGAACATACAAAACGCAGGTTCCCTTTTTGCCGTATCTGCTTTTGGGATATGTGTGTGTGATTCTGTTGGGATAGAAGGAGCATTGTGTTGTTTGGGAGGAATGATGCCGTGTACAGGATGATGTTAAACAGAATGGATTACAGGGGAAGTTTTACGATAGAGGCGGCGCTGCTCATGACCGTGATCATTCCGGTTTTGACGGGACTGATTTATCTTGGTATATACCAGCATGACAAAGCGTGGCTTTTGGGCAGGATGCAGACAGCAGCTGTGGAGATGGCGGTGAACAAGGAAAGCTCCGGTACAGTAAAATGGAATGGCATAATCGGAGGAGAGAAACTGACCGGAACGGTTTCCAGACAGAAAAACAGGGTAAAAGCAACAGTGGAGGGAAGCTTTTTTGTGCCGGGGCTGGTCATGAAATTTTTTGCGGGAGGTAGATTGTCTCTGGACTGTTCTGTGGAAAAGCCTGTTATAGAGGCCAAAAAGGAGATACAGAAATTCAGAAATCTGGAACGACTGCAGAAAGGCGGTGAAACATGAATCTTTCTTACCGAAGAGATAAAGATCATAATTATATGGTGCTGGATGCGCCGGGAAAGCTCACCGGAACAGAATATCAGGTTCGAATGATTGTGAGCAACCAGATTCCTCATTTGCTTAAGTGTAATATGCGTATGATGGATGGAAAAGCAGTATTTTTTTATGAAATCACAGGGATGCAGCCCATGTTCCGAACCTTTGAAAAAACCTCTCTGAATCAGGAGGATATCATAGGGATTCTTCTGGATATGAAAAAAGCACTGGAAAATGCGCAGCGTTATCTGTTAGACGGAAATCAGATTGTGTTTGAGCCGGAATGTATGTTTTTTGATATACAGACCAGGAAGTGGTATTTGTGTTATCTGCCGTCTTATGACGGCAGTATGGCAGATGGATTCCGGAGACTGTCGGAATATATTCTGAAAAAACTGGATCACAGCGATGAGCAGGCAGTATTGCTGGGATATGATGTGTACAGCAAAGCTTCGGAGGAAAATTACTGTCTGTCCGAAGTACTTCAGGTGGTGTACCAAAACAGGAAAAAACAGATCAGCATGGAAAAGGATCCGGATCATCAGGAAGAAGAGCTGTGTTCCACGGACAGGTGTGGGAAAATGTCAGATCCGAAACCAGTATGCAGAGAAGGAGAAGAGGCGAAAAGGGAGGATTCTGACTGCGAGGAATGGACGGAAGAAATCTATCTGGAAGAAGAAAATGCAGACAGCAGGACGTCAGAGAATATGGGTAACCGGAAGTTGACTGTGACATCAGAAAACATGGATAAAGGAAAAACGAAAAAAGAACCCAGACAGGAAGCCAGGAAAGCAGAGAAGAAAAGGAAAGAGAAATCGAGAATCATACGATATCTTCTGTATGGATGTTTTGTGGCGGCTGTGCTTGTCACGGCAGCTGCACTGGTATATTTCGGCATGCTTAATACGATACAGGCCGGAGGTGTCCTGTTTCTGGCGGCGGGGATCTTTATTTATTTTACCTCAATCAAGGCGGAGGATATACAGAGATGGCTGTACAAAAGGAAACAGCATGATATGCCGGATGATTTTGAGGAAGAACAGGGAACCTGCGTGCTGCGTGAAGGGGAAGGCATCTGTATGGCGATGCTCATCAGTGTGAGACCGGAAAAATTTCAGAATGTCCTGCTGTACAAAGAAGAAATGCACATCGGAAAAGAAGAACGTCAGGCAGATATCTGCCTGCCTTTTGAAGTGATCAGCAGAATCCATGCAAAAGTGATCCGAAAAGAAGGAAGCTATTATCTGATGGATCTGGCATCCACGAATGGTACCTACATCAACGGGAAAAGACTGCCGGCGGAGGAAACAGTAAAGCTGGAACAGGGTGATATGGTTGCGTTTGCAAATGTGGAATATATTTTTCAGATGCAGTCCTGAAGGGAAAAGAAAGCAGCCATTGAGAGACCGGGTCGTATAAAAAATACAATATTGCAGTGCTATGTTATCCTGTAGTATACTAAAAAGCAGTAACAAAAAACGTAGTTGTTTTTACCGCATAGATACTGCACAGGAGATTCAGATGGAAGAAGTAAAAGATTTTTTGAAATCACGATCGGTTGTAAATCTGACCATTGTTACGATCAATGTTGTCGTATTTTTGATGCTGGAACTATACGGAGATACGGAAGATGCAGCATTTATGGCAGAACATGGAGCGAGCTATACTCCGTATATTGTGTATCAGGGGAGATATTATCTTTTAATAACCAGTATGTTTCTGCACTTTGGTTTGGATCATTTATTCAATAACATGGTAGTGCTGATCTTTCTGGGGGACACACTGGAGAAAAAGCTGGGAAAAATCCGTTATCTGCTGATTTATTTCGTAGGCGGGATTGCAGGAAACTGTCTTTCAGCCTTTCTGGAGATGAAAACAGCAGATTATGCCGTGTCTGCCGGTGCATCCGGAGCTATTTTTGCTGTGATTGGAGCACTTTTGTGGATGGTAATCAAAAACAAGGGTAAACTGGATGGTATGTCCGGACAGGGATTTGTACTGATGATCTTTCTCTCTGTTTTTGAAGGCTTTACCAGCACGGGTGTGGACAACAGTGCTCATATCGGAGGGCTGATTGTGGGATTTTTGTTGTGTGTGGTACTCAGTCCAAAGGTAAGGAAACGAGAAAACGAGTCCCGGTTTCTTTAGAAGATTCCAGCAGAATATTTCCGTCGTGTGCTGCGAGGATATCCTTTGCAATCGGCAGACCAAGACCCGTTCCGTTGGATTTTGTCGTAAAAAACGGGGTGAAGATATCCTTCTGCTGATCGGAAGGAACGGGTTCGCCATCGTTGGAAATATCAAGGAAAAGCATACCGCATTTTTCGCATGCGAGGAAGGAAACTTCTCTGCTTGCTGCCTCAAAAGCATTGCGGAGCAGATTGGTCAGTGCCTGATTCAGCTTTATGGTGTCGATAGAAGCGCAGGACAGATTTTCCGGAATCGTTACGCGGTAAGTGAGCTTTTTGCCGGCAAAAAGGGCAGGGATAGAATCAGCCAGCTTTGTGAGCCATGGAGTCATCTCTGTACGGGTTCTCTTGCATTTGCAGGTGTTGTTATAGGAGGTAAGGTCGTCAAGAAGATGACGGAGAAGCTGCATATTTTCCATAACATCCTGCCACAGGCCGTATTGTTTTAATTCCGGGTGCTCTGTTTCCATCAGCTGAAGAGAGCTGTTGACCAGAGTAACCGGGTTTCGAATTTCATGGGATATTTTTGAGAGTGCAAACCGACATTCTTCCAGTTGCTTTTCTGTATTTATTCCGGTGGTAGTATTCATAATCATTCACATCCAATCTTTTGCATATCAGGGTTTTAAGCAGTAACAGTTTAGCATTGAAAATTAGAAAAATCAAACAGAACTTGTTGACAAAATTCTACATTTTTTTTCTGGGGCTGTAAAAAATCGGATTGTAATTGTTGAAATAAGTACGCAAAAGCATTAACATATATTAATATAGAGCGATACAGCAACCCAGGTGTTGAACTGATATCGTATCATATAGCAAAACAATAGTTTTGAATAAAAGAACAGGAGTGACAGACACATGAAAGACGTAAATTGTATTTTTTGTAAAATTGCAAATGGTGATATTCCGTCCGCTACCCTATATGAGGATGATGATTTCCGAGTGATCCTGGATCTGGGGCCGGCCACGAAAGGGCATGCATTGATTTTGCCGAAGGAGCATTTTGCCAATCTTTTTGAAATCCCGGAAGAACTTGAGACCAGGGCATTTGCGCTTGCAAAAAAGATGGCAGGGAAGATGAAAGATGCGCTGGGATGTGACGGCTTTAATATTGTGCAGAATAATGGAATCGCAGCAGGTCAGACCGTTTTTCATTTCCACATCCATCTGATTCCGCGTTATGACCATGATGAGGCAGGCATTTCCTGGAAGCCGGGTACGCTTACCGAAGAAGCCAAGGAAGAGATTTTATCAAAAATGAGAGCAAATTAACGGCACTCAATACTGAGGAGCGATGTACAAAAGATGAAGGAGAAAAAGTTTACAGAGGTCTTTAACAGATACAATTGTCTGGTGAGAAAACTGGTAATCAGTCGGACAGGGGACTGGATGCTGGCAGAGGAGATATGTCAACAGGTCTTTTTGAGCTATTTTGAGTGGATGGATAAGATCGAGGATGAGTTGATTCAGCCGTGGCTGTTACTGACTGCAAAGAATCTGATTCGTGATAATTTCAGGAAACAGCAGGTTCGCAGGAATACACAGTCGATGGAGGATATGTCCGATGTTGCGATTGTCTGTGATGACAATGCAGAAAGAATCATCAAACATGTGGCAGATACGATGCTGACGGAACGTATTTTGTCAGAATTGTACGAACGGCGGAAAGAATGGTATGATGTGGTCGTAGATGTCTGTATTCTGGAAATGTCATATGAGGAAGCCGCGAAGCACCTGGGAGTAACGATGGAGGTGCTTCGGGCAAGATTATTCAGAGCCAGAAAATATATCCGGAAGAAATATGGAAAAGAATACAAAGAAACGTAAGGTTTTAAGCAGTCGCTTCTTCGATCAGAGCAATGATTTTTGAAATAGCGTCGCTCTGTTCGCTTTTTTCCATAGCGGAGATATAATCTGCGCGCTTTTCATAAAGCTTATTTATGATAGGAAGCATAATGGTTGGTGCCAGATTTTCTTCGGAGAGGACTTCGCTGAATCCCTGATTTTCGAAGGACTCTGCGTTGAGAATCTGGTCGCCGCGGCTGGCATTGGCAGAAAGCGGAATCAGGAGATTTGGCTTTCGCAGAGCAAGCAGTTCACAGATTGCATTGGCTCCGGCTCTTGATATGCAGATATCGGCAAGAGCGAACAGATCCGCCAGTTCTTTTTTCACATACTCAAACTGTACATAGCCTTCCAGTCCCACCTTGGAGGAATCCAGTTTGCCTTTTCCGCAAAGGTGGATGACCTGATAGGTTTTCAGCAGTTCGGGAAGTATGCCTCGGACGGCATCATTTACCACAACGGAGCCCTGACTTCCGCCAATGACCATGATAACTGGTTTATTGGCCGTAAAACCGCAGAGCTTCAATGCTTCCATCCGGTTGCCGTGGAGTAGTTCCTGTCTTATGGGAGATCCGGTCAGCACAGCCTTTCCTTCCGGAATGAATTTCATGGTCTCCGGGAAATTACAGCACACCTTGGTGGCGGAAGGAAGAGAGAGCTTGTTGGCAAGTCCGGGTGTCATGTCGGATTCGTGGATAATCACCGGGATATGCAGACCTTTGGCTGCCAGTACAACCGGGACAGCGACGAAACCGCCCTTTGAGAAGATGATATCAGGTTTCAGCTTTTTTAAAAGCTTGCGTGCCTGTGAGTAGCCTTTTAATACACGGAAGGGGTCGGAGAAATTTTTGGGGTCAAAATAACGTCTGAGTTTGCCGGATGAAATCCCGTAATATGGAATACCGGTGTCCTCAATCAGTTTTTTTTCGATTCCGTTATAAGATCCAATATAATGAATATCATAATCCAGTTCCCGCAGCTTTGGGAGCAGGGCAATGTTCGGTGTAACATGACCGGCAGTACCGCCGCCTGTTAATATAATGCGTTTCATGGTTATCCTCCCTATCGTTCTGGTATTTTGTCTTTAAAGCAGAAGAGATTCTGTTTTAAAGAGAGTATACTG
>JALEJP010000072.1 GCA_022769625.1 Lachnospiraceae bacterium | reverse complement strand
ACAGGTGGTATGCCGGAAATGGTTTTTGAGTATATTTTAAAACAGAATGGACTTGACCCGCAGACAGACCTCTCCATTGATCAGAGCATTGATTTCGGCTCAACCGCTGCTGCATTTTCAGGAGGCCAGGGAGACTTTACGGTGGAATTTGAGCCTGCAGCCACTGCATTGGAGAAAGAGGGTGAAGGCTATGTTGTGGCCTCACTGGGCGTCGATTCCGGTTATGTTCCTTATACGGCATATTGCGCAAAGAACAGTTTTATGGAACAATCGCCGGAAATCATCCAGGGATTCACCAACGCACTGCAAAAAGGTATGAATTATGTCAACTCCCACACGCCGGAAGAAATCGCCCAGATCATCAAACCTCAGTTTGACGATACGGATATTGAGACATTGACTGCCATCGTGCGCCGCTATCAGGAACAGGATACCTGGAAAGAAAATCTGATTTTCCAAAAAAACAGTTTTGAGCTTCTCCAGGATATTCTGGAAAGTGCCGGAGAACTGACTGTACGCGTACCTTACGAAGAACTTGTGACAACAGAATTTGCGGCAGAATCTGTAAAATAATCTCATTTTCCACTCAGATGGCTGCTTCTGTACCGTTTTGAATTTCTTAATCTTTTTCCTGTAACTTGCACTGGATACCCCTTCATCGACATGCTATAATGGTGCCGTGAATCGCAGATTCCAGCAGCGGTCAAATCCAGAGTATCCGCTGATATGATGTTAAAAAAGGAGTATACACATGACAGTTCAAAACTATATCGACAGAGCAGCCCATCGCAATCTTTTCCTGATCGGATTTATGGGAACCGGAAAATCCACCATCGCTGCCGAGCTTTCGAAGCTTCTTTTCCGGGATGTTCTTGAAATGGATGAAACTATTGAAAAACGGGAAGGTATGTCAATTCCCGGCATTTTTTCCACATATGGAGAGCCTTATTTTCGCGAACTGGAAACATCACTTCTGAAAGAAATCGGAGAAAGTGGGAATTATATTATCTCCTGTGGGGGCGGCGTTGCCATGCGAAAAGAGAACGTAGAAGAAATGCGAAAAAGCGGCAGAATCATCCTGCTCACCGCAAAACCGGAAACCATTCTTTTGCGTGTGCTGGATGACGAAAGTCGTCCTCTTCTTAAAGGACATAAAAACACAAACGATATAGCTGCTCTGATTCATTCCAGAAGACCTGCTTATGAAGCTGCTGCAGACTACGTCGTTGCAACCGATGATAAATCTGTAGAGGAAATCACAGAAGAAATTTTAAATATACTGGAAAAAGAAGGGATATCTAAATGAACAGTGCCGCTGATAACAGCGCAAAAGAATATGACAAAAGCTACGATGCCATCTGTCCAAAAGACAGTGTAAAAACACTCCATACCGTTACCTACGCCCGTGCAACCTGCAGCCGTTTCCGCGAAAGCGTCCTGTGGTTTGCCTGTCAGAAGGATGCCTGCTGTCAGGAATGCCGGGAAGACTATGAGTAACCGTTTTCATAATATGAGCCAAGGGACATTTGTCGGGCAGCTCATGATGCCAGAGTATAAATATACAAAAGGGGAATTTTTATGAATGCAAGAGATAAACAGCGTCTCCGCAGAAAACGCGCCAGAGAACGACAACTCCGGCTGATACGATGCGGAATCGTTCTGGTGGTTGGACTGATTCTTTCTCTGACAGGGCTTGGAATTCTGTTTCATGCCCGTCAGAAGAACCGTAATCGTATGACCTACGCAGAACAGACCAGCTCTCTGACCGAAACGGAAACACAATCTGCAAATATCGATGTTTCCTCTGTCACAGAACCAGATTATATTTCCAGATTAAGGGAAATGGCAGCGGAAAATCCAAAAATAACACAGATTCTGGAAAATCAGGGTCAGTATCCACCGGAACTTCTGGAAATGCTCTCAAAAAACGGGGAAGTATTGGAATTTGTTCTGGACTATCCGGAAAAATCAGGACTGGCACCTGCGAAAAACATCGGCAATACGATCCATAAAGGTACTGTGCCGCTGCTGATCCAATGGGATGAACGCTGGGGATATGCTCCTTACGGCACCGAAACAACGGTTGCCGTCAGTGGATGCGGCCCTACCTGTCTTGCAATGGTGGCCATCGGTCTGACCGGTGACAATACAATCACCCCCGCTGTTGTTGCCGATTATGCCAGTGCCAATGGATATCTGGACAGCAATCTGGATACGGCATGGGAACTGATGACTGTGGGCTGTCAGCATTTCGGTATCAACGGAGCCATTCTTGGACTGGACGAAAATGTCATGGCAACGGTCCTTGCCTCCGGTTCCCCAATCATCTGCAGTATGGGACCCGGTATCTTTACCACAAGTGGACATTTTATTGTCCTGACTTCCTATCAGAACGGTGCGTTTACCGTTCATGACCCTGCGAGTAAAATCCGCAGTTCACGTACCTATACCTTTTCGGAAATCCGGGAACAGATTAAAAACATGTGGTATTTTACTGAAAATTAACCAGAGCCTGATTCAGCCAGGCAACTGCCTGGCTGATTCCATCCTCTGTAAATGGAAATAATTCCGTAGTTTTCTGCGACAGAGGTACCTTGTCACTGGCATAGGGTCCTTCCCAATACCAGACCTGCAAAACTATATTCTTTTTCTCATCCTCTGCCTTTCCAATCAAATAGCGCATCTTTCCACAGCTTCCGGTAAACACTGCCTTTTTAAAATATGGAATAGACACACATCCTGTCAAATCTACCATAGTATCTCCCATTTATCGATAATATCCTGTCGGTGCTCCGCAGCACATGCCGCCATTGCAGCAACAGTTACAAAACAGGTTCAGAATACAAAGCTTCATACACCAGTCTCCGCCGGAAAATACAGGTCTTCCGTATGGACTGCTCTGCTGCTGATACCACGTACCTCCCTGTTCAAGCTGCTGCTTCATTCTCTGATACTGCATATTATCTGGTTCCAGACGAACCGCCTCATTGATATGTTCCTGTGCTTTGACATTATTTCCCGCTCCGGAATTTGCCATTGCACTGAGATAATACCATTTTGCATCTCTATTGCTGATACTGCTCAGCACATTCAGTGCTTCCTGATAATAGCCATTATTGATATAGTTTACTGCTGCCTTTATATGAGGATCTTCACCATCATCCTGCGCCTGGCGCTGTCCGCTCCAGCCTCCGAATTCCCAGAACCCTCCAAAGGGATCTCCATAATTGCCTCCGCTTCCCTGACTGCTGCGGCTGCTCTCTCTGTAATTTCCAGCCCCATATCCCTGACTTCTCTCTTTCATGATCTGCTGATATGCCTGCTGAATTTCCTTAAATTTTTCTTCCGCTGCTTTTGGATTATCCAGATTGGCATCCGGGTGATATTTCCGACTTAAATTGCGATAAGCTTTTTTGATTTCGTCATCTGTGGCGTTCCTGGAAACTCCTAAAACCTGATATGGGTCACTCATTTATTTCAATCTCCTGTTTTTGTCTCTGTTTACGCTTTTCTCTCACCATCTCATATCGATACCATACACCAGAATACAGTATATTGCGTAAAATTTCAACATTTTTTAAAATCGGAAGCTGTTCAAAACATTTGGAACACTCTGCAATCATCATAGTCAGCAGATGATTGGCAAATGACTCAAAATTCTCCTTGTCAAACATCCCTTTCAGTGGATTATAAGTATCTTTTTTGATATCCTCCTCCACATCTTCATAAGCATCCAGAAGATAAATAAATTTTCCCAGGTAGAATCCCATCTTTCGAAGTGTCTGTTCCCACTCATCTTCCCGGTATGCAAAAATCTCCGCCATGACTTTCCCGAATATACCTGCTATCTGGTCAATATCCTCTACTCCAGCCTTTTCCTTTTGAGAGAGCAGATCCAGAAGATTCGCAATCTTCTCTGCTTTTTCCGGATAGGGACTGCATTTTTTACATTTTGAATGCAACAGGATGCCATAGGCATGACGAATCAGCTTTTTCTCATCCTTCCAGTCATCCTCACACTTATAATAAGTCAGCATGACATTCATATCCGCTGCATACTCTGTAAATATGTTTTCCACAGCGGGATGTTTGGAAAGCGGATGTGCAGCACATCTGCCCAGGTGATAAGTCTCTTTCGGTTCATAAAGGCCTGTGAGCAAAATGGCCAGAAAAGTCATATCGTAGCTTAAACTCATCTGCCCTGTCATTCCATATTTCTTCTTCAGGGAACGGCATAATCCACAATAATAGGCATGATAAATATCATACTCTTTAAATTTCATTTCCGGCTTATTCACTATGATATATCCAAACACATAAATTCCTCCATCGGTAAAGAATTGCCTTTATTCTACCATACTTTATGGGAAACTTTCTAAAATTGCTGTAAACATTTTCTAAAACTGAAAGAAAGCACCGGAAAATAACCGGACATCAATCATCCATTTTTTGCCTGCCACGACATAAAAACTGCCGCAGATTCGTCCGCGGCAGTTCTGTTTCGCAATATGTTCTATCTCCTGACCTCTTTGTAGGAAACATATTCAGCAGGTAATGTTGTTTCTTTAAATTTCATACCAGATGATCTCGTTCGCATCCATATCCAGATCAAAGCTGCTTCCATCACCTCTATATATGGTGGTGCTCTGTGGCTCGTAGGTGTTGTTTACAACACAATATTTTCCATTCTTCACATAAGCATGTACTTCCACATTATAGTTGGTACTGAACCATTTATACAGGTTGTCTTCTTCATGTGATGACCAGAGAATCGCGCGGTACAGAAGGCGGCTGTTCTCAAAGCTATATGGCAGACCGCTGATATATACCGTACGTCCTTTTCCAAATTCGTTGACAGCCAACTGAACATCTTTATTGCGCTGAACGAGGATCTCCGTTCCATCCCATGCAAAGACATTTTTCTTGCCCTCACCAAAGTCGATTTCGGCCTTGCAGTCCTCTGTAATGAAATGGCTGTGTTCCTCCCAGTTGTACTTGTCCTTATTCAGATTAAATCCGTTTTCCATCTCAACACCCATAATGTTGCCCAACTGGAAGAACTGACCTTCCCACTGATGAGCCGTCGGTTCACCAACACCGATAAAGCCACCGCCATTATAGATGAACTTCTTTACAGCTGTAACGATCTTCTCATCAATCCAGTTCTCACCGCCGGTATACGCTGTATCAGCATCGCCCACATTCAGAATGACATCAATATCATCCAGAATTTCCGGATTGTTGCGAATATCATCAAAGCTGATAAACTTCACATCAAACGGTGCCCCGGAAAGTGCCTCAATGATACCTGCATAAGAATAAGTAGCTTTGTGATAAATCGCATGATGCACCATATGATTGCCCCACGCACGCATTTTGCCCCAGCAGTTCAGAACTGCTACCTTGCGAACACAGTAAGGTGTAGTTCCTTTGATATTATCATAAAGCGTGCGGAACTCCTGACATACACTCTCAACATAGTCTACAAACTCCGGAAACTGCGTTGCCAGCTTCAGATATCCGCCGTATCCGATACGATCAATCGGTTTTCTAAGAATCGCACGTCTGGCAGTTACCCAGTTAACCTTCGCCTCTTTTACCGGATCTCCACCTTCATGGAACGTATCCGGGAAGAAATATGGCAGCAGACGTCCTTCTGTATAACGCACACCCGGAATGTCGCTGATCAGACGCAGAGTGGAACCATTTCCCACACTTCCTACTACTGCATCGATGCCGATTGTCTTGAATTCATCCATGAACGGCTCCATGCCAATCCAGTGATCTCCAAGGAACATCATGGCCTCTTTACCGCACTCGTGTGTGATATCTACCATTTCTTTTGCAAGCTTTGCGACCTCTCTTCTCTGGAAAGCCTGGAAATCACGGAATTCCTTTGATGGAATACGATATGGATTGTTCATATAGCCCTGATCAATAATGTATTCCGGACGGAATTTATATCCAACCTCTTTTTCAAACTGTTCCAGAATATAGGGACTTACCGATGCAGAATATCCATACCAGTCAACGTACTTTTCTCTTGCCAGTTCATCAAAGATCAACGTGAACTGGTGGAAAAATGTAGTATAACGGATAACATCCACATGTGGGTTGTCACTTATGAATTTGCGCAGACGTTCCATGGAATATTTATGGGTCTTTGGCTGGCGCACATCAAAAGTGATCTGATGCTCCACATCTTTCCAGTCATTCGTCACAGCATTGTACATGTGTACCGGATCCCACATAATATATGCCAGAAAGCTTACCGTATAATCATGGAACAGCTTTGCACCATGAATCGTCACGTTTCCGGTCTCTTCACTGTAATCCCATTGATCCACCGGAACCACCTCACCAGTTGTACGGTCAATTACCTCCCACCAGCGGCGAATATCATCATGATTGTTTACCTTCAGCATATCCGGATACAGATGATCCATCAGATGAATGGACAGTTCTTCCTCTGTAGCGGTATGGAAGGATGTCATAATGTACATCTGCTGCACCTCATCCAGATTTGCCTTTGCCCATGCATTGTCTTTTCTTGTTGTATAATAAGTGGAATAAACTTTTGCGTCAACGTTTTTTAATTCTTCCGGATAATCTGTACCATCGCAATCGCGGATCGCATCTGCACCCCAACGTTTAATAAGCTCCAGTGTCTCCGGCACCACATCTACATCTGTTGGAATTGTAACTCTTCCTCTGCTAAGTTCTTTCTTTTCCATCCCTGTACCTTATCCTTTCTCAATCTACCAATGTTTTATTTCCCATCAGCACCTACAGTATAATCAATTTCAACAATAAATTCCATCATAAAATCTCATTTTCAGCTTATTGTACAAACTTTTTCCTCAAAAGAACAACCCCTGACTATTCTCTTTTCCACCTGGCCCGCTCCAGCTGACGTTTTATCCTTTTTCTTCTTCTCTTCAGGCGCACTCTGATATAAAAAAGGAGAAACAGAACCGCACCCGCGCATCCGATTACACAGACCGGAAGATACCTCCACCTATAGACAACTTCAATTCTGTGTGCTCCGCTTATATCGGAAAATGTAAAAGAGTCTTTATATTTTTCCATATCTACTCTTTTCCCGTCAACCTTCACTGAATTCAGTACATACCCTTTCTTTGGCTCATAAGATACCGTATGACTGCTGCCACGGTAGGCCTTTCGGATACACTCTGAAATCGTACCTCCCTTCACACTGGTTGCAATGACCCAGGATGGAATTTCCGTATACTTTACCTGAATATGATGTGCATCCTGAATATTCGTGAACCGGTAACTGCTTTCGACTCCTTCTGTATGAATCGCCGTTCCATCGATCGTAATACCGGCAAGCTCATAATTCTCCTCCGGCTGATACGATACTCTCCAGTTTTCATCCCGATAAACCTGTGCATCTTTGTCAATCGTTCCATGAAGGACACCTGTGGTAATCCAGAATTTCGGAATCTCCGTAAACACAGCTTTTACTGTATGATCACCGGAAAGTGCATGAAAAGTATATTCTGTCTGATCAGGCTCACTTTCCACTTTTTCCCCGTCAACCAGCAGCTCCGTCAGCTCATGGTGTTCGTTCGGCTTAAAATTCACCTGATAATCGGTTCCTCCTTCCACCACATTTTCACTGGCACTGATGGTTCCATTTTCCACCTTCGTATGGATATCATATGCCGCCCGAAGAGTCGCCGCATACAGCCGTATTCTCCTTGGTTCACTGATTCCAACCCCAAGCATGATCTTTCCCGGTGCGATCTCGCACAGCGACTCAATTTCCTTTTTGGAGTCATCTCCCGGAAGATCCGCATAGAAAGTATTCAGATATTGTTTCTGGGAAAGAGAATATACAACAAAATAATTGTCCACCTTTGTACTGCCATCGTAACAGGGTGATATGATGTAATCTCCTGTCACGCAGAAATCCTGGTAAGTGGATCCTTCCGGTCTGACACGCGGCGATATTTCTTCCAGAATCTCAAAATTTGAGTCCAGAAGTCTGAATTTACTGCCATCGCCTCCGGATACCACATATTGATCCGTATCCTCCAGATACTCAATCCCACCAAAATTTTGTCCACTTGGTGATTTAAAAGTACGTTTGTAACGGAGCGTATCCCCATCTACCACATAAAAATTTCCGGCATTTTCTCTGTCCAGACATGGCCCGGGCATGATATAAATCTCATTTGTCCTGTAATTGTAAGTCATACCGTTACCATGCTCATAATCATGTTCTGTTACTTCAAAGGCATAGCTGTAATCTTCCTTGTCGAAAGCTACCAGCGTATCCGGAACAGCCTCTGACGCCGCTCCGTTTATCAGACAGACAATATATTTATCTGTTACACAAATAGACTGGGGCCATCCTCTGGCTGACGAAATTTCCAGCTCTCCTATGGCTTCCCAGTCCGCATAAATCAAATCTGAAACATCATAAATATCTGCTCTGACCCGAATTGGCCGGATGCTCCCCACTGCCAGACCAAGAATCAGACAAAACACCGAAAATCTACCGGCAATGTCAAAAAATCTCCCCTTCTTTTTTTGCATTTCTGCTGTCACCCCTTTTGATGTCTGTCTTTTCCTCAAACAATTTTTCTACTCCCCAAGGTTATTCGACTTCTGTCCCTTTGCGTACTGTCGGTTCAGAATCCTTGCAAACCACTTCGGCCAGAACTTACAGTACATCGTAAACTCCTCATCACTGCGCGCATTGTCACCAATGATCGCTGAAGTCTCGGAATCGGGATGAATTCTATGGCACATCAATGCCTTTTTATCATAGACAAAGGATCCCGGAAACCTTGAGATCATTTCCCACGCTTCCCAGTCTTCACAGCTGCGAAATCCATCCCGGAAAATGGTTTCCGGAAGATTCTGTTTCACATACAAAACAGACGGGCAGCAGATTGGCGAACCAAACGACAAAATTCTTCTTCTCACCCACCGGCTCGTCTGAAGCCTTTTCCATCTAAGCGGCACCAGCATCAGCCTTTTTACACGGAGCAGCGTATTGTCTTTCACCACTTTTCCTTCTCTCAGCTCATAATAATCGCTGAAAAAAATCAAAGGTCTTCTGGCTCCCTCAACCGCCTTCAGCGCGCGCTCCAGATAATCCTTCCGGTAGACATCATCCTGATGTGCAATCGTCACATATTCTGCATCTGCCATACGGTATCCAAAGTTCCAGTCCTGTGTGATCCCGCCCGGGCCTTCATTTACAAACAATTCCACTCCATGCTTCTTAGCGGTCCCCTCAATATAGGAATTGGGTGTGGATGTCACCAGAATGATGTGCGATGGCACAGTCTGATTTTCCAGTGACCGGATACATTCCTCCAGATATGGGCTTTCTTTATATGCACAAACCACAAATGTATGCTTATTCATTTTCCAAACTCCAACCTTATTTCTGTTCTGTAAGATTCTTCTGTTTATCCGTCCCGGATATTTCTTTCTCATTCTCCATTTGATAATTCTCCAGTGCCATCATCTGTGCCATGCGCCTTACCTTTGCCGTAACTCGGGACAACGCCACTGTCAATGAAAAGATAATAATCAACGAAAACACAAAACCCAGGAAAAAAATCATATTAACCGGCGAATAAATTCCAAGAAAGCCGGCTACAATGATCATCGTATCCGGAAAACAGTCGAAAAACAATAATGTCAGATCACAAAACAGCCACGCCAGAACATATTTCAATTCAAGTTGCCTTTTTCTGACCATATTCAGTATTGCACCCAACACAAGAATCAATATAATACCGATCAGGATCTGAACCTTCAATGTCATACTATCATCCTCCTATCTCAGCCGCTCAATCAAGATGGCCAATGTAACCTTTACCATGTAATATGCCGATTTTCCCAAAGAGATGGACGATACTCCTGCCTCACGTTCACGCATAATGACCGGCACCTCTTTCACTTTGCACTTATGACGCAGAAGCCTGGATACTGTCTCCGGCTCCGGATAATCACGCGGATATTCCTTGATAAACAGCTCCATTACCTTCCGGTTGCACATCCTCATCCCGGATGTGGCATCCGTAATGGTTTTTCCAAAAAGAAGACGGATCAGCAGCGTAAAAAAACGAATACCCACACGCCGTATTCCAGAAGATTGAAACCCTTCCTTCTGGATAAATCTGGATCCAATCACCATGTCCAGATTCTCCTCCTGAAGGATATCTGCCATATACTGAAGATATTTGGCATCATGCTGACCATCGCCGTCAAACTGCACAGCAATGTCATAGTCATGACTGTAAGCATACAGATACCCCGTCTGCACAGCTCCGCCAATTCCAAGATTTACCGGAAGATCCAGTACATTCAGATTATTGTTTCTGCATATGCGTAATGTCTTATCTTTTGAGCAGTCGTTGATGATCACATAATCAAAACCTGGTGCATTTTCTTTAATGTCACGTACTGTATTTAAAATACTCTCTTGTTCATTAAATGCTGGTATAATTACTAATTTTTTCATATTCTGTCCTTTTTAGATGGCTGTAAAAATCTCTTTTATCACTTTTCCTACTTCGTCAAACTGATTTCCAAGCTGCAGGTAAACGTCTTCTCCGGTCATCGGGCGGCTGCTGGCCACATCGGCTGCCGCTTTCTCAACTGCAGCTGCCACCGTGTCGAAATTAACTACATCAAGTGAAATAATATTGGAGCTGAATCCCGACAGATCCTTGCACACAAATGAATTTGTTATGGTTTTTACTCCATAGGCTGCCATTTCAAGCGGCGGATAGCTGGGATGCGGGGAACACATCAATGAAATACCAACACTGGATGAAGCCAGAACCTTCGCATATTCCTCCAGCGTCAGTTTTCCACAGGCCTTCAGCACACATCCATTTCCGAGTTTTACATCCCGGTGCTTCCCTCCCAGTGACAGAAACTCCCACTCGGCTGCTCCTTCATACCGGTTAGCAAACAGCTTCAGGGCTTCCACAATGATCGCAAAACAATTTCGGTTGACCTTTGGCCTGCCATAGATGATCATTTGCTTTTTCTTTTTCACATCACGGTTTTTTTCCATATAATCAAGCAGTGTTTTATTCAGACGCGGTTCAAACTTAATCATATATTCGAACGTATATCCCTGTTTCTCTACATAATTTTTCAGATTCCCGGAATTAAATACAGCAACGGTATTCCCGGTTTTATACGTAGATTCACACAACATATACTCGGTAGACCAGGGGTAAAATCCCGGTTCAAAATCCTGGATCAAATAGATCAATTTCGTATCCGTCCCGAACGTCTCTTTTTGATACTGCACAATTTCGGCAATCATATAATGTGTGGACCAGTAGGTGGTCATCATAATATCTCTCCCACGTACAGCCAGTTTTCCTCTTTTTCCATCTGCTGCCTGAAGATTGCATACGCTTCTGTGCACACCACTGTCCCTGTCACTGCTTTCCAGTACAAATCCGGAATACTGTCCGAGAACTTCTTCTGTAACCGGATTCTCTGTTACAATGATACGCATATCCCATTTTAATACTTTGCACAGATAAAAATACAGATTTACCGCTGTGGTCAGACCTCCGTACATTTTCCCTTTATCAATCGAAGAAATAACAAGATTTAACCTTGGCTTCTCATTCTCACTTTTTACATACTCCGGTTTTGCCAGATAGCTGTAATCTCTTTCCAGATAGCCATTGATCACCATTTTTCCCACTTTATTTATATTCTTTACTGTATCTTTTAACATCACATTCTCCTTTTATCTGCTCGATTTCTCAGATCTTTTAAAATTTGGCATACAATGTCATCTTTCAGTACGATCATTATTATACCATAAATCATTATGCTGCACACTACTGAAATCACAGTATACAGTACATAATTATGAATGAGACAGCGCAGGAGGGTGCATACACCGATAATCCCCAGACAACCGCACATACTTCTCAGAAAAGTATGTTTTACACCGCTGACTGCATAATCTCTCCTGGCGTATCGCATGGCAATTGTCATGGCTAAAAATTCTGCCAGCACCGTAGTCATCGCAGCCCCCCGCTCGCTGAAGACCGGGATCAGCACAAAATTCAGAGCAATGTTCACAACAGCACTGATCATCGTCGCTCTGAGTATATACTTTTCCTTTTTTCTTGGCAGAAGTATGGCTGTCGTAAAAAAAGATGCCAGAATGGAAAATGCAATTGCGATACTTAAAATTCTCAGGGCAGCCGCACCTTCCGCATATTCCGGTCCCGAGATCAGAACCACAAGCTCGTTGCTCAGCAGAATCAGTCCTGTCACAACCGGAAGAAGCAAAATCATCAGACTCTTTAAAACCTTTTCAATCAGTCCGTTGTACTGTTTATAGTCTCCATTTCCGTAAAGTGCCGACAACCTTGGCAGGGATACAACAATCAGGGCATTGATGATCTGCTTCAGTACCGTATAAATCTTCACTGCATTGCTGTAAATTCCCACACAGTAATCATCTTTCATAAATCCCAGAATCGTAATATCTGAATTGACATAAATGGTCACAGCAAGCGTATTGCAGCCCAGGATCAGCATAGGTTTTAAATGCTTTCTCATCTGCATATGCGCAGTCGGAACCAGACTGCAGTATTTAAACGCATAAAAAAAGTTAATCAGATTGGCCCCACCGGAAGCCAGAACAGAAATCCAGACATATGTGACATAATCTTCCGGTGTGCGCACAAGTGCAAATGTTAAAATCAACGATACCAGCTGAACCAGAATCGTCCGTATGGTGATATACAGATAATCCTCATAGATCGAATAAATCCACTCCACACCAATAACCGTAAAAAAGACGTTCAGACTCTGTATGAAAATGATAGTTCCATAACTTCTGATTTTTGTGGAGACAACCAACGTGATGATCAGAAGAACATAGGCAATCACCATGGTAACCAGATTGATGGAAAAAATCTGTCGCGAAAACTCGCTGATTCGCGTCTTATCCTTTCTTAACGCAGCACCTTCCCGTATGGCATAAGAAGACACACCAAGTGCCGCAATCAGCTGAAAATAATTTGCAATGGAATTGGCAAAATTAATTTTCCCGATATTATCTGCTCCCAGGACACGCATGATATAAGGGAAGGTAATGATTGGAAACAAAATGGTTACCAGGGTCTTAATTCCGTTCAGCACCGCATTGATTTTCATTGATTTTTTCTGCATAATACTCCTCACCTGATATCTTTCACCACTCTGGCTGGATTACCGGCTGCAACGTGGTAATCCGGAATATCCTTTGTAACAACGGATCCTGCTCCGATCACTGCTCCGTTTCCAATATGCACACCGGGCAGGATTGTGACATTTTCACCGATCCAGACATTTTCACCGATCACAACCTCCCCTTTGCTGTACAGATCACGGTCTGTGGGAGGGATGCTGTTCTCTTCCGGTGTGACACGCCCATGGGAATGATCCGTGATAAAAACGCCGCTTCCAAACAGCACATTGTCACCGATTACAATTCGCCTGATCGCACCAATATGACATCTGGAGTTAATTCTCACGTTATTTCCGATGCGTATTTCCGGTGAAAAGGTTTTATCCTTATACTGTTTCCATGCCTCTATTCTGCAGTCCGGACCTGCATAGAAATCATCTCCGATCTCAATGCAGTCTCCCCCTATGATTTTTACTGCCCCCGCAAACACACATCCTGTTCCCATTGTCTTCACTGAGCGAAGCATCCGGCTTTTTCCGGGATACTTCAATACATCGATCAGCTTATTGATCTGTCTGCGCATATCGCACTTCCTTTCCTTCTTCCCGCATAGAAACATCAAAATAATGCGGATCAGCAAAAGCTTCCATATACAGTTCTTTTGTTGCTGTCAGATTTTCATAACGAAAGATCTCCCTCTTCACTGTTTTCAGCCCACCTTTTGCATTTGTTGCAGATGCGCCTGCCGAGTGATATACTTTGATCTTTGGAGAATACAGCAGCTTGTCCTGATTTCTCATGCATTTCAGATACATCAGGTCCTCTTCCCCATAATAAAAAGGCATCGGATACAGACAAACGCTGTATTTTTTTATATAAAGTTCGGAAAAAATCAAAGCAGAACCGTGAAGCATGACATCTTCGTGCTCTTTCCAGTATGGGAGCTTTTTCCAGTTGAGGCGATCGATCCCAAGTTTTCGGCCACTGCGGATCAAAAACTCCATCATCCGATCCTTTCTGGAATCCTTCACTCTGACCAGATTTTCCTTTTCCTGTTTTCGGTACAGCTCAAGAAGATTCTGCTCTTTCTCAAATTCCTGCCTGGTCTCCTCAATATCTCTGATGTGTTTTTTAATCGGACTCTGATGCAGGTTCATCCGAAAGGCATAAACATCCGGTCCCAGCACGGAAAATTTGCTTTTTTCGTATAATTCAGACACTTTGATCAGAAAATCTTTCTGCCTAATTTCAATATCACTGTTTATCATAAGTATAAAATCCGGATCCAGATGCTCTGTAATATAAGTATAACCAAAATTATTTCCTTTGGAAAACCCATCATTTCTCTCATTTAAAATCACATGAATATCACTTCTGTTCTGATACTCTTTTTTTAACCTCTCATAGCTCCCGTCGCCGGACGCATTGTCCACAATTACTGCTGTTTTTTCGCCATCCCTGCAAGTGAGGTGATCAATACTTGCAATGCATTTTTTTGTTTCATCACAGGTTCTGTAATTTAAAATCAGAAAAACATACTTTTTCATCCACGCACTCCTTCTCTGCCAAACGACCAGTCAAAACCTTTTGAAGTTTCATACCTTTTCCTGCAAAAGCCGTATGTATAACTTCTCAATCAAATCCGCATTTTTTTCGGATGAAAAACCAGAAGATGCAAACCGGTATGCTTCCTGTCCCATCCTCCATACTTTTCCCGGCTCCCGGATGCATGCTTCCATGCAATCTGCCAGTGCCCTGGCATTTCCACAGGAAAACAGCATACCATTCCTGTCCGGAAGAATAAGTTCCGGATTGGCTCCGCTGTCTGTCGCAATGACAGGATTGGATGCCATCATTGCCTCTATGGTAACTCTTCCAAACGCCTCCCGGTCGGAACACACAAGTTCAACGTCTGATTTCCTTCGCAAAGCAGCCATATCCGTCACAAACCCGGCAAAAGATACCTGATCTTCCAGATGTGAACGATGCACCATATCTTCCAGCACAGTCTGATACTGATTAATATTTCTTCCGGCAATCACTACTTCATAACCAGTTATACCACGTTCCCGCAGAATCCGTGCTGCCTCAATAGCACACTCCTGTCCCTTTCCTTTCTGCAGTGCTCCGGAAATCAGGAAATGCACTTTTCCATCTCTGCAGGAATCCTCAGGCTCTTTCATCTGCAGATAGTCAACACCAATTCCATTATAGATAACTACTCCCAGCTTCTCATCCAGCCAGCTGCCATAATATTTCTGAATGGCCCTGGAAATATAGATTACCCGGTCTGTCCTCTTTGCAACATAATTCATGCTGTGCTTTTTGCCCATGATGTATCTGGTTCCAAGATCTGGTTCACCAAATTCCCTGAAATGCCATACATGCTTTGCACCTGTAATCCGACTGATAAAGGCTCCGATATTGATCACACTGGAATTGGAATGGACGATATCAAACCGGGTGCCGCGAAATTTCCACAAAAGTCTCAGCTTTGCAATCCAGTTCAGCGCATATCCTGCAATAAATGCAAGACTGGTAACCTTTCCAGCCCGTGCAGGATATTGCCACCAGGAATAAAACAAAGAAACGGTATGAATCTGCGGAGTGCGCGCAAGCTGTTCTTTCAATTCACACTTTTCAAACGGCATCAGCACCGTCACATCATGCCCTTTCTCCGCCATATGTCCTGCCAGAACAGCCAGAGATTTCGAGGCTCCGCCCATCTTTCCTTCATGTGCCACATACAGTATCTTCATGCTTTCCTCCTATAACCACAAACTATCATGCGTCCACTTTTCCTCTGCAATATAATTTTGCAAACAGGGACACCATATGGAATTTGTGCAGTACCAGCAGCAGATTTACTGCCAGACACACACTCCAGCTTTCTCCCGGTACTTTTTTGGTGAAAACCGGAAAACGAAGCGGTATTTTTTTGTCATTTAACCATGCAAACAGCCTGCGATATTCCTTTTCAAAGCTTCTGGCATCTGCAGCTTTTCCGGAAAAAAGAAGATACCATACGGCATAGCGTACATAAAAATATTCGCAGTAAATATTTCTTTTTCCAACCTTCTCATAAATCCGTTCCAAAAGATAACACGGATCCAGCTTGGGATTAAATCCTCTCTGTGAAGTGTTGGATACACTTTCTTCATTATAGAACCAGTTATACCCCACATAATCCAGGGTTTCCAGGTGATCGGATGCGGCATATGCCGTCATACTGAAAAACACATCCTCACCCAGACCATATTCCAGAAACTGAATCTGATTTTTCAACAAAAAATCACGCCTGTATATCTTGGCCCAGGGTGCCGCTATCATATATTTATACCATTCGCCCTGTTTGGGAAATACCTCAAACTTTACTTCTTTATCACTTACTCTGCGATAACCGCCAATCACCATATCACAGTTGGGTTTTTCCATGCAGGTCAGAAAACGTGTAAAATAATCAGAATCCACAAAATCGTCGTTGTCCACGAAGCAGAGGTACTTTCCCTTTGCCTCCTGAATTCCCCTGTTCCGCGTCGCGGCGGCGCCGCGATTTTCCTGATCAATAACGCGCACAATATCAGAAAAACGTTCCCCGTATTCCCGGAGAATAGACAGAGACTGATCTCTGGAACCGTCATTGATCAAAAGAGCCTCATATTCCGGTGTGCACTGGCACAGGATACTGTCCAGGCAGCGCCTTACGTATTTTTCCGCATTGTAAACCGGAACAATAATCGTCAATAATTTCATAATGATATTCCTTTGCTAAGCCAGCACTACAAGTAAAATCTGACTGAATACACACATATTCAGCAGACATGCCGCAAAAATCAGCGCAGTACTGGATTTTCCTTTAAACGTAATGGATGAATTTCGAAGCAGCAAAACTGCAATTCCGAAAAACGGAAGAAAATATCTTCCCTGTATTCCAAGAATAGCCTTATCTCCAAACGGTGTCCAGGACACCAGCATAGACAAAGCGACCAGGCCAAGACTTCCAAGGCATAAAATTCCCATAAACCATTTGGCTCCTGTACCGATATACTGTTTATCCTCTGGTCTTCGCAAAGCAGCCAAAAACATCAGAAACAAAAATCCTACATTTATAACCCAGGAAACCTTAATATTCAATTTTCCAAGAAGACCGCCTGATATTTGTGACAGATAGTATTCACCCAGGGCAACAAAGGTATTTTCAAATATCCTGATAAATTCTACCGGATTGGCAAGAAAATAGGAAAAAGAATACAGCTCCACATTTTCAACTCTTCCATATACATTGCCCTGTACCGCTGTCACAATATCAAACATTTTCGACGCATACTGCCGTACAAAAACCAGAAGAATCAGGCCAAGCATTCCCCCGAGGGCGATTCCCCAGTGCACATTCACTCTTTTCTTTGCAAACGGAATCAGCAGGCAAAGACAAATATACGGTAAATACGCGCCGCCTTTGCACGCTGTAATCAAAACAGTCGTCATGATCAGAACGATATAATCCAGCATGGATCCCCTCCGTTCCCCGTAAGCAAGATACAGGCAATATCCTGCAAAAAGAAACGCTGCACCCAGCAATACTGCATCATAGGAACAGGAGGCAATCTGCTGCAACGTGATAGGCAGCAGCCCCACCACTGCAAATACCGTCTTCCCAAAAGGCATCTTTCGAATGGCAAAATACATCAGAATTCCTGCCACAAGAAGATTAAACAGCCTTCCAAGAAGAACCATCGGCATAAACCCCAGATTCAGCAGTCGCGCCAGCGTAAATCCAAAGGCCGCCGGCAGATAATTCCATTTTGTAGAGTTGGCAAGTGTATTGGCTCCATAGGTGACCGTCAGTGTAGAATCCTCACATCTGGTCAGCAAGGTATCATAAAGCTCCTTGTATCTGTCCGGAGTCACATCTGCTTTCCCGACATCATCTACTTCAATATCTGACAGACGCTTATAAATCTGGTTGGGTCCCTGTGCCTCTCCGATTCCCATCATCTCATTTGAAATCCGGTAAACCGTGTCAATATGTGCCGTCTCATCCGGCACGCCGTATACCGTTATCATCAGAAGATAAAAAATGCCCATAGCATAAACAGCTGCCAGAAAAACCGTTTCCAAAGAACCCTTTTTCCAGAATATGACCCAATAGACAAAAGACAACGCCACAGCCAGCAAAATGCCAAAGATCAGGTACATCACTTTCAGACATAGATACGGTTTATAGAAAGAAACCAGACATAAACCACATCCGACCGCGTCCTCCTCAAGCATGGCATCTTCCAGATTGTCGCTCTTCTCATTTCCCCAGAAGACCAGTTCTCCACCTTCTGTTTGACTGATACTCATCTTTATGATAAAAGTACGTCCCAGGGCTTCTTTGATGGTGTCCTCAAATTCCAGTCCCACATACTCTTTCAACAGCTTCTCTTCTGCTTCCTTCTTTTCCGGGTCAGACTTTTCCTTTTTCTCCACAAGCTTTGTGATTTTTTTCAGCTTTGAAATTTTGCCGGAGGCTTCCGTCAAGACTTCCCCGGTGTCACCGTCAAGAACCTGCACCAGCAGTTTTCCCTTTTTTCCTGACAATTTTCCGGTAGAGAAACCAAATCCCGAGAAATTCTCGGTATCACAAACAAAACTCTGCGTCATCTGGGATCCTTCCCGGAGAGCAACCGGCACAGATCTCCCTGTTTTTTCACTTATCACACTGTAACTGTTCTCATCAGAAGCGTCTGCGACGGCAAAATGATACGTATATTCCAGAACAAGTCCCACTCCAAGCGCCAGTAAAAGATAACCAAGTACAAGGCTGATCATCCGCTTTCTGGTCTTTCTGGTTTTGGGGTTCGTCTGTCTTATCGTTTTTCTGCGTCGGCTTATTAAAGGAAGTTTCTCAATAACAGCAATATAATATACCAGAAGACCGGCAAGAATCTCTGCAATAAATGCCAGAACAATCTTAGCCGGCTCTTTCAGCAGTTTATAATAAAGAAGGCTGGCATACAGACTTTTATTCTGCTGCTCCCCGTCAATTTTCAGAATACTGTTAATTTCCCTTCCTTCACTCATACCAAGCAGAATACCGGATTCCTCCAGTCCGCTGCTCTGTATGCACACCGTCAGTTGAGCGCCCTTCCCAACCTGGAACTCTGTGGGAATGTATATTTCACAGTTTCCCTTCTGTGTGCCAAGTGAAACCTCCGTCTTCTGCAGAAGCGTGCTCCTGTCACGATAGATGGAGACCTCGAGATATTCCTCCTGGTAAATCTGCTCATTTGCATCATACCCAATTGAAATACCCGTCAGATTGTCCTGCGGAACCGTAAATTCCAGCTGGACAAAACTTTCATCTGTCAATTCAAATGTTTCTTCTGCAAGCACTCCGAAATTGGCTCTCTCCACCGTCTCAGTTCCAGGCTGAAAAAGAGAATACAGCATAACTGCAAACACTACCAGACAATATAGAATTAACCCAATCCTGACCTTTCTTTTTTCGCTTCCCTTCATTTTCCACTCCACTTTAACATTAATATCCTTTATAATTCATATCTGTTCAGTACCTTCACAGATACGATTCGCAAACCCATGAAAATCGGCTGCGCCGATGGGGTTTGCTCACACCTGAATCATGTTC
>JALEJP010000066.1 GCA_022769625.1 Lachnospiraceae bacterium | reverse complement strand
CCCACACCAAGTCCGAAAAACGCAAACAGCTTTGCAAGCCAGCTCCACTTTTTCCCCATACCTCTTTCTATGTAGTAAAATGGTCCGCCAAGTACATGGCCATCTTTTTCGATTACACGATATTTGATGGCGAGAAGTCCCTCTGAATATTTGGTAGCCATACCAAACAGGGCTGCCACCCACATCCAGAACAGGGCACCCGGTCCGCCTGCAACCAGAGCGGTTGCCACACCTACGATGTTTCCAGTACCGATTGTAGCGGAAAGTGCGGTACACAGCGCTCCAAAACTGCTGACCTCACCATGTCCTCCGTCTTCATTCTGAAACATGTACTTCAGTGCTTTGGGAAGCTTCGTGATCTGAAGTCCTCTCAGACGAATGGTCAGGTAAATACCTGTTGCCAGAATTGCGACGATCAGCGGAACTCCCCATACCAGATCATCAACCTTTGTCAAAAACGAATTCATTGCTGCTAACATTTGTCTCTCTCCATTCCTTTTTCTTACTGATTTATGCTGCTGAAATCACAGCCAAAGATGTCTGTCGCTTCCGTTTTCCGGATACAGAGCAACATAAAAAGAGCTGATGTAACATCAGCCCTCCAAAGAGTAGAACATGTATAGACTTTTCTCTGTCCTTTTGCCTGAGAGATTAGTGACTATCCTGTCACCGTACACCTTCGGCGCCCGTTCTATGAGACTCTCCAGAGTACACTGCGCTGCTTTTGCGCAATGTATCTATGACTATATCATATTTCCCGGAGAGATGCAAGCATCATATTGCACTTTTTCGACATTTTAGTGCACAGCAGACACTGTCTGCGTTATTCTGCTTTTCCACCGTTTTCCCTTCGTATCCCATACTGTTCCACAATCTGCAGCAGAATATCCACAACACAATCCATTCCTTCCGCTGTGATATGCTCATAAGGTCCGTGGAAAGCATATCCGCCTGTCCCAAGGTTCGGACAGGGCAGTCCCATGAAACTCAGTCTCGCCCCATCCGTACCGCCTCGAATCGGCTGTATACGGGGCGTAACTCCGGCCAAGCGGCAGGCTTTCTTTGCATTTTCAATGAGATGGAAACAAGGTTTTATTTTTTCCGCCATATTTCTGTACTGCTCCCTGATCTGAAGCTCTGCCGTTCCCTCTCCGTATTTTTGATTGATCTGCTCTGCAAGCTGCAAAAGTGTCTGTATGCGTGCTTCAAATTTGTCCGCATCATGGTCACGGACAATATACACAAGCTCTGCTTTTTCGCAGCTTCCGCTCATCCGGATCAAATGGTAGAATCCCTCATAGCCCTCCGTGCAGGCCGGTGTCTCCCGCTCCGGCAGAAGAGACTGGATCTCACACGCAACCGCTCCGGCATTAATCATGATATTTTTTGCGCTTCCCGGATGCACATTGACCCCTCTGATATGGAAAACTGCTTCGCAGGCGTTAAAATTCTCATACTCGATCTCGCCCTCTGCCCCTCCATCCACCGTATAGGCATATTCTGCACCAAAAGCCTGTACATCAAAGGCATCGGCTCCTCTGCCGATTTCCTCATCCGGCGTAAACGCAATACTGATCTTCCCGTGGGGTATTCTTTCCTCCTGGATGCGCGAAATAAGCGTCATGATCTCTGCCACACCTGCTTTGTCATCCGCCCCAAGTATCGTTGTACCGTCGCTGGTGATCAGTGTCCGCCCTTTCAGCTCCGGTAAATGTGCAAACATTTCCGGATCCAGCACCCTGCCGCTTTCTCCCAGAATCAGCCTGCCGCCGTCATAATTTTTGTGGACAGCCGGCCTCACCGGATGCTCCATAAAATCAGACACCGTATCCATGTGTGCAATAAAACCGATGCGCGTCCTGTCCTCATATCCGCGGGTAGCCGGAATACTGCCGTAAACATAGCATTTTTCATCCACTTTTGCATCCTCAATGCCAAGCTCTTTCATCTCTTCTACAAGCTGCTTCGCAAGCGTAAACTGGCACCGGCTGCTTGGTGTTGTTTCACTGTTTTCATCCCCCGGTGTCATGATCTGTACATATTTCAACAGTCTTTCATATGCTCTCATGTCAGTGCCCTCCAATCCTTCTTACCTTAACCTGTCTGGAAGGAAATTATACCATAAATCCCAGGCACCGCACAGAAAAATATTTTTTCGTCATCTGCGGAATCTGCCACAGGCAGCTTATTACGGATCCATGACAACAACAGGGGCGAGATTCGTACTGCGAATCTCGCCCCTGTTCAGCGGTCACCAATCAATTACTCGATCGTAATCAGTTTTTTCTGTTTCTTTTCCACCTGAGCCGCCGGTTTCGGGATGGCCAGTCTCAGAATACCATTCTGGAAGCCTGCCTTGATATCCTCCTGCTGAACCTCCTCGCCCACATAGAAGGTTCTCTTGCAGGAACCGGTATAGCGCTCCTTGCGGATATATTTGCCTTTTGCTTCTTTTTCTTCTTTTGTCTCCACATGCTCTGCAGAGATCGTAAGATAACCATCCTTCAGTTCCGCCTTGACATCTTCCTTATTATATCCCGGAAGCTCAATATCCAGCAGATAACCCTTTTCGATTTCCTGAACATCCGCCTTCATAATCTGGGGAGTCGTCGTTGTCTCATAGGAACGTGTAAAAAACGGATCATTAAAC
>JALEJP010000088.1 GCA_022769625.1 Lachnospiraceae bacterium | reverse complement strand
ATCAAAACTAAGAAACTATAAAAAATATTATAACGAAAGAATTACAAATTTGTCAAAACGAAAACTATGCATACCATACGCGGGGATCCCCATCCTTTGCAGTATGCTAGGCTTGTTCTGCAAAGGAAGTATGGTGGCATCATGCTTTTGATTTGCAAAGCAAGGGGAGAGAGCGTATGAGGACGAAATATTTCAGATCCATGTTTCACAATGTTACCGAAGGGGTTATGTATTCTGTAGGAATTGCAGATTCAGAGACAAGGAGCTGCTGGACAGCCTACTATTTATGCGCAGGAGAAAAAACGGATGCTTCCGGATTTGTTATGGATGAGCGGTTTTTTGTCTGCAGAGAAACAGTAAGGCTGGTTGTGGCAGGTGACAGCAGTGAGGCAACCATGCATCTGCTCATGGATTTTGTGAAGGAAAATCAGGTTGAGCAGGTTGTGATCCCGGGCAGCCGGGATACGACAGGCAGGAAGCTGCGTGAAGCAGGGGTCAGACGTGTCGTGGAGCTGGAACCAGGTGGTTTCCTTTCAGAAGAGAAAGATTTCTGGAAGTTTGATATTCATTGTTATGGAACAAAGGAAGGGTATTTCCTTACAATGTTTGGAGGACCTGTGGGAATCGACTGGAGAACAATGGACTGTCTGATGAGCGTAAAGCCGTTTCACAGTAAATTGTGCTGCAGCTCGGAAATTGACATAGAAAATCATGCGTGCTGTATGAAGTGTAGTCTTTATAATGATTTTGATGTGTGTAAGGGGCATAATCAGAATACGGGAAAAGGTTACACGGCAGGTGCATTGCTTTTGGGTAATGTGCCGGTTATGAAATATATAGAGACCATAAAAAGGGATTATTCCGGGATAAGAGAACAGATTCGTTATATTTCCATGGTTGAAGGCGTGGATCAGGTAAACGAAGAATTTATCGCGTGGGTCGGAGAATCCCGAAAAGAGTTGAATCATTATTACGTTTTACCATCCGGATGTGCAGACACAGGAGCATTTATTAAAAGAGTTCTTTCGGAATCAGGACGCAATCGCGTGTACCTGACAGAAAAAGAATGCGGTGTTTGCGGATCTGGCTTTTTTACGTCCAGAGTCTTAAAATAAGACAGTTCGGCAGCGGGAAGGGATAAGCTGCGTTAGTGGAAATATGTAGTAATGAATGAAATTGGGCAGGCAGCTGATCCGCCCTTTCTTTGTGTTCGTGCGCTTTTCACAGAGATGGGCGGCGGCTGGGACTGCCGTGAATAAAAATAAACGTTGTCAGAAAACGGCAACGCAAACGGGATGGTGAGAACCATCCTTTTTTAGGCACCAAAATTATCTATTCCTTTGCAGAGAGTGGTAGTAATGAGAGAAAAATTCTGGTAGAATGTAATCAGATTTTTTTGCTTAAATAATGAGGAAAACAAAGAGAAGGTAAAAACCCGGAGCGGGGGAGTATGGAAGGAGCAAGAAAATGATAGAAGCAAAGGATTTATGCAAACAGTTTGAACGCAATGTGCGCCAGGGAAGAAGGACAAAGAAGGAAGCTTTTCTGGCCGTTGATCATATTTCGCTGGAAGCCCGGCAGGGAGAGATCATCGGGATTCTCGGACCAAACGGAGCCGGGAAGACAACGCTTCTGAGAATGCTGGGCATGCTGATGACACCCACAGAGGGAACGATTCGTCTGACGGATGCGGAAGGAAATGAGATTACGGATGCAACGGAAAAAAAGGCAGCTATAGGATACCTCTCCGGCAATACGAAGCTGTATCCCAGATTTTCTATCCGGGAATATCTGGGGTTTCTTGGGGAGCTGTACGGATTTGACAAAGCGACGATACGGGAGCGCACGGAGGAGATTTTCCGGGTACTGGATATGGAGAGCTTTGGCGATAACAGGATTGAGAAGTTGTCCACCGGGCAGACACAGCGTGCATCCATTGCCAGGTGTCTCATGGCGGATCCGGAACTGTATATTCTGGATGAACCTACACTGGGACTGGATATTCTCAGTGCCGATGCCATCATTCGTTTTATGAAAGGGCAGAAGGCGAAGGGAAAAACGGTGCTCTATTCCACGCATTATCTGGAGGAGGCACAGATCCTCTGTGACCGGATCTATATGATCCGGGACGGGAAACTGGCAGCACAGGGAACACCGGAAGCGCTGATGGAGCAGACAGGGACGGACAGTCTGCGAGAGGCTTTTCATGCAATCTATGATGCATGACAGTAGAAGGCATACATTTGTCGGGCAACTCATAAAATGCAGGAGGTTGGATATGAAAAAGATCAAGACACTGGTTCGAAAAGAGATTCTGGATATTTTGCGCGATAAAAAGACACTTGTTATTATGGTATTGATTCCGGTTCTTTTGTATCCTCTGATTATTATCGGGACAACTCTGGTATTCAGTATGATGATGGATACGCAGGAAACAGAGGTTTATACCGTATGCTGTCAGGCAGAATATGAAGGACTGGCAGATAAATGGACGGGGAAACTGACAGAACTGTACGAAGAAATGGAAGAGGAACCGGGCGTTTCCATTGAATTTCTTACCGTTGTGCCGGGAATAGAAGAACAGGCAGAAAGTCTGGCAGATGTGTGGCTGAAGATAGAGAAGGAAACGGACGGCAGGGAACAGGTCACACTTTCCTATGATTCTTCCGATCAGAAATCCCGGTACGCAGAAGAAACCGTAGAGTATCTGCTTGAAAATTACAGAGAGGAACTGGTTACAGAAAAGCTTGATGAGGAAGGACTGGGAGAAGAGATTTTGTATCCAATCACCTATCTGGCTTTGGATCAGGCTTCTGTTTCGGAAAGTTTTGCGGAAGATTTTGGAAGCAGCATTGGCGGAAGTCTTGGTATGATGCTGATCATTACAATTCTGCTGGGCGCGGTTTATCCGGCTATCGATGCAACTGCCGGAGAAAAGGAGAGGGGGACGTTAGAGACATTGCTGACGCTTCCGGTCACAAATTTCCAGATGATTTTCAGCAAATACCTGTCAGTGGCTCTCTTTGCCTGTGTGACTGCAGTATTGTCGGTGCTGTCACTTGGAGGATCCGTGCTTTTTCTGTTGTTTGGCGTTTCTTCCGATATGATGGGAGAGCTGCCTGGAATTTATCTGGCTGATATTGTCTCAGCCATTCCAGTGCTGTTGCTGGTACTGGTTGTGACGGCGCTTCTGACATCAGCGCTCTGCATGATTTTCTGTGTGTTTGCCAGGAGTTTTAAAGAGGCGAACAATTATGTGACACCTGTAATGCTGGTGGTCATGTTTGCATCCATGACAGCTATGGTTCCTTCGGTGATATTGGACTATCGGACCGTTCTGATTCCCATAGTGAATGTGTCGCTGCTGGTGAAGCAGATTCTTTCCGGGCAGTTTGACATGGTGCTGGCAGGTATTGCTGCGGTGGTGAATCTGGGATACAGTGTGCTGATCATCTGGGTGCTGGCAAAAATGTATGACAGTGAAAATATCCTGTTCTCTGACGGATTTCGCAGCTTCCGTATTTTTCAGAAGCGTTCGGATATCCGGAAGGGCACCATACCGGCAGCGGGTGATCTGGTCCTTGGTATTACCGTGTTGTTTTTGCTGCTGCTTTACGTGGGAAGCGCCGCTTCTGTCCGGCTTGGATTCTGGGGAACAGCAGTATCACAATTGCTGATTCTGCTGGTTCCGCTGGCTGTTGTCTGGTATATGAAATCGGATGTAAAAGAGCTGTTTTCCCTTAAAAAGCCATGCTGGAGCATGCTGCCGGGCAGCCTGTTTCTGTATCTTGGAACCTACTGTCTGGTGCTTGGACTGGCAGGTATTCTGACGGCTCTTTTCCCTGAAAGTACGGAAAATCTGGAAAATACTTTTTCGGTTTTGGCAGAGCAGCCACTTCTGGTCATGTTGTTTGTGACTGCGGTGATGCCGGCTGTGGGAGAAGAAATATTGTTCCGGGGATTCTTGTTTGGAAGCCTGTGTAAAAATCTGGGCAGGAAAACAAAAAATGGTCATGGAACGCTGTGGGCTCTTCTGATTTCTGCCCTGGTATTCGGAGCTTTTCATATGAGCATAGTGAAGCTGCTGCCTACTGCCCTTCTGGGTGCTGCATTTGCCTGGATTGTATACAGGACGGGAAGTATCTATGTGAGTATGTTTCTTCATTTCCTGAATAATGCAGTCTCCATGGTGATTCTGAAATATCCGGAACAGATATCCAGATGGGTGCCGGTTTTGACAAAGGAGAAATTATCGGCGGCAGAGCTTGGGGTTCTGCTGACAGGAGGTGCAATTCTGTCTGGTATTGGAATTTTTCTGATGAGAAACAGGCAGAAGCGTACGAAAACAGGATAAAGGTACTAAGAAAACATATTTTATGGTCAAATAGAGGTAAAGAGAAACAGTATATCATAATATAGACAGAAAGAGGGCGGTTTTATGAGGATTACTTTTTTAGGTGCCACACATGAGGTGACGGGAAGCTGTACGTATCTGGAGGCCTGCGGCAAACATATTCTGATTGACTGCGGGATGGAGCAGGGGCCGGATGAATTTGAAAATCAGGAGATTCCGGTAGCTGCCAGCGATATTGATATGGTCCTGCTGACACATGCGCACATTGATCATTCCGGAAAACTTCCGCTGCTGTTTCAGAGGGGATTTCGCGGACAGATTTTTGCCACAAGAGCAACCGCAGATCTCTGTGATATTATGCTGCGTGACAGCGCGCATATCCAGATGTTTGAGGCGGAATGGAGGAACCGGAAAGGCCAGCGTGCCGGAAGGGAAGCAATTGTGCCTCTTTATGATATGGAGGATGCGCTGGGCGCGATTGGCTGTCTGGTGGGGTGCGATTATGAACATGAGATCCGGGTTGCGGAAGGAATCTGTATCCGGTTTGTGGATGCGGGACATCTGCTGGGGTCGGCATCCATTGAAGTGTGGATTTCGGAAAATGACGTACAGAAAAAAATCGTATTTTCCGGAGATATCGGCAACGTAAATCAGCCGCTGATCCGGGATCCCAGGTATCTGAAGGATGCAGACTATGTGGTGATGGAATCTACCTACGGAGACAGGAGCCACGGGGAGACACCGGATTACGTGGAAGAACTGGTATCTGTCATACAGAAGACCTTTGACCGGGGAGGCAATGTGGTGATTCCGTCCTTTGCAGTGGGGCGTACACAGGAGCTTTTGTATTTCATACGTAAGATTAAAGAAGATAAGCGGATTCACGGGCATGACGGATTTGAGGTCTATGTGGACAGTCCGCTGGCGATCGAAGCGACCCGTATCTTTATGGAGCATATGTATGATGATTTTGATGAGGAAGCGGTGGAGCTGGTTCACCGGGGGATCAATCCCATCGGTTTTTCCGGCCTGAAGACGGCAGTCACAAGCGATGATTCCAGACAGATCAATTTTGATACCAGACCCAAGGTTATCCTTTCGGCCAGCGGTATGTGTGAGGCAGGAAGGATCCGTCATCATCTGAAACATAACCTCTGGAGAAAGGAGTCCACGATTCTGTTTGTTGGTTACCAGGCACAGGGAACGCTCGGGCGTGCCTTGCTGGAAGGGGCCAGTTCGGTGAAATTGTTCGGAGAAGAAATTGAAGTGAAGGCAGAGATCCGGAAGCTTTCCGGTATCAGCGGTCATGCGGACAATGCCGGGCTTTTAAAATGGCTTGGAAGCTTTGAACAGAAGCCGCAGAAGGTATTTGTTGTACACGGCGAGGATAAGGTGTGTGATATCTTTGCGGACAGAGTGAGAAACGAGCTGCATATGGATGCCATGACACCCTACAGCGGAACGATTTTTAATCTGGCAGATGGAGTGTGTGAAAAAGAGGAACAGCCGGTACCGATCCGAAAGGCAGAGGCTTCCAGGGAGTATCCGGCGAAAAAGAATACGCCTTATGCGAGACTTCTGGCAGCAGGTCAGAGGCTGCTGACGGTCATCCGACACAATGAAGGGGGAGCCAATAAGGATCTGGCACGATTTACCAGCCAGATTAATTCCCTGTGCGACAAATGGGACAGATAAAGGAAAAACAGGCATGTGCAAAACCCGGGGTGGGCGGCACATGCCTGTTTTGCTGCCGGAAGCTTTCTCAGCGGCTGATGGCTGCCTTTAACGCTTTGGCCAGCTGATCCGGACAGGATGTGGGTCTTGGACCACATTTGATGCCTTCCAGCTTTGCAATGGCATCAGTTGCCTTCATACCTTCCACCAGGCGTGCGACTCCCTGTGTGTTGCCGGAGCATCCTCCGATGAAATTTACATGTTTGATGATGTCTCCGTCCAGTTCAAACTGGATGGCCTGAGAACAGACGCCCTTTGTTCTGTATATTTCCATGATATGATACCTCCTGTTTGGTTTTTTTGTTTTGCGGGTCCCAAAGTCATGCTTTTTCATGCAAGCATGACCTTTTGACCCTGGTATCTTAACATCTTATTATAATCGTTTGCTTTTTGTTTTGCAATGTGAATTCTTGCATATTCCGGGGGCTTTTGTTATACTTGTAACAATTCAGCCTTCCGGCTGAACGGATATAAAGTCCGACATGGCAGAGGATCACAGAAAGGATAAAGGTGGAACAGAGTGGGTACAATAGGAATCATAGGCGCTATGGAAGTGGAAGTAAAAACACTGAAAGAAAAAATGCAGATTCAGCGTGTTGTGAATAAAGCAGGTATGGAGTTTTGTGAAGGAGCACTGGAGGGACAGCAGGTGGTAATTGTGCGCAGCGGTGTGGGCAAGGTGAATGCAGCTGTCTGTACACAGATCCTGATTGATGACTTTGCGGTAAAGGCAGTGATCAATACGGGAATTGCCGGTTCCCTTAAGGCAGAGATTAATATTGGGGATCTGGTGGTATCGGACGATCTGGTACATCACGATATGGATGCGGTGAATTTCGGCTACCCTCTGGGTCAGATTCCTCAGATGGAGGTGTTTTCTTTTCAGGCGGATGAGAAGCTGGCTGCACTGGCTGAGAAAGTATGTCGGGAAGTTAATCCGGACATTCAGGTATTTCATGGAAGAGTGGTCAGCGGAGATCAGTTTATTGCAGATCAGGAGACCAAGAAACGGATCGTCGATCATTTTGACGGATACTGCACCGAGATGGAAGGCGCTGCCATTGCACAGACAGCTTATTTAAATCAGGTACCGTTTATCGTGCTTCGTGCTATTTCGGATAAGGCGGATGACAGTGCGACGATGGACTATCCGACATTCGAAAAACAGGCGATCATACACAGTGTAAGACTGGTGGAAGGCATGATGAAGCGCCTGTCAGCAGGATGCTGATGTTATTAATATAAACTTCATAAGAAAAAAGTGGAAGGAATTCATGAAAAAATCCTCCGATTTTCGCCGCTGAAAGGAATTATTTGTCGAACGATTTTGCTTTTCAAACGCAAAATGTACGGCTATAATGACCCTGCAACATTCATCCGGAGAATGTCCTTGCTGCAATCGGCAGAAATTTCAAACCAGAAGGGGGATTATCATGTTACAGTTCTTTACACAGCAAAACATGTTATTTTACACGATGGCGGTTATCTGCGCCTGGGGAGTGATCAGTCAGGCGGTTCTGCGCGTTCTGTATGGAAGTCTGATCAGGGATGCGGCGCGTCAGGGAGTACCCAAAGGAAAATTTTTGAGGCAGCTGCGTCAGCGCTATCAAAGTCTCTGTCGGATGAGACAGGATTCTCTGAATACACCTGTTTTTATCCGCAGGAATCTGATGGAATATCGTTTTCTTGGAAGTACCCTGCACGGCTGGAAAAGAATGGGACAGATTGCGATGATGCTGTGTGCGGCACTTGGAGCGGTGGGATGGTACGTAAGCCTGCCAGGGGCAGGGCTGGATGGAATCCGGCAAAACTATATCCTGGGTACGGCAGCAGCAGAAATTTTGATTTTACTCTCTTATGGTCTGATGGACAGCAGATATGCGGAACATTCGCTGGAACTGATTCTGCAGGATAATCTGGAAAATGCGGCTGCGCTCTGCGCATCCGGCGCAAACGCAAATAAGGTACAAAACAGCCCGGCTTTTTCACCGGAAAGGGATGCAGACAGTGAAGTGGCAGCTTCTGCCATTATGGAGGAAAATGTTCCTGTGCATAAAACGGTCTCATTGCCAGGAAGAAAGAAAAAGAACGGAAAAGGCGGGAAAGAGGGTACCGTACAGAAGGATAAGCAGGAGCTGAAGCAGAATCTTTCCAGGCTGAAGGAAGGAATACGGGAGACAGCCGCGTCATCGGAAGCGGCATCTGCGGAAACACGGAAGGAACAGAATACCCGGATTTTAAAGGAGATGGATCCGGATGAGCAGGAAAGGGTGATCCGGGAGGTGCTGAGAGAATTTTTATCTTAAATTCTGCGGTTTAGTAAAATCCCGTGTTTTTACTTGATAATAGCGCTTTCGTCTGGTAAAATATAGCGGGGACACGAAAAACAAAAGCAAAGGAGTGTGTACAATGGCAAACAAAGTAACATTTGATTTTTCAAAGGCATCTGGATTTATCAAGGAGCATGAAGTTGAATCCATGAAAAAGATTGTCATGAACGCAAAGGAGACACTGGTAAGTAAGTCCGGCGCTGGAAATGACTTCCTTGGATGGATTGATCTTCCGGTAAATTATGATAAAGAGGAATTTGCAAGAATCCAGAAGGCAGCGCAGAAAATTCAGTCAGACAGCGAGGTACTGGTTGTGATCGGTATCGGCGGTTCTTATCTTGGAGCGAGAGCTGCTGTTGAATTTCTGCGTCACAGCTTTTACAATATGGTTTCCAAAGAGATTCGCAAAACTCCGGAGATCTATTTTGTTGGAAACAGCATCAGCAGCACCTATTTAAAACATTTGATCGATGTAATCGGGGACAGAGATTTTTCCGTTAATGTTATCTCAAAATCCGGTACAACGACAGAGCCGGCGATCGCTTTCCGTATCTTCAAGGAAATGCTGGAAAAGAAATACGGTAAGGCAGAGGCTGCAAAAAGAATCTATGCGACGACTGACCGAATCAAAGGCGCGCTGAAAAATCTGGCAACAGCAGAAGGCTATGAGACCTTTGTGGTTCCGGATGATATCGGCGGACGTTTCTCCGTTCTGACAGCAGTCGGTCTGCTTCCGATCGCAGTAAGCGGCGCAGACATCCAGAGACTGATGGATGGCGCAGCAGAAGGAAGACATCGTGCTCTGGAGTATGAGTTTGAGGAAAATGACGCACTGCAGTATGCAGCAATTCGTAATATCCTGCACAGAAAAGGCAAATCCGTTGAGATTCTGGCAAATTATGAGCCGAGCCTGCACTATATCGCAGAATGGTGGAAACAGTTGTACGGCGAGTCCGAGGGTAAAGACCAGAAGGGTATTTTCCCTGCATCTGTTGATCTGACAACAGATTTACATTCCATGGGTCAGTTCATCCAGGACGGCGCACGTATCATGTTTGAAACAGTGCTGAGTGTAGAGGAGCCAAAGTGTGAGCTTACGATCAACGAAGAGCCGGTAGACCTTGACGGCCTGAATTATCTGGCAGGTAAGACAGTTGACTTTGTAAATAAGAGCGCCATGAACGGAACGGTTCTGGCACACACGGATGGAAATGTACCGAACCTTATGGTTACCATCCCGGTGCAGGACGAGTTTTCATTAGGTGAGCTGTTCTATTTTTTTGAATTTGCCTGCGGCGTGAGCGGTTATATTCTGGGTGTAAATCCATTTAACCAGCCGGGTGTGGAAAGCTACAAGAAAAACATGTTTGCTTTGCTTGGCAAGCCGGGCTACGAAAAAGAGCGCGAAGAACTGCTTAAGAGACTGTAATCAGTAAGAAACATATACCGGGAATCTGCAGGCGGACAAAGCGGTTCGCCCGGATTCCCGGTTTTTGTTGCCGCGCATTCGGAGAATATGGAAAGAAAGGATATAGGGTATGGAGATTGTATTTCTGGAGACGATTTCGCTGGGAGATGATATTGACCTGAGTCGTTTTGATGAGCTTGGACATGTGACAAAATATACGGATACACCCATTGAGCTTGTGCCGGAGCGAGTAAAGGATGCAGATGTGGTCGTTGTCAATAAAATTCCGATGAATGAAAAGACTCTTTCAGGTGCCGGACATTTGAAACTGGTGGCAGTGACAGCTACCGGGATGGATAATATTGACCGTGCATATACGGACAGCAGGGGAATTGCGTCGGCAAATGTGGCGGGTTATTCCACAGAGGCAGTGGCGCAGCATACTTTTGCCCTGATGTTCTATATCGTACATAAGCTTGCATACTATGATCAGTATGTGAAATCCGGCCAGTATTGTACCTCGGTTCAATTCTCTCATTTCGAGGAGAAATTCTTTGAGCTGACCGGAAAAACCTGGGGCATTGTGGGTATGGGAGCGATTGGAAGAAGAGTAGCGGAACATGCAAAAGAATTCGGCTGTCAGGTGATCTACTGCTCCACCTCAGGGAAAAATACGGATCAGCCTTATGAACAGGTGGATTTTGAAGAAATCTTAAAACGTTCGGATATCCTTTCCGTACATGCACCGCTGACACCTGCCACAAGAAAGCTGTTCAACAGGGATGCCTTTGCGGCAATGAAATCCTCGGCTGTTTTTATAAATGCCGCAAGAGGTGCCATCGTGGATGAGGAAGCCCTCGCCTGGGCACTGGAAAATGATGAGATTGCCGGAGCCGCGCTGGATGTACTGGCGAAAGAACCGATGCGAAAGGATAATCCTCTGCTGCGGATACAGGACAGCAGAAAACTGATCATCACGCCGCATATCGCATGGGCACCGAAAGAAACGCGGGAACGTCTGATGGATGGAGTATATGAAAACATCAGGGCATATGTATAAAAAAGAAGGTCCGTGCGGCGAACCTTCTGTGATGGAGATCAATCCTCTTCAATTACCTGAAGCTCTAGGTAATCGAAGGGGATTTCTTCTATAAAATTGTCCTGATAAAAACGTGCTTTGCTGTGACGTTTGAATTCGTTGATGGTGGAGTCCAGCCATATGGGCTTTCCCAGGTCAAAAGCATAGCATATTTCGTCGAGGGCATGAAAGACTTTGTGTGTACGAGTGTCGTCTCTGTCATCTTCGATTACCGTATCACGAAGCATGTGGTTATTTTTCCAGATCTTTCCCCAGATTCTCATAATGTTTTTTTTCTCCTGTCTCACTTTCTGTTTCAGCCTCGGATTCTTCTCTGGTATCTGTCGCAATTTCAGAAGTTTCGGAAGTCTCCTGGTAATCCCCGCGGTTCATAAAATAATTGTATATCAGGGAAGACATTTCTCTCAGGTACGTAACGGCAGAGTTTTTGCTGGTAAGTCCGCAAGACATGATACAGAGAATGTAATCGCCTTTTGGAGTGTATACGATGGCAGCGTCATTTTCACAGTCGGAGGTCTCCCCTGTCTTATTGGCAACAGTGGATTCCGAAGGGATGGTGGAAGGTATTTTGTAGGTGACCTCCTGATCCAGAAGCAGATCTTCCATCTGACGGGAGGCCAGATGAGAGACGAACTCTCCATTGTAAATGCGCTCCAGAAGTACGCCGCAGTCCCGGGTTGAGGTGGTGTTTGGTGTATCAAGAGAATACCACAGGCTGGAATCCTCCAGTCCGTTGTACTCGTGGGTGTTCGTAAAGCCCTGAATCTCGATAAATTCGTTTACCTTTTCCATGCCGTTTCTGTGATTGCGATCCGGATCCAGATACCGTACCAGCTCATTTGTGGCGGAATTATCACTGACGGTGATCATTTCATTGAGCAGTTTCAAGATGGTATCCGTCATTTCCAGTTCATTGTCCTGTATCTGCTGCATCACAGCGCCCATGACGTAGAGCTTGATCAGACTTGCGGATTCCTGCGGGCGTTCGTTAATGCTGATGACATTGCCCGTGGACAGATCCTTCAGGTAGAGAGACCATTTGGAGGAATAACGGTTGATCCGGTGTGTAAGCTCTGACTCCAGCTGCTCCCAGGAAAGGTCCAGACTCATGATGTCAAAGCTGTATTTTGGGGTGAGGGTGGCAGCCCGCAGCATCTCAAGGAATTCGTCGGAAAGTACTTTTACTTCCAGCGGGTTGCCGGAGTGAAGGGCTTCGTCAGAATCCGGTGCATCGGTCTCGGATTCCGTTTCTAAGGTTTCGCTCTCCGTATTTTCTGTCTCTTTCTGAGCGGAGAAGGGTGACTGTGAAAGCCAGCTTTCCGTATCGGAGAGACCTGCAAAGACAGGAAAGCCCTGTAAAAGAAGGCTGCCGGATAAGAGGGCAGCGACAAGTGGTTTCTTCAGTTTTTTACAAGTCATTGCATTCCCTTCCTCTGTGAGGTATGAAATCGTGGTTGAAAGTTTCTTTTAGCATCATACAATAAACAGCTTTTGATGTAAAGAGCGGCTTTGTAAATAAATCTTGATAAATGCTGGAAAGTGTGGTAAATTGTATGACTGACAAGACAGTTGAATTTACACTAAACCGCTCCTGCTGTCAGGGACAGGGGTGCGGCATCAGGAGGAGAAAATGGAAAAAGTAAAGAAAATACTGAATCACATTTTTATTGACGGATTGAGCGGTATGGCTCTGGGCTTGTTTTCCACGCTGATTGTTGGTACAATAATTCAGCAGATCGGAAACTTGATTGGCGGCAGTGTTGGTGATATGCTGTTTCTGATCGGAAAAGTAGCGGCGGCCATGACAAGTGCCGGTATCGGCGTGGGTGTTGCGTATCGTTTTAAAGAGAGTCCGCTTGTGGTACTGTCAGCTGCCACAGCCGGTATGGTTGGCGGTTTTGCGAGCAAGATTCTTGCCGGATCGGTTCTGGTGGAAGGAACGATCGTTTTGGCAGGCCCTGGCGAACCGCTGGGTGCGTTTATTGCAGCGCTTGTGGGTATTGAGCTGGGGCATCTGGTTTCCGGCAAAACAAAAGTAGACATTCTTGTAACACCGATTGTAACCATCATAGCAGGAAGCGTGGTAGGTCTGGTGGTAGGGCCTCCGATCTCACAGTTTATGACGGGACTCGGTGCGATCATCAACTGGGGAACGGAGCAGCAGCCGTTTATCATGGGAATCGTGGTTTCCGTGCTGATGGGTATGATCCTGACGCTGCCTATCAGTTCTGCAGCACTTGGAGTCATCCTGAATCTTTCCGGTCTGGCAGCAGGTGCGGCTACGATTGGATGCTGCTGCAACATGGTTGGTTTTGCGGTTGCAAGCTACCGTGAAAATAAAGTGGCGGGACTTCTGGCACAGGGTGTGGGTACATCCATGCTTCAGGTTCCGAACATTGTAAGGAAACCGGTCATCTGGATTCCGGCAATCGTCTCCAGCGCCATATTGGGGCCGGTCAGCACCATGCTGGTAAAGATGACAAGCAATGCCACCGGTTCCGGTATGGGTACGGCAGGCTTTGTGGGCCAGATCATGACTTATCAGACCATGGCACCGGAGATCGGCGGAACGATGACAATGGTAATTATCGTGGTATTCCAGATCCTGCTTCCGGCAGTGATCACACTGGCTGTTTCAGAGTTTATGCGTAAAAAAGGCTGGATCAAGTACGGTGATATGAAACTGGATCTGTAGATCCAGTGAGGAGGGCAGCTGCCCGTCCCTGCCCAGGCTTTGTTTCTGGAATCCGCGGAATCTTTCTGGAAAAATCAGACAGGAGGTATGGCGATGAATCGAAAAGGAACAGGGCTGATCCATATCTATTATGGAGACGGCAAAGGAAAGACGACCACAGGGATGGGGCTGTCGATCCGCGCGGCTGGTTACGGCTACCGTGTGCTGATCTATCAGTTTATGAAAAACAATAAGACCAGTGAGAGAAAAATTCTTGAGAGGGTGGATAACATCACCCTGGTAGATGGGCTGGAACAGGAGAAATTCAGTTTTCAGATGACGCCGGAGGAGAAAAAGGAACGGCTGGCATTCTATAATGCACAGTTTCAGAAGGTGACAGAGAAAGCGGTCCGGGAAGGGTATGATGTCCTGTTTCTGGATGAGGCGATCTATACCATCAGCGCCGGTCTGCTGGATGAGAAGCCGGTACTGGATTTTCTGAAAAACAAGCCGGATAAGCTGGAAGTCATTCTGACGGGCAATACGCCCAGTGAGGACATGCTGGATGCAGCGGATTACGTTTCCTGCATAAAGAAAATGAAACATCCCTTTGATGAAGGGCAGCAGTCCAGAATGGGGATAGAAAAATAAAATTTGCCTGAAAATGAGGAGTGCCCCCGGCGTCTGGTACACCGGAGGCTATTATGAAAAAATTTATTGCCTTTATTTAAGGAATGCATCAAAAGCATCTGCTCTTGAACTGCCTTTATATTAACAAGTGAATGTGAATAAAATATGAACACACTGTGAAAAATAAGTAAAAAATAACAAAAACAGGTCTCTCTGAGACCTGTTTTTTGTAAAATCATAACAATGAATTTTTCAATAAAAAATCAAAATAACAGTAATATTTACAAAACAAAACATAAAAACACGATTTTTAAGGGATACTTTGTATATTTTCACCACAGAAAAGGAATTTGACTGTTATTTTATCCGGTTTATCGGAAAATCAAAGTTTGATATTTTTGAAAAGAGAAGCCAGGCTTGTGGTGGCAGCTTCTGTTTCCGGCATTTCAAATACTTCTTCGTGCACCTCTTCGGCAGTAACATCGTTTAATGCCTTCATGCTGAGACTCAGTTTGCCGTCTTTAATAGCAGTTACCTTCACTTTAACTTTATCGCCAACAGAAAGCACAACATCCGGTGATTTGATGCGTTTATCGCTGATCTGGGATACGTGTACCAGACCGGAGAGACCATTGCCGATGTTAACAAATGCGCCGTATGGTTTGATCGTTTCTACGGTTCCTTCGGTTACAAGTCCTACTTCCACATTGGAAATTCTGGATTTGCGCGCTTCTTCTTCCTTTTCGCGCAGAATCTCTCTTGCAGAAAGTACCAGACGTTTGTTTTCGGCATCGGCTGTGATGACACGAACCTCCAGTTCTTTTCCGAGCCAGTCATCCAGATCTTCCACATAATTCAGGGAAAGCTTGGAAGCAGGAATAAATCCGCGGATTCCTTCCAGATAAGCAACCACGCCGGATTTCACGATGCCGCCTACTTTTACCTTCAGGTTGGTCTGGTTTTCCAGATAAGCTTTCAGCTTGTCCCAGGCCAGCACATCGTTTGCTTCCTTTGCGGAAAGAAGGATGTGGCCCTGGCCGTCGTCTGTGCGGATTACGGTTGCGGAAATCTCATCACCGATCTGTACGTCCTCTTTCAGATTGAAGTTTGGATCATTGGTGAAATCCTCCAGACGGATGATGCCTTCTGTGTAATATTTGAGATCCAGAGTAATCTCTGTCTCGGAAACACCGATTACGGTGCCGGTCATGATGTCCCCTTCGTGAACCTTCTTAAAAGAAGCTTCCAGTTCTTTTTTGTAATCGTCCATGGATTCAGCTGGCTCCGGTGCAGCAGCTTCCTCGGGAACGGCGGTGGCAGCGGCTGTCTCTTTAGCCGCTTCTGTTACGGGTTCTTCTGGGGTTGATTTAAGTTCTTCTGACACGTTACTACCTCCTGACATTTTTGTTTGTATACACTATACCATTTTTGGAAGAATTCGTAAAGTAAAGTTAAAAAGGAAACGGGGACAATTTACGGAAAGCGGCGTAAATTCATACCTGTGAAACCTTGTATCCACTTGGTAAAGATGTTAAAATAGCGGAAATGAACGGCGGCAGAGGCAGTGAATCTGTCTGCAGAAAGGATGGATATTATGAATTTACCGACTCCTCATATATCAGCGCGGAAGGGGGATTTTGCGAAAACAGTTCTGATGCCGGGAGACCCCCTGAGAGCAAAATTTATCGCAGAAAATTATCTGGAAAATCCGGTTCTTGTCAATTCCGTGCGCGGAATCAACGGCTATACGGGTACCTATCAGGGAAAGAGAGTTTCCGTGATGGCCAGTGGTATGGGTATGCCATCCATGGGGATTTACTCTTATGAGCTGTTTGCAGGCTATGATGTGGATAACATTATCCGTATCGGCACGGCGGGTGCGCTGCGAAAAGATCTGAAGCTGCGTGACATGGTATTTGGAATGGGTGCCTGCACAAATTCCAACTATGCGGCCCAGTATCAGCTGCCCGGAAGCTTTGCGCCGATTGCTTCTTTTTCATTGCTGAAAAAGGCAGTGGAGGCGGCCGAAAAGATGGAGGGTGTACATTATATGGTGGGAAATCTGCTGTCTTCCGACACCTTCTACAGTGATTCTGACCTGGATATAAACTGGCAGAAAATGGGCGTTCTGGCCGTGGAGATGGAAGCGGCAGCGCTGTATATGAATGCGGCACGCACCGGAAAGCATGCCCTTGCCATCTGTACGATCTCAGACAGCATTGTCACTGGAGAGGCAACCAGCTCAGAGGAGCGGCAGAGCAGTTTTCGGGATATGATGAAACTCGCGTTGGAGATTGCATAAAAACAGAAAGGAAGCGTAAGGAATGACCCGTGAAACGGAAGAAATGCTGGTTCGGCAGGCTTATGAAGCGCAGGAAAGAGCGTATGCGCCCTATTCGCATTTTATGGTTGGGGCGGCACTGCTTGCAGAGAACGACAGGATCTACCGGGGCTGTAATATTGAAAATGCGGCTTATTCGGTAAGTAATTGTGCGGAGCGGACCGCCTTTTTTAAGGCCATATCTGAGGGAGAACGGGATTTTACCGCTATTGCCATTGCAGGCAATCGGGAGGGGAACCCGGGGGATTACTGTCCGCCCTGCGGGGTCTGCCGTCAGATGATGACAGAGTTCTGTGGAAAGGATTTTATCATTCTTATGGCGAAAAGCCGGACAGAATGGAAGATATGTACATTGGGAGAGCTGCTTCCGGAGAGCTTTTCTCTCTGAAAAACCCGGTATCAAAGGGTCAAAATACTTTTGACCCATCATAAAATGGAGGAAATCATGGAAAATAAAAAAAGAAAGATTTATGTGATCGGGCATAAAAATCCGGATACAGATTCCATCTGTTCCGCAATTGCCTATGCAGATATCAAAAACAGAACGGAAGAGGATGCCATCTACGAGGCGAAACGGGCGGGGCAGATCAGCGAAGAGACGCAGTATGTACTGAATCGTTTTCAGATGAGCTCCCCCGGCTATATGCCAAATGTGGGAACACGTGTAAAAGATATGGAGGTGCGCAAGGTTGGCGGTGTTAATGCCAAGATTTCTCTGAAAAAGGCATGGACTTTGATGCGCAATGAGAATGTATTTACCCTGCCAATCCTGAATGACGAGAATGAGCTGGAGGGACTGATCACAATCAACGACATCGCGGAGTCTTATATGGATGTGTACAATAATTCGATTCTTTCCGAAGCGCGGACACAGTACAATAATATTCTGGAGACCGTTGACGGGACGATGATCGTGGGAAATGAGCATGGTTATTTTGTAAGAGGGAAGGTCATGATCGCCGCGTCCAGTCCGGAGATCATGGAGAGCAGCATTGAGCAGGATGATCTGGTCATCCTGGGTAACCGTTATGAAGCACAGCTGTGTGCCATTGAAATGGGAGCAAGCTGTATTATTGTCTGTATGGGAGCGGCGATCTCCCAGACGATCCGAAGGCTGGCGGAGGAAAAAGAGTGCTTTGTGATCAGCTCGCCTCACGACACTTACACAGTGGCTCGTCTGATCAACCAGAGTATGCCGGTGAAGCATTTTATGACCAGTGATAATCTGGTGAAGTTCTGTATGGATGATTATACGGATAATATCAAAGACATCATGGCGAAGATGCGTCACCGGGATTTCCCTGTGCTGGATAAGCATGGAAAATATGTTGGTATGGTGTCCCGAAGAAACTTGCTTGGCATCAAGCGGCGTCAGCTTTGCCTGGTGGATCACAACGAGGCCTCTCAGGCGGTGGATAATATCGAGAGTGCAGAAATTCTGGAGATCATAGATCATCACAGACTGGGATCTCTGCAGACGATGGCACCGGTATTCTTTCGCAATCAGCCGGTTGGCTGTACGGCGACGATCCTCTATCAGATTTACCAGGAGAAAAATCTGGAAATTTCTCCCAATATTGCAGGACTTCTGTGCTCTGCCATTCT
>JALEJP010000081.1 GCA_022769625.1 Lachnospiraceae bacterium | reverse complement strand
ATCATTCCACACTGCCAAGTATCAGCTTTCTCTTTTCACACGGCGAATTGGAAAATGTGTACGCCTTCAAAAACCTTGCTTTGGCCTCCGCTGCTTTTTCTCTGGAATTGGCATGCAGAACCGCCAACACCTCTCCTTTTTTCACATAATCTCCCGCCTTTTTCCCAAGCACCAGTCCCACTGACAGATCGATCGGGCTCTCTTTTGTCTCACGTCCTCCGCCCAGTATCAAAGAACAAATGCCTATTTCATCACATTGAATGTGAGAAATATAACCTTCCTGCTCCGAACAGATCTCTTCCTGAATCCCGGCCATGGGCAGCAGCTCCGGATGGTAAACCTCCTCTCTGCTGCCTCCCTGTGCCTCCACAAAATCTGCAAGCTTATCCAGTGCTTTCCCTTCTGCTATGGAACGGGCAAGCATTTCTTCCGCCTGATTTATCGTTTCCGCCTTCTGTCCGGCAATCAACATCCTGCTTCCAAGCTCCTTGACAAGCTCCGTAAAATCTTCCGGTCCTTCACCCTTTAACGTATCAATTGCTTCTTTCACCTCCAGGGCATTTCCAACTGCCAATCCCAACGGCTGATCCATGTCTGTGACGAGAGCAGTTGTATACTTTCCTGCATTTTTTCCGATTTTTACCATTTCGCGGGCAAGTGCAAAAGCATCCTCTTGCGTCTTCATAAATGCTCCGCTTCCTGTTTTCACATCCAGAACGATAGCATCCGCACCGGCCGCAAGCTTTTTACTCATGATCGAACTGGCGATCAGGGAAAGATTATCTACCGTTGCCGTTACATCGCGCAGCGCATAGAGTTTTTTGTCCGCCAAAGCCAGATTGGCTGTCTGTCCCATAATGGCTATCCCGATCCGGTTCACATTATTAATAAACGTTTCTGTGGAGATCCCGGTGGAAAATCCGCGGAAGCTTTCCAGCTTGTCAATGGTTCCGCCGGTATGTCCCAGTCCTCTTCCACTCATTTTAGCCACTGGAATCCCGCAGGATGCCACAAGAGGAATCAAAGCCAGAGATGTCTTATCTCCCACTCCTCCAGTAGAGTGTTTATCCACCTTTACTCCGTTGATGGCGGACAGATCCAGTCTTTCCCCGCTTTCTGCCATGGCAATCGTCAGGTTCCGTGTTTCCTCCTCATCCATTCCACGGAAATACACAGCCATCATCATCGCTGCCATCTGATAATCCGGTATTTCACCGGAAGTGTAGCTTTCAATCATCCAGCGAATTTCCTCTTCTGAAAGCTTTCCTCCGTTACGTTTTTCCATGATCAAATCATACATACGCATCATGCAGCCCCCCTTTTCTAGATAGTACCATGTTTTTCATTTTGATACAACGCCGGGAACGTGAAAAGAAACCATACAAAATATTCCACACGCCATCCTTTATTTTCATCTGGACATTTCTTTTCAAAACGGTTTATAATAGTACAGAATTTTGCACGAAAGGATTTGTATCCATGGAAATTTCCGTTATTTTATCCCAGATGATCCAGCTTTTTTTGATTCTTTCACTGGGTTATTTTCTGTTTAAGATTGATCTGTTCAACAAAGACATGAACCGTCGAATCACCAGGCTTCTGCTGGATGTGACACTGCCTGCCACGATCCTGAACTCTGTTCTCTCCCAGACGCAGCGTCCCTCCGGCAATTCCGTATGGATGGCATTTTTGATTGCCGGCATAATGTACCTGGTATTACCCGTAATCAGCTATCTGCTCGTCAAAATCCTGCACCTGCCAAAAGAGGATCAGGGTATGTACCTGTTTATGTCCACCTATGGAAATGTAGGGTTTATGGGCTTCCCTGTCATTCAGGCCGTTTTCGGAGCAGATTCCGTCTTTTACACCGCGATTTTCAATATCATTTTCAATATGAGCTGTTTTTCCCTAGGAATCATCATGATTCATTACGGAAGCAGTGAAAAATCCGAAAAAATCACACTCAACTGGCGCGCACTGATCTCACCCAGCACGATTTCATCCCTGGCTGCCGTCCTGATCTATGTGCTTGATATCCATTTCCCTGAGATAATCTGCAGTACCGTCAAATCGATTGGAAATGTAACGACACCGCTTGCCATGATGCTGATTGGCTCCACACTGGCCACCATGAATCTACGAGAAATCTTTGGCGACTGGCACGTCTATCCATTTGCTGTAATACGCCAGTTTCTGCTTCCGCTTCTTTTGTGGCCGCTGCTGGAAAAACTGATTGCAGATCCCTGGCTGCTTGGCATCACCTTTGTACTGTTTATCATGCCATCCGCCAACACCTGTGTACTGTTCGCCACAAAATATCACCGGAACGAGCAGCTGGCCGCAAAAACTGTATTTATTACCACTTTCCTGAGTATGGTAACTGTCCCCCTTCTGCTGTTTCTGTGCATGTAAACAATATGCTCCGCAGAATCCTTCTTTCAAAAAGACGGATTCTGCGGAGCATCATTCTTAATTAAAGTATACCATTTCCTCTGCCGGCGGTTCACATGAAGTGACCTCGCTTGCATAAAGCACCGGTCCTTTTCCTCTATAAAATTTATCGTATTCAAAGGCAACCTTCGCCGTAACCTGTACCCATTCACCGTGACGCAGATGGATGGCAAGTGGTGTGTGACAGATATAGCCTATCATCTGCATATCATCTGCACAGCAGGTCATCGCCTTTCTTCCCGGCACAAAATACTCTGCATCTTTTTTCCTGCTCTTCATGGCACGCGCTTTAAAACGAACGGTTTTCCCCACATATTTCTCCGGATGGTCATCCATATCCACATAGAAGATACCAAAATCCACATCTTCAATAACAATGACCGAAGCATCCATATCATAAGGTGTGCTTTCTTCAAACAAATCAATCAGTTCGCCTTCCTCATCCTCAAAACTGATGTCGCAGGCCGGATTAACCACTTTAATGCCGCGCCTGTAATTGGCAAGCGGATCTTCCGGTTTACACCGGTTAAAAATAACCATATCCGCATTCTGTACCATTTCCGAAAACAGAGACTGCATATTATTGCGGTAAATCTGATACGTGCTGCCGTCTACGATAACAATCTCCTGCGAAATGCCCCACCCAAGCGGCAGCTTCATGGCGCGCAGCTTATTGACACCCCAGAGCGGATTGTATTCAAGAAGTACACGTTCCGGATGATATTTTCGGTGCAGGATGCGGAGATTTTCAAAGGTGAAATCCTCCGGCTCCTCTATCGTTTCCACAACGGTGTTATATTTCAACAGATCCTGCTCATCATATTCCTCCTCACCTTCCTCACAGGTGATAAGGAGTGTCGTGCCGTCAACCTGAAAATAGTCCTGTCGGGATGTAAAATTTAAAAACGTGGTTTTTCCGCTCTCCAGTATACCGGTAATCAGGTACACTGGTGTGGAAATATTAAAATCACTCATATCTGTCACCCTGTTCCTTATTTACCAAACCACAGTTTTTCCAGTTTTTCCTCATCCAGCTTTGAACCGATCACACAGATACGACCGGTATACTCCGCACTGCCTTCCCTAACATCAATTTCTTCAGGAACCAGATCAAAATACGTCCATACACCGTCTTCACCTTCCAGCATACCCTTTGCTCTGAGAATCATGCCATAAGAATCATCCTCCGACAGCGTTTTCAGAATTTTTGAAATTTCCTCTCTGCCGTATTTACGAACCGTTTCTCTTCCCCAGCTGGTAAACACTTCATCCGCATGATGGTGATGATGTCCCTCATGATCGTGACATCCACAAGTACAGTTCTCGTCATGTTCATGATGATGATCGTGGTGATGATCATGGCAGTGGTCCTCGTGATCATGGTCGTGATCATGGCAGTGGTCCTCATGGTCATGATCGTGATCATGGCAGTGGTCACCATGCTCATGGTCGTGATCCTCCTCTACATGGGAAAGATCGATCTTTTTTCCTTCTATGGTATCCAGAATTTTCTTTCCGCCCAGCTGCTCTACCGGAGTCGTAATAACTGTGGCATCCGGGTTCAGCTCGCGTATCATCGCAATGGCGGCCTCTATTTTCTCCGGCGTCGCTTTCTGCATATCCGTTCGGCTCAAAATAATGGTGCCTGCCGCCTCCACCTGATTCTTGAAAAATTCACCGAAATTTTTCAGGTACATTTTGCATTTCAGAACATCAACAACCGTAACTGCACTGTTGAGCTTCACGCCGTCATCCAGATTCAGATTTTCCACTGCATGGATAACATCTGACAGCTTACCGACACCCGATGGCTCAATCACAATTCTGTCCGGATGGTATTTTTCCACTACCTCTTTCAATGCCGTTCCAAAATCGCCTACCAGAGAACAGCAGATGCAGCCGGAATTCATTTCCTTGATCTCAATGCCCGCATCCTTTAAAAAGCCTCCGTCAATGCCGATCTCGCCAAACTCGTTCTCGATCAGCACAACCTGCTGTCCTTTTAATGCGTCCTGAAGAAGTTTCTTAATCAGAGTTGTCTTCCCAGCACCAAGAAAGCCGGAAATAATGTCAATTTTTACCATAATTACCACATCTCCTTATCAATTCAATCCACAAAAGCGGACGAAGCCCATGTCTCCGTCCGTATGATTTCTGTATCTGATTCCAAAACCGCGCCATCCAGACCGAAAACAAAAGCACCGTTTCCGATGCTTTTCTTTTGCAAGTGGTAACCCGATTCTTTATGCGAATAAGAGTACCATATTTTAAAACAGATTACAAGCCTTTTTCTTGTCACCCTCTATATCAGGTCCGCAAACAGTTCCTCCTGATACAGTCCATTTTTAATCAGCCTCCTGATATTCTCCACAACCATCGGCTTATCTTGTTTATAGGTAACTCCAAACCACTTATCCTTTGTAGGAAGCACTTTTACCGTATAGGTTTCCTCCCGCAGCAGCCCGCCAATTAAAGTTGGCAGCAGATATTCTGCCTTCAAAGGATTGCGGGGTACCGATTCTCTGAAAAATGTTTCAAAACCGGTTTCAAGAACCTGCATAAATGCCGGTGTATTACCTTCCTCTGCCGGAAATCCCCACATATTCATTGATACGTAGGTCTCAGGATCCAAAGCTATACCATTCGCCTCCGGTCCGTTTTCCCCCTTGATAATATTGCTTGTCTCCACCACATCCGTAACATGTGTGTGACCATCTGACATTTTGCAGACCCCTCTTGTAACACCGCCATTATCCGAAAGTGTGTTTTTCAAAATAAAGCCTGCCATGGAAAGCGCATTTTCCGCATGCTCCAGCAGCAGCCAGTCATGTAGTTGAATAAATGCTTCCTTCCCGTAGAAGTCATCTGCATTGATCACGGCAAATGGTTCCCTGATCAGATCTTTTGCAGCAAGTACGGCCTGTCCGGTTCCCCAGGGTTTGATCCGGCCATCTGGAACACAATATCCATCCGGAATATCCTGTAACCTTTGAAATGCATAGGCAATCTCCACTCCTGCTTTCGCGCAGATTTTCTCAATGCGGTCACCGATCACTTCTTTGAAATCTTTTTCAATATCCTTTCGGATCACAAAAATGATTTTATTAAAACCAGCTTCCATTGCATCATGAATGGAGTAATCCATGATAATCTCGCCGTGCATTCCCACAGGCTCCAATTGCTTGATACTTCCCCCAAACCGGGATCCAATCCCGGCAGCCATAATAAGTAATGTTGTTTTCATGCCCTCCCCCTTTCTTTATGAAACATACATTCAGGTTTTTGAACAAAAGTACTTTTATTACATGGGAATATTTCTTCTTCAATGGATGAAAGGATTTACAGTTCATTTTCCAGACATAGAATCAACTTTATTTCTTTTATCATACCACATAATTACTGTATTTAACAAGCAGTCAATGCAGTGATATGAAATGTTTTGATACAAACCGATTTTTTCTTTCTATTTACCACATAATAAGAGTTGCCCGACAAATGAACCTGACCACTTGCGGATATAGCAGCCAGCTATACTCGCCATAACCGAAACAAAGAAACGATATACATACTCAAAAAGCCAGGAAATACAACAAAAAAAACACCGTCCCCGGTGCTCATTTTATCTTGTCATCGAAAACAGTGCTTTCAGTGCGCGATCAGGGGTTCGAACCCTGGACACCCTGATTAAGAGTCAGGTGCTCTGCCAGCTGAGCTAATCGCGCTTATTCTTTTGTTTTGTCCACATCTCTTGAACGCAAGACATATTATAATATACCTTTTCACAAAAAGCAAGCACTTTTTTCAATTTTTTTATATTTTTTTAATTTAATTCTTACTTGAACAAATCATCCTGCCACTTTATAATAGGAAAAAACACAGGATATGGAGGAAGATATTTATGGATCAGGAAAATGAAAGTATAAAAACAAAAAAGAAAAAGGGCAGCAAATTCCTTGCAAATAATAAATATTTTACCATTTGTGTGTATTCCATCATTGTGATTTTTTTTGCGGCAGTCATCTTCAGTCTGATTACTTCATGGAACATTACATGGAAAAATATCGGCAAAGCACTAAGAGTTCTGATGCCCTTTATCATTGGCGGCCTGATTGCCTATGTTCTGAACCCGGCAGTCACACGGTTTTATCGCTTTTTCCAGCAAAAGTGTCATATCAAAAATGTTGGACTCTGTAAGACACTGGCGATTCTGATATCTTATGCGCTGGTAATCGGAATCATCACGATCACACTGTTTGGAGTACTCCCTCAGATTGTCAGCAGTATCACAGATTTGATTAATTTTATACCGACAGCAGTACAGCAGATCTACCATTTTTTTGATACCATTGAGGAACGTTTTCCTTCTATTGATATGGATATTCTGCGAAAGACGATCAACGATGCCATCCCGCACGTTATCAGCTACGCGAAAGATTTTGCCACCAATATGATTCCGGCTCTGTACTCCGTTTCCATGTCCATCTTTAAATGGGTGCTCAACCTCATTATTGCTGTTATTGTTTCGATTTATATGCTGGCTGACAAACGACCTCTGATTAACTCCTGCAAAGCAGTTGTCTATGCCTTTGTCCCGATCAGATATATTGCGCTGATTCTGGAGGTGGCTGCGGAGGCAAATCGCCTGTTCAGCAGCTTTATTGTCGGAAAAGCCATCGACTCATCCATCATCGGCATCATCTGTTTCTTTGTGATGACAATACTCCGGCTTCCTTATACCATACTGATCAGTGTAATTGTCGGCATCACAAATATGATTCCATATTTCGGACCATTCATCGGTGCAGTTCCGGGTGCAATCATTCTGCTTTTTATCAGTCCCGTAAAAACTGTCATCTTTATCATTATGATTTTTGCACTGCAGCAGTTTGACGGACTGATTCTCGGTCCGAAGATTCTCGGAAACTCCACCGGACTCAAACCGCTCTGGATTATTTTTGCAATTACGGTAGGAGGAAGCATCGCAGGAGTGCTTGGTATGTTCCTCGGTGTCCCAACTGTGGCTTTTATCCGCTATCTGATCAACCGGCTGATCAATCATCAGCTCAGAAAAAGGGATGATGCTCTTCCGGAGCACCTGCCGCCTCTGGAATAATTGCTGTATTTTCTCAGCTAAAAAGAGACTGCTGTATCCGATTGCAACAGTCTCCTTTTATGCTATTTTTCTTTTCGGGACTTTCCCTCCACCATATGCTTTACTTCCTGAAAGGATTTCTGCATGGTCAAGACAGTTTTATTCAGTCCCTTTTTTTCATAAACGGCCGTTCCAATCTTGTCCCTGATACTTCTTTTCCGCGCCATCCATGTTCCTTTTCATCTATATCTTATTCTAATATATGATGATACCAGGGTCAAAAAGTCATGCTGTTCATGCTTGCATGAAAAAGCATGACTTTGAGACCCGCAAAACATGAGAAAGTAGCCATTTTTCGTAGAAAAATGAGCGGATTTCGAATGTTTTCAGGATTTCGTGAGCGTGAAACGCGGAGAAATCCGTAGGTATCAGAGCGTCAAAAGGTCAGGATTCCTGCCTGCACAGGATCATTTTATAAATGGGGTTT
>JALEJP010000058.1 GCA_022769625.1 Lachnospiraceae bacterium | reverse complement strand
AAGATGCATTGCCCCCAGGAATCCGCCTCAAGATTCTTATTGCAATGCATCTTTTGCTCCTGTATAATTGTCCCGGGACATTTTTCCACATTTATCAGTGAGGAGCAGTACGGATTATGAATATAATTAATATAGAACACATCAGCAAAGTTTTCGGCGGGAAGGTGATTTTTGATGACGTTTCCTGCGGGATCCACGAGGGGGAGAAGATCGGGATCATTGGCATCAATGGTACCGGAAAGACTACGTTTCTGAGAATGATTGCGGGGGTGGAGGAGCCGGACGCGGGGCAGGTGATCACGCAGAATGGGCTTCGGATTGCCTATTTGCAGCAGAATCCGGCATTTCCGGAGAATGAGACCGTGCTCTCCTATGTGATGGGGGAAAGCGCGGGGATGGACTGGACGGCGGAGAGTGAGGCAAAGAGCATGTTGAACAGGCTCGGGATCCTGGAGCACGAGGAGGTGCTTTCCCATCTCTCGGGCGGACAGAAGCGTAAGGCGGCGCTTGTACGAACGCTTTTGCAGGAGTTTGATGTGTTGCTGCTGGATGAGCCAACCAACCATCTGGATAATGAGATGCTGGCGTGGCTGGAGGATTATCTGAACCGGTTTAAGGGTGTGCTTGTCATGGTGACCCATGACCGGTATTTTCTTGACCGGGTGAGCAACCGGATCCTGGAAATTAGCCACGGGAAGGTTTATCGTTATGAGGCAGATTATTCTGAATTCCTGGAGCTGAAGGCGCAGAGAGAAGAGATGGAACTGGCTTCGGAGCGGAAGAGGCAGAGTGTGCTGCGGATGGAGCTTGAGTGGGCGAAGCGGGGATGCCGTGCCAGAAGTACAAAGCAGCGGGCCAGACTGGAACGTCTGGAGGCGCTGAAGGCCGGAAAGGCACCCGCCACGGATGCCAGCCTGGAAATTGAGGCGGTTGCCTCCAGGATGGGAAAAAAGACCATTGAGCTGCATCATATCAGCAAGAGCTACGGGGAGAAAAAGCTGATTGATGATTTCAATTATATTGTTCTGAAAAATCAGAGGCTTGGCATTATTGGTCCCAATGGCTGTGGGAAGTCGACTCTGCTGAAGATCATTGCCGGGCTTTTGGAGCCGGATTCCGGTACGGTGGAGCTTGGGGATACGATTAAGCTTGGGTTTTTTGCCCAGGAAGTGCCGGACATGGACACCAATCAGCGTGTGATCGATTATATCCGGGATGTGGCAGAGTACATTCCAACAAAAGACGGGAAAATCACGGCTTCTCAGATGCTGGAGCGTTTTCTGTTTACACCGGAGATGCAGTATGCACCGGTATCCAGACTTTCGGGTGGAGAAAAGAAACGTCTTTATCTGCTGAAGGTGATCTTTACCGGAGCCAATGTGTATCTGTTTGACGAGCTTTCCAATGATATTGATATTCCGACTCTGACGATACTGGAGGATTTTCTGAATTCCTTTGCCGGTATTGTCATTACCGTATCCCATGACCGGTATTTCCTTGACAATGTAGTGGATCGGATTTTTGAATTTGACGGGGACGGGCATCTGCAGCAGTATGAAGGCGGATATACGGATTATCTGGAAGCGAAGCAGCGCAGAGAAAAAGAACGGGAAGAAGCAGAACGGAATATGGCTGCAAAGGGTGGAAATGCCACCGGTACCGGACAGGGTGGTGAAACAAAAGAGAACGGCAAGGCCGCAAATAAGGACTGGAAGCAGAATCGCCAGACAAAGCTGAAGTTTTCCTTCAAAGAACAGAGAGAATACGAAACCATTGACGGGGAGATTGCGGCGCTGGAGGAAAAAATAGCATCCATCGAGAAAGAGATTCTTGCAAATGCCACTAATTCCGGAAAGTTAAATGAGCTGATGGAGCAGAAGGAGAAGGCAGAACAGGAACTGGAAGAAAAGATGGACCGGTGGGTATATCTGAACGATCTGGCGGAGAAAATAGAGGCGCAAAAGCAGTAATTATTGGCCGTTCAATCGGCAAAAAAAGCGGAAAGAATGGAGAAAGTGCGGAAATTACTATAGAAAAGAAAGGCGTTATGAAGTATAATAAAAACATCTGGGTGAAGCAGACATGCTTTTTATAAAAATGTGTGTCTCTGAAATGCAAGGATACGAAGAGAGGAAGGAAACGGAAAGAGGGCGAGCAGTTTAGCCGACAGTGTGCGGTTAGGTGGCACTTAAGAAACGGACAGAACAAAACGCACGGAAGGGAAGGTAAAAAGGTTGAGCAGATTAACGAACGAAACGGCAACATATGAGTATGAAGCAGATGAATTCCGAAAACTGGGGGCGGTACAGACAAAGGATGGGGTGAGTTTTGCAGCAGCGGTGAAAAAAAAGGTTCCGGCAAGCCTGATTTTATATCGAAAGGGCAGCACAGAGGTTGCTGCAGAGATACCATTTCCGGAGGAAAGGGCAATCGGCGAGGTGGCAGTGGTGAAGGTGAAAAAATTACCGGCTGCCAGATTTGAGTACAACCTTCGGATTGATGGAAAAGTGGTGCAGGATCCTTATGCAAAAGCACTTCAGGGAACACAGGAGTTTGGTGCGGAGATACAGGATGAACATGCAGTTCGCTGTGTGATTTCGGACGGAGCGTATGACTGGGAGGATGACAGGAATCCGCAGATTCCTTATGAAGATGCGGTGATGTACAGCCTGCACGTCAGAGGATTTACAAAACAGAAAAATTCCGGGGTACGCCATAAAGGGACATTCCTGGGACTTACGGAAAAAGTGGAATATCTGAAAGCGCTGGGGATAAACCAGATTAAGCTGATGCCTGCCTACGAATTTAAGGAGCTTGAGACGGTTCCGGTACACGCAGATTACAGGAAACTGGAGGATCTGCCGAAGCGTATGAATTACTGGGGATATACAGAAGCCTGTCATTTTGCACCGAAAAGTGCTTATGCGGCTACCAGGGATCCGATCAGAGAATTCCGTGATATGGTAAAGACCATGCACCGAAACGGCATTGAGGTTCTGATGGAATTTTATTTTCCGGAGGGAACCAGTCCAAGGTATGTGGTGGAATGTCTGCAGTACTGGGTGGAAGCTTATCATGTGGATGGATTCCATGTGATGGGAAACCAGGTACTCTGCAACCTGATCGCGGAGGATCCATTGTTTTCCGGGACAAAACTGATCAATATCTATTTCCCGGTGGAGGAAATCTATGGAAAAAAACAGGAGCCGGACTACCGCACCGTAGCCGAGTGCAACGATGGATTTTTGATTGACACCAGGCGTTTCCTGAAAGGGGACGAGGACTGTCTGCACAGCTTCGCCGACCGTATGCGGCGCAATCCTGCCGGAAGCGGTCTGATCAATTATATTACCAACCATGACGGTTTTACTCTGTGTGATCTTGTCTCCTACGAGGAGCGCCATAATGAGGAAAACGGAGAACGGAACCGGGATGGAAGAGTACAGAATTACAGCTGGAACTGTGGGGAAGAGGGAAAAAGCCGGAAAAAGAAAATTCTGGAGCTTCGGGCGCGTCAGATGCGAAACGCATTCTGCATGCTTTTGCTTTCGGCCGCTACTCCTATGATCCTGGCCGGAGATGAGATCGAGAATTCGCAGGATGGCAACAATAATCCATATTGTCTGGACAATGAGATTTCCTGGGTGAACTGGAGAGGATACAAGGCGGGCAAGAGTGAACTGTTTCAGTTTGTAAAAGAACTGATCGCTTTCCGCAAAGCCCATCCCATTCTCCATATGAAAAAGGAGCTTTGTATGACGGACAGTCTTTCCTGTGGATTTCCGGATATTTCCTATCATGGAAGCAGTGCCTGGTATGGGGATTTTGACGGGCTGAACCGCAAAATCGGTATTATGTACTGCGGACAATATGCAGGGGAGGATGACTTTATCTATGTGGCCTATAATATGCACTGGATGGAGCATTCCTTTGCGCTGCCGCGGATTCCAAAGGAATACCGCTGGTTTGTTGCCCTTGACACGGAAAATGGTGTTTATCCGGAGTCAGAACAGCAGATGCTGGAAAATGAACGGATGGTTCGGATCCCGGAACGGACGGTGACAGTTTTAATCGGAAGGAAGCAGACAGATGTTAAAGAAAGCAATCGGGCACTTCAAAACGATCACGAAGCATAAAATACTGGTTATGCAGGGATGCTTTCGGATCGGACTTTATAAACAGGGACTTTTGCATGATCTCTCAAAATATACGCCAACGGAGTTTCTGGTGGGATGCCGATATTATCAGGGAAATCGGAGCCCGAATAATGCGGAAAGAGAAGCTACCGGTGTTTCCATGGCATGGCTCCATCATAAAGGGAGAAACCGCCATCATTTTGAGTATTGGATTGATTACAGCAATGAGTTTCCGGGACATCCTATGACCGGTATGCGTATGCCAAGGAAGTATGTGGCAGAGATGCTTATGGACCGGATTGCGGCATCGAAGATTTACAATGGGGAGAAATACACGGATCATTTTCCCCTGGAGTATTATGAAAAGGGAAAACATCATTATATGATGCATCCGGAAACAGAGCGTGAGCTGGAAAAACTCCTCCGCATACTGGATAAAAAAGGGGAAGACTATTTATACGGGTATGTTAAGAATGTATACCTGAAAGGAAGATAAAATGAGCCAAGGGACAAATAGACATAAAAATACATGCTCGCATGTATTTTTATGTCTATGGGGCTCGTTAGGCTCATTTGTCTTGGTTGCCGCGCATCCCAAGGAAGGTACGCGCTCAGGTTTTCAAGATAAATTATTCCGGATAGACCAGTCGGTCCTGCTTGATGTCCGTGAGTACCTCTTCCAGATATTTTCCGGCGAGATATTTTGCCATACCAAGGTTCATGTCCAGATAATTTCCGCAGTCTTTTGGGGATGCACCAGGCACCGCTCCTTCAAAATCACGGATAAAGGTGAAGGTTTCCGTGATCAGCGGGACGATATCAGCAGAGCTGTAATCTCCGGCCAGAAGCAGGTAAAACCCGGTACGGCAGCCCATGGGTCCAAAATAGATGGTTTTGTCGGACCAGACGGGATGGTTGCGCAGAAAGGTGGCAGCCAGATGTTCGATGGTGTGTACTTCTGCGGTGTTCATAACCGGTTCTTCGTTTGGAGATGTCATGCGCAGGTCAAAGGTGGTGATGGTCTCCTGGCCGATGTGGTCTTTTCTGGAAACATAAATGCCAGGCTGCAGTTTCATATGATCAATGGTAAAACTTGCTATTTTTTCCATGATGGAACCTCTCTTTCCATGTGCAGGAAAATCGTTTCAAATACGGATTTGATTTTCCTTTTTCAGTCTTTGTGCAGTAACCGGATTCAGTATAACATTTTGTGGTGAAAATGAAAAGATTGAAAAACAGAAATTTGGAACGAAAGAAATCTGGAGCTGCGCAATCCTTTCTGCGAATTGCGGTTGAGTATTGACGAAAAGAGTGATACAATCACTCTATGATATATGAGACAAAGGAGCTGAATAAGTATGACGATTGATGAATTGATGGCACTTTTGGATATGCAGGAGGAGATTCTGCAGTTTTCACATTTTACAAATGCGGATGCATGGGAAGTGGGAAACGGAATTGTGGCAGAAGCGAGAAAACGGGAGCTTCCGGTGGCTGTGAGTATTCGCCTGAATAATGGGATGATCCTCTTCCAGTATGTTGGTGACGGAATCAATCTGCAGAATGAAAACTGGATGCGAAGGAAGATGAATACGGTCAGGACGCTTGAGCGGAGTTCCCTTTACACCAGCGTGCTGCTCCGTAAGAACGAAGAGACGCTGGCGGACTGGTATCTGGACGCAAAGGATTACGCAGCCTGCGGAGGAGGATTCCCGATCCGCGTGGAGGAAGTAGGCGTAATCGGTGCTATACTGGTAGAAGGGCTGGATCATTTCTCCAATCACGACATGATCGTAAAAAGCATCAGCCGTTATCTTCATATTGATGAGGTTCCGCGCATCCGCACGCAAATTTTTTAAAGTCCTGCGGTATCGGGGCGGTGAATTCCATAGGCTTTCCACTGATCGGATGGTTGAATGCCAGCCGGTACGAGTGGAGGGCCTGTCTTTTTATCCGGCTGAAATCCGGATTGTAGAGGTAATCTCCGGGAAGCGGATGGCCGATGTGTTTCATATGAACACGGATCTGATGGGTACGCCCGGTTTCCAGTTTAAGGAGAACCAGGGAACAGGTTCCGTCAAAACACAGCCGTCTGTAGTGGGTAACGGCCCGTTCTCCTTTCTCAAAATCTACACACCGCTCGATGGCGGAGTCCGGTTTTCTTGCGATGGGGGCGTCGATCATACCTTCTTTTGGGACACAACCCTGTGCGATGGCAAGATACTGGCGGTGAATCTGCCGTTTGGCACTCATCTGGGAGAGAAGTGCACCGCTTAACATATTTTTAGCCAGAATCAACAGACCTGTGGTATCCCGATCCAGGCGGTTGATGCAGCGGTAGACAAAGGTTTCACCGCGATTGGCGAAATACCAGGCTGCTGCGTTTGCCAGAGTATTTTCGAAATTGTTGATGGAAGGGTGGATGGGCATATCGGCAGGTTTGTTGATGATCATCAGATCCTCATCCTCATACAGAATGGGAAACGGAAGAGGTACGGGGACGATATGCTCCGATGCACTTTCCTCGGCAAGAAAAACAGTCACAACGTCACCGCTCTGCAGGGTCTGGCTGGTATAAGCCCAGTCTCCATTGACACAGATACCATGGTCTGTACGTTTCAGATGGGTGAGTATGTGACGGGAATATCCCTTCTTTCGCAGAAAATCGCCAAGCTTACAGCCGGAATCCCCCTCTGTGATGGTATAAGAAAGCGTACGTGTCATACGGTTGTATCCTTTCAAAATCATATCAGGTTCGTGATGATAAAAATAAGACTTACGGATCACAGAGGGAACAGTAACACAGTTTCGCTCACCTGTCAAATGTGAGGCAGAAAAGCTTGACAGTATGTGAGTTTTTCACTATATTTATCGGTGGGGCAAAGGCGCTTGACAAAGAATCAGGCGCTTTTGCCATGCTGACAGGGAAAACGGATATCGCATCTGCACGAACAAACGTTCCCTGTGATTTTAAGACAGAAATAGCGATAAATGAAAAGAGGAAAAAGGAAATGAAGAAAATAAGAAATCTGCCCCATATCGGTTTGCGCATGATCAAATCGGCAGTGGCAGTGGAACTGTGCTATCTGATCTCGTTTTTGCGTGGAAATACCGGAATTCTTTTTTATTCCCAGCTGGCCACTCTCTGGTGCATCCAGATGTATCCCACAAACAGCCGGCAGAATGCGGCACAGCGACTGATTGGAACAGTGATTGGGGCAGTCTACGGGCTGCTTTTTCTGCTGGTTAAAGGAACTCTTCCCTTTTCAGGAAGAATTGCGGGGGTTTTGGAATCGATTGTGATTTCGTTTATGATTATTCCGGTTTTGTATACTACCATAGTAATGAAAAAGAAACAGGCTTCTTACTTCTCCTGTGTGGTATTTTTGAGTATTGTGGTGAACCACGCAAAGGATGTCAACCCTTATCTGTTTGTGTGGAATCGTTTTCTGGATACTCTGATTGGAATTGTTGTTGGTATCTCTGTCAACTGTTTTTCTCTTCCGAGAGAGAAACGAAAGGATATTCTGTTTATTTCGGGGCTGGACGATACCTTGCTGGATGGAAGCGAAACTCTGAGTGATTACAGCAAGGTGGAGCTGAATCGCATGCTGGATGAAGGAGCGAATTTTACTCTTTCAACGATGCGCACCCCGGCGTCTCTACTGGAGCCCATGCGGGATATCCGGCTTAAGCTTCCGGTAATTGCTATGGACGGTGCGGTGCTTTATGATATCGGTGAAAAAATGTATCTGAAAACCTATGTGATATCGGCAGTCATGTCCCGGAAGATTCTCCAGTTAATTCACGCACAGGGTCTGACCTGCTTTGCAAATGTGATTATGGATGATCTGCTGGTTATATATTATGACGAGCCAGAAGATGTCATACAGAAGAAGCTGATTCAGAAGCTCAGAACGTCGCCCTATCGGAATTATGTAAAACGACCTCTGCCGGAAACGGAGTGTGTGGTCTATTTTATGATGCTGTATCCGGAGGAAACGATAGAACAGATGTATCATCTGCTGGAGAAAAATGGGATCACCAGGGAGTTGAAAGTATTAAAATACGATTCGGATGATTATCCTGGTTATGCGTATCTGAAAATATATAATAAAAATGCCACGAAAGAAAACATGATTGGCTATCTGAAACAGATGCTGCATCTGGAAAAAACCATGACTTTTGGAACGATTCCGGGACGCTACGATGAAATGGTGGAACCAGGAGATGTCAATCAGGTGGTTCATACGCTGAAAAGGAAGTATGAGCCGATTAAATGGTTTGGGAGAATATGACAGAAGATGCCCTCGCCGGGAATGGTGAGGGCATTTTTTTAGATTCCGGAAAAAAGAATATGGTTTCGTCAGAGCTTTAAAGCTCCGGATTTTGCTGCTTTTCGGAAATTTCCGCTTGTTTTACAGATCAGTTTGTCAAATACCAGGAACATGGACGGGATCACAAGCAGTACCACAAACATACTGATGATTGCACCACGGGCCATCAGGCGGCAGAGGGAACTGATCATATCAATATTGGAGTAGAGTCCGACACCAAAGGTTGCGGCAAAGAAGCTCAGCGCGCTGACCAGGACGGAGCGTATGCTGGTTGCGTGCGCGATTTTTACGGACTCCAGTTTGGATTTGCCCAGGCAGCGCTCTTTTTCATAACGGCTTGTCATCAGGATCGCATAGTCTACGGTAGAGCCAAGCTGAATGGTGCCGATGACGATGGACGCTATGAAGGGAAGCGTTGTGCCGGTCAGGTAGGGAATCCCAAGGTTGATGTAGATGGCAAGCTCGATGGCGGCCACAAGCAGGATGGGAAGTGTCACCGACTTGAATACCAGGAGAATGATTAAAAATACCAGACCGATGGAAACCGAGTTTACCACAGCGAAATCTTTTGCCGTAATGGTGATCAGATCCTTTGTACAGGGCGCTTCACCCACAAGCATACCCTTTGGGTCATACTGATCCAGAATGGTGTTCAGCTGCGTAATCTGCCGGTTGACCTCCTCACTGGCTGTTTTATAGGAATTCAGAATCAGCATAACTTCCCACTGGTCATTTTCCAGAAGTCCCCGGATATCTTTTGGAATGATACTTTTTGGCACAGAGGGGCCGACGATGCTTTCGATGCCAAGAACCGTGCTGACTCCATCCACCTGTTCCATGTCTTTGATCAGATTTGTTTTGTCGCGGGTTGAGAGATTGCTGTCAATCAACAGCATATGTACGGCACCCATATCGAAGTCCGCATCCAGCTTTGTGTTGGCTTTTACAGAATCCAGTGTGTCCGGAAGCGTGGAATCCAGGTTGTAATACACCTTTGTGTTCTGCTGGCAGTAGATTGCCGGCAGGAAAAGGAGGACGAAGAGAATCAGGAAAACTTTACAGTGCTTTGTGACAAATTCGGTAATCCGCGGCACATCCGGGATGAGCTCTCTGTGGTGTGTCTTTTCCAGTGCCTGATCAAAAATCATAATCAGGGACGGCAGGACGGTGACGCAGCAGATGACACCGATGACAACACCCTTGGCCATAACGACGCCCATATCAAGCCCAAGTGTAAAGCTCATAAAGCACAGGGCGATAAAACCGGCGATGGTGGTAATGGAGCTTGCCACAACGGATTTCAGTGTGGCCGCAATGGCATTGGCCATGGCTTCCGGTCGGTCATCCGGATACCGGTTCAGCTGCTCCTGATAACTGTGCCACAGGAATATGGAATAGTCCATGGTGACACCCAGCTGCAGGACGGCAGTCAGTGCTTTTGTAATGTAGGATACCTCACCAAGAAAAATATTGCTGCCCAGATTGTATAGAATGGACATGCCGATACTGAACAGGAAAAGGAAGGGCACCAGCCAGGAATTCATGGTCAGAGAAAGCACGACAATACAAAGCAGTACTGCGATCAGCACATAGATGGGGACTTCCTTGTCGCTTAAATCCTTTGTGTCGGTGACAATTGCCGACATGCCGCTGACAAAGCACTGTGCATTGCCGGCTGCGCGGATCTCACGTATGGCATCCATGGTCTCATCCGCAGAAGTGGTGGTATCAAAGATGACAAACATCAGTGTGGCATCATCGGAATTAAAGGCATCGTAGATTTTATCCGGAAGCATGGACATCGGTACCTCCAGATCCATCAGACTGTCATACCAGATGCATTTTTCCACATGGTCAATGTCTTCGATTTTCCGGCGCAGGGCGGAGACATCTTTCTCTGACATCCCTTCACAGACTACCATGGAGTAAGCACCCGTGCCGAACTGATCCACCAGAATATCCTGTCCCTGCATGGTTTCAATCTCATCCGGAAGATAATACAGGATATCATAATTGACCCTGGTGCGGATATAACCGAACAGGGAAGGAATCAGCAGTAACAGACTCAGAATAAGAATAGGAATTCTGAATTTGACGATTTTGCGTCCAAAGTTGAGCATACGTAAATCTCCTCCTTTTATGACCATTAGTCACTTTTTCTCACCCTGTTATACTACATTTATGACCAATAGTCAATAATTATGCTTGAAAAATTGCGGAAAGTTTGTTAAGATTCAGCCAGAGAGTTTTTTGAAAGTACGACAGGAGGAATTATGGGAAAAGCCGAGTTAAATAAAAAAAGAAAAAGAGACAGTCTGCTGGATGCTGCATTTCAGCTTTTTCTGGAAAACGGTTTTCATAAAACATCCATATCAGATATTGTAAAGCGGGCTGGTGTTGCAAAAGGAACCTTTTATCTGTATTTTACGGACAAATTTGATCTGCGTGACAAACTGATTTCCCATAAAGGAGCTCAGATTCTCTCCAAAGCCTATCAGGCACTGCTTGAACAGCCGCCGATGGGATTTGAGGAGAAGATTATTTTCTTTACGGATCATATATTAAATCAGTTTAATGAAGATAAAAGCATGGTTTCCTTTCTGTCGAAGCATTTAAGCTGGGCTTATCTGAAAACATCCCTGAAAAATGCGCCTCTGGAAGGTGATGTGGATGTGGAGGAGATCTTCCGCAAGCTGATCTATGCCTCCGGAAACCGATACCGCAATCCGGAGATTATGATCTATATGATCATTGAGCTTGTCAGCGGTACCAGCTACAGTGCCATTCTCTACCGGCAGCCGGTGTCACTGGAGGAACTGAAACCCTATCTGTTTGACACGATCCGGAACATTCTGAGGCAGGAACGTATCACAGAGGTATCCGTTTAAAATAAGTGGTATGATATTACAAAAAATACTTTATTTATCCGGAAATCTCAGGTAGAATAGGTTACAGTGGAATACAGTACAGAGTGCTGTTCCGGAAAATACTGCGGGGTGCGGACAGTTCCATCTGCATTCTGGAAAGGAATTGGAAATGGAAAGAGAAAAATTTGGATCCAGATTGGGTTTCATCCTCATATCGGCAGGATGTGCCATCGGTCTTGGAAATGTGTGGAGGTTTCCCTATATTACAGGGAAATATGGAGGCGCGGCATTTGTGCTGATTTACCTGGTGTTTCTGCTGATTCTCGGTCTTCCGATCATGGTGGCGGAGTTTGCAGTGGGGCGTGCCAGTCAGAAAAGTGCGGCGTTGTCTTTTGATGTTCTGGAGCCCAAGGGAACGAAATGGCATCTGTACAAATACGGTGCGATCGCAGGAAACTATCTGCTGATGATGTTTTATACCACCATCGCCGGATGGATGATCCTGTATTTTGTGAAAATGGCCGGCGGCCGGTTTACTGGGCTGAATTCAGAACAGGTAAGCGGTGTTTTTCAGGATATGCTTGGAGAGCCGCTTTTGATGACAGCTTTTATGGTACTGGTTGTTCTGCTCTGCTTTGCAGTCTGTTCCAAAGGACTGCAGAAGGGTGTTGAAAAGATCACAAAAGGAATGATGGTATGTCTGCTTGTGCTGATGATCGTGCTTGCGGTGCGGTCTGTGCTGCTTCCGGGAGGAAAGGAAGGACTCCGGTTCTATCTGTATCCGGATTTTTCAAAAGTGGCAGAGGCAGGTATCGGTGAGGTGGTTTATGCCGCCATGGGTCAGGCATTTTTTACGCTGAGCATCGGGATTGGCGCACTTGCCATTTTTGGAAGCTACATAGGACCGGAGAGAGCTCTGACAGGGGAAGCGATCAACATCTGTGTGCTGGATACCTCTGTTGCACTGATGGCGGGACTGATCATTTTCCCGGCATGTTTTGCCTACCAGGTACAGCCGGACAGCGGTCCAAGCCTGATTTTTATCACACTGCCCAATGTATTCAATGCAATGGCCGGCGGCAGACTGTGGGGGACTCTGTTTTTTCTGTTTATGACCTTTGCGGCACTGTCAACGGTAATCGCTGTATTTGAGAATATTATATCGTTCACGATGGATCTCAAAGGCTGCAGCAGAAAAAAAGCAGTGCTGACCAATTTGTTTGGAGTTCTTCTGCTGTCTATGCCCTGTGTGCTGGGATATAATATTCTGAGTTTTGTCACACCGCTTGGTGAGGGAAGCACCATTCTGGATCTGGAGGATTTTATTGTCAGCAATAATCTTCTGCCTCTTGGCAGCCTTGTCTATCTTCTGTTCTGTACTTCAAAGCTTGGATGGGGCTATGATCATTTTCTGAAAGAGGCAAACACCGGAGAGGGTGTCAGATTCCCCAAAGGCGTGGCTGTCTATGTGAAATATATTCTGCCGCTTATTATTCTGTTCATTTTTGTGATGGGCTATTATACGAAATTTTTTGCGGCATAGAAGACAGAGAAGAACAGAGAGAAAACTGCTGTGTGGCGGCAAATCTTCCCTGTGTATGGTGACGTACCAGGAGGTATTTGCACATGCAGCAGTATTTTTACGGAAAGGATGAAAGCGAAGGAAACAGAATGAATCAGACAGAGAATAGAAAGAAAAGATTGAATGAAAAAACAGACCGGTCTGTTGTGGAACAGGAATCAGAGAATAATCCACTTGGCAGAGAGGATACCGGCAAGCTCCTCTGGCAGTTTGCGGTTCCAAGCATCATAGCCATGTTAGTCAGCTCTCTCTATAATATTGTGGATCAGTTTTTTATCGGACAGAGTGTGGGAGAGCTGGGAAATGCAGCAACGAATATTTCGTTTCCGTTGTCCATTTCCTGCGTGGCCATTGCGCTGTTGTTTGGCATTGGCGGTGCTTCGGCCTTTAATATCTGTATGGGAGAGGGAGAGAAAGAGAAAGCGGTTTATTATCTGGGCAATGCATCCGTGCTGCTTTTTGGATGCGGGATTCTTCTCTGCATTGTTACAGAGTTGTTTCTGGAGCCGCTTCTTCACTTTTTCGGATCGCCCGATAATGTGCTGGAGTATGCAAAGATCTATACAAGGATCACAGCCCTTGGATTTCCGTTTCTGATCCTGACGGCAGGCGGCGGTCATCTGAACCGGGCGGACGGAAGGCCCAGAATCGCCATGCTCTGCAATCTTATCGGTGCTGTGATCAATACGATTCTGGATGCGATTTTTGTGTTTGTATTTCAGTGGGGGATGGTTGGAGCTGCGGCAGCTACGATCATCGGACAGTATATTTCCGGAGCATTGACGCTGTGGTATCTGGCGCACTGCAAAACAGTAAAGATACAGCCAAGGCATCTGAAGCTGAAGTGCGATAAGGTCAGCAGAATTGCCGCTCTTGGCGCTGCACCCTGCAGTAATCAGCTGGCTATGATGGTAGTTCAGATCGTGATGAACAAGTCTCTGAAATACTATGGGGCTCGTTCCGTCTACGGGGAAGCGATCCCCATTGCCTGTGCCGGAATCATAACAAAAGTAAATCAGGTGTTTCTGTCCTTTATTATCGGGATATCCCAGGGGATGCAGCCGATTGTAAGCTTTAATTACGGGGCAAAAAAATATGGACGTGTGAAAAAAGCGTATGGACAGGCAGTTGTCTGCGGGTTTTTCCTGTCGCTTTTTGCTTTTGTCATGTTTCAGTTTGCGCCGCGGCAGATTATTTCGATCTTTGGAAATGGGTCCGAGGAGTATTATCAGTTTGCGGTCAGCTATTTCCGAATCTTTCTGTTTTTTACGTTTTTGAACTTTATACAGCCCATTACGTCCAACTTATTTACTTCCATCGGCAAACCAACCAGAGGAATGTTTCTGTCTCTGACCAGACAGATTCTCTTTCTTCTGCCACTGCTTGCCATATTCCCGTTGTTTCTGGGAATCGATGGTCTCATGTATGCCGGTCCGGTGGCGGATTTCTTTGCCGGTCTGACGGCAGTTGTGATGGTAACAAAAGAGCTGCGGCGCAAAGAATATGCAGCCGCAGCCTGAAAATGTCACAGCGACGGGAAAAGGGACATCGTGCCTGCACGAAGGAGTATTTCCGCGTCGCTGTGTTTTATTCTTTAATCAGTATTTTTTCAATTTCAAGGATGTACATGGTATGATAGTCTTTATCCGGATACCATTTTTCATCCAGTGCAGTGTCAATAAAGCACTCGGGGCGGTATTCCTGTGCGTACAGTTTGCGCCCGATGATTACCGTATCTGCTTCTGCAAAGTATGGGGTCTTGTCATCGTGTGCTACCGTCAGACCACTTTTTTTGATTTTATCTTCCTCTCTTCCTGAGACACTTCCAAAGTAGCCAAGTGTTTTGCGGTACGCTTCGCCGAGAACGGACAGTGAGACCGTTTCGGATACATCGATAAATTCCTTTGTATATCTCTGGGGACGGATCACAAGAAAAGCTGCGTTTTTGCCCCACATGACGCCGACACCGCCCCAGGATGCTGTCATGGCGTTGATTTTGCCTTCCTTTTCGGCAGCAACCAGGAGCCATTCTTTCCCGATCATCTGAAATGGATTTTTCGTCAGCTCTTCCGGTTTGATTTCCTGAAAACTCATAAATATAACCTCCCGTTTCTTATTCAGATTTTACTTTGTTCCAGAGTTCATTATACACCAAATCGTATTCCGCGCCAAGATACTGGAAAGTTTCCAGATCTGGTATTTTGGAAAGTTAACCAGACGCTCTTCTGGCATCATTTTGGGTAAAATGTTTGATTTTGTATTAACAAACTGAAAAACTTATGTTAAAATAGGTAACAGATTTGAACAGGAACAGACGCTTTTTGTTCAGAAAAGAGTGGCAGCTTCGGTGTGCAGGCCGGATTCTGCTGCAGAATTAAAGGAGGATGACAGATGGAAAAAGAGAAGTTTGTTGCGTATGTAGGTACTTATACACATGGCAGCAGTATCGGTATACATGTATATGATCTGGATGTGGAAAAAGGGTATATGACGGAGCGAGAGGTTGTCCCGGTGAACAATGCTTCCCATGTCGCGAAGTCAAACAATGGAAAATATCTCTATTCGATCGCGGATGAAGGTGTAGAAGTTCTGAAGATCAAACCGGACGGCGGTCTTGAGCCGATCAATAAAGTGGGCATTGACGGGATGAGAGGATGCTTCCTCTCCACAGACAAAGAGGGCAAATTCCTCTTCGTTTGCGGCTATCATGACGGCAAGATCACAGTTGTGCAGATTCTTGAGGACGGAAGCCTGGGAGGCGTGGTGGATGGTATTTTCCACAAAGGTCTGGGAAGTGTGGCAGAGCGCAATTTCCGCCCGCGTGTGACCTGTGCCATGGTGACACCGGATGATAAATATCTGTGTGTAGTTGACAATGGCATCGACCAGATCAAGATTTATACCGTAAATCCCCACACCGGCAAGCTGAAGCTTTACGATGTACTGCGCTGTGAGTTGGAGTCAGGACCAAGGCTGATTCGTTTCAGCAGAGATGGACGTTTTGCCTATGTAAACTGTGAGCTTACCAATGAAGTGCTGGTGTACTCCTATGACAACAGCAACGGTCAGGCAAAGTTTGAGCAGATTCAGAAAGTAAGCATCTGCGAGGACAAGGATGAGATCGGATGTGCCTCCTCCGGTCTGCGCATTGCACCAAGCGGCAGATATCTGTACTGCACCACAGCCGGATCCAACACGGCAGGTGTATTCCGGATCGATCAGGAGACAGGTTTGCTCAGTAAAATCTGCATTCTTCCGATCAGCGGCAAATATCCAAAAGACGTGGCAGTTTTCCCGGATGAGAAAACAATGGTTGTCCTGAATCATGAGTCCAACGAGATTCGTTTCTTTACGGTGGATTATGAACAGGG
>JALEJP010000043.1 GCA_022769625.1 Lachnospiraceae bacterium | reverse complement strand
AATCATCTTCCTGACTATTGTTCGTTCTCTGCCCCCTCACAGGTATATGGTTTTCAGCTTTGCATCTTTTCGGGATGTTCGGTTATCATTATGCTTTGTCTGGAAGTCCAGCGCCGGGAGGCTTTGCGGAGGATTGCGGCTCGTGCGGCTTTCTCTGCATCCTACTCCGGTCTTGTCTGGCGTTCTTGGCATCCGCCTTGGCTGTGCTTCTTTAACTGTCTTTATTATATCAGTTATGTACATAACATTCAATTGACATATTTTACAGAGTTATGTACATAATATTGTGTATTATTGATATGTACATAACTTGTATTTTATGATATAATCAAAGCATAATAGAAAAGGTGTCGGCATTTTTACCGGCCGTTTCGGACTCCTCAAAACTTAGGAGTCGATCCCACGCTTTTGTGGAGTCATTACAGAAAGAAGGTGTACATTATGCCAATGACTGATCAGAGGAAAGATTATCTGTATAGTTATCAAAAGAAAAACCTCAAGCGTATCCCCCTGGATGTCCAGAAAGAAAAATATGAGGAGATAAAGGCCGCCGCTGACGCCGCCGGTGAGAAAGTCAACGGATATATCAAAAAAGCGATTGATGAGCGGATGGCTCGCGAATCGTAACCTGTTCCACCAGAACCATGCATCATCCCACAGAAAGGAAGTATTATTATGAGTAACAGAGACATTGCAAAATCATTAATAGACCAAATTCCGGAAAGCAAATTGGTTTATATAATCGCCTATCTCCAGGGGGCTGCTATACCAGAAGAAACTCCAAATACAGACACCATAGAAGCATTCTCAGAACTGGATGAGGGCGGCGGTCATAAGTTTACAGGCACAACCGAACAACTCTTTGCTGAATTAATGGAGGACTAAATATGCTTGATGTGAGATACTCCACCAAATTCAAAAAAGACTTTAAAACATGTATAAAACGTCATTACAAGATGGAATTATTGCAGCAGGCCATTGATATTCTGAGGATACCGGATGCGCTTCCACCAAATAACAGAGATCATAATTTAAGTGGAAACTATTCCGGCTATCGTGAATGCCATATTGAACCGGATTGGCTGTTTATTTACCGCCAGACAGACAATGAGCTTCTGTTGTACCGGACAGGAACACACGCTGACTTATTTAACCTGTAATATTATCACGAAAGGAAGTGTGATTATGCCATTACCACAAGAAAGACTATACACCATCGATGATATCTACAATCTCCCGGAAGGAACCAGAGCTGAACTGATTGACGGACGTATTTATTACATGGCTCCACCAAGTAGAAAGCACCAGCAAATCTTATTGTCCCTCAGTCGGTTAATTGCTGATTATATCGACCAGAAAGAAGGCTCCTGTGAAGTTGATATCGCCCCATTTGCCGTTTTTCTGAACGAGAACAACAGAAACTACGTTGAGCCTGATATAAGCGTCGTATGCGACAAAAACAAGCTCACAGACAAAGGCTGCACCGGTGCGCCGGACTGGATCATTGAAATTGTATCACCTGGCAGCAGGCGAATGGATTATTTTATAAAGCTGTTCAAATATCGCTCTGCAGGAGTCCGGGAATACTGGATTGTAGACCCAGATAAAAGCCGGATCTTTGTTTATAATTTTGAGTCTGAAGACACCGGAGAATATTCTTTCAGTGATTCCGTCATGGTAGGGATATATACGGATTTCCACATTGATTTTAGTCAACTGAACATTTGAGTCTTGTCCTGCTGCCAGATAGCTACATATTGGCAGCAGGATTTTTTATTTCAAAAAAACAAGATTGGCTCAATTTTGAGCCGATCAGTTCTGGTGGAAGTTCACCAACCTGTTGGCGAAAAGTTATAATCTTCTTTCCAAACTTGTTGTGAAAATCTTTGCAGAATCTGACCCTGATTGCTCTGGATCTGCACCAATCAGATTCAGAGCAAATCATAACTCAGAAAATCATGTACGACGTCACACATGCTCCGATCTACCCAGGCCAAAGCAAAGACCAGGGAAAAATTCCCCTGATCAAGATGCTTGCCCGATCAGTTCTGGCAGAGCAGGAACATGAGGCAACCGACAGCTATTTGGTCATCGGCTAGTGACGGCCTAACGAACCGTGCTGGCCGAACGAACCGTTCTACCAGCTGTATCTATGTCCAGCGTCGTAAAATGAGCGTCAAAAGGGCAACAAAACGTCACTCCATCGGATTGGTAGAAATAGTATTCACACCATCCAAAAAGAAATCAAGTTGCCTTATCATGATCAGCTCTGAACTTACTGGATCCAATTTTGGATTGAGCTGAACGCAATTTTGCGTTCACATCCGAATGATCAAACTATGAAATGGAATCCCAGAACAGGACTCCAGGACATTTAAAAAAGCTCCACCAAGGTATAAAATAGCTCTGGCAAACCCCAAAACTTCGGACAGATCAGGTACTAGTAGAACGTAAAGTTATTGTCTAGACCAATTGAATTCCAATGGTTTATGAAATATAAGTCTTTTTATGAATTCCATTGGTATGCTTATTTCAAGTATGTTCCACTAGAATGGTAGTCTGGATATTTACCGCCGTGTAGATGAAGATGGTAGGCAAAACTACCAAAACGGTACTTTTGAATCGCCACGTGGAATGACAGTAATCAATGAATCCAGCCTTTACAGACTTATCCTTTCCAGCAAGCTCTCAATACCTTATATATGGGATAGCAAAATGCGACGCCCTGCAACACATCAATTTGAGTTCTTTTCCACAAGTGGAGAAACAAAAAGACTGAGTACCAAATCAAATACACGGGCGGTAAAGAGGCCATCCGTTTTGGGGACCCTTTATTGTTCAACTCCGGCAGCAGGACACATCTATAACTTCCACAAGTCCGATCCAGCAATTTTGCCGAGTCCTCTCATACTCTACAAGGCGGTTTTTCAGCCGATTTGGGCGGTTTTGATGATGTTGTAGCCAAATTAATCGTCTTATACAACAATCTGGCGAAATAAGCCTCTCTATGCGTTGCAGAATTATACCACACCCCATTTATGATGACTCATGCGTTAAATGTAGGTAGGCACCCGGTCTGGATAATTCCATTACAAAAAACATTTCAAGGGGGGAGTTTGATTTCTTTCTGTCTTAAAGCCTGATATGAAAATTAATCTTTTTTCATATCGACAGTATCTCTCACATTTTTTAATCCTATCTCAAACTATGCCAAGGATATATTACGCTTGTATGCATTCTCATTTCTGGCACATTTGATGTATGGAATGTGCATGTTGTAGTCTCAGGAATATATAAGCATCTTACCCAACAACCTCGTTGGAATTACTATGCAGATTATTTATCTAAACATCCAGTCCATTTCCTCTGTTTCTCCAATTCTGCATCAATCTCCATTTGTAGTTGCTCCAGAACATCACACTTACTGCTTTTTGATTCCACCAAAATAATTGCCTCCCGTTCTGTTGAACTCGTCCAGGTTCGATTAAATCTCCCTGTTCCGTTGCCCTGTACAGCTCTGTTGTAAATATACTCATCCAAAAACGGCCTTAAGTGCACTGATCTGGACGGCTTCCGGAGTTCCAGGAGTGCTTTTTCCTGCAGCTGTCGAATACGCTCCGGAGTTCTTTCGAGCCGTTCGGCTGTCTGTTTAAGAGTCAGTCCCTGTTTGTACCTCATGCGAAGCGTTGCGGCCTGCTGCTCTGGAAGAGAATCTACCTGCTGCCAAAGCTCTTTTGCTAACTGTTCCTGCTGTACTTCTTCCATCACAGTATCCTCCACATTGTCATTACCCGGTAGCAGATCCCCTACAGTAACATCTCCTTCCTCACATACAAGCATATCAATACTGCTTATTCTGCCCATTCTGACGGCTTCCTCTATACCATGGAGAGCTTTTCGGTTCACGCCCAAATGGCTACATATTTCCGATTGCGTTGGCTTGCGCCCTACGCTCTTCTGGAAGTCAGCACACAGGCGCATGTACTTTGATATGTCTGACCAGCGGTGTACTGGTATGCGGACAGATCCGGAACAGTCCTCTATGTAACGCTGGACACTCTGTCGGATCCGGAACAATGCATAATGAGCAAAGCTCGCCCCGGCATCCGGATTGAAATTATGGACGGCATCATACAGTCCAAGAAAGCCTTGCTGTTTTAAATCCTCTATATCCTCATAAGCTGCATATCTCTTCGCAACCATTCCAATCAATCCGGTATTCTGCTGCCAAAGCTGCATCATATATGAGCCGTCCTGGTCATCTCCGCTCTGGATCAGCTGCACCAATTCTTCATTTGACATTCGATCTTGCCCTCCGTAAAATAGAATTATGTCAAACCATTTCCAGAAGGGCAGGCTTGTTGTGGCGGGTCTGTCCTATTTTTTATTTTCCATGGATCGCTTGTTTCAATCGCTCCATATTCTTCCTACAAGTCACCAGGTAACTTTTTCTGTCAGCGTCTGTTCGATTGAAATTCACAGACGGTACAATATCAGATTTCCATTCAACACTCCCGATCGGTACATGTGCCAGGCGTCGGGTGAAAATCTTTATAGGATTTTCCGGATCAGCATCTCTTGGGTTGATTCCAATTTCTTTTGTGAATCCCTCAAACGTCAAAAATATGTAATCCCGGTATTGCGCATCCTCTTGACGTACAACAAGCCAAACGTCTGAGCATGCTTCAAACACACTCTCAATGTATCCGGAAACGCAATCCGCCAATACGACAGTTGAACCGACAAAATTATGGATTGTACCGAGAATGTTTGTGGCTTTCTTTTTACCTGTATCGTTGCACAATGTGTCTCCAGTAATGAGTGACATGATGAAGTCGCTCTCATTAAAAGTTGAACTTCTGTTTTTCATTCCTGCCTCCTTTTTTTGATAAAAATCGCAAGTTGTTTCCTGCTGCACTGTTCGTTCCTCCAAGGCAAAACCCTTGATTTTACGGGCTTTTTAAGCCTGCATGTGCACTTTGTGAAAAAAAAATGTAAATTTCTCTATATATATGATTTTTTTTAACTTACATAAAATTTTCACATTATGCACATTTATTAATTAAAGGGAATTTTTCCACTGTTTTCAGCTGGCAAAAATTGTCCAACTGTGTACCCTGTAATTACATTTTTGCAGGTTTTTCCTTTCACGGTACCGGTTGCGGCATATAGCCCTTTGAGTTTTAACTCAGACACAAAATTGCTTTTATTCTCCGCGCCATAACCATTTTCTTTGCACCACTCTGAATACGCACTATATGCTTCCTTGACGGTACATTTCTGTGTAGATTTTTCCATGCGCTCAGCAAAAAAGTTTCCAACCTTATCACTGGCGGATCTATATTCTGCTGTGGCATCTGTTACGTCTTTGGGGGGCAAAGCACCTTCCGCATAATATTTTTTTAGCCCTCTTATACACCAGTTTAGCAAACCGCTAAGATTTTTCGGTTCCTTAAGTCTGTCTTTTAATCCCTTGTCCTGCTCATCTGGTTTAAAGTGTCTGTCAAAAGTGATCACATTCAGCCGCCCAGAAGAAAATAGCGTGTCATCTGTGATCACAGGTAAGAAGTTTGTATTAATGAATAGTTTAAACACCGGAATAAATTGAAACTCTGACTGATGCAGATGCCGGGCTGTTATGCTATCCCTTCCTAAAAGTGTTTTGAGTAACGCCACATCAAAAATCATTCTCTTTGGTGGTTCACTGGCGTTTAGGAACCTGCATCCATCAAGTCTTGCAATATCACCGGAAGCTTGCCTACTGTCATTATTGCTTTTTTGCGCCAGTGTTTCCGGTTTCATGTTTAGAGCATAGCCGTCAGTATTGCCTAACATATATGCGAAAGTCTCTATTGCAGTGCTTTTCCCGTTTCTTGTGGTTGATCCGTATAGCAAATAGCAAGATTCCTCAGCCGTTCCGCCCGTCATTGCATACCCATATAACTTTTGCAAATATTCTATTTTTGGCCTATTGCCCTGCAGGGCTTCATTTATAAACTTTTCCCATTCTGAACTACTGGCATCCGGATCATACTCTACCTGTGCAATTTTTGACATGAGGAAATCCGGCGAGTGCTTCACAAATTCAAAGGTCTTTAAATCTAAAACTCCGTTTTGACAATTAAGCAAGAACAAATCTTTATCAAGATTCTCATTTGTGATGAAATTTATATCCCGGCTATCGTCAATCATAGTCTTTCGCGTTCTCCGACTTCCCATTCGTGCCACATGCTTTATGTACTCTGTCCGTACAGCATCATCTTCTATATTGCAACTGTATACAAATAGAGCGTCTGATAGTTCCTTGGCCTTTCTTTCCGCAATCATTCCTCCGGTGTCCTGCTTCCATCGTTTCCCATCAAACCAGTACCACTCCCGAGCCGTAGCGTTGTATCGCAGAATATCCTTATACACATCAGCAAACAGTTGCCCATTTCCCTTATCATTCATTTCATATCTTTCCGGGCGCAAACTATATAATTTACTGAGCAACTGTCGCTCTACCTTTTTTCTATGTTTTGAGACTGGTGTTTCTTTTTCAATGTTTTCTACCGCTCTTCTCATGTGATCGCCCACCTATTCAGAAATACTATCGAGATATCTATCCACCTTCTGGATATTAAACAACCAACGCCGACCGATTTTAACAACTGCATCCGCGTCCTGCGCAAGCTGTCTCATGGAATTTCTCCCAATGCCATATCTTTGACACCCATACTCAACTCCAGCAGTCTTGACATTTATGTCGCCCTTAATTTCATTTTGCCTTTCTAACAAAGCTCTCATTTTCTATTCTCCTTTCTATTTTCATTATTTATTATTGTCTGTTCTCTAATCATGTTATCATTATTTATTGACAAATTCAACCATATGATTTAGAGTATAATTAACAATAATTTTTTTGAGAATCTCAATTTTCTATTTTGATGGAGGATTTTATGCTAGACTACAAGGTAATGCACGAATTAGTGACTGAAGATTCATATGTGTTTATTAATGAGAACACACAAAAAGTGATATTTAGTACTGAAAATGATACATGGTATACGCCAGACGGGGAATCTCACAGAGTATTTTTTACAGAAAACCATTTGACAATGCCCGTTGGTGAAAATTTGTTTAATTTCCTTTTCATAAATAAATCTGATTTAAAACTAATCCGGACCTTAGTGAAAAAACATCCTACGTGGTACAAATATAGAGATAACCATATTATGGATGAAACCGAACGTTTCTTTGCGTCTCTTGATTGCGCTTATTTATATACGCTGTTTTTCTCAAATTTCCGCGGATGCCTCGTGAATGAATGCACTCAACAACTAGATCGAATGCAAACAGAATTTGAATTTTGCTTAAACTTTTGCTGCAATGACGGATTTATTCCGGAGTTATCTTCTATGTCAGCTCAAAACAGATATTATGTATATTCGCAACTTTACACCGATAATAAAAATACTTGTGATCGGTTAGTTTTTAGGGGAAGCTCGCTATTCACGGAGCCAAACAAACAGTTTGATGTGCTGAACCGACTTCCCAGAATGGGAGCAAATAACGAAAAATATATTGCCATTGTTAACAATGATGAGCCTGTCACCGATAAGCCTGCATTCCCTTCTGGATTTTCTTCATCTCTGGAAGATTTGCAAGCCGTTCCTATTTTCCGCTATAGTTACGATCGCTTGGCTCCTTATCTCATGGAAGAGTTATTCTTACTTATAAAATCTGATTCACGTGTAAAAAAATGCAAAATATGCGGAAAATATTTTATTATGAAAGGGGATTATTCTACTGATTGTTGTGACAGAATACTGGACGGCCAAAAATTCACCTGTAAAAAAATAGCGGCAATCCAAGCTCGGAAGAATAAGCTTAATACAAGCCCTGTACTAAAAGAATATGAGAAATTCTATAAACGCATTTATGCCAGAAGAACTAATAAAAAAATAACTTCTGAAGATTTTTTTCTAAAAACAGCTCAGGCATCCAAGGAACGAGATGATATTATCAGAAAATATGGTTCCAATCCTCCAGATGACGTGATAGCAGAGTTTAAACGATTCTTAGGTAATCGTTGAAGGGCTGTTCTATTGAATACTGAAAAAACACATTCCCGCCTTCGCCCGATCGCGCCCCTTCCGCCACAGATCAACGGCTCAGTGCAGCAGAGCCATGCCTTGCTGGAACTGCAATCGGCAGCAGGAAATATACCTGTGATTACCGCAATTATTCAAAAAAGGGTATATTTCGGGGTAAATATTTTTATGCACACTGAGAAAGCCTATATTTACGGTACTACATCTAAGTTATCCACATTATCCACATGTTTATGCACAATTAACGCTGCAAAACATGTGGATTTTTTTGTGGAAATATCTGTTTACATAATATTTCGCGCATAATTCTGTTTTTTGCCAAAATCCCCTGAAATACCGCAGTTTTCGCAGTTGCGGAAATTTTCTTATTTCAACAGTTATGCACATTATCCACACTATCCACATTCTTTTCCACTGTTATTTCCACCTGTCTTCTTTCCTGTGCATCTTCTTATCCCCCATTTCTTCCACAGGGGTGCCCCCAAATGGAGAAAAATCCCGTATTCTCAAGTATTTTAATTTGTGGTATACTAAGGGGACATGAAAGGGGAAATTTTCCATGAAGAATATCCGTTTACATCATCCGTTTTCCAACAATATGACCGCTGTGTCCAATTATTTTATAGACTACTATATGCCGCAGGCCAACGGGGAATACGTAAAGCTTTATCTCTGCCTGCTCCGTCAGGTGGCTGACCGGGACTGCATTTCTCTGGAGTCCATTGCAGACCTGTTTGACTATACAGAAAAGGATGTGCGCAGGGGACTGCAATACTGGGCAGATCAGGGACTTCTGGATCTGGACTTCGATCAAAACGGAGACATCAGTGATCTGGTTTTCCTGGAAGCCCGGAAACCGCAGGCGCTGAAAAAGACTGCTGCCGCCAGCAGCAAGGAGATGGCTGTTTGTGGCAGCGCAAAAGCCGCTGCCGTCAGCCGTGCAAAGACAGACGCAGAAAAACCGGACGCCCGGACGATCCCTCCCAAAAGCGAGCTTTCCAGGGAGCGTATGGTGCTTCTCCAGGAGCAGAAAGACATCAGACAGCTGCTTTTTATCGCAGAATCCTATCTGGGGAAGACACTTTCTCCCGGAGAGATCACTTCCCTTCTATATTATTATGATACCCTGCATTTTGGAACGGATCTGATCGAATATCTGCTGGAATACTGCATCTCCAGAGGCAGCAAAAGCTTCCATTACATAGACCGGGTCGCTCTTGGCTGGGCGGAGGAAGGCATAAGCACCGTGGCGCAGGCGAAAGAACGCCAGGCAAAGTACAGCCAGAAATACTATACCGTTCTCAATGCTTTCGGCATACGGGGCAGAGGTCCGGGCAAATCCGAAATAGAAATGATCGATCATTGGTTTGACGACCTGCATTTCACCTCCGATATCATCCTGGAGGCCTGCAGCCGTACCATTGCACAGACCCAGCGTCCCAACTTTCCGTATGCCAACAAGATTCTGGAGAGCTGGCACCGAAATGGCATCCACCATCTTTCCGATATCCAGACACTGGATAAGGAGCATCAGACCAAATCTCAGGCATCTGCCAAACGCGGCACTGCCAAAGCAGCCGGAAATAAATTTAACAACTTCTCACAGCGCGACTATGACTTTGAACAGCTTGAAACGCTTCTGAACCAGTAGGAGGTGGAATTATGTCGCTGACAAACACACAGTATGATGCTATCATCCGTGAATACAATAAAAAGCAGCTGCAGAACCGCAGAGAGCAGGAGTCACGCATGCGCATTGCCGAAAAGGAACTTCCACAGCTCACTGAGATCGACCGGGAAATCGCTTCCCTGAGCCTTCAGTGCGCCAGACGGATGCTGGATGGACAGCCTGCCTCCATTGATGAACTGAAAACGGAAATCGCTGCCTACGGAAGGCACCGCAAGGCACTTCTGAAGAGTGCCGGATATCCGGAGGATTATCTGGAAATGCATTATACCTGCCCGGACTGTAAAGACACCGGATATATCGGCAACGAAAAATGCCACTGCTTCCGGCAGGCTGCCATTAATCTTTTATATACGCAGTCCAATCTGACCTCCATCCTTGCGTACGAGAATTTTGACCATTTCTGTTTCCGCTACTATCCGGAAACCTTAAAGGATAACATCACCGGACGCAATGCCCTGGAAAACATCCAGAAGATCGTGGATGAATGTCTCCTTTTTGTACGGGATTTCGATGTAACGGGCGGCAATCTTCTTTTTTATGGAGAAACAGGCGTTGGCAAGACTTTTCTGACCCACTGTATTGCAAAAGAACTGCTGGAAACGGCTCATTCCGTCATATATTTTACCTCCTTTGACCTTTTTGAGTTATTCTCAGCCGCCACCTTTTCCCGCGGTCGGACCGAGGAGGAGGTTATGCAGCGACACAGCTCCATCTTTGACTGCGACCTGCTGATCATCGATGATCTTGGCACGGAAGTCACAAACTCTTTTGTCTCTTCCCAGTTGTTTCTCTGCATCAATGAAAGACTGATGAACGGAAAATCCACTATCATTTCCACCAACCTCTCTCTGGAGGCTTTGCGGGATCTTTACTCTGAGCGGGTATTTTCCCGAATTTCCAGTAATTTTCAGATGCGGAAAATCATCGGGAAAGATATCCGCCTGTTAAAAAAGCTGGGACAAAAAAGCTGAATTTTTGACAGTGGAAATCCTTGACTTTACAAAACTTTATGTTAAAGTATCTATGGTATCATTTGAAATCTAAAATACTGCGCGTACGCATTAGGAGGAAATCATGCAGACCACAAAAGAATTCGATATAAAAACCATCCCGGTAGGACCTCTTGGGCTGATTGCCCTTGACAGTCACAGAGAGCTTGGTGAAAAAGTCAACAAATATCTGGTTGACTGGCGCCAGGAGCGCAATCATAAGCAGAAAGGTTCCCTCGCCTTTGAGGGTTATGAAAAAGATTCTTATCTGATCGATGCCAAAGTACCGCGTTTTGGTTCCGGTGAAGCCAAAGGCGTGATCAACCAGTCTGTCAGAGGTATGGATCTTTACCTTCTGGTGGATGTGTGCAACTACAACATGACCTATTCTCTGTGCGGATATACCAACCGCATGTCACCGGATGACCATTATCAGGATTTAAAACGCATTATCGCAGCAGTGGGCGGAAAGGCAAGACGTATCAACGTCATCATGCCATTCCTTTATGAAAGCCGTCAGCATAAACGCACCGGCAGAGAATCTCTGGACTGTGCGCTGGCATTGAAAGAGCTGGTACGCATGGGCGTGGATAATATTATCACTTTCGACGCTCACGACCCGCGTGTTCAGAATGCGATTCCGCTGAAAGGCTTTGAAACCGTTCAGCCGGTCTACCAGTTTATCAAAGGACTGTTCCGCGCCGTTCCGGATCTGCATCCAAATAAAAACACCATGATGGTAATCAGCCCGGATGAGGGCGGTACCGGACGCGCCATTTACATGGCAAACGTGCTGGGCACCGACATGGGTATGTTCTACAAACGCCGTGATTATACAAAAATCGTAAACGGTTCCAATCCGATCGTTGCACATGAATTTCTCGGTTCTGATGTGGAAGGCAAAGACATGATCGTCATCGATGACATGATTTCTTCCGGCGGCAGCGTTCTGGAAGTGGCGGCAGAGCTGAAAAAGCGCAAAGCCAACCGCGTCTTCATCTGTTCTACCTTTGGTCTGTTCACCAATGGTATGGCCAAGTTTGACAAAGCTTACGAGGAAGGTCTGTTTGACTTTATCCTGACCACCAACCTGGTTTATCAGACACCGGAGCTTCTGCAGAAACCTTACTACATCAACTGTGACCTGAGCAAATATATTGCTTTCATCATCGACAAACTGAACCACGATGCATCCATCAGTGGTCTGCTGAATCCGATCGATCGGATCAATAAGTTCCTGAAAGAGCATAACTCCTGATTTCGTACAGGAGCTTACATCAAGTAAGAGGGGCTGACCATACGGTCAGCCCCTCAAATGCTTTGATTATCCAATAAATCTCTACGGTTCTTTTGTTTCTTCCTGCAACACTTCTTCATAAATACGCTGTTCCCGCGAATGACAGGTAAACAGAATCACCTGACGGCCGCTCTGGTAAAGCCAGCGCAGAGTCTGTTTCAGCCGTTTGTCATCGTACATGACAAAGGCATCATCCAGAATGATGGGCATGGTCTCATCCTGACAGAACATGCATCCCACTGCCATGCGCAGAGAAAAATAGATCTGCTCCATGGTGCCGCGGCTTACCTGCTCCAGAGAAAGCAGTTTTTTAGGAGTATTGATCCGCACCTCCATGTTGGCATCCAGAAATACACTGGTATAGCGCCCCTCTGTAATCTGGCTTAAAATTTCCGAAATCGCCTGATTCAGATGCTTTGCAGATTCCTTATAAATATCCTCCGAAATTCCATTCAGCGTCATAATCGCCAGATGCACCGCATCCAGCTCCTCCTGCACACTGCCTGTCCTTTCCTTCTCTGACTGAGCTTCCTGCAGACTTTCCTCCAGATTATTCAAAATGACCTGCTTTTCTCTGCGGTCTCCGTTTATACGCTCCTGATTCCACATCTGCTTTTCGAATTCCAGGTTCAGCTCCTTCTCCCGCCGGTCCAGCTCATCCTCCTCCTGGTATTTCTCCTCCAGAAGCTTTTCACGTTTCGCCGCACGCTCACGCTCTGCCTGTATCTCTCTTTTCATGCGCTCCTGCATCTCCTGCTGGATCCGCTCCTGCCTTTCCTGCTCTTCCCGATGACGGGAGTAAATGTTCCAGACAAAAAATGCCGATATGCCAAGCCAGAGCAGAAGCAGCAGTACATTCAGCCATATATTTGGAATCAGTATACACAGAAGCAGCGCCACAATACCGCCGCCCAACAGCCACAGCTCCTGGTTGCGCCACAAAAGCCTGCGTTTGCTTCTGTGTGCCTCCATCCGGCTGCGCCACGCCTCCATCTCGTCCTTTCCGGCATTCTCCTCCAGGGGGATCTCCAGTTCTTTCTTCATCTGCTCCAGATTCCGCCGCTTCTGATCCAGCTGACGCTGCAGTGCGATCCTCTCTCTTGCGATCCGCGCCATCTGTACCTCACAGTGCTTCTGTTCCTCGGAAAGCTCCAAAATCTCCTGTCTCACATAGTCCAGGCGCATCTGAAGATTCTCTATCTCCTCCCGTCGGGCCGTTTCCAGCCGCTTTTTCTCCGACTCCAGCCTGCGTCTTTTCTCCTCCAGGCTTTTGATGGCCGCACTGACATTCATCTCACCGTCCCCGGCATTCTGCAGATTTGTCATGTAATTGCGCAGTTCTCTGGCAAGTCCCTCATCTGTAGCTGCAGACTGCTGATTGAAAAATACCGTATTGCGGAAAGCATCCTCGTTCATACCCTCCATCAACACCTGCAGGTCTCCCTTTTCCACAGAAAGAATTTCACCGTTTGTTTCACAGATCAGGCTTACACACTTATCCTTACGGTAAAAATTCCGTTCCAGACGGAAAATTTTCCCGCCGCTCTCAAATCGCATCACCCCGGCAAAGGCTCCGCCATACCATGGCTCCCTCAGACTGTACTCGTCGTTTTTTGCGGCGCGCCCACGCTGCTTCTCGATTCCAAAAAACATCCCCCGTATAAACGAATGGAGCGTTGTTTTTCCCATCTCGTTCGCCCCGTAAATCAGGTTGATACCGTCGTGAAAGCGTACCGTCTCGTCATGAAATTTACCAAAATTAATGATTTCCAGTTCCAGTATCCGCATCTATGTCTGTCCTCTCCGTCTCCAATCTCTGTCCTTTTCTGACCCCTCATCCTATCCACGCATTTCAAACAATGCATGAATACCGTAATACAGGGCTTTTCTCTCTGTCTCACTCATATCCGGATGATAAAGTGCCTCGATATACCGTCCGGCAATATCTCCCGCATGGATCCGCCCAAGCCGCTCAAAATCATAGTCCGGAACGCTCTCATCTGAAACGCTTACAATGTTGCCAAGCTTTCTGCAGGCTTCTGTGTCATACACAATATCCGGATCCCGGTAACCGGAAAGCACGATTTTGTAAATATGCTGCATCCCTCTGGCTGCCATGCGCATCCGAACCGTCTCCTGAAAGGCCAGATTTGTTGGACATTCTTTCGTATCAAGGGCAAGGGGAATATACTCTCTCACAGCCCACGGTACAAACGTAGTTTTCAGAACTCCATCCTGGTATTCTCCGGAAAGAAAGCCATGTACTCCCGTATCATTCTGGTCAATGGGCTCCAGTGCACCGGCATAGGCCATGCGGTTTGGCTCGATGATCTCCGGTTTGTGGATATGTCCCAGCGCAATGTAATCAAACCCGGACAGCAAAAGCTTTTTCCGGTCAATGGGAATATGTCTGGCATCTCCTCCATGAGCCAGTAAAATGGAGAATCCGGCTTTTTTCTCCGGCTTCAGGCTGTCATATCTGGCCTCCGTGATCTCTCTTGTGTGGTAGCTGAGTCCATAAACCTCCGTATCCAGATCTTCAAAAACCACGCTCCCGCACTCTGCCCCCATAAGACAGGTCACATTCTCACTCCAGGGAAACTCGGAATAATACGAATCTGCCTTCAGATAATCATGATTTCCTATGATAAATACAACCTTTGTCTTCTTTAAAGTAGAAAACAGATAGTTCAGTTCTTTTAATTCCCGCATCAGCGGCTGCCTGTGAAACAGATCACCCGCAATCAGCAGCAAATCAATCTCCTCCCTGTCTGCCTTTTGAATCACACCCCGAAAGCTCTCCCAGATCTCTGTCCTGCGCTCCTCACTCCACGGAAAACCGGCATCCGGCACCGCTCCAAGATGTGTGTCTGCTATATGAAAAAACCGCACGGTTCCTTTCCCTTCCTTTCCCGATCCATTGTGGTACCATCGATATATTTCTTGACTTTTTTAACATTATAGCATAAACTTCTTGGAAAGACTACCAAGGAGGAAATGGAAATGAAAAAATTTCTGGGAGAGTTTAAAACTTTCATCATGCGCGGAAATGTGCTGGACATGGCAGTCGGCGTTGTTGTCGGCGGAGCTTTCACTGCGATTGTAAATTCAGTGGTAAATGATCTTCTGATGCCGCTTCTGAGTCTCCTGACCGGACGGATCAATTTTGCAGATCTTTACATAGCTCTTGACGGCAAGACCTACGAGTCCTTAAGCGCTGCAAAAGAAGTCAGCGCCCCGGTATTTGCGTACGGAAGCTTTATTCAGGCACTGATCCAGTTCCTGATCATCGCATTTGCCGTATTTGTACTGATCAAGGGGATCAATGCACTCCATACAAAGAAGGACGAGCCGGCACCGGAACCGACTACAAAGAAATGTCCGTACTGTATGACAGAGATCGACATCAAGGCAACCAGATGTCCGCACTGTACTTCTGAGCTTACAGAAGCAAAATAATAAAGTAAAGACATTCCGACCATCAAAAAACTGCTGCAGAATAACACGGTATCAAACCGGTATCTGCAGCAGTTTTCTGTTTTTTTATGCTTCGTTGTTTCTTTTCTCTTTTCTTCCCCACATTCATGCACTGATCAGCGATACAAATGGTACCGCCATAATCACTCCCATGCTGGCAGATACGCCCTGCATCACCTCGATGCCGATGGATGCCATATTTGCCACCTGCCGGTACTGGTAGTTGTAGGCGTAGAGAAACACCAGTGTATTCATAGATCCTCCGGTAAATGCAAGGATCAGCGTATTGGACATGGTTCCCATCATGTCCTTCCCCACATTCATGCCGGAGTGAAAAAGCTCTCTTGTGGTCAGGGCAGGATTTTTCTGATGAATTTCACAGATAGTCGATGCGATCGACATGCTCACATCCATGACCGCTCCCAGCGCAGCAATCAAAATCCCTGCAAACAACAATTCTCCCACTTGAATATCTGTATTCTGTTCCACATACACAAGATTTTCCACATCACTCACACTATATCCCGTCAAATGTGTCACCTTACCAAACACCCACGCAAACACTCCGGCAACACACACACCGATGATCGTTCCCAAAATCGCGGCTGCTGACTTGCAGGTCACACCGTCAATCAGGAACATGGTCACCACCGTTGTCACAATCACCACAAACACTGCCGTCCAGATTGGGGAAGCGCCGCGGTAGATCAGCGGAAAAAATACAAATATCACACACAAAATAGTAAACGCCAGTCCTGCAACTGATGCGAATCCCTTTTTTCCTCCGATCAGCAGAATAGCCAGGATGAACAGTACTACCATCAAATACATCATGGGTGCCCGGCGTACACTGTACACCGTCGCCACAAGCTCTCCCTGGGATTCGCTGACCAGAGCGATGACCTTCATCCCCTGCGTACAGTGTGCTCCGAACAGATAACCGGAAGAGCTGATCGCCTCCACCTCTTCACCTGCATGTCCGCCTGACTCCAGACGCAAAAGCACAGTCTGATCTCCCACAATGTTTCCGCTTTCTGTCACATTGTCCTTTATGACTTCCGTGACAACCGCATTTTCAAAGTTTCTGCCCTCCGTCTCAAGAAGCTCTGTTTTTTCCACCTGATTCAGGAGATACACAAAGAGCAGAAACAGGACACCCGCAGCTGCCAGACATCCTGTTTTCCACATTTTCTTTTTTTCCAGTTTCATACTATTTTACGCTGACCTTTACCGTCTTGCTGTATGCACCAAATACCTTCGTGCCCTGAATGTTGGTATAAGCTCTTGCCTTTACATAATAAGTCGCTTTCTTCAGAGATTTTACCGTCGTATTCAGCTTCCTGGTATTGACTTTTTTTGCCTTATTGAATTTTCTGTCTGTAGAACAGATAATCTGATATCCGCTTACCTTACCGGCAGACTTTTTCAGCTTCACCTGTATCGCCTGCTTTCCGACCGCTTTTACCGATTTGAGAGCCGCCTTCTTTGGCACAATTTTGAAGTTTACCGTCTTTATGCCTGTATAAGCGCCCATACCTGTAATCGTTGCTGCTGCAAGACCGGTATTCTTATTGTTTGTGTATGCCACCGTATAATCCGTTCCCTGTACCAGTTGTCTGCCCTGGCAGTTCAGTTTCACCTCCGGTGTAATGGCCTTACCGGTATAAACCTGATTTTTGACCGCAGCAGCTTCTGCCGTACTGATATCTGTTTTTGTCTCCGGCTTTGTATCCTGCGTTTTCTCTGTTTTAACGATGGTAAAGGTTTCATCAATCTTTTCATCATTATCTGTACGGTACGTATTGATTGTGAAAGTCTCATCCGTGATATGGATGACAGAATAAGTCGGAACATCCTCCTGCCATCTGGCTGCTATATAAGTCTGCATTCTCGGTACCAGATCATAATACTTACTGCCTGAAGAAGAGTTTGCTGTCATATAGAGAATACCCTCCGGATTGACAACGGTTTCGCCATCCTTCTGTACCTGTTCCACTGCATCCTCGTCCATGACCTGATACAGATAGTCAATATACGCTTTCTCTGCCGGATCGGTGGTATCATTCTTGATGTTTCCCGGAGCGGTATAGCGTGTACTTTCATCCTCTCCCACCTCAAGATCCTTTTCCAGCTGTTCATCAAACTCGTCATCCGTATATTCTGTCGTCTTCACACCACCTTTCAGAATCTGGGAGCGAGAATATGCATGGTCATGTCCGGTCAGCACCACATCGATGTCATTTGCCTCAAAATACGGAACCAGACTGTAGCGCAGGTTCGTGATTTCCGGCTCGTTTGAGTGTTCGGCAGAACCGTAAATATCCTGATGCAGTGTCACAATACGCCATTTGCAGTCCGGCTCAGCTTTTACCGCCTGCTCGATGAACTGCTTATGCTCTGCCACGTTTGTATCCTGGGTATTCAGCATGATAAACAATGCAGAACCATAGGTGAAGTAGTAATCACCCTCAACAACACCATTTGTTCCAAGCTCACTTACATTCGGACGGTTGAAATGATATACATAGTTTGGGTTATCTGCATCATGATTTCCTACTGTAGTAGCTACCGGAAGAGATTTCAGGATATCCGGGCTTAAGTATCCCGCATACTCCATCTCACTTACCGTATTATCCTTTACCTTCTTGGCATTTGTCTGAATCTGATCACCGGCTGAAAGTACAAAACGCGCCTGATTTCCGGACATTTCCATCGCCTGATTCAGCGTTGTCTCCCAGTTGAAGGCATCACTGCGCACCGATTCAAACTGTGCAGTATAAAAGCTGTCATTTATATCCTCCGGTTTCTTCGCCTTTGCTTCGTTGGAGGAACCAATCTGTGGGTCACCCACATAGATAAAGCTGAAATCCTCCGCCTTTCCGGTGCGGTACTTTACTGCCTTTGTCCAGGTTCCGTCTGATTTTTCGTATTTGTAATAGTAAACCGTATCTGGTTTCAACTCTTTTGCTGTCACTTTATTAGAGTAGTACTGTGTGCCATCCTTCGCCTGCGTTGCCTCTGTCTGAGCTGCTGTATAGGTTACTGCATTTTTCATGCTGCGTCCCTCGCCGATGACAAGCTTTGGTACTGCATTTCCGGTGGAATACCATGCAAAATTCAGTTCACTTTCATCGCTTCCCGGTGTAAGAGAAATCTGTTTCCAGTCTGTGCTTACACCTTCTGCCCACTCCGTTTTCCAGGTCTCCCACTCATCGGAGAGATTCATTTCCTGTGACATCTTTGCCGCATCTGTCTTTCCGTCCGGTGCTGCTCCTGCAAACGCCATAACCGGACTTGACACTGTCACTGCCACAGCCAGGGTTCCTGATAAAATCTGTTTCTTCCAGTTGTACTTCATTTTTTGTCTCCTTTTTTCAAATAAACTCCTCAAAACCTTCATCCGGTTACTTTTCGCTTTGTGATCCGTAACCTGACCGGGGCGCACTGCCCTGATAAGCAAAAGTATAGCATTGTTTTTTCGCTTTTCAACCGAGTTTACGAAGAGTTATCTGAAAACAGAAACATTTTACAAAACCTGCGTTTTCTTAACAGAAACTTTACGTTACGGAAACTTTTCTCTGCATAATCGATTTGCTGCATCTCTCCGCGCCAGTTCTTTTTCTGCCAGTTCTATCGTCCGAGCCAGTTCTTTCTCATCCAAAGGCTTCAATAAATAGGAAAACACACCGCACCGCATGGCAGTTACTACATAATTAAAACTCTGATGGCAGGTTAATAGAATGCGAATCATTCTGCTGTCCTTTTGTTCCAGCCACTCCATCAAATCTAATCCCACCATAGGCAGCACATTCTCTTCACTTTCAAATGTAATAATCGAAGTTCCATTTTCTTTGGCCATTTCTACTGCCGCCTCTCTGGCTCCTTTCTTAAAATCACCCCAAAAATAATCCCGATTTTTTTCTGTTACGATTTGTATATGATAAATGGGCAATGCTCCTGTCGGAAATGCGTCTGACTGATTTCCATTATCCAGGATGTAATACAGCACCAGAAGTACCATGCATAGAAACCGCAGACCTTTTCCATTATCGTAAAAAAACCGCAGGACGGACGTTGTCCTGCCCTGCGGGTATCTGTTCATAAAAATTTGTTTCGTCTATTCCGCCTTCTCCAGCGCCTGTGCCAGATCTGCGATGATATCGTTCACATTCTCGATGCCAACAGACAGACGGATCAGTCCCGGTGATACGCCTGCTTCCACCAGCTGCTCATCGGTGAGCTGTCTGTGGGTATGGCTTGCCGGGTGCAGGACGCAGGTCTTTGCATCAGCCACATGGGTTACGATGGAAGCCAGCTTCAGACTGTCCATAAACTGTACTGCACTGTCACGTCCGCCCTTCAGTTCGAAGGAGATGACGCCGCAGGTTCCGTTTGGCATGTATTTCTTTGCCAGCTCATGGTATTTGTCTCCCGGCAGACCGGCGAAACTGACATGAGCCACTTTTTCGTGTGCGTTCAGGTACTCTGCCACCTTCTTGGCATTGTAGCAGTGACGCTCCACCCGAAGCGGCAGGGTCTCAAGCCCCAGATTCAGGATGAATGCGTTCTGTGGGGACGGGATTGCACCCAGATCGCGCATCAGCTGGGAGGTTGCCTTTGTAATGTAGGCAAGCTTTCCGAATTTCTGTGTATAAACGATGCCGTGATAGGATTCATCCGGCGTTGTCAGTCCCGGAAATTTGTCCGCATGGGCTTCCCAGTCAAAATTACCGCTGTCCACGATGACACCGCCCACCTGGGCCGCATGTCCGTCCATATATTTTGTGGTGGAATGTGTCACGATATCCGCGCCCCATTTAAAAGGCTGGCAGTTGACCGGTGTAGCAAAGGTATTGTCCACGATCAGCGGCACGCCATGTCTGTGTGCCAGATTGGCGAATTTCTCAATATCAAGGATCACCAGAGCCGGATTGGCGATGGACTCCGCAAACACTGCCTTGGTATTCTCCTGGAATGCCTTTTCCAGTTCCTCTTCCGGCGCATCCGCATCCACGAAGGTACACTGGATGCCCAGCTTTTTCAGGGTGACACCCAGAAGATTGAGCGTTCCGCCATAAATTGCAGAAGTACAGATCACATGATCCCCTGCCTCACAGATGTTAAACACTGCATAAAAAGTAGCCGCCTGTCCGGATGAGGTCAGGATCGCGCCGACACCGCCCTCCAGATCTGCGATCTTTGCTGCCACTGCATCGTTGGTGGGATTTGCCAGTCTGGTGTAAAAGTATCCGTTCTCTTCCAGTGCGAACAGTTTCCCCATCTCATCGGATGTTTCGTATTTAAAGGTCGTACTCTGGACAATCGGAATCTGTCTGGGTTCACCGTTTTTCGGTGTATAACCGGAATGCAGACATTTGGTCTCAATTGCATAATCACTCATTTGTTTTTCCTCCGTATCTCTATTCTTTCCTATTCAAACAACACCGTGCTGAAATAACGTTCTCCCGTATCCGGAAGGATCGTCACCACACGTTTTCCTTTTCCTAGTTTTTTCGCCAGGCGGATGGCTGCTGCCACATTGGATCCGCTGGAAATGCCGCAGAGCAGACCTTCCTCTCTGGCCAGACGCCTGGAAATATCCAGTGCCTCCTCATCTGTGACCACACAGATATCCTCGTAAATATTCATATTAAGGTTATCGGGAATCAGTCCGTCACCGATGCCCATCTGCAGATGCGTGCCGATGCTGCCGCCGGACAATATGGCTGCGTGCTCCGGCTCCACTGCCCAGATGGTAATATCCGGATACTGATTTTTCAGCACCTCACCGATACCGGAAAGTGTCCCACCGGTACCGACTCCGGAGCAGAACCCGTCAATGGGGCCTTCCACCTGCTCCAGGATCTCCACTGCCGTGTGATACTTGTGCACCAGCGGATTGTTTTTATTGGAAAACTGCTCCGGCACATAGACGCGAGGATCCTCCTTCGCCATTCGGATGGCTGTCTGCAGACACTCATCAATACATTTGCCGATGTCACCGTCATCGTGAATCAGGACTACTTCTGCCCCGTACTGCTGCACCAGCTTGCGTCTCTCCTCACTGACGGAATCCGGCATGATGATGCGCACCTGATAGCCCTTCACCGCGCCTACCAGCGCGATACCGATGCCCTGATTGCCGCTGGTGGGTTCCACAATGATGGAATCCGGCTTCAGAATACCCTCTTCCTCCGCCTTTTTCAGCATATTATAAGCGGTTCTGGTCTTGATGGAGCCCCCGATATTCACAGCCTCATATTTTACCAGAATCTCCGCACTGTCCTCATCCGTCAGATGATTGAGGCGAATCATCGGTGTATGGCCGATGGCCTCCAATACATTGTTATAGATCATAATCTCCTCCAAAATAGAAACTTTTCCTGTGCCCGGCCATCCCTCCTGTATCAGTCAGCCAGACAGATCATTAATCCTGTTCTTTGCGGTTAAAGAAGCCCTCCTGGCCAAGCTCTCCGGCCTTTTTGGAACGATCCTTAAACTGCAGCTCCGGATTCTTTATACTTACTCTGGTATGCGGCGGCACGGAAGAAGTGACAAAGGCATTGCCTCCGATGACAGCACCGGTGCCGATCACCGTCTCTCCGCCCAGAATGGATGCACCGGAGTACACAGTCACATTATCCTCCAGCGTCGGATGACGCTTCACACCGCGAAGCATCTGGCCACCTCTGGTGGAAAGTCCGCCAAGTGTCACGCCCTGATAGATCTTCACATATTTACCGATCACCGTCGTCTCTCCGATTACCACACCGGTACCATGGTCAATGAAGAAATATTCTCCAATGGATGCTCCCGGATGAATATCAATACCAGTCTGACTGTGGGCATGTTCCGTCATCATACGCGGAATCAGAGGTACACCCAGCAGATACAGCTCATGGGCAATCCGGTTTACGGTGATGGCGTACATACCAGGATAAGAAAAAATCACCTCGTCCGTATTAAAGGCCGCAGGGTCACCCTCGTAGCCTGCCTGTACGTCCGTCGCCAGTATATCGCGCAGTGCCGGTATCCGCCCAAGAAAGGTATGGGTGATAGTAAGTGCCTTCTCTGCCAGCTCATGATGTCCCATATGCTGATATTTTTCACTGTGCGGAAGAGCCATCATCACCTGTTTCGTCAGATGATACTCAATATTCTCCAGAAGCTCCCCCACATGATATTCTATGGAATCTTTCCTCAGATTCTTCATCTCAAAATAGCCCGGAAAAACGATCCTGCGTATCATTTCCAGAATCTCGGTCACCGTGTCACTGTTGATCCGGTTTCCACAGTCAATATTCCGGATGACAGGATACTTCTCATAACTGTCCAGAATGGCATTCACGAGTCCTTTGAGCTCTCCTTGTCTCTGCTGCATGTCTCTACTCCTTCTTTCAAAATCCATATCTAACAGTATAGCAAACATTTTCCTTCCGCGCAATGCAGAAAGTTATCCTCCGTAGCCCCAGTTCAAAATGGTTCCATCCGTAGCATTGATTGTCAGAAGACTTTCACTTTTCTTTTGTTTCAGATAACTCTGGACCCAGATATTCCCCTCTTCTCCCAGCATCTCCTCAACACTCTCACTTTCGTATGTCCCGATAAAATCCCAGACCGGCACCATCTGTCCGCTTCCCGGTTTTTCGTCATCTCTGACCATCATATAGCCCAGACGGATTTCTGTAATTTCTGCCTTCACCGGTATCCCCATCTCCGCAAACATCTCCAGAATATATTGTTTTGTGATCGATTTTTCAAATATCTGAAGAATCTCGGAAAATGGCAGAAGAAATACATTGTCACTGGAATTTTCACCTAACGCACAGGGATTGATCCAGCTGACACTGACCAGCCCCTCATCATCAAAGGTAACGCAGAACATCTCCTCATTCCACTGTGTCATTGCGCCACCATACCTCCCGTCCAGCTCTGCTATGGAATCGTAGACATCCCACCCGAAATTTGACTCCAGCGCAAAAATCAGATTCTCCATCATATCCCTTGGCGGTGTGAGATTGGACGCATGGACCATCTTAATCCCGTCCATTTCTTTTACATAATAAAATCGCCATCCCATGGAATCCTCAGGGAGATGATCTCCATAGGGAGAGTCATCGATTTCGCTGCGGTACACCGGCTCCGATTTCCGATATTTCAATTTACCCGAGAGTCCCAGGGTCTCTACCAGATCATCCGCCGTTTTTTTCATCCGTTTCTTTGCGATCCTGGTCTCTGCCTTTTCCAGCACCTCATCCTCAGCCCATTCCACATAAGTCCCCCGGTATGTTCTTGTGAAATCAAACACGGAGATGGGATAACCTTCCTGCATGGTGTTGATGACCTGACAGGTGTAGGTTTTTTCCTCATCTGAAGCCCAGGAGGCAAAAATATCCTGCATATCCACGTACCCGGACAAAAACTCCTCCTGCATCACTGTCCCCTCCGCCTCCAAAGGCGTATCATGCTCCGCTGACATGGAATCTTCTGCGCTCTCTCCGACAGCCTCCTCTTCCTGTTCGGATGTTTCTCCTCCATCCTGGATATCCGAACCGGACTCGCTTTTCATCTTCCATTCAACCGGATACTTCTCACTTTCATAGGAAACCATCCCGCTTTCCGACTCTTCCATCCACGCCTGTATGTCATCTGCCGCCATGTTCTGATCATAATCACTATCTGCATAATCCCACAATTCTTTCCCCTGAGTCAGTACCCGGATCCAGCCATCCAGATCCTCCTGGCCAAAAGGCCGAAGCTTTGCACTTCGGATTTTCATACCCTCGCCATTCGGAACCGTAACCTTTGCATGAACCCACACTTCCGCCAGGCCATCTGCCACTTCCATTTCGCAGGTTTCCGGTGCATGTATCTGACTCTCAATAGTCAGGCCATCCCCTGCCGAAGCGATCCGTGTGCCGTTTCCGGTCTCCTTTTCCCGCACGATACATTCGTCATCCGGCGTTTCAAACGCACATGCGGATAACATACCGGCCGTTATCCCAAACAGGCAGACTGCTGCCATCCATCTTTTCCCTGTTTTCACGCTTTTTCCTCTCTTTTTTTCTGTTCCGGAAAAATCACAGAAATCTCTGTCCCGACTCCCAGCTTACTTCTGATTTCAAGCCTCGCACCGTGGAGTTTCACGATCTGACTGCACAGTGCAAGACCAAGTCCGATTCCTCCGGCTTTTTTGCTCCTGGATTTATCCACCATATAAAAGGCCTCTGTGATCCTTGGAATCTCCTCCGGCGGGATTCCGCGTCCGTTATCTTTTACCAGTATGCGGTTCTCTTCTGCCACCACCACGATCGTATCCCCTTCTTTTGAAGCTTTCATGGCATTGTCGATCAGGTTTACCAGAACACTTTCCATCAGATCCACATCCATGACCAGCTCCTCGTCCTGGCACTCTACCGCAAGATAAATTCCTTTCTCCTTCAGGTGGTATTTTTCCAGCTCCGCCACCTGGGACAAGAGCCGTCGCACCGGATATGCTTCCATATGAATGGTGTCATTATTATACAGTTCCAGAAGATTCATCATTTTTCCGGACAGACGCTCCAGTCTTCGGCACTCATTGTTGATATGAGTCAAAGCCTTTTTCTGCTGCTCTTCATTGATCTTTACATGCAGCAGCGTATCCGAATATCCGATGATCGATGTCATGGGGGTCTTCAGCTCATGCGCCAGACTTCCAAGAAGCTGTCTGCGTCGCTCCGAAACCTGTTCCAGCTCTTCCATCTGATATTCGATCTTTTCTGCCATCTGATTAAAGGAAACACTTAATGCTCCCACCTCATCCCTTGAGCGCACGCGAACACGGCGTCCAAGCTGACCCTGGCTGATCGCCCCGGCTGCCTCCTGCAGATCGCGCAGCGGTTTTAGCATTCTCCGAATGATCCAGAAAATTATGTTGATTGCGATCGCCACGATCAACCCAAGCATTACCAGAAACATGCCGATCTGTGTCAGCACATTCTCATACAAATCCGAAATATCACGGATCATCAACAGCTGGTACGTGGTTTCCCCAACATCCGTCATGGGAATCTGCTGACCCACAATCAGAAGATAGCGTCCGTTTTTCTGCTGAAACGCAGAAACAGGCTCCATAGAGTCAAACTGACTCAGCTGATAGCCTGTTAATTCATAATCCGTCGTATTTGCCACGAGCTCCCAGTCCTGCAGAAGCATAAAATCACGGCTGCTGTACCGGCGCAGCAAAAACTGCAGATAAGCTCTGTTTGCCGTCTCACTGAGCTCATCCGCTTCCATATTCTCAAGGCTCTGACCAAGCGCATAGGCTGTGGTCCGAACCTGCCTGGCTCCTGCAACCTTCGTCTGGTTTAAATTGTAATTTGCAGTCTCATAAACAGCAACCCCGCCATACACAGCCATGGAAATCAAAAGGATAGCCGCCGTCAGCAGAGATATTTTCTGCCAGAGTTTCATGTCATTCCTCCAGTCGATATCCGATCTTGGGAATCGTCTTGATCACACCGGCAAGATTCAACTTTTTCCGAAGCTGACCGATATGTACGTCAATGGTTCGCGTCTCGCCCAGATAGTTGCTGCCCCACACCTCATTGAGCAGCTGTTCTCTGGTAAACGCCACATTTTTATTTTTTGCAAGCAGAACCAGCAGATCATATTCCATCGGCTTCAGGTTGACGGGTTCGCCATCGCGAGTCACCTTATGTTCCGACAGATGGATCTCCAGATCCCGTACCTGTATGACCTCTCTCTGCTTGCCGGTGCGCTCCAGCACCTTTTCCACACGTACCAGAAGCTCCAGGATCTCAAAAGGTTTCACTATATAATCCTCAGCTCCGGAACGCAATCCTTTTATTTTGGAATTCACATCCCCTTTTGCCGTTATATAAATCACCGGAATAGAAGATTGTTTCATCACATCCAGCAATTCAAATCCATCCCTTCCCGGCAGCATGATATCCAGAAGAGCCAGGTCAATGGGCTGTTCCTTTTTCACTACCTCTTCCACACTGCCTCCGTCCATCACCGGAATCACCTGATAGCCGGCGACTTCCAGGTTCATACAGATCAGTTCCGAAATTGCCGTATCATCTTCCACCACAAGAATACGGTTTACCATATTGATACGCCCCCTCTACCTTTTCCAATCATTTCACTTTCCCAGACAGTTTTTCAGTTCCCGGTATAGACGGGAAATGGGGAGTCCTACCACATTGTAGTAATCTCCCTCAATCTTCTCTATAAAAATACCGGCACGCCCCTGAATCCCATAGGCCCCCGCCTTGTCAAACGGCTCACCGGTTGCAATATAATCCAGAATCTCCTTTTCATCCATCGCAGCCATAAACACATCCGTGCGCTCATGGAAGGATATCACCCGACTGCTGCCATCCTTTTTGACGATCAGCGTCACACCCGTATAGACCTGATGGCGGTCTCCCTGAAGCATCGAAAGCATCCGAAACGCATCCGCTGCATCCTTTGGCTTTCCAAGAATCTCCTGATCCTTCGCAACAATCGTGTCCGCCCCGATCACCACCGCATCCGCTGCAACCGCTGATGCCACCCCCTGTGCTTTGGCAAGGGAAAGCTCCTCCACAATATCACATGGCCTTTCTTTTGCGATCTTTTCCTGTGTGCTTCCGATCAATATCTCAAATGGGATACCGGCCTGCTCCAGAAGTTCCCGGCGTCTGGGTGAGGCTGAGGCAAGAATGATTTTCATAATGGTCCTCCGATGTCGTTCAAGATTAAAATTCAAATAATCTGTGGAGTTCTGTTTTCAGGACAGAATGCCACTTTTTTATTATACTCAATTCCCGAAGGTTCGTCAATCGCAGGAAGACGGCAAGACAGAGCGATTCTCTGCCTTCACTTTTTTACTCTTTCTTCATATTCCCGGATTGCCTCCTGTACCAGGACTGCATCGGATGGGTAATCGTATATGCGTTTCCCGAATTTCTGAGTTTTTTCGTGACCTTTTCCAAGCACAAGGATGATAGATTTTTTGTTTTTGGCTGCTGCCTGCGTCACTGCGGTGCGGATGGCATGGCTGCGGCTTTCGATGTAGGTGTGGGGACATCCCACAATCTCCATATAAGACGCCACTTCTTTTGCTATGTCTTCCGCGTTTTCCATTCCCGGGTCGTCTGCCGTGAGAAATACTTTCCGTGAGAGAAGTCCTGCAATCAATCCCAGGTCACGTCTGCGATTGAACGCTTTGCCTCCGGGACACCCAAACACGGTGTAGATGGCATAACCCCGGAATTCCTGCAGCACAGAATCATAAAGCTTTTCAAAACTCAGTCTGTTATGGGCAAAATCCACGATAGCCATGATTTTTCCATCCCGGCTCTGATACTGCTCCATCCTTCCGTCCACCTGTACTTCTGCAAGTGCTTTCTTTATAACTTCCGGCGGAATGCGGTATGCATACGCTGCCGCTATGGCTGCCAGTGCATTTTCCACATTAAAAAGGCCATGCATCCCAAGGTGTATCGTCTGTTCAAAATCTGGCGTACGCACATGGAAGGATATCCCATCACTCCTTTTGGTGATCCTGCTTCCGCAAATATCTGCATCCGGCTTTGTTCCGAAGGTGATCACACGCTCTGCCATCTCTGCTGCGCTCCGTATACGTCCGGCACAGTTGGAATCCAGATTGATACAGGCTGTCTTTACCTGCCGAAACAACGAAAGCTTGGAACAAAAATAGTCCTCAAAATCCCTGTGCTCCTGCGGACTGATATGATCCTCTGAAATATTCAAAAAAATACCCACATCATAATGCAGACCGTACACGCGCTGGTATTTCAATGCCTGACTGGAAACCTCCATCACCATGTGCCTCATGCCCGCATCTGCAGCATTTCGCAGATGACGGTGCAGCTCAAAGGCCTCCGGTGTGGTCAGCGCAGCGCGCTCTTTTTCCTTTCCATCCCAGCTGCAGATCGTGGAAAGCAGCCCACAGCTTCCATATGTTCCCGACTCCTGTCTTTCGCTCTCCCTGCTTTTCTGCCATTCATCCAGAATTGCCTTCAGATAGTAAGCGGCGGTGGTCTTCCCTTTCGTCCCGGTGATACCGGTCAGAGAAAGCTGCCTTTGCGGATCTCCGTAATACAACGCGCCGATCACCGCCTGTGCCTTCCGGACAGAATCCACCAGGATACAGGGAATTTCCACATCTTTCTTTTGTTCCGCCACATAGCAGACTGCTCCCCGCCGGATTGCTTCCAGAAGATACGTTTCCCGAAAGGCAGCACCCTTGCATAAAAACAGACTCCCCGGTTCCACCATTCTGGAATCATACGTGACCGAAGTGATCGGACAGTCCTCCTGCCCATGACATACAAACCCCTTAACCAGCCCCTCCTGCTGTAATCTATGTAAATAATCCTTCCACGTCCGCACCAGCGGTTTCCTTTTCATCCCTTTTCACACCTTTCCTCTATTCCTTCTCCTGCTTAGTCCTGCCATAGGACGGGTATTTATTCGTCCCTGTATTAGAGACTTGAAGGCGTAAAAAAACCGCCTTCTGCTAAAAGTATAGCAAAAGACGGCTTCAAAAGTCCGCATAGACTTGTAAACAACTTGTAACTCCAAAAAGACAAATCCAATCCTTATTTAATCACTTTGATCCATCCCTCCGGTGCCTGGATACGGCCCATCTGGATACCGGTCAGTGTATCATACAGCTTTTTGGTAATCGGTCCCATCTCGGACATACCGCTTGGCAGACAGATCTCTTTTCCATGATCTACGATCTTTCCAACCGGTGAGATCACGGCTGCTGTTCCGCACAGACCACACTCTGCGAAATCTTTCACCTCATCGAAGTAAACCTCACGCTCCTCAACCTCAAGGCCAAGATATTCCTTTGCAACGTAAACAAGGGAACGGCGTGTGATGGACGGAAGAATACTGTCAGACTTCGGTGTAACAACCTTGTTGTCCTTTGTGACAAACAGGAAGTTCGCTCCGCCTGTCTCCTCTACCTTGGTGCGGGTACCTGGATCCAGATACATATTCTCATCGAATCCCTGACGGTGTGCGTCCATGATTGCATGAAGACTCATGGCATAATTCAGACCTGCTTTAATATGACCGGTTCCTCTTGGTGCCGCACGGTCAAAATCGCTGACACGGATGGTAATCGGCTTTACGCCGCCCTTGAAATAAGGACCAACCGGTGTACAGAATACACGGAACTGATATTCCTCTGCCGGTTTCACACCGATTACGGCATTACTTCCGAACATATACGGACGAATGTACAGCGTTGCACCGGAACCATAGGGCGGTACAAAATCAATGTTGGATTCCACCGTCTTAACAACTGCATCCACAAAACGATCCTTCGGGAACACCGGCATCTCCAGTCTCTTTGCTGAATTCTCCATGCGCTCTGCGTTCATATCCGGGCGGAACGTTACGATGTGTCCGTCCTCTGTGGTATAGGCCTTCATGCCTTCAAAAACGGTCTGCGCATACTGCAGTACACAGGCACACTCACTGATGGTAACCGTATCATCCGTGATCATGGCACCTTCGTCCCATGCTCCGTCTTTGAAATTTGATACGTAACGATAGTCTGTTTTCATATAACCGAATCCCAGATTCGACCAGTCAATGTTTTTTCCCATAATATCCTCCTGACGCTGCCTTTGGCAGCTTTTCTTATATGTATGAATCTTTTTCTGCTGCCTTTAAGTATAATACTTTTTCACGCTAATGTACAAGCATATTTGGGAATTTTTTTTAAAAAAATGGATCTTTTCAGGTGCGCTTCCGAAATGTGCTGCTGCATTTCGGACAGGTGATCTCAATCTTTCCCTTTCCTCTGGGCACACGTATCTTCTGGCTGCACTTTGGGCATTTGAAAATCCGATACATCTTTGCCTGGTCGATCATACTCCGGTCGCCTTTAAAAAATGCCTTTACCTTTGCTTTGGCACACTCATATGCCACTCCTTCCGCATACCGTTTCTGTATGTTCCTGGAAAACATACGGAAATACAGATAAATCAGCAAAACCCAGCAAACATAATTTAAAAACCTCACATGAAACAGGCTGGACAACAGCAGGCATACCGCACCGACTGCCAACAGAAATCTGGAGAAACCATCCATCCCGTATCTCCCCTGCATGAAACGCATAAACTTTTCTCTCATAATCTGAATATCCTTTCTCCTTGCTTTGCGGCACTCCTGCAGTACCGCATAAAAAATTTCCTGTGTTCCATGATAATGCGGCACAGATGGAAAATCAATAAACTATTAATAAAATAAATCTAAATTTTATTTGGAAATCCACCCTCCCGGTGCCATCGTTTACATCTGCCCCATCCTGTGTTAGAATCATCTCAAAAAGAAAGACTCTCCACATCCGGACTTTCAGAAAAGAGGTTTTCCATGAACAATTATCAGATTACAAAATGGTGTGCCCATTTTATTCGCATGCATGTCTGTCCCGGCTCCCTCTGCATCGATGCCACGATGGGAAACGGCCATGACACCCTGCTTCTCTCCAGGCTTGCCGGCGCAGAAGGGAAAGTTCTGGCCTTTGACATTCAGGAAACTGCTCTGGCCCATACACAGCAGCTTCTGGAAAAGGAACAGGCCCCTCACAATTACAGACTGATCCTGGATTCTCATGTAAACATGGAATACTACGCCGCACCGGAATCCATCGACTGCATCGTTTTTAATTTCGGTTATCTGCCGGGCGGTGACCACACACTGGCTACCCGGGCAGACAGCAGTATTACAGCTATTTCATCCGGTCTGAACCTGCTGAAAAAGGGCGGCCTGATGAGTCTTTGTATTTACAGCGGCGGCGACACCGGATTCGAAGAGCGGGATGCGATCCTCTCTTTTATAAAAAAACTGGACAGCCGCAGTTACCTGGCCATCCAGTCTGAATATGTAAACCGACCGAATCATCCTCCGATTCCTGTCCTGATTGTGAAACAAGGCAGATAGTGCTTTTGCTGGCTTCCACCGCCAGCACTACAGGCTCTCCGCCTTGATTTTCTCCAGCTCTTCCCGGGTGATCCCGGCCACCTTGCAGATATCCTCCTCATCTACCGTCCCAAGCCTGAGCAGACCGGAAACCATATCCCTTTTTCCTTTTTCTATTCCTTTTTCTATTCCTTTTTCTATTCCTTTTTTTATTCCCTTTTCTATCCCTTCTGCTACGCCTCTCTGAATCCCTTTTTGAATCCCTCTCTCCTCCACCAGATCTGACAGATTACACATTAGGCTCCACTCCTTTCCCATCTCCGATGTCATACCGATATGATACTCTTCTTCCAGCCTGCCCCTCTTCTCTTCGTATGTTTTTTCCAGCGACAGCAGGGTGTTCATCATCCCGATAAACTCATCCTCTGAATCTGCCTTTTCGTTCAGCGCGATCACCACCACCGACAGCTTATCGTATGCCTCCGGAAGATCCGGCAGTCTTTTGATTTGATAAGACTGATAGAATTAGCCAGACTAAGAGAAATGGGATAGATCGTTCTATATCACTGATTAATGGATGTTTCTTTCCTGTATATTATATACAATATATATCTTCTCTTTTTATTAATAGAATCATAACACAATCAACACATTTTGTAAAGCAGAAAGGACCGGACAACTGTTCAAATTCCCAGCTGTCCAGCCCCAATTCATCCGTTCATACATAGACATTCTTTATCAGATCCTGTTCCCTGCCCTGCATGTCCGGAATTTTTAATGTTTTACCACAAATACGTTCTCTTTCTTTTTGCTCAGGTTGACTCTTTTTTTGCTCTTCACAACCTCCCATCTGCTGCCGCAGGAACGATGTACTTCGACCATGACTTCGACCCTGTTGCCGGCATACCTTCTCAGATCCAGGTTTTTGAACCGGAAGACCCCGTTTTTATCCGCTTTTACACTCTTGATCGTAAACTCATAGGTCAGGTTATACAGGATAACACGTGCATTTTTCAGGGTCTTTCCAACGATCTTAGTTGTATTGGCCGTTATCTTCTTTTTGGAACCGGGGGTGATAAACTTCACCGTATAGTCCAGGTTCTGGAGCTCCGTATTGTCCTTCAGCCAGCCCTTCCGGCTCTTTCCCCCTCCCTTCAGGAACCGCTCCGGTACCTTTTTCCGAATCTCCTTTTCCTTCAGGAGGTTATGGGTCAGGTCACAGGTCTTATATTTCAGCTTATCCAGTTTTTTCAGGTTCGGGAGCTTTTTGACCCTGTTATAGCTTGCATCCAGCTTTTCCAGTTTCGGCAGCTTCTCCACCCCTGCAAGCCCCGTCAGTTTGTTCATGCTGACATTCAGCGAGGTCAGGTTTGTCAGTTTCTCTACCCCTGCAAGGCTGGTCAGCC
>JALEJP010000033.1 GCA_022769625.1 Lachnospiraceae bacterium | reverse complement strand
TGGTTAGCTCAGTTGGTAGAGCAGAGGACTGAAAATCCTCGTGTCTCTGGTTCGATTCCGGAACCAGGCATTTTGTCTGAAAAGACAAAATGGGGTATTAGCTCAGTCGGTAGAGCACGTGACTTTTAATCAAGTTGTCCGGGGTTCGAATCCCCGATGCCTCAGTAACAGATATGCATCTGCAAATATTTTGCAGATGCTTTTTTTTTAGCCATATGGTAAAATAGCTTCATATTTTTAACAAGATTTTGTGAAAATAAGCGGAAGGATAAGATGCAGCATGAAAAATGATGAGCTTTTTATGATATATGGTACGAATTATAAAGAAATGACAAGACAGCTCTTGGAGAAGGCAGGACTTGAGGACAGGATTTTTGATAAATATAAAGAAGAATTTAAAAATACGGGAATGAAGTTTCCACAAAGTATGAGAATCGGGATTAAACCCAATCTGGTATCTCCTTCAGAAGCTTCCTGGGGAGCGACTACACATCCAGAGATCGTAGCTGGAATTATTGAGTATTTGCAGGAGAGGAACTTTATCAACATAGTGATTATGGAAGGCTCCTGGGTTGGGGATAAAACAGAAGAAGCGGTGAAAGTATGTGGATATGACAGACTGATAAAAGAGTATGGTGTGGAATTCTGGGATATGCAGAAGGATGAGAGTTATGAGAAAGACTGTGCGGGTATGAAACTGCAGATATGCAGTAGTGTGGATAAAATTGATTTTCTGATTAATGTACCAGTGTTAAAGGGACATTGTCAGACAAAGATTACCTGTGCATTGAAAAATATGAAAGGTCTGATTCCAAATAAAGAGAAGAGACATTTTCATAAAATGGGTCTGCATAAGCCAATTGCACATTTAAATGCAGGAATTCACCAGGATTTTATTGTGGTAGATAATATTTGTGGAGATCTTGATTTTGAAGATGGGGGAAATCCGGTGGTAATGAATCGGATTTTTGCTGCTGTGGATCCGGTACTCTGCGATACATTTGTATGCAAATTGCTGCATTATCGGAAAGAAGAGGTTCCGTATCTTGTAATGGCGGAAAAGCTTGGTGTGGGATGTGCAGATATTGATGATGCAAATTTAAGGGAACTGAATCATCAGAAAGAAGAAAATGCAGAAATTCCAGCAGTAAGAAAAATAGTCGCTTTGAAAGATGCAGTGGAAGAGGTGGAATCCTGCAGTGCATGTTATGGCTATCTTATTCCGGCATTGGAGCAGCTGCGGAAGGAAGGACTTCTGGAAAAATTGAATGACAAAATTGCGATTGGTCAGGGATACCGTGGAAAAACGGGGAAACTGGGAGTGGGGAACTGTACATCAAGATTTGAAGACTGTGTAAAAGGATGTCCTCCGACGGAAAAAGAAATATATGATTTTTTGAAAAAGTATGTACAAACCGGATGTCATGAATAGATTTATTGATTTTAGTGTGATAAAAAAGGGAAAAAGAATGAATGAAAAATAAATACAGAAAATTTCCATTAAAATTTGACACATTCCTCTTAAATTTTACTTGTTAAAGTGCCAATGACATGTTATTATGGTTTCAGACGTTGTATGGTAGAAGCTTTTGTGTATTGCGGATGAAGATATCAGAAGCTTGGAATGTAAGCGGAGGAACATCCCATATGATGTGTGCGAAATCTATTTAGCAGGTTTTTGGGACTTACAGGAGGTATAGACTTAAGAGAAGTTTGGCGCCTCCTTGTTTTTTAAAATACATTGTTAAAAAAAAGACAATGTAAAAACCAGAAACCAGAAAAGAAAGGAGTAATTTATGAGCAGCAAAATTACTATCATTGGAGCTGGTAGTGTTGGTTCTACCATTGCTTACACACTGTCCAATCAGGACATCGCATCAGAAATTGTTATCATTGACATCAACAAAGAAAAAGTAGCAGGTGAAGTTATGGATATCATTCAGGGAACCTGCTTCCGTGATCCAATTTCTATCACTGCTGGAGAGTATGCGGATGCTAAGGATTCCGATATCGTAATCATTACTTCCGGTATTGCCCGTAAACCGGGACAGACACGTATTGAGCTGACGCAGACAAATGTAAATATTTTGAAGGAAATTACACCGCAGATCGTAAAGGTAGCACCCAATGCTCTTTATGTGATCGTAAGTAATCCGGTGGATATCATGACTTACGTGTTTACAAAGATTTCCGGACTTCCGGAGAACCAGATTATCGGTTCCGGTACGATCCTGGATACAGCAAGACTGCGCTGCGGATTAGCTGAGCATTTTGATATCGCGCAGAAAAATATTCATGCATATGTATTTGGTGAGCATGGAGATACTTCGTTTGTTCCGTGGTCACGCGCGCATATTTCCTGTGCAAACATTGACGAATATACAGAGCTTATGAACAGCTTTGGTAAAAAGATTGAACCTCTGGACAAGGAAGCAATGCTGGAATATGTTCAGAAGTCAGGCGGAAAGATTATTGCAAACAAAGGCGCTACGTTCTATGCAGTTTCTGTTGCAGTATGTCGTCTCTGTGGAATTCTGCTGTCTGCTTATGATTCAACAGCAACGGTATCTTCTATGATGCATGGCGAATATGGCATCGAGGATGTCTGCCTGAGCACACTGACCATGGTTGGACCAAACGGTGTGAAAGGTAAAGTTGCAGTTCCTTTGACGGATGAAGAAGTGGAAAAACTGCAGGCGAGTGCCAATGCGCTGAAGAGTGTTATTGAAAAAATTCAGCTTTAAAATTACAATAGAAACAGAAACTCTGAAGAATTAAGAATAGAAACAATATGAAATATAATAAATGAATCGCAAATATGCGGCATCAGGAGGTAAATATGGTTTACAGTTATTTTCCTGGATGTACTCTGAAAACAAAAGCGAAAGATCTTGACCGCTATGGCAGGGAATCCGCAAAGGCACTTGGATTTGAGCTTGAAGAGATCGAAGACTGGCAGTGCTGCGGCGGTGTTTATCCGTTAGGAACAGATGAAATTGCTACAAAGCTTTCTTCTGTTCGTGCGTTAAATGCGGCTAAGGAAAAGGGGCAGGATCTGGTAACGCTTTGTTCTGCATGTCATCACGTGATCAAGCGTGTGAATGATGATATGAAAAATGTGGAGGACATCCGCACAAGAGCAAACAATTACATGCAGCTTGAGGAGCCTTATGCGGGCGAGACAAATGTGCTTCATTATCTTGAGGTACTGAGAGACAAAGTTGGTTTTGACGAGCTGAAAAAGAAAGTGGTAAAACCACTGACGGGAAGAAAGATCGGAGCTTATTATGGCTGTCTTCTTCTTCGCCCAAGTTCTGTTTTAGCATTTGATGATCCGGAAAATCCGACTATTATTGAAGATTTTATTCGTGCACTTGGTGCGGAGCCGGTGATCTATCCATTCCGTAATGAGTGCTGCGGAGGATACATTTCTCTGAAAGAAAAGGAAATGAGCGGAAAAATGGTTGACCGTATCATGGATTCCGCGGCAGGTATGGGAGCACAGGAGCTGATCACAGCCTGTCCTCTGTGTCTGTACAATCTGAATACCAGTACAAGTGAAAATAAGCTTCCGGTATATTATTTTACCGAGCTGCTTGCTGAGGCACTGGGACTGAAAGAGGAGGTGCAGGCAGAATGAAATCTCAGAGAGAACAAGCCGAGATGATAAAAGAAATCAGTGGTGCAAGCCCGAAAAAATGCATGAAGTGCGGAAAATGTTCTGCAACCTGTCCTGCTTTTGACGAGATGGATATCAAACCGCATCAGTTTGTCTCCTATGTAGTGGATGAAAATGTAGATGCACTGCTGGAGTCCAAGACTCTTTGGAAATGTCTTTCCTGTTTTGCATGTGTGGAGAGATGCCCAAGAGATGTTAAACCCGGAAAACTGATTGACGCAGCAAGACAGATGGTAGTGCGCCAGAGAGGTGCAGATTATCTGGCAGCAGATGAGATTCCGAATCTGCTGGATCCTGAACTGCCGCAGCAGCTTCTTGTCAGTGCGTTCAGAAGATATAAGAGATAAAGAAAGTTGGAGGTGAACTCATTGCAGAGAATAGGTGTATTTGTCTGTCATTGCGGAAGTAACATCGCAGCTACGGTAGATGTGAAAAAAGTAGTGGAAATGGCAAAACTGGAGCCTGGAGTTGTCCATGCAGAGGATTATCAGTATATGTGTTCTGAGGCTGGACAGGCAAAAATAGATGCTGCAATCAAAGAGAAAGGCCTGACAGGACTGGTTGTATGTTCCTGCTCGCCGCGTATGCATGAGACAACATTCAGAAAGGCAGCAGAGAGAGCCGGACTGAATCCGTACATGGTAGAGGTTGCAAACATTCGTGAGCATTGTTCCTGGATCCATAAAGATATGGAGGAAGCAACCAAAAAGGCTGTGATTCTGATGAGAGCAGCCGTTGCAAAAGTAAATCTGGATGCACCGCTTCAGCCAGGCGAGAGTCTTGTCACAAAGCGTGCGCTGGTAATTGGCGGCGGTATCGCCGGTATTCAGACGGCGCTGGATATTGCGGATGCAGGCTATGAAGTAGATATCGTGGAGAAAGAGCCGAGTATCGGAGGAAGAATGTCACAGCTCGACAAGACATTCCCGACTCTGGACTGTTCTGCATGTATTCTTACGCCAAAGATGGTGGAAGCTGCAGCGCATGATAAGATTACGATTTATACATACAGTGAAGTTGAAAAGGTCAGCGGTTTTGTAGGTGATTTCACGGTTGATATCCGTAAAAAGGCAAGAAGCGTGGATATGGATAAATGTACCGGCTGTGGTGTCTGCCAGGAGAAATGTCCGTCCAAGAAGACACCAAGTGAATTTAACCGTGGACTGAATACAAGAAGTGCAATCTATACACCGTTTGCACAGGCGATTCCGAATGTACCGGTTATCGACAGAGAGCATTGTATTAAATTTAAGACCGGAAAATGTGGTGTCTGCTCAAAGGTTTGTCAGGCAGGTGCCATTGACTACGATCAGAAGGATGAAATCATTACACAGAAATACGGAGCAATTGTGGTTGCTACCGGATTTGATGTAATCAAACTGGATAAATATGATGAGTACGCGTATAACCAGAGCCCGGATGTAATCACATCTCTGGAGCTGGAGCGTATTATGAATGCAGCCGGTCCGACAAAGGGTCATCTGGAGCGTATGTCCGATCATAAGCCGCCGAAGAAGATGGTTTTCGTACAGTGTGTGGGTTCCCGTTGCGCGGATGCAAGAGGCAAGAGCTATTGTTCCAAGATCTGCTGTATGTACACGGCGAAGCATGCGATGCTGATTCGTGACAAGTATCCGGATGTGGATGTTACCGTATTTTATATTGATGTGCGTACACCGGGTAAGAACTTTGATGAATTCTACCGCCGTGCAGTGGAAGAATATGGTGTGCATTACATCAAGGGTCAGGTTGGAAAGGTTGCTCCGCAGCCAAATGGCCAGCTTCTGGTACAGGCATCTGATCTTCTGGATAACAAGCAGATTCTGATGGAAGCAGATATGGTAGTTCTGGCAGCAGCTATTGAGCCGAATCCGGATGTAAGAAGAATTGCCACCATGCTGACTGCAAGTATTGACACAAATAACTTCCTGACAGAGGCACATCCGAAGCTGCGTCCGGTGGAATCTCCGACGGCAGGTGTATTTCTGTCCGGTGTATGTCAGGGACCAAAGGATATTCCGGAGACGGTTTCCCAGGCAGGTGCAGCAGCAGTTAAGGCAATCGGATTGCTGGCTAAAGATAAGCTGATGACCAATCCATGTACTGCAAAATCCGATGAACTTTTGTGTAACGGATGTTCCATGTGTGCAAATGTGTGCCCGTATGGCGCAATTACTTATATTGAAAAAGAAGTCAACGATCACGGTATCCGCGAGGTACGCCGTATTGCGCAGGTTAACAATGCACTGTGCCAGGGCTGTGGTGCTTGTACGGTTACCTGTCCGTCCGGTGCGATGGATCTGCAGGGCTTCTCTAACAGACAGATTATAGCGGAGGTGGATGCAATATGTCGATAGAAACAAACGAAACCTTCAGACCGAAAATTGTAGCATTCTGCTGTAACTGGTGCAGTTATGCAGGTGCGGACCTGGCAGGCAGCAGCCGTCTGGTTTATCCTGCAGACGTAAAGATTATTCGTGTACCCTGCTCCTGCCGTGTAAATCCGATGTTCATTCTGAGGGCATTTGAGAAGGGTGCTGACGGCGTGATCCTGTGTGGATGTCATCCTGGAGACTGCCACTACAGTACAGGAAACTATTACGCAAGAAGACGTATGACATTGCTGTTCTCCATGCTTGATTTCATCGGTGTGGAAAACGGACGTACCCGTGTGGAATGGGTGTCTGCGGCTGAGGGCGTAAAATTCTCACAGACGATGAATGAATTTGTTGAGAAGATTTACTCTCTGGGCAAAAACGTAAGATTGGAGGATTTGAGATGCAGGAAGAATTAGTAAAACGCGCAAAAGAGCTGCTGGCAGACGGTACTGTGGCACGCGTTCTTGGCTGGAAGGCCGGCGACCTGCCTTATAATCCGGAACCGGCTTACTTTGAAAACGAAGAACAGTTAGAGGATTTTGTATATAATGGTTTCTGTGGGGCAAATTTGAGCAAATACATGATCGAGGCTTCCAAACTGGAAGGAAAGACTCTTGTATTTTTGAAACCTTGTGATACCTACAGCTTTAACCAGCTGATCAAAGAGCACAGAGTGGACAGAGAAAAGGCATTTATTATCGGTGTTGGCTGTAAGGGCAAGCTGTCCGTGGAAAATATTAAAAAGCAGGGCATCAAGGGAATCGAGAGCATTTCCGGTGCAGAGATGACAGATGATGCAGAGACATTGACAATCCAGACAATTTATGGGGAAAAGACCTGTACTTATGCATCGGCTATGCTGGGACGCTGCCATGTCTGCAAGGGCAAGGAGCATCAGGTATATGATGAGCTGATCGGCGAGTCAAAGGATACGAAGGATGCAGACCGTTTTGACGAAGTAAGAAAGATTGAAGCAATGTCTCCGGAAGAGCGATTTGCATTTTTCAAGAAGGAGCTTTCCAAGTGTATTCGCTGCAATGCATGCCGTAATGTATGTCCGGCCTGCAGCTGCCGCAAGTGCGTATTTGACAGTACAAAGTTTGACAGCGCACAGAAGGCAAATGTGGATTCCTTTGAGGAAAAAATGTTCCACATTATCCGTGCATTCCATGTAGCAGGACGCTGTACCGACTGTGGAGAGTGCAGCCGTGTATGTCCGCAGGGAATTCCGCTCCACCTGTTCAACCGTAAATTTATTAAAGATATTGATGAATTTTATGGAGAATATCAGGCAGGAGCAGATACGGATTCAAGGGCACCGCTGACAAACTTTACATTTGATGATGTAGAGCCTGGCATTGTTGGAGAAAGGGGATAATGTATGTACAAGATAGCGAAAAGTAATTTACCGGCATTATTCCGGACAATTGCAGAGGCAAAGGAACTGTACCTGCCCATTCAGACAGCAGGACAGGTGAATTTTGGTCCCTGGAGTGAGGATGCGGATGTGGACATTGAGACACTGAAATCCGTAAAATCACCGAAAGACGTATTTTTTCCTCAGAGCGAAAATTTATATACCTGTAAAAAAGAAGGAAAAAGTATCAGTATCGAACCGGAAACATTGAAAGAGCAGGAATTTGTTGTATTCGGTATGAAAGCCTGCGATATCAGAGGTGTGGAAGTACTGGACAAAGTATTTCTGGCTGATCCGGTGGATACTTTCTATGCAGCAAGAAGAGAGCATGGAACGATCGTTGCCATGGCCTGCCATGAGCCGGAAGAGAGCTGCTTCTGCAAGGTATTTGGTGTGGACTGTGCAGATCCCGAAAAGGCAGCAGCCGATGTGGCTGTATGGAGTATGGGAGATGAGCTTTTCTGGAAAGCCATCACAGAGAAGGGCGAGGCATTGACAAAACAGGTGGAAAGCCTGATGGAAAATGCGGATGCAGAAAGCGATAAACTGGAAACAGAAAAGGAAAACATCCGCGCGATTGTGGAAAAGCTTCCTTATACACATCTTTCACTGGAAGGATGGGGAGGAGATGTTCTGGATGAGAAATTCAATTCCCCGAAATGGGAGGAGCTGTACAAGCCGTGTCTTGCATGCGGTACCTGTACGTTTGTATGTCCGACCTGCCAGTGCTACGATATCAAGGATTATGATACGGGACATGGAATCAAGAGATACCGCTGTTGGGATTCCTGCATGTACTCTGATTTCACCATGATGGCACACGGAAATAACCGTACCAGTCAGATGCAGCGCTTCCGTCAGAGATTCATGCACAAGCTGGTTTATTTTCCGGCAAACAACGATGGCATGTTCTCCTGTGTAGGATGCGGCCGCTGTGTGGACAAGTGTCCGTCTTCTTTAAATATCGTAAAAGTGATCAAAAGCATGGGAGGTGAAAAGTAATGAGCGAATGTACCTGTCATAAAAATTATACGCTGGATACCCTGATTCCGAAGGTAGGTGTTATCACGGCAATCACACAGGAGACACCGGATGTTAAGACATTCTGCGTAACGGCACCAGGCGGCGGAAAGCTGTTTGAACATATGCCGGGACAGTGTGCCATGGTATGTGTACCTGGCGTTGGCGAGGCAATGTTTTCCATTACTTCTTCGCCTACAAATAAAGAATATCAGGAATTCAGTATCAAGAAATGTGGTACGCTGACGGATTGTCTGCACAGCCTGCAGGTAGGTGATGAAATCACAGTTCGCGGACCTTACGGAAACAATTTCCCGGTAGATACAGAACTGAAAGGCAAAAATCTGCTTTTTATCGCAGGTGGTATCGGTCTGGCACCGCTGCGTTCTGTTATCAATTATGTACTGGATAACCGTGCAGATTATGGAACCGTGGATATCCTGTATGGTTCCCGTTCTGCAGATGATCTTGTAAAATTAAAGGAAATTCAGGAAGTATGGGCAAAGACAGACGGTGTCAACGTACATCTGACCATCGACCGTCCGCAGGAGGGCTGGGATGGTCATGTGGGCTTTGTACCAAGCTACTTAAAAGAGATCGGATTTTCCACAGACAAAACCGCTCTGGTATGCGGACCGCCAATCATGATCAAATTCGTACTTGCAGGACTGGAAGAGCTGGGCTTTAATCGTTCCCAGTGCTATACCACACTGGAACTGCGTATGAAATGTGGTATCGGAAAATGCGGACGCTGCAATATTGGTTCCAAATATGTCTGCAAAGACGGCCCGGTATTCCGCTGCGACGAAGTAGACGAACTTCCGAACGAGTATTGACGGACAAAAGCAGTGTGTTGCGGAGAATATTTTAGATAAATTTTCAGAAAGGACTGGTATTCAATCATGCAGGAAATGGTTAATGTATATTTTTTTGGTAAAAGATACAGTGTTCCGGCAGACCTGACAATTATGACAGCTATGGAATATGCAGGCTATACGCTTAAGAGAGGCTGCGGCTGCCGTCATGGATTCTGCGGAGCATGTGCAACAATTTACAGAATCAAGGGTCAGAATGAGCTCAAGACCTGCCTTGCCTGTCAGACACAGGTACAGGAGGGAATGTATGTGGCAAGCATTCCATTCTTCCCGACGGACAAGAGAACTTATAATATTGAGGAGATTAAACCGACAGAGCAGATCATGATGGAGCTGTATCCGGAAATCTACAGCTGTATCGGATGTAATGCATGTACAAAGGCATGTACACAGAATCTGAATGTTATGCAGTATATTGCATATGCACAGAGAGGCGAATTTGAAAAGTGTGCAGAGGAGTCCTTTGACTGTGTAAGCTGCGGCTGCTGTTCCGTAAGATGTCCGGCCGGCATTTCTCATCCGATGGTAGGTCTGCTGGCAAGAAGACTGACCGGAAAATATATTGCACCGAAGTCAGAGCATCTGGCAAAGCGTGTGGATGAGATCAACCATGGGGCATATGATCAGCTGATTGAGCAGATCATGCAGAAACCGATTGACGAGATGCAGGAACTTTACAATACAAGAGAAATCGAGAAATAAGGGAGGGAGAAATATGTTTACACCAGAAATGCTTGAGTCGATTAAAAAAGTAGAAGCGACCAGAGCCGAGCGTATGGGCATGGAGCCGAGACGTATGACAGCAGAGGAAAAAGATACCCTCCTGAAGGCATATCATCCGGATTATCGTCAGGATGGATTTGAAGAAATCAAGATTGGCCCGAATAAGGGACAGAAGGCTCCGGCGGAGCTTGGACATCTGTTGAATTCCAACAGCCGTATCCTGAATGAAAAAATCGACCTGAATAAGGTAGATTATGACGTTGATGTACTGGTTATCGGCGGCGGCGGTGCAGGTTCCTCTGCAGCAATCGAGGCAGATGAAGCTGGTGCAAGGGTTATGATCGTTACAAAACTGCGTATCGGTGATGCAAACACTATGATGGCAGAGGGCGGTATTCAGGCAGCGGATAAAGAAAATGATTCTCCGGTACAGCATTATCTGGATGCATTTGGCGGCGGACATTTTGCTGCCAGACCGGAACTGCTGCGCAGACTGGTTATGGAAGCTCCGGATGCGATCCAGTGGCTGAATAACCTGGGTGTTATGTTCGATAAAGATGCAGAAGGCAATATGGTTACCACTCATGGCGGCGGAACATCCAGAAAGAGGATGCATGCCTGCAAGGATTATTCCGGTGCAGAAATCATGCGTACTCTGAGAGACGAAGTGCTGAACCGTCAAATTCCGGTTGTGGAATTTACATCAGCAGTAGAGCTGATCAAAGATGATAAGGGACAGGTAGCAGGTGCCATTCTTCAGAATATGGAGACCGGTGATTATCTGGTAGCAAAGGCAAAGACAGTCATCATCGCAACAGGTGGTGCAGGACGTCTGCATTATCAGAATTTCCCGACATCCAATCACTATGGTGCAACAGCAGATGGTCTGATTCTGGGTTACCGTGCAGGTGCTCCGCTGCTGTATCAGGAGACGATTCAGTATCATCCGACCGGTGTTGCTTATCCGGCGCAGATTTTTGGCGCTCTGGTAACAGAGAAGGTTCGTTCTCTGGGCGCTATGCTGGTCAATGTGGATGGAGAAGCATTTATGCATCCGCTGGAGACTCGTGATGTGGCAGCAGCATCCATTATCCGTGAGTGCAGTGACAGAGGAAAAGGTGTGACAACTCCGCTGGGCAGCGGTGTATGGCTGGACACTCCGATGATCGAGATGATCGGCGGAGAGGGTACCATTGAAAAACGTATCCCGGCTATGCTGCGTATGTACCTGAACTACGATATTGATATGAGAAAACAGCCGATCCTGGTATATCCGACTCTGCATTATCAGAACGGCGGTCTGGAAATCGGCGGGGATGGATTTACAAAGGCAATCGATAACCTGTTGGTAGCAGGGGAAGCAGTTGGCGGTATCCATGGAAGAAACCGTCTGATGGGCAACTCTCTGCTGGATATCATTGTATTCGGCCGCAATGCAGGTAAGGCAGCCGCTGCAAAGGCAAAAGAGACAGAAATCGGTACCATGAATCTGGATCATATTTACAAATATGCAGAAGATCTGAAAGCAGCCGGAGTAGAGTCTGATGACGTATCTCCTCTTCTGCTTCCGAAATATGCAAGACATGAGAGAGAAATCGCAAACGAGACAGTAAGTGCATAAGCTGCGGAAATCCGGCGGCGGAAAGCAGCCGGATTTCTGAAAGGATAGATTGCAGTATCATGTAACTGTGAGAAAGGAGACAATACAATGCGTGAAATTCAGGCAAGCCAGATTACAGATGTAGTGGAAAAGCTTTGTATCGAAGCAAACGAACATCTGCCTGAGGATGTTAAATGTGCAATCAGAAATTGCAGAGCATGCGAGGACTGGGAAATCGCACAGGGCGTTCTGGATAAAATTATCGAGAATTTTGAAATCGCAGATGAGCAGTGTGTACCGATCTGCCAGGATACCGGTATGGCATGTGTATTTCTGGAGATTGGACAGGATGTACATATCGCTGGAGGTAATCTTGTGGATGCCGTTAATGAAGGTGTACGTCGCGGATATGACAAAGGTTATCTGAGAAAATCTGTCGTAAAAGATCCGGTTCGCAGAGGAAATACCGGAGACAATACACCGGCTATGATCTATACGGAGATCGTTCCGGGTGAGAATATTAAGATCACGGTAGGCCCAAAAGGCTTCGGCAGTGAAAATATGAGTGCAATCCGTATGTTTAAGCCGTCTGCAGGGCTGCAGGGCATCAAGGATTTTATCATTGAGACCGTTGAGACAGCAGGTCCGAATCCATGTCCGCCTATGGTCGTAGGTGTGGGCATCGGCGGAACCTTTGACAAGGCAGCTCTGCTTGCGAAAAAAGCACTGATGCGTCCCATTGATTCCGAGAACCCGGATCCATTTTATGCGGACCTGGAAAAAGAAATGCTGGAAAAAATCAATAAACTGGGTATCGGTCCTCAGGGCTTTGGCGGAAAGACTACTGCAATTGGCCTGAATATCGAAACTATGCCTACTCACATCGCAGGTATGCCATGTGCAATCAACATTAACTGCCATGTAACACGCCATAAAACGGAGGTGATTTAAATGGAAAAACACATTACACTGCCGCTTACCGAGGAGCTGGCAAAGACACTCCACGCAGGTGATACCGTTTATCTGACAGGAACCATTTATACATCACGTGATGCAGGTCATAAGCGTATGTGCGAAGCACTGGCAAAAGGTGAGAAGATACCGTTTGATCCTACCGATGCAACAATTTACTATGTAGGACCTACACCGGCAAAACCAGGTCAGGTTATTGGTTCCGCAGGACCTACAACCAGCGGACGTATGGATGCCTATGCACCGACCATGATGTCTGTTGGCGCAAGAGGTATGATTGGAAAGGGTGCAAGACTTCCGGAAGTTGTTGAGGCAATGAAAAAATACAGCGGTGTATATTTTGGTGCGATCGGCGGAGCTGGTGCACTGCTGGCAAAATGCATCAAAAAGGCAGAGCTGATTGCGTATGAGGATCTGGGAGCAGAAGCGCTGCGTAAACTGTATGTGGAGGATATGCCTTTGTTTGTCATTATTGACAGTGAGGGCAACAACCTGTATGAGGATGGCCGTGCGGCTTATCTGAAGACACAGGAGAAATAAGGACAAAAGATATTTTACAGGATGATTTCTGTGAAAAGAGAAAAGTAGAAAGCCGCGGCAGTGTACTGCGGCATCAGGAGGAAAAAGATGACTGATTTATTAGAAGCGTTGATGATACTCTGTTTTGGACTGTCCTGGCCGATTTCCATCCGGAAATCATGGGTTTCCAGAACAGCAAAGGGCAAGAGCCTCTTCTTTGAGGTCTTTATCTGGATTGGTTATGTGTTCGGTATTATCCGTAAGATTATGCTGTGGAGTGCAGCAACAGAGCCATTGGGATGGCTGTTCTATCTGGCGTGGGCATTCTATGTGCTGAATATTGTGGAGATCACCATTGACATGGCACTGTATTTCAGAAATGTAAAACTGGATAAAGCGGCAGGAAGATAAAACGCGAATCAAGTAAAATCAGGCAGCAGCTGTTTTCCCTTGCGGGGGGAGACAGCTGCTTTTTTATCATGGAAAATGGGCATTAATCATAACAATAAAAAACACGAAATGTGAGCAGTGTTTTTTATAGTATACTATGAAAAATACTCGGGTTTTATGATGAATGGTAAATGTGTATAATTTGTGATGAAAATATGAAAAATAAATGTGCAAAATAACATGCGTTTCGGCTAAATACTTTTGGAAAATATTGGACTATACTGTTATAATCAATATTTTATGAAAGGGTGAGAAGGTTATGAGGAAAAAAAGTTTAGCAAGAAAACTCAGTGTCTTTTTAGCAGCCAGTATGGTTGCCACATCGGCACCGGCTACTGCGCTTGCAGCACAGATGCCGCAAACAGATGTCATGGATGCTGAAAGTGATGAGGCGGTTGCCGACATTGCACTGTTTGCTGCCAGAGATGGGGAACTGGAGCTTGCAGAGGGATCTTACGATGCATGGACGCAGGATGAGCAAACGATTATCGGCGGGGCAGCAGGAAATGTACTGTACGGAAAATATCGTCATTTTACTGCAGGTTCCGGAAACGGTAATTCACACAGCAATCCATCATCTTATCCGGCCATGTTTGTAAATCCAAACAGCTTTGATTTTGATGAAGCAGGTTATTTTGATTTTACCTACTGGTCAGGACAGGCTGCATCCAGTAATCGTTTTGGTATCATGCTTGGATACAATGGACCGGGCAACGGTATGTTCCTTGGCTTTGATGCAGGCGGATGGTACTGGCAGAAGTACGCAAATGGAGATGGTGCATGGTACAGTGGAAGCAGGGTGGCAGCGCCTGCAGCCAGTTCCTATGTGGATGTCCATATTGAATGGACATCAGATCAGAAAGCGACTTTGACGATAAAAGAGTCAGGTTCTACCGATGACCCGACCGTTGTCTTTGAAAATGAAGATTTCAGCGGCATTGCAGGCAATCTGGGCGATAAGATTGCCGTGAAGTGCGGTGCATGGTCGGGAACACGTACGGATGTGTATATGAAGAATATTCATTATACCGGACAGAAATATATTAAAACCTTTGAAGTGAGCGGAGCTGTAGTGGATCAGGATGGAAATCCATTATCCGGAGCTTCTGTTGAAATTTCAGGAGAAACTGCCAAAACAGATGAAAACGGAGAATTCACACTTAATATCCGCAATGTGGCAGGTACCTACGAAGCGACCGTAAAGAAAGCCGGTTATTATCCTCAGACAGTTGAGATCACGATTGAGGATGACGATACTCTGGTTACTACTTTAAATGCAGAGCTTGAAAAGAAACCGGATATCGTGGCGAAAACGATCGCCTCAGAGGAAATGGAAGTAGAAGTAGCGGAAAAATTCCCGTTTGTCATTCAGTATAACATGAAAGGCGATCTGGAAGGAAAAGTATTCTACGGACAGACAGAAGCGATTGATACGATCGAGATCAACGGCACTCTGATTCAGGTTACGGATGAAGATGTGAAGACTGTATTCACAGAAGATACGGCAACCTATGAGATGACTCTGAAGGATGAAGAGGCAAATATTGACTGCGTGATCACAGCAGAGCTGAAGGTTGAGAAAAATACACTTGCGTTTAACATAACAGATGTTGTGAATAATCTTGTGGATAAGGATGCAAAGGGTCAGGAGATTTATCCGATTCAGACAATTGAAATCCCGAATCACAGCCTTATTTCGGTAAGAAGCAGCCAGGAGAATGCGAACTTAAAGGGAGCAAAGGTTTCCAGCAACACACTGACAAGTGGTGATAAGTCTGTTAAAGTTACAGACAGTATGACCTTCCGTTCCGAAGATTTTATGTACGGATTTGTTTCCAACAGTGAGCTGAGTGCCGGTTTGTGGAGCAATTCCGAATATCAGGGTACCCATGTGGCAGCTTACGTTTCGGCAGGCGGCGCAAGCAATACACGTGTTATGGCAACGACAACAGATCTGGGCGGAGAAAATTCCGTGGGACTTGCCAGTACAGAATGGTACTATGACAGAAAAGTTACGCCAACGGTAAATGGCAAGGTTGAAACTTATGTGGTTGAGCACGCAGAGATGCCAAGTGCAAAGATTGCCATCGCAGGCGATATGAATGACGATAACCAGATTGACTGGCAGGACGGTGCCATTGCATATCGTGAGATTATGAATAATCCGTATAAGTGTGAAGAGGTTCCTGAGCTTGTGAGCCAGCGTATCGCAATGGATTTCGGAAGCCAGGCAGCAAACCCGTTCCTGACGGTACTGGACGGTGTGAAGAGAGTCGCACTGAGCACGGACGGACTTGGACAGAGTATTATCCTGAAGGGATATGGTTCCGAGGGACATGACTCCGGACATCCGGATTACGGCGATATCGGTAAGAGAATCGGTGGTGCAGAGGATATGAATGAGCTTCTGGTAGAAGGCGGGAAGCTTGGAGCCAAGTTTGGTGTTCATATCAATGCAAGTGAGATGTATACAGAGGCTAAGGCATTCAGCGATGAGCTGTCCAGAGGCAACTATGGATGGAACTGGCTGGATCAGGGTATTGGTATCAATGGTCTTTATGACCTGGCAAGCGGAGAGAGAATGGGACGTCTTCAGAGCCTGAAGGATCAGGTGGGCGACAACCTGGATTTCATTTATCTGGATGTATGGGGCAATAACACATCTGGTAAAGAGGATGCATGGGAATCCAGAAATATCGCACGTCAGATCAACAGTCTGGGATGGAGATTCACAACAGAGTGGGGTGCTACTCAGGAGTATGATTCCACACTGCAGCACTGGGCAGCTGACCTTGCATACGGCGGTGCCAGCGCAAAGGGTCAGAACAGTGAGGTTATGCGTTTCATCCGCAACCATCAGAAGGATTCCTGGATCGCAGATTATCCAAGTTATAACGGCGCAGCACAGGCACCTCTTCTGGGCGGTCTGAACATGACAGACTTTGAAGGATGGCAGGGACGTACCAGCTATGACAATTACATAAAAGTAATGTTCCGTCATAATCTGATCACCAAATTCCTGCAGCATTATAAGATTACCAAATGGGTTGACGGCGAAGCAGTTACCATGAGCGGAAAACAGTGGACACCGGAAATGGAGATCACACTGAAGAGCGATGACGGCGAGCAGACGGTTCAGGTAACAAGAGGCTCCAACGATTATGCAAATGATTTACATGGCTACAGAAGCAGAACGATCACACTGAATGGCGTGACAATTTCTCAGGGTGCAGTGACCGGTGGAAACGGAAGCAACCCGGGTGATGAGACTTATCTGATTCCATGGTACTGGGCAGCAGACGGCAGTGAGTTTGCGAGCGCAGATCAGAAGCTGTATCACTGGAATACAAAGGGTGGTACTACAACATGGACCCTTCCGGATGGATGGGATAATCTGGCTAATGTAGTTGTTTATAAACTGACCGACGAAGGTAAGACCGAGGAGAAGGTTGTTGAGGTTGTAGATGGACAGATCACTCTGGCTGATATCGAGGCTGAGAAAGCCTATGTGGTAACCAAGGGCGAAGAGGCAGATATTCAGGTGAGCTGGCAGTCTTCCAGATATATCTACGATATGGGATTCAATGATCCGGATGTGACAGCAAACAGAACCATCACAGGAGAAGGAACCGCTTCTATCGTTGATAATGCATCTGCAAACAATATGCTGAAGCTGGAAGGTGAAGTGGCAGTTACCACTGCTCTGACCAACCTGAAACCGGGACAGAAATATGCAGCGTATATCGGAGTGGATAACAGAAGTGACGCAAAAGCATATATGACTGTAAAAGCAGGCGATGAGATTCTTGGAAATAACTATACCGAGAGATCCTTTGCATATAACCTGGTATCCTCTGACCAGCATCATACCGGCAGCGGTGCTACACTGGCAAAGGGAGATACCTCCAGTTACTTCCAGAATATGTATGTATTCTTTACTGCACCGGAAAGCGGAGATGTGACACTGACACTGAGCCGTGAGGCAGGTGAAGGTGCTACCTATTTTGATGATGTACGTGTGGTAGAGACAAAGATGGATGTAGTGAAAGCTACGGATGAGAATGGTATTATCACTTCTCTGAAAAACGATTTTGAAGACAATGCACAGGGTATCTGGCCGTTTGTTATTTCAGGACCGGCTAATCCATATTATTCTGCTTCCTATTATGTAACAGATAACAGAATTCATCTGTCAGAAGCACATGAACCGTATTCCAATGCAGGATATAAGGATAAGAGAGTTGATGATGTTCTGGATGGCAACTGGTCTGTAAAGATTAATGGTCTGTATCAGGAAGAGTCCATGATTTATCAGACGATTCCTCAGAACTTCCATTTTGAACCGGGTGAGACCTATTATGTTTCCTTCGATTATCAGATGGGTAGTGAGGGTACCTATGAAGTTCGCGTAGGTGATGGAAGAAATACAAATGTTAAGAGCTGTGCAATGCCGGCAGCAATCGGTGAAACAAAGAGCTATGGATTCAGCTTCACAGCAAGTGAGTCCGGACAGAGCTGGTTCGGTATTTATTCTACCGATGTGGGAGCAGATATGCAGGATCTGGCATCTGCAGGCAGCGGTGCACAGACCTTCAGCGGATACGGAGATTTCATCCTGGATAATGTGGAAATCAGAAAAGCTGGTATGACAATTTCTGAGACAAGTATTATCCGCACATCTGCAAAAGATAAAGTTGATCTCGATGTAACATTTATTAATGAAGCAGACAAGGATAAAGAGGTAACATGGGCATCCTCAAATGAGAATGTAGCATATGTTGACGAGAACGGCGTAGTAAGCTTCACAGGCTATGGTTCTGCGATGATTACTGCAACTGCAGAATTTGACGGCGAGCCGATGACTCTGTGCTGCGCAGTACAGCTGATTCGCGATTATCAGAAAACGGCTACTTTCGAAAATGTATGGGCAAATACAGAGGAAAAATCCGGAGAAGATGGAAAGGCATGGAACGTTGCCGATGGAAACGGCGGAACGATCTGGCATTCGAACTGGGCAGGTGCAGGTTTTGTAGTATCTGCAAGCAATCCGGCTATCCTGACCGTTCAGCTGGCTGAGGATGTAACAGAATTTGAAACAAAAGCACTCAGACAGAGAAGCGGAAGCAATGGTCTGGTTCAGAAGTATGAAATTGTTGTGGGTGATACATTCGACAGCAGCACACATACGATTACAGATGGTATTTCATCCGGAACAATCACGGCAACCAACAGTAAGAGCGGAAGCGTAGAGACACTTGTCCTTCCAAACGGAGCAAAAGGACATTATCTGCAGATTCGTGTACTTCAGGGAAGCAATTCCTATGCATCTATCGCAGATATCCTGCTGTACTCCGCAGGAACTTATGAAACGACACAGGAAAAGGCTTACTTAAGAGCAAACAAGATCGAGGCACTGGAAGCAAAGAAAGCATCAGCAGAGGACGATGAGATTTTGGCAATCAATAATGAGATCAAAGTCCTTCTGGCTGAACTGATCGATCTTCAGGCTGAGCTTAGGGATGAAGCAAAAGCAGCATACGATGCGGTTCTGGCTGATCCGAATGCGACAGAAGAAGAGAAGCAGGCAGCGAAAGAGGCACTGGATGAAGCAAAAGCAGCTCTGAAAGCAAGTCAGGAATACCTGAATAAGATGAATACCAGCGCAGGACTTGAGAAGGTTGTTGCAATGATCAAGAGCCTTGATGCATCTGAGTACACAGCAGAGAGCTGGGCGGCAGTAGAAAAGGCTGTTGCAGCGGCAGAAGCAGTACTGGCTGATAACAATGCGGCACAGAAAGATATCGATACAGCACTTGCAAATCTGATTGCAGCATTTGGTGACCTTGAGTATGGTGTACAGAAGCTTCATCTGGAGACAGCCATCAAGGCAGCGGAACAGATTCTTGCACTGGGTGAAAATTACAAAGAGACAGAAGCTCTGGCAGAGGCAGTAGAAGCAGGTAAGACAGTACTGGCTGATCAGGATGCTTCTCAGGAAGCTGTTGACAATGCAGCATACGCAGTTCTGGAAGAACTGTTCAAGATGGCTAAGAAAGCAGATATTTCTTCACTGGAGAGCCTGATTGAAGCAGCAAAAGACCTGCTGGATGGTCCTTATACAAGCGGAAGTATTGAAAATCTGAAGGATGCCATTGATGCGGCAGAAGCAGTTATAGCAGATCAGAACAGAGGTGACAGCGACATCAGCGATGCATATGCAAATTTGATCGATGCGATTATCAAACTGGAAATGAAGGGCAACAAGGCAGCTTTGGAAGCAATGCTTATAAAGGCAAAAGAAGTTCTGGCAGGTGCAGATTCTTATGTGGCATCTACTATTGAAGGATTGGCAGATGTAACAGCAGAAGCAGAAAAAGTATACTATGATGACGATGCCGTACAGAGTGAGGTAAACGCAGCGGTTAAGACTCTGACCCTGAAAGTTGCAGAAGCACGTCTCCTGGGTGATGTGGATGGTGATGGTGCAGTTACCACAAGTGACAGTACAGCAGTTCTTCGCAGCGCAGCGGAACTGACGACTCTGTCTGCAGAACAGGCAGCAAGTGCTGATGTAAATGGCGATGGTGCAGCAGATACCAGAGATGCAGCTCTGATTCTGCAGTATACAGCAGAGAAAATTTCAGCCTTCAAGTAAAGACAGGACAGACTTGTGGTCTGAGTTATTGTGAAACCTGCGGTATGCAGGTTTCACACAACAAAAGGTTTCCCGGAGAAAACTTCGGGGAACCTTTTGTTTTCTTTTTGCTCCAAATGTATTATGATACTATCAGAAACAGGCAGCAGGTTGTGGGCAAAGGAAAGTGAAACAAGTTTGCTGACGACATTTTATGCTGTGGATCGTAACGGAAAGATTGTTTGGTGTATCAGAGGAGGTTGGACTATGGGAGAACTGCACAACAAACTGGAAAACTATGGAAATTCCTGTATTTACCCTTTTCACATGCCTGGACATAAGAGACAGAAGAATGCTGTATTTAATCCGTACAAAGTAGATATTACAGAGGTGGAGGGATTTGATAATCTCCATCATGCGGAAGGAATCCTTCTGGAAGCACAGGACAGAGCTGCAAAACTATATGGTTCAGAAGAATCCCATTTTTTGATAAACGGAAGTACCGGCGGGATTCTAAGTGCCATCTCTGCCTGCGCCAGTCATACGATCCTGATGGCGAGAAACTGCCATAAAGCGGCTTATCACGCGGCGTTGATCCGCAATCTGAACGTGTATTATCTGTACCCGGAGATGCAGGAGGATTTTTGCTTAAATGGTGGTATCCATCCGGAGGATGTAAGACAGGAGCTGATCCGCCATCCGGAAATTGAGGCGGTGATGATTACTTCGCCAACCTATGACGGTATTGTATCAGATGTAAAGAGCATTGCCCAAATTGCACATACGTTTGGGAAACCTTTGATCGTAGATGAAGCTCACGGTGCACATTTCGGACTCTCGGATTATTTTCCGGAAAACTCGGTTCATCTTGGGGCGGATCTTGTGATTCACAGTTTACATAAAACTCTGCCTGCCTACACTCAGACGGCTTTGCTCCATGTAAATGGAAACCTGGTGAACAGAGAGAAGCTGCGCCAGTTTTTGCAGATGTATCAGACAAGCAGTCCGTCGTATCTTTTAATGGCGGGGATTGATGAGTGTATTCGTTATGTGAAAGAACAGGGAAAAGAAGCATTTGCAAAGTTTGCAGACCGTCTGGAGTGTCTGTATAAAAGAGCAGGGGAGCTGCAAAGGATACGTCTTGTAAATCGGGATATTGTCGGAAAAAACAGCATCCGGGATTTTGACCGTTCCAAACTGATTTTTTCTGTAAAAAACTGTAAAATAGCGGGAAATGAACTGCAGAGGATGCTGCTTCGCCAGTACAGTCTGGAGCTTGAGATGGCAGCAGGAACCTATGCGCTGGCACTGACCTCCCTTTGTGACACAGATGAGGGATTTGAAAGACTGTTTGCCGGGATAAAAGGCATTGATGAGCAGATCGGACGATTCCCTTCGGAATGTGCAGCAAACCAGAAGGAGGATGGTGGTTCCATCAGAGATATCGTCACAAAAAATGAAATCTGCTGCAGTATGAATCAGGCTTTTGGGGGGAAAAAGAAAAGTGTATTGCTGACAGAAAGTGAAGGGTTGGTGTCCGGAGAATTTCTGTATCTGTATCCGCCGGGAATACCAATGCTTGTGCCGGGAGAGCGGATTGGACAGGAGCTTCTGTACAAGCTGGAGAATTATCGGGGACTGGGATTTCAGTTCCAGGGACTTGAGGATTTTGCGGGGGAGCAGATCGAGGTGCTGGATAATATAGAAAAAACTGTTCAATCAGATCATGATGTGTTAAGCTAGGAAAATAAAACAGAAGGTTTTGCGTATCGTTCTGCTTGTGGTGCAGGATGATGCGGAATCACATAAAGAGGAATCAAATGGGAAAAATATTTTACGTGATGGGCAAAAGTTCATCCGGTAAAGATACAATTTTTGCAAATATTCTGGGGCGGAAGGAACTCCATCTGAATCAGATAATACTGTATACCACAAGACCGGCCCGCGCCAATGAGACCGACGGGGTGCAGTATCATTTTGTAAACGAAGAGAAATTAAACGAACTGGAGCGCGCCGGAAAGGTGATCGAGCTGCGCGCCTATCAGGTAGTTGGCGGCGTGTGGAAATATTTTACTGTAGATGATGAAAACATAGATTTGCAAAACAAAGATTATATTGCCATAGGAACTCTGGTTTCCTATGAGAAGCTGCGGGAATATTATGGCACAGACAAAATTGTGCCGATTTATATAGAAGTTGCAGATGATGTACGACTGGAGAGGGCGTTGATTCGTGAACGCGGACAGGCCAGCCCGAACTATGACGAACTGTGCCGCAGGTATCTGGCAGATAATAAAGACTTTTCGGAAGAGAACATCAGAAAAGCCGGAATTACCCGCCGTTTCTGCAACAATGGTGACCGTCTCAGATGCATGGACGAGATTGCCTCATTTATTTCCGAAACCCGGAAAAAAAGCTAGGTAAAGAGTGAAAACTATGGTATAATGTTACCTGCGTAGCTCCTTTGGGAGCGGAGCGTAAAGCAGTCCTGGCAGGGACTGATACAGAACGAAAGAATGGAAAAGGGGTGAAGACATGCCTGGATTTGATGATATTATGGGACACGAGCAGATTATTACACATCTGGAAAATGCGATGAAGCTTGGAAAGGTTTCTCATGCTTATATATTGAGCGGTGAAAAAGGATGCGGAAAGAAGCTGCTGGCGGATGTATTCGCGGAGGCACTTCAGTGTGAAAAGGGAGGCATAGAGCCCTGCAGAAGCTGCCATTCGTGCAAACAGGCAGAGAGCGGCAACCACCCTGATATTATACATGTGACACATGAAAAACCAAACAGTATCAGTGTGGATGACATACGGGAACAGGTAGTAAATGATGTTCCTATCAAACCATATAGTGGAAAATACAAGGTATATATTGTACCGGATGCAGAGAAGATGACAGTGCAGGCACAGAATGCACTTCTGAAAACGATAGAAGAACCGCCTGCATACACCGTTATTCTTCTGCTGGCGAATAATGCATCAGCACTTTTGCCAACGATTCTGTCAAGATGTGTGATGCTGTCACTGAAGCCGGTTCCGGATGACAAAGTAAAAAAATATCTGATGGAGCATGTACAGATACCGGATTACGAAGCGGATGTATGTGTGGCTTTCGCACAGGGAAATATAGGTAAAGCAGTGCAGCTTGCTACATCAGAGAATTTTAATGAGATAAAAAATTCTGCTTTGCATTTGTTGAAGAATGTATCCAGAATGGAAATAAATGATATTATAGCGACGGTAAAATCTGTTTCGGAGTTCAAAATGGATATCCAGGATTATCTGGATTTTCTGGCAGTATGGTATCGTGATATTCTGTACTTTAAGGCTACCAGAGATATCAATGGTCTGATTTTCAAGGATCAGGTAAATGTGATTAGTGACCAGATTAAGAAAAGCTCTTATGAGGGCATTGAAAATATTATCAAAGGACTCCAAAAGGCGAAAACCCGTCTGAATGCTAATGTAAATTTTGACCTGACGATGGAGCTTTTGTTCCTGCTTATAAAGGAGAATCTAGTATCATGATAAAAATTGTCGGAGTCCGTTTCCGCAATGCCGGAAAAATATATTATTTTGACCCGAAAAAGCTACCGATTCAAAAAGGAGACCATGTAATTGTTGAGACAGCCAGAGGAGTGGAGTACGGGAGCGTTGTGGCAAATCCAAAGGAGGTACCGGATGATCAGGTGGTGCAGCCGTTGAAAGCAGTGATGCGGATTGCAACCCCGGAAGATGATGCCAGAGTAGAGCGTAACCGTGCAAAGGAAAAGGATGCCCTGCGCATCTGTGCAGAGAAGATACGTAAGCATAAACTGGAAATGAAACTGATCGATGCGGAATATACTTTTGACAACAATAAAGTACTCTTTTATTTTACCGCAGATGGAAGAATTGATTTCCGTGATCTGGTAAAAGATCTTGCGGCAGTATTTAAGACACGTATCGAGCTGCGTCAGATTGGTGTGCGCGATGAGACGAAGCTGATCGGAGGCATTGGCATATGCGGAAGACCTCTTTGCTGTCACACCTTTTTGTCAGAGTTTGCACCTGTCTCGATCAAGATGGCAAAGGAGCAGAATCTTTCTCTGAATCCCACCAAAATTTCAGGAGTCTGCGGAAGACTGATGTGCTGTCTGAAGAATGAGGAAGAGACCTATGAATACCTGAACAGCCGCCTTCCGGCTGTTGGAGATCGTGTGACTGCGGACGATGGACTGAAGGGAGAGGTACAGAGTGTAAATGTACTGCGTCAGACAGTTAAGGTTATTGTTGATTTGGACGATGAGAAGGAAATTCGCGAATATGAAGTAAAACAGCTCAAGTTCAAACCGAGACGCAAGAAAGAAAAGACTACAGCTGCAAACAAAAATGAAGAAAAAGAACTGAAAAAGCTGGAAGCAATGGAGAAAAAGGAAGGAAAGTCAAAATTAGATGACAATTAAACTGTATCCGGATGAACGGTTGGATGAACTTCAAAGATGCGGATTTAAAATTATCCAGAATCCGAAGAAATTTTGTTTTGGTATGGATGCGGTCCTTCTTTCAGGTTTTGCCAGGGCGAGGACAGGAGAGAAGGTCCTTGATATCGGGACGGGAACCGGCATCATTCCCATTTTGATGGCGGCAAAGACAAAAGGCAGACATTTTACCGGACTTGAGATACAGCATGAAAGTGCCGGGATGGCTATACGAAGTGTAGCATACAATCATCTGGAGGAGCGCATTTCCATTGTGGAAGGAGATATCAGGGAAGCCGGGAAGCTGTTTGATCCGGCTTCTTTTGATGTGGTGACCAGTAATCCGCCCTACATGGTAGCAAATCATGGTCTTGTCAATCCGGACAGTGCAAAGATGATTGCAAGACATGAGATATGCTGTACGCTGGAGGATATTGCACAGCAGACGGCAAAACTTCTGAAAAATGGCGGAAGATTTTATATGGTGCACCGTCCTTTCCGATTGGCGGAAATTTTCTGTACGCTGGTCAAATATGATCTTGAGCCAAAGCGCATGCGCCTGGTCTACCCCTATGTGGATAAGGAACCCAACATGGTCCTGATTGAAGCTCTGAAAGGAGGAAATTCCAGAATCACCTGTGAACCACCATTGATTGTATACAAAGAACAAGGTGTGTACACAGAAGAAATTTATGACATTTACGGTTATTGAGAAGCTGATTCTGTGAGATGGAAATTTACAGGAAGAGGAGATTTTTATGGAAGGAAATCAGGGAAAGCTGTATCTGTGTGCGACGCCCATCGGAAATCTGGAAGATATCACCATGCGTGTACTGCGCATTCTGAAAGAGGCAGATATCATAGCTGCAGAGGACACAAGAAACAGCATACGTCTTTTGAATCATTTTGATATTCGTACGCCGATGACCAGCTATCATGAGTACAACAAAATAGACAAGGCATATACCTTAATAGAAGAAATGAAAAAGGGAAAAAATGTGGCACTGATCACCGACGCGGGGACGCCTGCCATATCAGATCCGGGAGAGGATCTGGTGCGTCTGTGCTACGAAAACGGCATAGAGGTGACCTCGCTTCCGGGTGCCTGCGCCTGTGTCACGGCATTGACGCTTTCCGGTCTGCCTACGAGACGATTCTGTTTTGAAGCCTTTCTTCCGTCCGATAAAAAAGAAAAACAGGCAATTCTCGAAGAATTAAAAAATGAGACAAGAACTATCGTTTTATACGAAGCGCCGCACAGATTGCTGCGCACGCTGGGGGAGCTGTTGGAGGTACTTGGTGACAGAAGAGTTACCATATGCCGTGAACTGACGAAAAAGCATGAGACTGCTTTTGGGACGACTCTGTCTGCAGCAATTGCTCATTATACAAAGGAAGAACCCAAAGGAGAGTGTGTTCTGGTTCTGGAAGGAAGAAGCAGGCGGCAGATGAAAGAGGAAGAACAGGCTGCATGGAACGAAATCAGCATACAGGAACACATGCAGCAGTATCTGGACAGCGGGCTGGATAAAAAAGAAGCCATGAAACGGGTGGCAAAGGATCGCGGGGTAGGAAAACGTGATATATATCAGGCATTACTTGAGTTGAAAAATGACTGATTCTCACAAAATATGGCTCTCAAGGTAAGAAATTGTAAAAAATGGTTGACAGCTGTGTGGAAAAATTTTATATTTTATGTATGCACAACAAGGACGTTTGGCTTTATGAGCCACACGTCCTTCTTTTTATTTTAATGCTGTGCAGAAAAAGTCTGTTTTCAGGCGGAAGTTAGGAGGAGAAATTGATGTATGATCTGGATTTGTTTGAACATACGGATACTGTGAACGAGCTTCTTGCACGGTATGGTGTGAAGTTTGGTGTTTATAAGAATAATGTATTTAAAGAACAGCTGTTTCCCTTTGATGCAATTCCCCGTGTTATTGAGAAACAGGAATTTGACTGGTTGGAACGTGGCCTGAAGCAGCGTGTAGTAGCATTAAATTTATTTTTAAAGGATATATACGGAGAGAAAAAAATAATCCGTGATAAAGTAGTGCCGGAAGAGTTTGTCTATGCGTCAAGCGGATATCTGGCGCAGTGTGAGGGAGTCAGACCGGTAAAGGATATTTATTCTCATATTTCCGGTATCGATCTGGTTCAGGGAAAAAATAAAGAATGGTATGTGCTGGAGGATAACCTGCGTGTACCCTCCGGTGCTTCCTATCCGATGATTGCAAGAGAGCTTTGCAGACGAAGCAGTCCCAGAACCTTTCAGAATTATAAACTGGAAGACAACCGCAATTATGCAGATCTCCTGCGCAGAACCATGGACAATGTAAATGTGGGAGGTCATACGGTTATTTTGACACCGGGACGTTACAATGCGGCATATTTTGAGCATTCTTATCTGGCGGAACGCACAGGGGTACATCTGGTAAACGGACGTGAGCTGACGGTAGAAGACGACAAACTGTATTTTGTAGATTATTCCGGTAAGAAGGAACGGGTGGGTGCTGTTTATCGCCGAATTTCGGATGAATATCTGGATCCGATGAATTTCAATCCGGAATCTGTTATCGGTATTCCGCATATTTACGATATTTACCGGAAGGGAAATGTGGCACTGTTAAATGCGCCGGGCAATGGAATTGCAGATGACAAAGGTATTTATTACTTTGTGCCAAAGATGGTGAAATATTATCTGGGTGAAGAGCCGATTCTGCAGAATGCACCGACGTATCTGCCATTTTATGAGGAAGATATGCGGTATGTACTGGAACACTTTGATTCACTTGTGCTGAAGGATGTGGCAGAGGCAGGTGGCTATGGTGTCGTATTTGGCAGCAGCATGACGGCAAAACAGAAAGAAGATTTTATAGCACTTTTGAAGAAAGAGCCGCGTCGGTTTATCGCGCAGGAAGTCATTGATTTCCTGGACATTGATATTATGGAAAAAGGAGAGATGGTTCCGAGAAAAGCAGATCTGCGAGCCTTTGTACTGATGGCAGATGAGCCTCTGGTTTGGAAGAGCGGGCTGACCAGATTCTCAAGGAATCCGGATTCTTTTATCGTTAATTCATCTCAGGGAGGAGGATTTAAAGACACATGGGTATTATCTCGTTAGAACAGACAGACGGTCTTTACTGGCTTGGCCGTTATTCAGAAAGAGTATATACAACCATCCGGCTGTATTCCAGAAGCTACGACAGGATGCTGGATGAGAATGCAGGCGGATATGAAGAATTTTGCAGGGATCTGGATATTCCGAATATTTATCAGTCTTCCGAGGATTTTAAAACAAGATATCCTTTCGATAAGGAAGACCCCAATTCCATTATGAGCAATCTGCTCCGTGCCTATGACAATGCAATCGTGCTGCGCGAAACAATTGGCAGTGAAACACTTTCATACATACAGCTTGCCATTTATGAGATGAACAAGGCAGAAAAAAGTCAGGCGCCGTTAATCGAAATGCAGAAGGTTATGGATAATATCCTTGCCTTCTGGGGTATCGCAGATGACATTATGGAGGATGAGAACAGCAGAAATATCATAAAAGTGGGCAAGCGTGTGGAACGTATTGACCTGTATGGAAGACTTCATCAGCCCAGAGAAAATCTGGTGCGCGAGGTGAGCAGGCTGGCGGGGCGTATTGGTCGCTGCAATATTCATTATAATGAAAGCGTGATCTTAAATTTATTAGAGCTTGTACAGGCACCGGAACTGGATTATTATAGTATCGTGTATGAAATAGAGAGAATTTTGTAAAAATCCGGAATAGCGGAGCCGAAAATGCCATTCTGGATCATAAGATAAATTCAGGAGGTCAGAAAGTGAAGAACTTACATTTTCGGTATGCGATGCGAATTTCTTTTGACAGTCCCGTAACCAATCACCGTTTTACAGTCAAATGTATACCGCAGACGGATGAGAGACAGATAATAGAAAATCTGGTGGTATCTGTATTTCCGAATCAATCCCTGAGCCAGGACAGGGACTCTTTCGGAAATCGTTGTATTTTTGGACATTGTGAGATGGAGCATCAGAAATTTGAAATTGTGGTAGAGGGAGATGCCAGAACAGGACGATCCCCGTGTGAAACGGGAGATGCTTCCCATATGCTGGGACTTTACCGCTATCAAAGTTTTTATACGATACCTGGCGAAAAAATAAATGCATATTTTGAAAAATTCTCTTTTTCGGAAAATATGAATGATTACGAAAAAGGGGTATTTATGATGCACAGATTGTATGAGGATTTTCGGTATGTTCAGGGTATCACCAACATACAGACTACCGCAGAAGAGGCGATGGAACTTGGATGTGGCGTGTGCCAGGATTATTCTCATATATTGATTTCACTGTGTCATCTTGCGGGGATTCCGGCAAGATATGTGGTAGGGATGCTGACCGGAGAAGGGGCAAGTCATGCCTGGGTTGAAATTTATCAGGACGAAAAATGGTATGCACTGGATCCGACCAACAATCTGATCGTGGATGATCAGCATATCAAAATCTCACATGGAAGAGATTACCGGGATTGTCTGATCAATCAGGGAGTTTTTACAGGCTGTGCAAAACAGACGCAGGAGATACAGGTAGTTGTGGAGGAAAATTAATTATGGTCAAGACAGTGGCATCTGTGGGACTTCCCGTGGATGAGGTTTTGAAAATACGAAAAAACAGCATTTTTCCGGATCGGGAGGATTGTGGAAAACGTATCAGTATCGTGACTGGTATCCACGGTGACGAGCTGGAAGGACAGTATGTGTGTTATGAACTGATTCATCGTATCAATCAGGCAAAGGAATATCTTACCGGTACAGTTGATGTTTATCCGGCAATGAATCCGCTGGGGATTGATTCCATTACCAGGGGGATTCCGGCTTTCGATCTGGATATGAACCGTATTTTTCCGGGCACGAAGGACGGAGCCATGACAGAATATCTTGCTTCAGAGATCATGAATGATCTCAAAGGCTCGGATGTGTGCATTGATATTCATGCCAGCAATATTTATCTGACAGAAATTCCACAGGTGCGTATCAATGAGCTGCACCGGGAATGGCTGGTGCCTCTGGCGGAAAAGCTGAACATTGATTTTATCTGGATACACAGCAATGCGACGGTGCTGAAATCTACGCTTGCTTTCAGCCTGAACAGTATCGGGACACCCACGCTTGTTGTTGAGATGGGGGTAGGCATGCGGATCACGAAATCCTACTGTGATCAGCTGGTGGATGGTATTTTTAATCTTATGAAGGATATGGGAATCTGGAGAGGGCCGGTAAAACCGGTTCGCAAACCCATGATTTCCGCCGGAAGTGATGATGTAGCATTTCTGAATGCCACCAGTGCCGGTATTTTTGTGCAGGAGGCAGTGCATGGACAGTATGTCAGGAAAGGGGATCTGATTGGAAAGATCTGTGATCCTCTGGAAGGGATTGTGCGGGATAAAGTGCTTTCGCCGGTGGATGGGATATTGTTTACCATACGAGAGTATCCGGTGGTGGATGAAGGATCCCTGATTGCACGTATTCTCAGGAGGACGGAGGAAAAAGCATGAAGAAATCAGTTCTTTTTAAAATAAATTCCCTGTACCGTGATAATTTTCGTGTAACCGGGTATACCTTTGGAAGTGGGGAGAAAGCCCTCTGTGTAGTCGGCAATATGCGGGGGAATGAAATTCAGCAGATCTATACCTGTTCTCAGCTTATCCAGAGACTGAAAAAGCTGGAGGAAGAGGGAAGAATCCGGGAAGGCAGGGAGATCCTTGTCATTCCGTCCTGTAATCCCCATTCCATGAATATTGGGAAACGGTTCTGGCCAACGGATAATACAGATATTAACCGTATGTTTCCGGGCTATGATCTGGGTGAGACAACGCAGCGTATTGCGGCTGGTATTTTTGATGTGATAAAAGAGTATAAGAATGGTATTCAGCTTACTTCCTTCTATATGCCAGGTGTTTTTCTTCCGCACCTGCGCATGATGACGACGGGATTTGAAAATACAGAGCTGGCCAAAAAATTTGGCCTTCCCTATGTGGTCTTAAGAAATACAAGACCGTATGATACTACAACATTGAATTATAACTGGCAGATATGGGAGACAAATGCATTCAGTCTGTATACAACATCCACAGATAAAATAGATCGACAAAGCGCAAAGCTTGGTGTCCAGTCTATTTTGAATTTTATGGCGGCAGAGGAAATGATTGATTATAAGGGGCCGGCTGGTTATCAGTCTGAGATCCTAGATGACAGGGAACTGGTTTCTGCCCGGGTACGTCATTCCGGTATTTTTGAGTGTCTGGTGCAGGTGGGACAGGAAGTGAGCAAAGGAGAGCGCCTTGCGCGTGTTCTGGATCCCTGTGACGGGGAACAGAAAGAGGAGATTGATTCGCCGGTGGACGGAATCATCTTTTTTGCCCATGATGAACCGCTGACTTATGAAAATACAGCAGTATTTAAAATCATCAAACGGGAGCCCAATCATTGAGCGGTATTTTAGAAATTGGTCCCATCATCGTTTCCGGTTGAGAACAAAAACAACTTGTGTTAAAATATAGTTCAGACAGAAGCACAAGGAAGAAAAAAGTGCGTTCTGATATGCTGTCTGAGAACAGTGGAAGAGAAAGTTTAACCAACCGGAAGAAAGCGAGGATGGCGCTGTGGATGAGACATATAAAACTTTGAATACCGTTCTGGTCAGATTGTTTAATGATATTATGACGATTGAAGAAAAAGCAATCACCAGTGGAGAATTCAGCAATATTACAAACAATGATATGCATGTAATTGATGCAATCGGTATCGCGGAGCCGAGAAATATGTCATCTATAGCAAAATCACTCTCCGTGACCGTTGGGACGCTGACGATTGCGGTCAATAATCTGGTTAAAAAAGGTTATGTCAACCGCGTGCGCAGTGAAAAGGACAGGCGCGTTGTGTTGATTTCATTGACGGCGAAGGGCAGGAAAGCATACCAGCATCATCAGAAGTTTCATGATGAGATGATTAAATCAGTGATCGCTGGTATGGATCCACAGGAGATTCAGATCCTGGAACGTGCACTTTCCAACCTGATCGGATTTTTTGATCATCCTCACATATAAGAATAAAGTACTGGGAACGGGCAGGGACCGATTTCCAGTATTTTTTTGTGAAAATTCTTCAGGCGGAAGGAATCGCCTTCTATTTTGCGGGAAGCACTCTGCAGGTCTTTAAAGCAGAGGTATCCCAGGTAATATTTCAGATAGTTTGCCGGGGCTTCCAGAATGATATTAAAAAAGGAATCCACCGTATCTTCATCTGTGAATCCGAACCGGGCAAGGAAGGATGCCGCCTGTTCCCTGCTATAGCCGTAATAGTGTATATAAATATCCAGAATAGAGGAGATGCCAAGAGTAAGAGAACGATTGATGCGGTAAAGCTCAGCAGTTGAGCTTTCTACGTCTGCGTAGGAAAAAGACAACATTTCCACATAAGTTGCCCAGCCTTCTACATAACCGCCAAAATTCAGGAGACTGCGCACCGGGTGACAGCCGGAGGAAGCAGAAAACACGGTTTGATACAAATGTCCTGGATATCCTTCGTGTGCCAGAGTGGAATAAAGATCCAATCCTTCATATCCGGCTCCGGGATTGATGTAAATAACATTCTGATTGGGGTCATCGAGAGGTGCGGTGAGATAAAAGGCAGGGCTTAAATAATCTTCCAGTGATTTCTCAACATATTTGATATCGCAGGAAACATCAGGAAGATTCGGAAAGTCAGAGGACATTTTACTTTGCAGTTCCAGAAGAATCTGCTGTGGATCGCCTGATATGGAAGAGGTGTCATTTTGCAGAGCTTCTATGCCGGTATCGGATAACAGAGAAGGATTTCTCTGTACCAGTGTACGCAGATCCTGTATGTCCTGGCTGATCTGTTTTTGAATTCGTTTCAGAATATCATCCACACTGTTGTAACATCCGGTCAGATCCTTTATGAGATATGTATAATAGGATTTTCCTTCCGGAAAATAGCAAAGTCCAAGCTCATTTTTGCCGGTTCCCTTCAGAGAAGAAATCCCTTCTGCAAGCTTTTCGTAGGCGGGCAGCACACAGGTTTTTACAGCTTCCTCGTTTTGAAGGATATAGTTCTGTTTTTCTTTGTCGGTCAGATTTTTCTGAGTTTCTATCCGGCTTTCAAATGTAGTAAAAAGAATGTTTTCTTCCTGTGTATCAAGAAAAGCTTTGCACTGGTCGATGATGCTCTGGGCAATCGTGTCATTCATAAAAAGACCGGCATCTGATTTGGCATATTCGAACTGCAGCAGTCCGTCAAAGTATTTCGGAATCTGCAGAAGGAGTGCCAGATAATCTTCAATATCTTTTTCGGAGTGAAAACTATATTCTGCAAGCAGAATGGGGAGCTGAGCCTGGGTACCCAGAGAAGGTCCGAGAGGTTCCTGATAAAGAAGATATTTTTCACCCTGCAGTTGTGTCTCAAAACAGAGCTTCAGGATATCATAAGTCAGTCTGTTTTGATGGGAAAGCCATTTATAGGGAATCCGAAGGAGGGCTGACTGATAATCTTTCAGTGCCAGGTAGGATTCCGTAAGGCTTTCCGGGTCTGCATTTCCAAGCGTTACCGGGTAATCTGTTATTCCAAAAGCAGAAGGATCTTTCAGCGTGTAATGGAGATTCAACGTGTTTTGAGTAATTTCGTTTTGAAACAGCGTGTTTGTAAAGGAAAGAAAGCTGTGATTTGTCCGATAATAGTAACCGGAACAGAAAAGAAAAGCAAGTGCCGGTATAAAAGAGAGAAGGAGAATCCGGCGGTGCAGGGCTGACAGGAAAGAGTGGAGCATAAAGAGATACCTGTGAGTTTTTTTTAACTTATGCGAAAAGGATGTGGAAAATGAAAACTTTACAAAAAATCCCTCTTGTGTTAGTATACACCAGAAAGGCGAACGGGTGAATATATGGAAAATATTGTACTGATTGGCATGCCAGGATCCGGAAAGAGTACGGTCGGAGTTGTTCTGGCGAAGGTAATGGGATATCAGTTTATTGATTCGGATCTTGAGATTCAAAGACAGGAAGGCAAGCGCCTGCCTTTTCTGATTGAAGAGCATGGCATTGACGGATTTATAGAGATAGAAGAACGCGTAAATGCAGAACTTCAGGCAGAATATTGTGTGATCGCCACCGGAGGAAGTGTAGTATACGCAGAACGTGCGATGAAGCATCTGAAGGAGATCGGTACGGTTGTTTATCTGAAGCTTTCGTATGAACAACTGAAAGAACGTCTGGGTGACCTGCGCTGCCGCGGAGTCGTGCTTCGTGAAAATCAGACGCTGGAAGGATTGTATGAAGAGCGCGTACCGCTCTATGAAAAATATGCAGATATCACGATTGACGAAACTGGTCTGAATGTGGAACAGACCATGGAAAAAATCGTAGAATGTGTCAATAAAATCGACTAAACGAACAGTCTGACAAAAAGATTTAAGAAAAATATGGCAAAAATTACTGAAATCTTAATTTTTATTTACAAAAGACCAGTTTGTGGTATAATATGAGTTATTGATAACATTATGAAGGGTTTCAGGGAATTTGTATACCATAGTTGTAACAGGGAATATTTTCGGATACAACAGAGATGATATACTTTGAAGTATAAGTAAGATAATATAGAGGTGTCTATGGAACAGTATGTAATTAAAGGTGGTAATCCACTTGTAGGAGAAGTTGAGATCGGCGGAGCAAAAAATGCAGCACTGGGTATTCTGGCAGCTGCGATTATGACGGATGAGACGATTGTTATTGATAATCTCCCGGATGTTCAGGATATTAATGTTCTGCTGGAAGCAATCAGTGTGATTGGAGCCAGAGTTGACCGTATCAACCGCCATAAAGTGGCCATTAACGGTTCCATGATTGGTCAGGTTAGTGTAGATTATGAGTTTATAAAGAAAATCAGAGCATCTTATTACCTGCTGGGTGCTCTTCTTGGAAAATATAAAAGAGCAGAGGTTCCGCTTCCTGGAGGATGCAACATCGGAAGCAGGCCCATCGATCTTCATCTGAAGGGATTTAAGGCACTTGGTGCCAACGTGAGCATCCGTCATGGTTCGATCATTGCAGAAGCAGAAAAGCTGCGCGGAAAGCATATTTATTTAGATACGGTTTCCGTGGGAGCTACGATCAACATTATGATGGCAGCATCTATGGCGGAGGGCTATACGATTATTGAGAACTCTGCGCGTGAGCCTCATGTGGTGGATGTGGCAAATTTCCTGAACAGTATGGGTGCCAATATCAAGGGTGCAGGTACGGATGTGATCCGTATCCGTGGGGTACAGAAGCTCCATAGCACGGAATATTCGATTATTCCGGATCAGATCGAGGCAGGTACCTTTATGTTTGCTGCGGCAGCCACAAAGGGTGATGTGATGGTTAAAAATGTCATTCCCAAGCATCTGGAGGCGACAACAGCGAAGCTTGTGGAAATTGGATGTGAGGTTGAGGAATTTGACGATGCGGTACGTGTGGTGGCTTCCAAACGCCTGAACAGTACACATGTAAAGACCCTTCCTTATCCTGGATATCCTACGGATATGCAGCCGCAGATTGTTGTGGCACTTGCACTTGCGCAGGGTACCAGTATTGTGACAGAAAGTATTTTTGAAAACAGATTCAAATATGTGGACGAGCTTACACGCATGGGAGCCACGATAAAAGTGGAAGGAAATTCCGCAATCATCTATGGTACGGAGGGATTTACGGGAGCACGTGTCAGCGCACCGGATCTTCGTGCGGGAGCCGCACTTGTCATTGCCGGTCTTGCGGCGGAGGGAATCACAGTCGTGGATGATATTGTGTATGTCCAGAGAGGTTATGAGTGCTTTGAAGAGAAGCTGCGCAGCCTGGGGGCAGAAATTGAGCGCGTGACTACAGAAAAAGAGATACAGAAATTCAAATTAAGAGTTGGATGATTTTTGACTCCAACATCGTTTTATGAGGCCATGGAACCCAAAACAGTTCTGTGGCTTTTTTGTATCAGAAATATGTTTTTTGCACTCCCATGGTTTATTAAATTTCTATAATTTCCATGAAAAGGGGGTTGACGTAAATCATAACATGCGTTATGGTAGTACTCAGCAATACGGAGATGATAATAAGCAGTATTGTATAACAATGAAATATTATATTTTCTCTTATTCAGAGTGATGGAGATACATAGGATCTGTGAAGTCACGGCAACCCCTTAAAGGAAGGTGCCAACCTGAGCGCATAGTCGAACAATAAGAGGATTTTGCTTATCAAAGATGATGAGAGGGTCCGCTTAGGCGGACTTTTTTTTACGCTGGCAAATACCGCTGTTATGTAGGGAAAATATAATCCAAAATCAAGGAGGTACAAATGGAAAAATTATTATTTACATCCGAGTCTGTAACCGAAGGACACCCGGATAAAATGTGTGATGCAATTTCTGATGCGATCCTGGATGCGCTTCTTGAGCAGGATCCCATGAGCCGTGTGGCATGTGAGACAGCTACTACCACAGGTCTTGTACTGGTTATGGGTGAAATTACCACAAAGGCATATGTGGATATCCAGAAAATCGTCAGAGACACGGTAAGAGAGATTGGTTATACCAGAGGCAAATATGGTTTTGACGCAGATACCTGCGGTGTGATTACGGCTATTGATGAACAGTCCGGTGATATTGCAATGGGTGTTGACAAGGCACTTGAGGCAAAGGAAAACAAGATGACGGATGATGAAATTGAGGCAATCGGAGCAGGCGATCAGGGTATGATGTTTGGATATGCCACAAACGAGACGGACGAGTATATGCCGTACCCGATTTCTCTGGCTCATAAGCTGGCCCGTCAGCTTACAAAGGTACGTAAGGATGGAACACTGTCTTATCTGAGACCGGACGGTAAAACACAGGTTACCGTTGAGTATGATGAGAATGGCAAGCCATCCAGGCTGGATGCAGTGGTTCTTTCTACCCAGCACGATCCGGATGTGACGCAGGAGCAGATTCATGCGGACATCAAAAAGTACGTGTTTGATGCAATTCTTCCGCAGGATATGGTGGATGAAAATACAAAATTCTTTGTGAATCCGACCGGACGTTTTGTAATCGGCGGACCTCACGGAGACAGTGGACTGACCGGACGTAAAATTATCGTAGATACCTACGGTGGATATGCACGTCACGGCGGCGGAGCATTTTCAGGTAAGGACTGTACCAAGGTAGACCGTTCTGCAGCTTATGCGGCACGCTATGCGGCAAAGAATATTGTGGCAGCAGGCCTTGCAGAGAAATGTGAGATTCAGCTCTCTTATGCCATCGGTGTAGCGCAGCCGACCTCTGTCATGGTAGATACCTTTGGAACAGGTAAGCTTTCAGATGAAAAGCTGACAGAAATCGTACGCGAGAATTTTGATCTGCGTCCGGCCGGCATTATCAAAATGCTGGATCTGAGACGTCCGATTTATAAGCAGACAGCAGCATACGGACATTTCGGACGCAATGACCTGGATCTTCCATGGGAGAGACTGGACAAAACAGAAGCACTGAAAAAATATCTGTAAGCAGATTTGAAGTGACAGCATTACAGACGGAGATAAATCATGAGTGAAATGGGAAACCCTTCCAATCAGAGAGAAAGAGAGCCTGCAGTACTGAACGGAAATATCCGAATTCTGTACGAGGACGGTGATATCATTGTCTGCAGGAAACCTGCTGGTGTACCGGTTCAAAGTGCAAATATGCGGATCAAGGATATGGAAAGTATTCTGAAGCTGTATCTGCTGGAAAAGAGAAACGGGCAAAAAGGTGAGCCCTATCTTGGCATTGTCCATCGCCTGGATCAGCCGGTGCAGGGAGTTCTTGTATTTGCAAAGACGAAAAAAGCGGCGGCAGAACTGAGCAGACAGATGTCGGATAAAAGCGGAAAGGGACTGGCGCAGAAACGTTATTGTGCTGTGGTGCACGGGCTGACAGATGCAGCACAGAGGGACGAAAGACCTGGTGAATACAAAGAGCTTGTGGATTATCTCCGAAAGGATGGAAAAACAAACACCTCACATATTGTACCTAAGGGTACAAAGGATGCCAGAGAGAGCAGACTTCGTCTGCAAATCCGTCAGGTGAAGGAAACACTGGCACTTGTGGATATTGAGCTGCTGACCGGACGGCATCACCAGATACGTGTGCAGCTTTCCGGTGCCGGTATGCCCATTGTGGGCGACCGGAAATATGGCTGTACACAGACAGAAAAGGATGCGGAAGCAGAGAGTGAGATTCTTGCACTTTGTGCATATTGTCTGAGCTTCCGTCATCCCCGAACCGGCAAAAAAATGGAATTTTCCGTTAAACCAGAGGGCGGAGCATTTAAAAACTTTTAAATGCTCCGCCTTTCTAATGTTGCTACGCATCCGGAGGAAGCTGCCGGTGGCAGGTTCTGCAGGTGGTGGGTTGACAATTTTCGGTAAATTATGAATGCAGGAATGAAAGAGCATTCATGGCACATACTAAATCCGACATAAAAACACAGCATTTCCTGTGCAATGATATTGCAGAAAAAATGCAGGTGCGGACAGAGAAGTAAGAAGGACGGGGGATAGAGTATGGATGCGAAAGTCAGAAAAGTCATCGGAGTCACAGGTATTACATTGGCTGTATATATAATCCTGAAATATATGCTGGTGTATATTGCCCCGTTTCTGGTGGCTTTTTTGATCGTGCGGCTGTTAAATCCTCTGGCAGAGCGTCTGAAAAAATATCTTCCTCTGGGAAAGGGAGTTATCCTTTTCTGCATAATGAGTCTGATCCTGGCATTGGCAGGGCTTGCACTGTGGTTTTTAGGAGCCAGGCTGTTTGCCCAGATACGCAGTATCCTTGCCCATCTGGAATGGTATGAGGCGAAGCTGGAGTATGCGGTAGATGGATGCTGCCGTTTTATAAATAAAAATTTTGGAATTGAGAGTGCCCAGATCCGGAGTGTTATTGATCAGAATATCGACCGTTTTACAGGGAAGATACAGGAAATTAATATAACACAGGTTTTTCAGAATTCTTTTCGCTATGCCATGATTGCACTGAAATGGTTTGGAGCCTTTTTTGTTGTTTTTGTGGCAGTATTGCTGATTGTAAGAGACTACGATGAAATATGCAGAAAACTGGAAAAGTACAGTACCTGGAACCGTGCGGTCTGTGTGGGAGAGCGTTTGTGGAAAATGGCAGGCCTGTGGCTTCGGGCACAGTTTATTATCATGCTGGTGGTAATGGCAGAATGTGTTGTAGGCTTATGGATTTTGAAAAATCCTTATGCGCTGCTTGTGGGAATTTTAATCGGATTTCTGGATGTATTGCCATTTATCGGAACCGGAACCATATTGCTTCCGTGGGCAGTCATCTGGATCTTCAAAGGTAATTTTTTTTATGCGGCAGCATATGCCACTCTGTTTCTCATAACAAGCAGTACAAGGGATTTTATGGAGCCAAGACTCCTGGGAGAGCGGCTTGGCATTTACCCGATTGTCATTGCAGTTGTGGTATATGCCGGAGTGTGTATTTATGGAGCAGCAGGTGTATTGTTTGGACCTCTTACACTGCTAATCATTAAAGAGATAAGCAATGAATGGATAAAGGGTTAAAAAAGCCTTTGCTATTCCAGAAAAAGATGGTATGATGTAAAAGAGACTTATCGTATCATTTTTATTTCTGGAGAAAGTATGGAATGAACAAAAAAAATAAAGTGAAGCACAGTGGAAAATTGAAATCATATATGCAGTGGCCGATTATCCTGGCGGCTTTTCTTATTTTAATGGACATATCGGTATTTACAGTAAATGTTCGGGCAGGAGTTGTTGTGTTTTGTTTTACAGCAGCTTATTTTGTTCTGATGCTTATTTTGCTGCTTCGTTACCGGCCGTTTATCCTCCGTGAGATGATTGCGTTTGCTTCTCAGTATGCTCAGATCCAAAAGGGAATGCTGAAAAGTTTTTCGATTCCTTATGCCGTGCTGGATACAGATGGCAAAGTACTGTGGATGAACGATGCATTTTGCGATGTGGTGGGAAAGGATTCCAGATATCGAAAAAATATAGCAAATCTGTTTCCGGAGCTGGACGCATCGGCACTTCCGTGTAAAAAGGATGAAACAAATATCCAGATTTTTTATAACGGATGTGATTATCAGGCACATATGCGCAAGCTTTCCATGGAGGACATGGATGAGGAAATTTCAATTGTGGAGATTCCAAAGGAAAGAAATTATATGATTGCGCTGTATCTGTTTGACAATACGGAGATGAATTATTATATCCGACAGAATCAGGAGCAGAAGATGGTTACCGGATTGATCTATCTGGATAATTATGAGGAGGCTCTGGAGAGCGTGGAGGAAGTCAGACGTTCTCTTCTGGTGGCGTTGATTGACCGTAAGATCAGCAAATATGTGGCAAACCTGGATGGTATCACGAAGAAACTGGAAAAAGACAAGTATTTTGTTGTGTTAAAATATAAATCTCTGGAAGAACTGGAAGCTTCCCGTTTTTCACTGCTGGAGGAAGTGAAGACGGTCAATATCGGAAATGAGATGAGTGTAACGCTCAGTATTGGCATCGGAGTAAATGGAAGCACGTATCTGCAGAATTATGAGTTTTCCAGGATTGCGATTGAACTGGCGTTGGGACGCGGCGGGGATCAGGCAGTGGTGAAGGATAACGATAAGATTTCCTATTATGGCGGCAAATCTCAGCAGATGGAGAAAAGTACCCGTGTCAAGGCAAGAGTAAAAGCACATGCGCTGCGGGAGTTTATCGGCAGTCATGATGATGTGGTTATTATGGGACATAAGATCACAGATATTGATTCCTTTGGCGCAGCCATTGGTGTCTGGAGGGCGGCAAGGATTCTGGATAAAAAAGCGCATATTGTTTTAAGCGACATTACAGGTTCCATTCGGCCCTGGGTAAATCTGTTCCTGGATGATAAAGAATATCCGGAGGATATGTTTGTGACGCACGATGAGGCAAGGCATATCGTGGACAATGACACAGTTGTTGTGGTGGTAGATACGAACCGCCCGAGTATGGCAGAGTGTTCTCAGATCCTGAATCAGACAAAGACGATCGTTGTTCTGGACCATCACCGTCAGAGCAGTGAGGTGATTAAAAATGCAGTGCTGTCCTACATCGAACCTTATGCTTCTTCGGCGTGTGAAATGATCGCAGAGATTCTGCAGTACTTTGCAGATGATATTCGTTTGAGAGGCAAGGAAGCAGACTGTATTTATGCAGGGATTATCATCGATACAAACAATTTTATGGCAAAGACAGGAGTACGTACCTTTGAAGCGGCAGCCTTTCTGCGGCGCTGTGGTGCGGATGTGACGCGGGTTCGCAAGATGTTTCGAAATGATATGGGGGCTTATAAAGCCAGAGCGGAAGCCGTGCGCCATGCGGAAGTATTCCAAAAATATTATGCCATCAGTGTCTGTCCCAGCGAGGATCTGGAAAGTCCTACTGTAGTGGGTGCGCAGGCTGCAAATGAGTTGTTAAATATTATAGGTATCAAGGCATCTTTTGTGCTTACAGAATATAAGGAACGCATTTATATCAGTGCACGTGCCATCGATGAGGTGAACGTGCAGATTATCATGGAACGTCTGGGTGGTGGTGGTCATCTGAATATTGCAGGTGCCCAGCTGGATGGCGTGACAGTAGAGGAAGCAAAAGAACGGCTTAAGGATACAATCAAGATAATGATAGAAGAAGGAGCGATTTAGATGAAAGTTATTTTAATAGAAGATGTAAAGGCACTGGGGAAAAAAGGTGACACGGTAAACGTAAGTGATGGATATGCGAGAAACATGCTGTTTCCCAAAAAACTGGCGCTGGAAGCAAACGCCAAAAATATCAATGATCTGAAGCTGAAAAAAGCACATGAGGAGAAGGTTGCAAAGGAACAGCTTGCGCAGGCACAGTCATTTGCAGAGCAGCTTGCACAGGCACAGGTAAAGGTTTCCGTAAAAGTAGGTGAGGGCGGAAAGGTTTTTGGTTCGGTGTCCAGTAAGGAAATTGCTGAGGCGGCAAAAGCACAGCTTGGATATGAGATTGATAAAAAGAAAATCCTGATGACAGCACCGATTAAAATGGTAGGGACAACAAGTGTGTCCATTAAGCTGCATCCGAAGGTAACGGCAGAGCTGAAGGTGGTTGTAGAGGGCCTGTAAAAGCTTTTCATAAAGCAGGAACAAAACTGTGAACCTCAGTAGATAAGACCGTTCGGGAGGAATATGTATGGAAGAGGCGCTGATCAAGCGGGTATTACCCCACAGCGTTGAGGCAGAACAATCGGTGATCGGAGCCATGCTGATGGACCGGGAAGCGATCGTAGCTGCATCTGAGATTATTTCAGGAGAAGACTTTTACCAGCACCAGTATGGCATCATTTTTGAAGCCATACTGGAGCTTTATAATGAAGGAAAACCGGTGGATCTGATTACTCTGCAGGATCGTTTGCGGGAAAAGGATGTGCCGCCGGAAATCAGCAGTCTGGAATTTGTCAGAGATTTGCTGAATTCTGCACTGACCTCTGCAAATGTAAAATCTTATGCGCAGATCGTACAGGAAAAATCAGTGCTCCGAAAGCTGATCAAGGTAAATGAAGAGATTGCCAATGACTGTTATGTGGGAAAAGAGAAGCTTGAGGATATCCTGGAAGCTACGGAAAAGAAGATTTTTGATATTGTACAGAAAAGAAACACCAGCGATTTTGTTCCAATAAAAGACATTGTCCTGAATGCTCTGGACAGGATCGAGGCAGCCTCCCGCAATAAGGGAAGCGTTACCGGAATTCCTACCGGATTTATTGATCTGGATTATAAAACCACCGGTATGCAGCCATCGGATCTGGTGTTGATTGCGGCCCGTCCTTCCATGGGAAAGACGGCATTTGTATTGAATATTGCCCAGTATATGGCATTTAAGAAAAATCATACGGTTGCTATTTTCAGTCTGGAGATGTCAAAAGAGCAGTTGGTAAACCGATTGTTTGCCCTGGAGTCCCAGGTTGATTCCCAGCTTCTGCGTACCGGTAATCTGAGTGATGATGACTGGGCGAGGCTGATCGAGGGTGCGGGTATTGTGGGAAGATCCAATCTTATTATAGATGATACACCGGGTATCTCGGTTGCGGAACTGCGTTCCAAATGCAGAAAATATAAAATGGAAAAGGGTCTGGATATTATTATGATCGACTACCTGCAGCTGATGACAGGCAGCAAGAGGGCAGATTCCAGACAGCAGGAAATTTCGGATATTTCCCGTTCTTTAAAAGAGATTGCCAGAGAACTGCAGGTTCCGGTTATTGCACTGTCACAGCTCAGTCGTGCTGTGGAACAGAGACCGGATCACAGGCCGATGCTTTCTGACCTGCGTGAATCGGGTGCCATTGAGCAGGATGCCGATGTGGTTATGTTCCTGTATCGTGACGACTACTACAACAAGGATTCGGATCGAAAAAATATTGCTGAAGTCATCATAGCCAAGCAGCGTAACGGTCCCATTGGAACCGTGGAACTGGCATGGCTGCCAAATCTGACTAAATTTGCAAATCTGAAAAAATAATGGTCTGCTGGATAAAGGAAAAAAGTGTTTTTTCAGCAGGATGTATAAAACCGACAGGAGCAAGAGTTCCTGTCGGTTTTTGCGATATTTTTTTCTTTTTTTGTTTATTGAATATGTTAAAATAGAACTGTAATTTAGAAATATTTGGAGGGTAAAGGATGAGTGAGACCAGATATATGATTTCTGACGCTGCCAGACAGGTAGGAGTAGAGACACATGTACTCCGCAACTGGGAGGAAGAACTGGACATTCCGATCGGCAGGACAGAATTGGGACACCGTTACTATACCGAAAAAACCATTTCTTTATTTAAACAGGTAAAAGAACTGCGTGAAAAAGGGTTCCAGCTGAAGGCAATCCGACTGCTGGTACCGGAAATACAGAAGAAAGAGGCAGCACAAGCGGTAAAGGATCCAAAAGAGGAAATGCCAGGTTTTGATGAACAGGAGATGCTTCCTGTATCTGTGGATCTGGACAAGCTTGGCAAGTTTGAAGCGATTGTTGGAGCTGTGGTAAAACAGGCGCTGCAGGAGAATAATGTAGAGCTTGAGAATCGGATTTCGGATACGGTTGTAAAAGAGATGGAACTTCTGATGCAGATTCGTGAGGAAAAAGAGGAGGAGCGTTACCGTAAGCTGGATGAAACCATCCGATTGTATCAGAAAAACAGGCAGATGGTAGCAGCTACAAGAGAAAAAGGATTGCGGAAAAGGTGGTTTCCATTTTCTAAATAACAAAAAATATCCCCATAGAAACGAATCAGCACGGCTGAAGTCGTAAATCCATGGGGATGTTCTTATTTCGTGAGAATTATTCGCCAGCTACGATAGCGCCTGTAGGACATTCGCCTTCGCAGGTTCCACAATCCAGACAAGCATCAGCATCGATAACGTATTTGCCATCGCCTTCGCTGATAGCCTCAGCCGGACATGCATCTGCACATGTGCCGCAAGCTACACATTCATCTGTAATAACGTAAGCCATGATAAAACCTCCTTATGTAATATGTGTTTTCTGTATGGATTCGGAATCCGAATCTTTAACTCATTTTAATACATATAACGTGAATATACAAGTGAAAACTTTCGAAAAAATGTATATAATTAAACACACAGAAATGGTTTCTCTTTTTCAAAATCAAAAGGAAAGATACCTTGCATAAAAAGGAAAAACATATTATGATGTAATGGTCAGCAAATATTCGATTATAGGATGCTGAATGTGGCATTGTTATTAATGAAGCAGAAAAATAAAGGAGGAACATTATGCAGAAAATAACAAAGGATATGGTTATCGGTGATATTTTGAGAATGGATCCTGAGATGGCAGGCGTTCTGGTTGCAGGCGGTATGCACTGTGTCGGCTGTCCGTCAGCACAGATGGAAACGATCGAGGAAGCGGCATATGTTCATGGAATTGAGCCGGATCTGTTAGTAGCAAGAGTTAATGCTTTTGTAGAAAGTAAGCAGGCACAGTAAAAGAAAAGGTGTTTACTGTCAGATTCTATAGCATCTGACGGTAAACACCTTTTTTGCAGGGATCCGCGAAGCGTATCCCGTCGCTGTTTTAAATAAGTGCAAGTTTCTGAAGTGCCTCGTCTGCGACGATGCATTCCAGATGCTCTTCGAAGAAAGCCTCATTTCCAGGGGTATATTTCAGTCCCACGGCATATTCGGAAAGCATGTTGCAAATTTTATTGAATTCTTCCGGAGTATGAGCGGATTTGCTGATAGTCAGCAGATACTCATGCCCTTCTGCGTTTTTGTAGAGACTGTTATATCCACTGTAGGAATTCTGCAATACGTGAGCTGCCCGGATCACAGTATCCAGATCCCGGAAACGGTACAGTCTGGTCAGGTTAAATGGCTGCGTTTCTTTTTCCTCTTTGGATGCAGGTGCAGCTGCATCAGCGGCCATCTTATGCGCTTCGCGTATCTTGTTGAACAGATTTAAAATATCGTCTGCCCCTTCCAACCGTGAAGGAGCGGGCGGAGCGGCAGTTTCGCTGTCCTCTCCGGCAGATGGTGAAAATTTTGCAAAACGTGTATCGAGTTCTTCCGGATCCTCAACTTTCGTAACAATCAATATCACGGAATCGGGAGAAATCGGGATAGCTTCTATCATCAGAGGAATGTCATTTGCCTCGAAACCAAATTCATATGCGGCCTGCTGCATCATGTCGCGGAACAGAAGTTTCGCTTTGTCTGTGCCGTAGGCGAGTTCACTGAGCTTGATCTTTCGGTCTGCCAGATCTTCGCGTGTAAGTGTGCAGCGAATCTGATTATCGTTGATTTTCTCTATTTTCATATCTTCACATCCTATCTCATATGACATCTCTGTAACAAAAGTACAGGAAAAACTATGGCTTTATAGGCCGTGCTGCCGGAAAGTACAGATTCCGAATACAGCTATTCTATTATATTACTACCCACATAGTATCAGAAAGCAAAGAAAATTGCTACAGTAAATTAAATGAAATTTATAAAAAGAATGTAAAAAACACTTGCAATATATGCACTTATAATATATAATAACCAATGTGAGAACAAAATAACAGCGTATATAACATAAAGCTGTGGCCTGCGCAGGAGTTGTGTGTGCAGCCCGTTCTATCTTTATATTTTTATTCCTGTGCGAAATTCTTCGCATTATTCCCATTTTTATTCATGACAATAGAATCCTGCAGAGCATGATTTCTACTGTTACGAACGAACAAAATTCGTAAGACGCGATTTGTTCTGTTAATCATTCATTGTACCTTCCGCAATTAGGATACGAAGTTATTTTGCTCACATAGTATGTTCTGTGTTTCTGGTTTTATACCGATATGGAACAGAGAAAAAGGAGGTGGAGCTATAGGTGACAGAAAAAAGCGGAAGCATCAACTGCACAAAGAATTAAAGGCATATGCAAAAGCCGGCATGAAGCTGTGGCTGAATGGAGAGCCGAGTACACCGTCTGATATCGTACATCACTGTATGATCTGCGAGGAAGGCGAATATATGAGAGATTTTGTGTGTGATGATGACAAAGGCATTATAGGAATCGGATTTGACCATGTGAAAATAAAAAAATAAGCCTTATGACACTATCCCCCATAGTACAGAAAATATTTTATTTGCAGATGATTTGAGCCAAAGGAAAAATCAACATCATGATTTGTAAATAATAACAAAAACTGGTCGAATGATTACGAAAAATGCAAATTAGGTCATCTTTCATTCATAAATATATGTTATAATGATACCAGGGTCAGAAGGTCATGCTGTTCATGCCTGCATGAAAAAGCATGACTTTGGGATCCGCGGATATTCCTATTGTGCAGTTGCATGGATTCTGTAGAAACAGTTAATAAGGGTATGGGAGGTACAGTGAATGAAGAAAAAAGCAGGGCCTGTCGGGATTGCAGTTATTCTGATTCTTCTTGTGGCAGTCACCGGCGTGGCATGGAAAGTTGTGGACAGATACATACCATCCAGGGAAGTGATGGATCCGGCGGTATACTTTGGCGTGACAGGTGAAGGGGATGCAGCCATTGTTATGCCGGATCATGTGGTACAGAACAAAGCACTGGTAAAGGATGGGACTGCGTATATTGAGTATGAGACAGTAAAGGACAGTCTGAATGATCATTTTTACTGTGACGAACAGGAAAATCAGATGATTCTCACCACAGCAACTGATATCATCAAAATTCCATATGACAGTGCGGCATACACCACGCTGACCGGAAATGGAACGATGCCCTATCAGATTGTGCTTTTGCAGGAATCAGAGCTTTATATTGCGCTTGACTTTATACAGCAGTATACCAATCTTGAATATACGATCATCGAGGAACCACTGCGTATTATTTTGAATAATCAGTGGGGAACCAAAACGTACGCTGATGTAAAAAAAGAGGAGAATGTGCGTACAGAAGGCGGAATTAAAAGTCCTGTTTTAACAAAAGTAACCCCAGGAGATAAAGTCACTGTGCTTGAACAGACGGAAGAATGGATGAAAGTTTTGACTGCTGACGGTTACATTGGTTATGTGAGGAAAAAAGCTCTGAATGATACTTATGAGCAGGAAACAACACATGATTTTGATGAGATCGTATATACCAGTATCCATAAAGATTATGACATCAATCTGATCTGGCATCAGATCAGCAGTCAGGAGTCAAATCAGGCTTTGGAGATGGATATTCAGGATGTAACAGGTGTTAATGTTATTTCACCTACCTGGTTTTCCATCAGTACCAATGATGGAGATATCACATCCCTGGCAAGTGAAGGGTATGTAGCTCTGGCACATGAAAAGGGTATGGAGGTATGGGGACTTCTGGATAACTTCAGTGCAGATATTGATACGGTTACTGTACTTGGAAACACAGCATCCAGAGAGAAACTAGAGGATCGGCTGATCACAGAGGCTGTGAACTGTCAGATGGACGGTATTAATATTGATATAGAAGCATTAAAGGAGGAAGCATCGGAAAGTTATGTACAGTTTATGCGGGAAATGTCAGTAAAATGCAGAAATAACAGTCTGGTGCTTTCTGTGGATGTTCCGCCTCCATATGATTTTAATGCACACTACAACAGGGCTGCCCTTGGTGAGGTGGTGGATTATGTGATCGTTATGGGATATGATGAACATTACGTAGGATCTGATCCGGGATCGGTGGCCTCTCTCTCTTTTGAAAGGGATGGTATCACAGGAACCCTTCAGGAGGTTCCGAAGGATAAGATCATAAGCGGTATTCCGTTTTATACGAGACTTTGGAAAACCAGTCCGTCCGGAGAGGTAAGCAGTGAGGCAATCGGTATGAATACGGCAGATGAAAAGCTGGCAGAATATCAGGTGGAGGCTGGCTGGAGTCAGGATACCTCTCAGGAGTATGCTGAATTCACGGACGGAGAAGGAAATTTCTGTCAGATATGGCTGGAAAACGAGGCTTCCATCGAAGAAAAGATGAAACTTGTAAAAGAATATGATCTGGCAGGTGCAGCAGCCTGGAAGCTTGGGTTTGAGAGAGCATCCATATGGGCAGTGATCTCAGATTATCTGGACTGACACAGACGGTTGGTTTTATGGCTGTGACGGAATGTTTCCATAAACATAAATCGAAATTTCAGGATAAAAAGAACTTGCCTGAGGCAAAAAACTATGATACAATTACCAATTGTGAGCGGTCAAAATGACCGCTGAAAGTAAACATTAATTTCCTTGCTCCCCAGGAAGCCGGGGGGCCAGAGACCATAAGGAGGTGCGAAGAGCATGAACAAGTACGAATTAGCAGTTGTTGTCAACGCAAAGATTGAGGATGACGCAAGAGTAGCAACTGTAGAGAAAGTAAAAGAGTATGTTGTACGTTACGGCGGTACAATTACAAACGTTGACGAATGGGGTAAGAAGAGATTAGCTTACGAAATTCAGAAAATGAAAGAAGGATATTACTATTTCATTCAGTTCGAAGCTGATGCTACTGCTCCGGCGGAGATTGAAAGACATGTCCGTATCATGGAGAATGTTATCAGATATTTATGCGTAAGACAGGAAGCATAAATAAGGAGATTTAGCATGAATAAAGTTATTTTAATGGGACGTTTGACCAGGGATCCGGATGTTCGTTATTCCGCAGGGGAGAGCGGCACATCAGTTGCAAGATATACATTGGCTGTAGACCGCAGATTTGGCAGACGCGACGGCGAAGCGACCGCAGATTTTATCAGTTGTGTGGCATTTGGCAGGAGCGCCGAATTTGCTGAGAAGTATTTTCATCAGGGTCTGAAGGTTCTGGTTACCGGACGTATTCAGACAGGCAGTTACACAAACAGAGATGGAAATAAGGTTTACACTACAGATGTAGTGGTTGAGGATCAGGAATTTGCTGAGAGCAAAGCAGCGTCTCAGGCAGGAGGAAGCAGTTATGCGTCTGCTCCGGCACCTGCAAGACCAGCGCCAAGTGCAGCAAGCGGCGATGGATTTATGAATATTCCTGACGGTATTGATGAAGAATTACCGTTTAACTAAAATGAATTAAAGGAGGTTTACAGCTATGGCTTACAATAAATCTGAAAGACCAGATTCTCCGATGAAGAGAAGAGGCGGACGCAGAAGAAAAAAAGTCTGTGTTTTCTGCGGTAAAGAAAATAACGAGATCGATTACAAGGACGTTAACAAGCTGAAGAGATACGTATCTGAGAGAGGCAAAATCCTTCCGAGAAGAATCACAGGCAACTGTGCAAAACATCAGAGAGCTCTTACCGTAGCAATCAAGAGAGCACGTCATATTGCTCTGATGCCTTACGTTCAGGACTAATCAATAGTCAGCGGTTATAGATAGGCAGAAACAAAGTCTTTAAATACTGAGAAATCGGTATTTAAAGGCTTTCTTTTTTGGGTTATTTGCTTGTAATCTTTCCGATAATAAATTATTATAAATATAAGGTTTTATCTTTCCAGGTATGATATCAGTGATTTGCAGGGTGGATAAAAGCTAATAATTTTGCAGCAGCAGGAAAGAACAGAGTTGAATTCCTGTTGTTGAGAAGGGGGATTTCAGTATTTGACGAATGAAGGATTCTGCGTTATGATACAGTTCTGATCATTACATTGGATGAAAGAAGGAAAAGGAATGAACTGGATACAGATACTTGCAGGTCCTGCGATTGGTGCGGTCATTGGATACTGTACAAATTATGTGGCGGTGAAGATGCTGTTTCGCCCGTTAAAACCTATTCGGATTGGAAAATTTACACTGCCGTTTACGCCGGGAGTGATTCCAAAGAGAAAAAAAGAGCTTGCAAAGGTAGTGGGAGCTGCGGTGGAGAAATCATTGCTTGGCAAGGATGATCTGAAAAAGGTTCTGCTGGATGATGAGACTGGGCATAAGGTAGCTCTTGGCATCGCGGATGCAGCAGAAGGATATATGGACGGTTCGGTAAAGAACCTGATGTCAGAATTTGTGGAGGAAGAGGAATATACCAGGAAGAAGGAAGAACTGGCAGAAGTGCTTACTACAAAGGTTACCGAAGGCCTTCTTCGTATGGACGTGGGAAGTATCGTGGCGGAAGAAGGAGCAGCGGCGGTAAAACAGCGTGTTGCCGGTACGATGCTTGCCATGTTTGTAAAGGATGAGATGATTTCTCAGATTGCCGGTATGATCGGCGGAAAGATTGCGGAATATATCCAGACGGATGGCCAGGAAAAAATAAAATTGCTGGCTGTACAGGAGCTGGATGAACTGGAAGAAAAAAACATCCGCAAACTGGCAGAAGGAATCGGCATTACAAAAAATGTGATAAGTATACTGGCAGAAAAGATTTACCGGGAGACGGTCAATTCCAGAGCAGATGATATTGTATCCATGTTTCCGATTGCGGAGATTGTGGAGGAGAAGATTAATGGAATGGATGCAGCAGAGCTGGAGGCACTGGTTTTATCCGTTATGAAAAATGAACTTGGTGTTGTGGTAAATCTTGGAGCGCTGATCGGCTTTGTAATAGGGTTCCTGAATATGCTGTTTTAAGAAACGGTTTGATTCTGAAAAATGCGCGGTACCGTAACGGAAATGTGTGTTCCCATATGGTACCGCGCATTTTTTAACGGTGGATGCCGTTTAAGATATCGTCCATCCACTGATTGATGTCATAGCTGTCCATATCCTCCAGAAGGCGGATGATGACACCGAAGGGCTCGGTGTCATTTGCGAAGGCATTGGATTCATCGGTGTCCACATGCATGGCGAGACGATAGTTTTTGTGGACACGAACGACGACATCTGCATATATAAGAGCGCGTTCATAGCTTTTTGTGAGTACAAATACGCTGTCGTTGTCTTTTACATGCAGGCGGATCGCATCACTGGGAGTCATATGAATGTGACGTTTTGCCACGATCACGCCGCGCGGCAGTTCAATGCTGCCCTTTGGCCCTTTCAGAATACAGCCCGGGGAGCCCTCGAGATCACCGGACTGGCGGATAACCGAGGGAATTCCAAGTTTTCTTGCGTCTGTAACAGAGATTTCTACCTGACTTTCCTTTCGATAGGGTCCCAGGATTGCCATATGTTCAAAGCAGCCTTTGGGGCCGATGACGGAGACACGCTCGCCGGTGAGAAACTGGCCGGGCTGACTCAGCTCCTTTTTGGAGGTCATTTCGGCATCTTCTCCAAACAGTATTTTAAAATCTTGTTCTGCCAGATGGATATGTCTGGCAGAGGTTTCAATTGGTATTTTAATTCCCATGGTCTATCCTCACTTGTTTTAACGATTTTCTATTTTATAAACATAATGACTTTCATCCATCAGCGCCATATATGGATCCGGATCGAAATATTTCGGTGAGAATACGCCGGCATCCCTC
>JALEJP010000017.1 GCA_022769625.1 Lachnospiraceae bacterium | reverse complement strand
AGCCATTTTTCGTAGAAAAATGAGCGGATTTCGAATGTTTTCAGGATTTCGTGAGCGTGAAACGCGGAGAAATCCGTAGGTATCAGAGCGTCAAAAGGTCAGGATTCCTGCCTGCACAGGATCATTTTATAAATGGGGTTTCCCATACCGGAAAATTTCTCCTCATATTCCGTCATCACATTTCCTTTACCCATCTCTTCGTCGTGATGAAGATCAAACGTACATGCTGCAAGCTCCCATCCTGCAATTTCCCGCTGCTCCAGGGCAAACTCAAACAGCCCTCGATTATCTGTCTTAAATTCCACCTGACCATCCTCAGATAAAATCTGATCATACCTTGCCAGAAATTCCTTGGAAGGAAGTCTGCGTTTCGCATGGCGATCCTTTGGCCAGGGATCCGAAAAATTCAGGTATATCTTTTCCACCTCATTTTTCGCAAAGACATCCGGCAGTTCCTTCGCATCCATGCAAAGATAAAGAAGATTGGGAATATTCTCTTCCAGTTTTTCCCTCTTTTGTACGGCTCTCAGCAGCACGCTGGTATAACGCTCAATACCAATATAATTGATATCCGAATTTCTCCGTGCCATCTCTGTGATAAACTGTCCTTTTCCCATTCCCACTTCGATCTGTATGGGATTTTCATTTCCAAACACCTGTCGCCAGCCTCCCTTATGGCTGGATGGTTCCTTTATGACCCACTCACTGTTTTCAATCACTTCTCCTGCACCTGGTATATTACGTAAACGCATCTGCCTTTCTCCTCTCCTGCAATATCCAATTTTTCGGTATACCGATTTTAACATAACACATGATAAAGTGCAAAACAATCCGAACGAAAATTGTTCATTTTTGAGAAAAATGCATATAGAAAACACAATAGAATCGTGTATAATAAAAGCTGTTGGAGGAAAACCAGGGAAACATTTGATTTCATCCGACAGATAACAACAGAATCCTGGATTCATCCAAAATACCATTGTTATCGCTTCTGCAGTTTATAAAATCAGACTGCAGCACATCATATAATGAAGGAGGGATGCATATGGATCTTGTCATTTCACGTCTGTCTTCCATCGAGGCTTCCGCAGTTAAAATCATCAAAGCTGCTGATAATGAGAAGAAGGAGCTGGAGCAACAGATGAACGAGCGCATTCAGGCATTTGATGAAGAAACGGAAAAAGCCACTCGAAAGCAACTCGATCTGATTCGTTCCAGATTAAATGATGAAATGCAAAAAAATCTTACAGACCTACAGACAGCTACCGAGTACGCGATTCGTTCCATAGAAAATGATTATGAAATGAACCATAAAAAGCTTGCTGCCGAAATAATGGAAAAAATGATTGAGGAGTAACATTATGGGAAATCTGTTAGCTTACAGCGGTACGGCAACCAAGATACGCGGAATGCGAAGAAAGCTTTTAACCGCAAAGGATTTTCAGCACCTGGCTTCCCTGACCTCAGTCAGCGAGGCGATCGGATTTTTAAAAACCAAATCTGCATATTCCAAAATTTTTAAAGATTCCGATGAAACCTCTCTGCACCGCGGTGAAATTGAAAAAATGCTCACAAATGCTATCTACATGGATTTCCAGAAAATTTATCGTTTTGCAACGGTACATCAGCGCAAGATTCTGGATTTATATTTCCGCAGATACGAGATCGGACTTCTGAAAACCTGCATGCGCATGGTTTTCGACCACCGGGATGTAAAGCTGGATCTGTCTATTTTCAAAGATTTTTTTGAAAAACATTCCGATCTTGACCTGGCCGCTCTCTCAAACTGTAAGACGCTGGAAGAGTTTGTGAACATTTTAAAGGGCAGTATCTATTACAAACCCCTGATTCTCCTCTCTGATCTTTCGGATCCCACACTCTGGGACTACGAAATGGCACTGGATCTTTGCTATTTCAAATGGTTCTGGGAAGGGCGAAAAAAAGTTCTTACACGATCCGAGGAAAAGATCTTTATGGAGGATTACGGAGTAAAGATGGATCTGCTGAACATCCGCTGGATATACCGTTCCAAACATTTCTACAATATGAGCAACGCTGATGTCTATGCGCATCTGATCGATGTCCAATATCATCTGCAGCCCTGGGAAATCCGAAATATGGTCGAAGCACCTACGATGGATGACCTGAGTGCCGCCATTAAACACACCTATTATGGCCGACACTATCCGGAAGAATCCAAACTTTCCCTGGATGAAGCGTACTATCAGATCCGTTACCAGATTCAGCGTAAAAATGCAAGAGAAGATCCATTTTCAATTGCTGTTATTATTTCCTATCTTTATGAAAAGGAACATGAAGTGGATGATCTGACCACCACGCTGGAATGCATCCGATACGGTCTGCCCTCCAGTGAAACTCAAAATTATATTTCAAATCTAAAAAGGGGGTGTAATCGTTGATTGAGAAAATGAAATTTCTGAGTATTACCGGTCCAAAGGAAGACATCGACCATGTGGTGAACGACTATTTATCAAAATATGAAATTCACCTGGAAAATGCTCTGTCGGAACTGAAAACTGTAAAATCGCTCCGTCCTTTTATCGAAATCAACCCATATAAAGATAAGCTGGCAAAAGCAGAAGAATTTGTCACACTTCTTGGAAATCCGACGGACACTCCATCCGGAAGCATTTCCATTGAGGAGGCTTCCGAACTGCTGGATACACTGGGCACAAAGTTTTCAGATGTTCGCGCACAGACAGCTTCCCTGGAAGAAAAAAGAGAACAGCTGAAGGGTTCTTACGAACGTTTGAAACCGTTCCTTGGCTTCAATTTTGACATCCACAGCGTATTGCAGTTTAAATTTATCAAGTACCGATTCGGTAAAATTGCACACGATTACTACAAGAAACTGGAACACTATGTTTATGAAAACCTGGACACAGTATTTTATCGTTGCAGTGCCGATGATCAGTATGTCTGGGGCATTTATTTTGTACCGGCAAACCATGCATTCAAAATTGATGCCGTATTTTCTTCCCTTCACTTTGAGCGCATTCATTTGCCGGACGAATATGAAGGAATTCCGCAGGAGGTCGGTTCCAAACTCCAGTCTGATATTCACAGTCTGACCCGGCAAATAGAAGACTGCCAGAAAGAGGGTGCCAAAATTCTCGCCGAATACCGCGATAAGATTCTTCTGGCAAGGGATAAATTTAAATCGCTTTCTTCAAACTTTGATGTCCGTAAACTTGCCGCATGTACAAAGGAAGAGAAGCAGTCTTTTTACATTCTCTGCGGCTGGATGACAGAAAAGGATGCCGATCTGTTTAAAAAGGATATCGCCAATGATAAAAACGTATACTGTATCATCGAAGACAACGATGAACAGACCAACAGCGAGCTGATGCCTCCTACCAAACTGAAAAATCCCCGGCTGTTCCGTCCTTTTGAGATGTTTGTCCGCATGTATGGTCTTCCAGCCTACAATGAACTGGATCCCACTATTTTTGTAGCGCTGACTTATTCCTTTATTTTCGGTGCCATGTTCGGAGATGTTGGACAGGGTCTTTGCCTGGTGATTGGCGGAGCGCTGCTTTATAAATTCAAAAAAATGGAGCTTGCTGCCTGTATCAGCCGCGCTGGTATTTTTTCTACCATTTTCGGCTTCCTCTTTGGCAGTTTCTTCGGCTTCGAGGATGTGATTCCTGCTCTGTGGATGCATCCAAAAACAGCTATGACCACACTTCCGTTTATCGGAAGCATGAATACCGCTTTTGTTGTGGCAATTGCATTTGGTATGTTTCTGATTCTTACTACCATGATTCTGCATATTGTGAACGCCGTTCGGTCTAAAAATATCGGAAATATGATTTTTGATACAAACGGCATTGCCGGCATTGTATTTTACGGTGCCATTGTTGCGGTCGTCTTCCTGTTTATGACAGGTCATACACTTCCTGCAGCCGGTGTGCTGATCGTCATGTTTGTTGTTCCTCTGATCCTGATCGGATTCAAGGAGCCACTGACCAAGCTGGTAGAAAAGAAAGCAGATGCCATGCCAAAAGAAAAAGCCATGTTTCTGGTAACCGCATTTTTCGAGCTGTTTGAAGTACTTTTAAGTTATTTTTCCAATACACTTTCTTTCGTCCGTATCGGTGCATTTGCTGTCAGCCATGCTGCTATGATGGAAGTCGTACTGATGCTGGCCGGTGCAGAATCAGGATCCCCAAACTGGATCGTGATCGTACTTGGAAATGTGTTCGTATGCGCAATGGAGGGTCTGATCGTAGGTATCCAGGTACTTCGTCTGGAATATTACGAAATGTTCAGCCGTTTTTATAAAGGTGACGGCCATCCATTCAAACCGTTTATCAAAAAATCAGTATAAGTACAAAAACCAGTATTTTCGCAGAAAAATGAGCGGATTTCGAATGTTTTCAGGATTTCGTGAGCGTGAAACGCAGAGAAATCCGTAGGTATCAGGGGGGCAAAAACTTTTAACCCTGGTATCATCAGAATATTGAATGATTAAGGAGGAAATGATTATGTCAACTACTACAAAATTCATTTTTATCGCAGCACTGATTCTCAGCATCGTTGTCCCAACTGCAGCATTTTTAATCGGTGAGAAAAACAGAGGACGTTTCAAAACCACACTGGGGCTGAACTGCTTTTTCTTCTTTGGCACCATGGCACTGGCTGTTATCATGATTTTCACAGGTGATGGTTCTGTAGCATTGGCTGCAGAAGAGAGCACAACAGCTGCACAGAGCGGTCTGGCAGCCGGTATGGGTTATCTGGCAGCTGCACTGGTAACCGGCCTTTCCTGCATCGGTGGTGGTATCGCCGTTGCAAACGCTGCAAGCTCTGCTCTTGGCGCCATCAGTGAGGACGGCAGTATCTTCGGTAAATCCATGATCTTCGTAGCCATGGCCGAAGGTATTGCTCTGTACGGTCTGATTATCTCCTTTATGATCCTTGGTAAACTTTAATGAAAAACACAGCTTTTTGCTGCATTACGGTTCCAGACAGGACACATGTCCTGTCCGGACTGCCTTACAGGAGGCAAACCTATGAAAATGTATCTGATCAGTGATAATGTGGACACACTTACCGGCATGCGCCTGGCAGGTGTGGAGGGTTGCGTAGTACATGAACGCACAGAACTCCGGGAAGCACTGGAAAATGCCATTGCCAACAAGGAAGTCGGCATTATACTTCTGACCGAAAAATTCGGACGGTCTTTTCCGGATATCATAGATGATGTGCGCCTGAACCGCAGGCTTCCTCTCATCATCGAAATTCCAGACCGCCACGGTACCGGTCGTAAACCCGACTTTATCACTTCCTATGTAAATGAAGCAATCGGCATTAAACTGTAGCATCCAAAACGAAATTTCCTTTTCGGAATAACCACACGAAATCGTAAAAGAAGGTGATATTTTGACGACAGAAGAAAAGCTGGAATATTTTGAAGAATCTACACTGGAACAGGCAAGACAGCAGGCTGCTGCCATGATTGAAGAATATACGGCAAACCTTGCAAAGCTGGAAGCCGAGCACAGAGAAACCATTACACGCCAGGCCGAGCTTCAGCTCAAAACCGAGAGTGACAGTCTAAAACGGGAAAACAACATAACACTTTCCAAGGAGCAGCTTAAGATTAAGCGCAAAATCACCCAGAAGCATAATGAATTAAAAGAAAAGCTTTTTGTCGAGATAAAAGAGGAACTGGAAAAGTTCATGATGACACCGGAATATGAGCAGATGCTGATCCGGCAGATCCGTGGCATCCAGAAAGAAGCTGCTTCTGACAAAGTAATTCTTTACATTGACCCGGCTGACTCCGATAAACGTTCGAGTCTTATGGCCGCAACAGGTGCCCCGATTACCGTTTCTCAATATTCTTTTATGGGCGGTACCAGAGCAGTCCTTCAGGATCGTCATATCCTGATTGACAATTCCTTTGCCACAAAACTGGCAAAGGCACATGCAGAGTTCAAATTCGACGGAGGTGCTGCACATGCATAAGACAGGTAATATTTACGGTATCAATGGTCCTGTTGTATACCTGAAAGGAAACACCGGATTTCAGATGGCAGAAATGGTCTACGTGGGCAAAGAACGTCTGGTAGGCGAAGTCATCCGACTGACCAGCGATATGACAACAATCCAGGTATTCGAGGAAACCACCGGACTTCGTCCGGGTGACCCGGTGGTGGCAACCGGTGATGCCATTTCTGTAACACTTGGACCTGGTATACTGAACAATATTTTCGATGGTATCGAGCGTCCCTTAAGCGAGATCGCCAAATCCTCCGGCAAATATATCAGCCGCGGCGTCAGCGTAGACTCCCTTGACGGCACGAAAAAATGGGTCACGCACATCACGGTAAAACCGGGCGATGTGGTAACCGGAGGCACGATCATTGCTGAGGTTCAGGAAACACAGGCTATTGTACACAAATCCATGGTTCCGCCGGATATTTCCGGTGTTGTTATGGAGGTTGCCATGGATGGGGAATATACCATTCACGATCCCATCGTAACACTCCAGACAGATCGCGGAGAAGAAAAACATCTGACCCTGTGCCAGAAATGGCCGATTCGTGTTCCGCGTCCCACTGCTGCCAGATTTGCAGCCAGCAAACCGCTGATTACCGGGCAACGTATCCTGGATACACTATTCCCCATTGCCAAAGGCGGAACAGCAGCTATCCCAGGCGGTTTCGGTACTGGTAAAACCATGACACAGCATCAGATTGCCAAATGGTCAAACGCAGATATCATCATTTATATCGGCTGCGGTGAGCGTGGAAATGAAATGACACAGGTTCTGGAGGAATTCTCCCAGCTGACGGATCCAAGAAGCGGTAAACCTCTGATGGATCGTACTACTCTGATTGCAAATACATCCAATATGCCTGTAGCGGCCCGTGAGGCATCTATTTATACTGGTATTACACTGGCAGAGTATTACCGTGATATGGGTTATGATGTGGCGATCATGGCAGACTCCACCTCACGTTGGGCAGAAGCTCTGCGAGAGCTCTCCGGACGTCTGGAGGAAATGCCCGCCGAAGAAGGCTTCCCGGCTTATCTGGCCTCCCGCCTGTCTGCATTTTACGAGCGTTCCGGTCTGATGCAGAATTTAAACGGCACAGAGGGCAGTGTCTCCATCATCGGAGCCGTATCTCCGCAGGGCGGCGATTTCTCCGAACCGGTGACACAAAACACCAAGCGTTTCGTTCGCTGTTTCTGGGGATTGGATAAATCCCTGGCTTATGCAAGACACTTTCCGGCTATCCACTGGCTGACCAGCTACAGCGAATATGTAAACGACCTTGCTCCCTGGTACCGTGACAATGCGGACAAAAACTTTATTGATGAACGAAATCAGATCATGACCATCTTAAACCAGGAAAGCAGTCTGATGGAGATCGTAAAGCTGATCGGAAGCGATGTACTCCCGGATGACCAAAAGCTGACACTGGAAATTGCAAGAGTCATCCGCCTTGGCTTCCTGCAGCAGAATGCCTTCCACAAAGAAGACACCTGCGTGCCCATCCGCAAACAGTTCCTGATGATGGATCTGATTCTTTACCTGAACAAAAAGGCAAAGTCTCTCGTAACCATGGGAATGCCCATGTCCATTCTGAAAGAAAGCAATATTTTCGAACGAATTATTTCTGTAAAATACGATGTTCCGAACGACCGTCTGGATATGTTTGAGGACTACCGCAAAGAGGTAGACCGTTTCTATGACGAAGTTCTGGAAAAGAACGCATAGGAGGGAAAATAAATGTCAATTGAATATTTAGGCCTGAGCGAAATCAACGGCCCTCTGGTCGTTCTGGAAGGCGTTCAGAATGCGTCTTTTGAAGAGATCGTAGAAATTGTTGTAAACGAAAAAGAAAAAAAGCTTGGCCGTATCATTGAGCTTTACGAAGATAAGGCCGTTATCCAGGTATTTGAAGGAAACGAAGGGATGTCCTTAAAGAACACGCATACCAAATTGACCGGCCATCCCATGGAACTGGCTGTCTCTTCGGATATCCTTGGACGTACCTTTAACGGTATCGGCGAACCCATTGACGACCTTGGGGAAATCTATCCGGAAGCCCATATCAATGTCAACGGACTGCCGCTGAACCCGGTTACACGTGAATACCCGCGTAACTACATCCGTACTGGTATTTCCGCCATTGACGGTCTGACCACCCTCATTCGCGGTCAGAAGCTGCCGATTTTTTCCGGAAATGGCCTGCCTCATGACCGCCTTGCAGCCCAGATCGTAAAACAGGCTTCTCTTGGGGAAGACTCCGATGAGAAATTTGCCATCGTTTTCGCCGCTATGGGTGTAAAATACGACGTAGCCGAATTTTTCCGCAAAACCTTTGAGGAAAGCGGTGTTTCCGACCATGTAGTCATGTATCTGAATCTGGCAAACGACCCGGTTGTGGAACGTCTGATCACTCCCAAGGTGGCTCTGACTGCCGCTGAATACCTTGCCTTTGAAAAAGGCATGCATATCCTGGTCATCCTGACTGATATGACATCCTTTGCAGAAGCAATGCGCGAGGTTTCCTCTTCCAAAGGCGAAATTCCTTCCCGTAAAGGCTACCCCGGATATCTGTACAGCGAACTGGCTACCATTTACGAACGAGCCGGTATTGTACAGGGTGTGGAGGGATCCGTCACACAGATCCCGATTCTGACCATGCCAAATGACGATATTACACATCCGATTCCTGACCTGACCGGCTACATCACAGAAGGGCAGATCGTTCTGGACCGTCAGCTTCATGGCCAGGGTGTATACCCGCCAATCAGCGTTCTTCCTTCTCTTTCACGTCTGATGAAGGACGGTATCGGCACCGGTTATACAAGAGAAGACCATCAGGATGTAGCAAACCAGCTGTTCTCCTGCTACGCAAAAGTAGGAGATGCCAGAGCACTTGCATCGGTTATCGGTGAGGATGAACTTTCTCCGCTGGACAAAACCTACCTGAAATTTGGTCAGGAATTTGAAAAAATCTTTGTGGGCCAGGGTGAAGGTGAAAACCGTACGATCACGGAAACACTGGATCTTGGCTGGAAGCTTTTAGGTATGCTGCCAAGAGAAGAACTGGATCGTGTCGATACAAAGATTCTGGACAAGTACTACAAAGAATCGAGGTGAGCCTATGGATCCGAATACCTTTCCTACAAAAGGTAATTTAATTCTCGCCAAAAATTCACTGGCACTGGCTAAACAGGGATATGTGCTGATGGATAAGAAAAGAAACATCCTGATACGCGAGCTGATGAGTCTGATTGAACAGGCGGAAGATATACAGAAAGACATCGACAAAACTTTCCGTATGGCATATGCAGCTCTCCAGAAAGCCAACATCAAGCTTGGCATCAGCCTGGTAGAAGAAATATCCTACTCCGTTCCGGTAGAAAACTCCATTCGCATCCGTACACGAAGCATCATGGGTACCGAAATCCCTCTTGTAGAGGCAGATACCAGAGTGACACTGCCAACCTACGCCTACTACAGCACAAATGTGGCACTGGATCAGGCGAAGGCCGCTTTTGAAAAAGTGAAACAGCTGACGATACGGCTTTCCATGATTGAAAACTCGGCTTATCGGCTGGCAAACAACATCAAAAAAACACAAAAACGTGCCAATGCACTGAAAAACATCACCATCCCGCGTTACACAGAATTGACCATAGATATCCAGAATGCACTGGAAGAAAAGGAACGTGAAGAGTTTACGCGCCTGAAGGTGATTAAAAAAATGCAGACAAAAAAAACTTAAGAGAAAGCAGACCGACCGGTTGGTAAATACTGGTCGGTCTGTTTTTTGTATTGACTTTCCCATTAAAATCCTGTAAAATTCTATTGTAACGTAACATTTTTGTAATATTTTTAACATTGTTTCAAACAAGCTGTTTCGTTTATCTTTTTAGACAGACAGCACTGATCAAAAAGGAGCTGTTTATGAAAAAACAGATTATCATCGCTATGGCTCTGACTGCCACCTTGGGCATTTTCGGTCCATCGGTACAGTCTGAGGCAAAGTGGAAAGCAGATTCCTATGGGCGCTGGTATACCATCAGTTCCTCCCCTGGTTACGCTGTGGGCTGGAAGACGATAGGTAAATATACTTACTATTTTAACAACAACAAGTATGCCGCGACCGGATGGAAGCTGATCAGCAAAAAATGGTATTATTTTGATACAAAAGGCCGGCTTGTAAAGAATCGATGGGTAGATGGCTATTATCTTACCTCCGACGGTTCCATGGCCGTAAATACAACGGTCCAGACTTCTCAGGGTATATACACGGTAGATGCAAACGGAAATATCATTCTGGATCCTGCAAATGGAGACGAATCCATTTCCGTTCCCGGTGTAACCGACACAACCAGCAAATGGATCATACAGGATGACAAGTACTACTATTACGATTACAAAGGAAATCTTGCCAAAGGCTGGCTGCGTATTCGTGAAAATACCTATTACATGGATCCGGAGACCGGAGAACGTGTCAGCGGCTGGTTAAAATGGAATAAAAAATACTATTATTTTCTTCCGGATTCCGGCCTCATGGCAAAAGGCTGGCAGAAAATAGGAAAGTACACCTATTATTTTACATCTGACGGCAGCGCTGCCTCCGGCTGGAAAAAAATCAAAGGCAAATACTATTACTTTTCCAAGAAGGGCAGGATGTACACAGACAAGCTGATCAGCAAAAAGTATTATGTCAATGCTGCCGGAGAACGTGTATATGGTTTTGCACAGATCGGCACGGATACTTATTATTTCAGCAACAAAACCGGAAAGATGGTAACCGGCTGGGCCAGTATCGAATCCAAAAAATACTACTTTAATTCAAATGGCAAAATGATCACAGATCAGTGGGTGGGCGGACGTTATCTGCAGTCCAATGGGCAGATGGCCGCGAAAACCTGGGTTGGCCGGTACTACGTCAACAAAAACGGCTACCGCACCGGCAAAACACGTTCCACCGGCCTGTGGACCAATAAAAATAAAACCTATTTTCTGGATTCCAATTATCAGAAAGTCATAAGCCAATGGGTCACCTCCGGAGGCAAATATTACTACATGAATGAAAAAGGCGTGATGGTAAAAAACCAGTGGGTCGGTGAATATTATGTAGGTGATGATGGTGCCCGTATCGTAAATCAGAAGCTGAAAATCGGAGAGGAAACCTATTATTTCAAAAAGGATGGTACAAAAGCCACCGGCATCGTTACCATCAATAAAAAGACTTATCTTTTTAACCGGAATGGTGTCATGGTAACCGGATGGTACAACAACTCGGTCGCCACTTTCTATTTCCTCCCAAGTACAGGAGAAATGATCAAGAATCAGACCGTGATCATCGACAACGTTTATTACTATTTCGATGAGAATGGCTATATGACCGATGAGGATACCTTAAATTCCGACCTGGCACTGGGTGCTAAGATAGCCGCCTACGCACAGCAGTTTATCGGAAATCCATACCTCTATGGAGGCACCAGCCTCACAAATGGTGCTGACTGCTCCGGATTCACACAGTCTGTTATGAAACACTTCGGCATCAATATCCCCCGCACTGCAGATCAGCAGGCACTGGGATACGACGGTACTACAACGAAATATGCCGCAGCCAAGGTTATTTCTGTCAACAACATTCAGCCTGGCGACCTGGTATTTTATTACTCACCCATCTCCCATGTGGGCATTTACATAGGAGACGGCAAAATTGTACACGCATCCAACAGCGCAGCGTACCCTCAGGGCGGCATTAAAGTTTCACCTTATAATTATGCCACCATACGTGCAATCATTCGTTACTGGTAGGCTGAGAGCCTTCAGAAGCTTCCTGTAAACAACAGAAAGCATTCAGAATATTTAGCATGCTGCGAATAATACAAACCGCTTTACAGAAACATATCTCTGTAAAGCGGTTTTTCATATTGTCTGATTTTTCAACACAATTCTACAAATATGCAAACAGGAAAAGAAAAACTTTTTTCTGTATTTCCTTTTCCAAAAGCTCCATTCTCATTTCTTCACAAAACATCTGTTTGTTTTTTCCAATTTATAAACATTCCTTTTTCACATTAAAAATGTGGATAATGTTGATAACTCAGTGTATAACTTTATTTTTCAGGAAATCCGGCATTTTTTTCTGTGGATAAATCAAGATCCTATCCACAAAACTTTATCCACACCATGTGAACATCCACAATTCTTTGTGCATTTTGCCAAGCTTGATTTTCCGAATTCCGTTCCTGTGGATTCTTCTTTTTTTGCACATCTTACAATTTTCTCTATTGTCAGATAATTGTGAGCAAATCGAGTAGGAGGGGATTTGGATTAAATCCCCGACCTCTCACACCACCGTGCGTACGGTTCCGTACACGGCGGTTCAATCAACTTAACAAGTAACACACCTTTCGGTGTAGTAATCTAACATTGAGACTAGTCCGAATGAGGCTAGTCTTTTATTGTTTATTGCAACATTCACAGCACCTTTATTGCAAACATAGGCTATTCGTTGACCTGTGTAAGCAACTTGTCTTGCGGTGTCTCTGTCAACTCCAAGCTTTACAAGGTTCTTTTCGCGATTCTGTGGAGTTTTCCATTGTTTCCAAATGCACATACGAAGTCTATATCTGATGTGTCTATCCATATCTATGCAAAGAGTTTTCAAACTGCCTATCTTGAAGTAATTTATCCACCCTCTGATAAGCTGGTTGAGTTTCGCCACTTTATAGCTATTGCTGACGCCCCAACTACGACAAGTGAGTTCTTTCATTCTCTTCTTAAACTTCATTACCGATTTTGCATGTGGTTTTGCCTTAAACTGATGTGCTCTTGAATCAAAGTAAAATCCAAAACCAAGATATTTAAGTCCACTTGGTCTGTCTACTTTACTCTTAGTCATGTTGACCTTGAGTCCTAGTTTCTCTTCAATAAATCGTGAGATATTTCTCATGACTCTGTTTGCAGACATTTCACTTTTAACCATGATAATACAATCATCGGCATATC
>JALEJP010000086.1 GCA_022769625.1 Lachnospiraceae bacterium | reverse complement strand
AAGAACCGGCTGATCGCCCTGTGCAAGCTTCTTTTTTGCCTTTCCATTCTTACTGATCCGGTAGATGTAATCCTCTGAAGCACCGGTTCCATAAAACTGATCCCAGACCGCATAAATGTAGTTTCCGCTGATACTGAGGTTGTAAAAACCATTGGTACCCTTCCCTTTATATCGGTATCCTGTAATTTCCTCCAATCTGCGGCATCTTTTCTGTGAACCATAAATGAAAATGCCTGCATATTCAGTATAAGAAATCCCTACCGGATTTACAATCCCTTTTTTGAATTTTCTGACTATATTCTTTATTCTCTTGGAATAGTGCAAAAGCAATTAGATAGAAAAAAGCTCCCGATGGTAAAGTCGGGAGCTTTTTTTAAAACTTATTTCTTTTTATAAACCAGTTTTGTACCGGCGCCTGCGCTTTTCATTCTCTTCTTCAGCGTGTTCAGCTGTTTTGTGCTCATCTTCTTCGGCACATAAACTTTTGCTTTTGCCTTGATGCCCTTGAATGCCTTGCTGCCGATCTTCGGAGCTTTTGTGCCCTTGAATGTGATCTTTGCAAGTTTCTTGCAGTTGAAGAAAGCGGATTTACCGATCTTCGTTACATTTGCACCGATGACAACACTTGTCAGTTTGCTGCTCTTCTGGAATGCCTTGTCTGCAATGGCAGTTACCTTAAAGGTATATCCGTTGATTGTTACAGTTGACGGAATGGTCACTGACTTCGCACTCTTCTTCAGGAGTTTGGAAACCGTTACCGTACCGTTTACTGCAGCAGACTTGGTTACCTTGAACTGCAGAACACCATTTGTGCTGTTATAAACAGAACCCTTTGCCGGAACCGGATTGGTTACCGAAGGTGTTACTGTCTTCTTCTGCAGGGCTGCTTCTGCATCCTTCAGAGCCTTCAGTGCTGCGTCAACGTCTGCCTGTGTTGCAACTGTATCGTTCATTACTTTCTGGGCATCTTCCAGTGCCTTGCGGTATGCAGCTGCGCTTGCATCGGTATAACCACTCAGATCCTTTTTCGCTGCTTCTGTGATGACTGTGTTCAGCGCATCCTTATTTGCAGGTTCTTCGATCTTTTCTTCTTTTACAGTAATGACTGCAGATGCCTTCACATCCGGTCTTGCTGCGCTGGCTGCTGTGATGGTAGCGGTACCTTCTGCTTTTGCAGTTACCACACCCGCTGCGGAAACCTCTGCCACTGCCTCATTATCGCTTGTGAAAATCACATCTTTGCTGTCTGTTGTATCTGCCGGAGCAACGGAAGCACTGAGTGTCAGTGTATCACCAACCTTCAGCTCTGCCGAAGCGGGATTCAGTGAGATATCGGTAACCGGTTTTTCCTCGATCGGTTTTTCTGTTACTTTAACCGGAATCTCTGCGTATACACTCTCATTGCCTTTTACAACTGCCTTGATGGTTGTCTCGCCGGCTTTTACAGCTGCAACGATACCATCTGCGCTGACGGTTGCGATTTCTTCATCCTCTGATGTAAATGCGATGCTGCCTTTTGCATAGTACGGAGAAATGCGAGCTGTCACTTCCGCGGTGTCACCCTCTGTCAGTTCCAGAGATGCAGCTGATGTGCGTACTGCCTTCGGTTCCGTATCTACATTCTGATAGGTATACTCATCAAAATCATACCACAGTACGGTATCTTCACTGTCCGGTCCGTAAGTGCCGTTATCCAGGTCTTCCTTTGTGAGGTTCTTGGAGTAAACGCGGATATTCTTAATATAGTTGGAAGAGGTACGTCCTGTCTCCGGACAATAACCGATACCAAGCGGATAATCCGATGCGGTTACAGAACCTACACCAGAGGTTGTAGTGAGCGCCTTGCCCTCTACATATACGGAAATATTATTTCCATCGTAAATTGCTGCCACATGCAGCCAGGAATTCAGTTCATCACCTTCCAGTTTTGTCTGGGCAATTTTCCAGGAACCTGACTGGTTCTTGATGAAGAAATAAACGCTGTTCTCAGAAACACGGAACGCTGCACTGTTATCACCCTTGGATGCGATCATATTATAGTCGGTTCCCGCTGTGCCCACACCATTCGGATTGACCTCTGCCTCAATGGTGAATGCATTGGTTCCCTTGATCAGGTTATTGAAGGTTTCATTTGCACCTTCGCCCTTTACGTCTGCGTATCCCTTCAGACCGATTATGCCATCTTTCGCTGCCAGAGCTGCGTTTGCCTCTGCGCTGATGTTCATATCAAATCCGTTGGCACTCTTATCTTCCACGATAACAGCCGTGTCAGAATCAGCAAACTGCTCTGCCAGGTCAATGGCCTCCAGAATCTTCTCGTAACGTGCCTCTGTTACCTGATCCTTTGCGGACTGTGGAAGTGCCTCGTAAGCTGCTTTCATGTCCTCCAGATCTGTCGTATCATTATCTGTTACGATAATTCCGTCAATCTGCTGAATCAGTTTTGCAGTGGTTTCACTGATGATGTCATCCTCAGAAACGGATGCAACGGTGCGGTAAGCGCGTGTGACGTCCATCGGATCGCTGTCCGCTGTTGTATACGGCACCATAGTGTAACGATAGCTGTATACCTTGTTGTTCGGCAGCAGATAATCAGACAGAGTATCTCCACCACAGCTCCTGTTTCCGGTACCCTGAGAACGATAGTTTACAGTCAGGATCGTGGTATCCAGTTTCGTCAGCTCATATGGATGCTGTGCCTGGGTCAGGTCATTTACATCAAAGTGCAGTGCGGATGCCTCCACGGTATCCTCCGCTGCGATCGCCATGGCACTCTCTGCCTCCGGATTGGTCACGGTAAACCACTTGACACCGGTTACCGTACCGGTATCCTGAGTATCGAGGTACGGATAGAACATCTCAGAAACGGTGGTCTGATATCTGCCAACCACTGCAAAGTCTTCTCTGTCCCACATAGCCTCTACCGGGCCGTTTCCATACCACTCTACATCCTCATAGCCTTCCGGCAGCTCCATAACCGTACCGATACGGATGTATCTGCCAAGGCCTGTACTTGTTGCATCCACACTAGCATCTACCGTCACTGCACCGCTTCCGTCCACGGTATATACCATGGTCTGCTTCAGTGCGCTGTAGAATGCGCTTGCCAGGGTAACGGTGATGGTGGTCTGTCCTTCCTCATTTGTGCCAACTGTGATATCAGATGCTGTCACACCCTTGTTCACATTCTGCCAGTTGCCATCATAGTTTCCATTATCGTTGTTTAACAATGCTCTCCAATAATTCGGAACAGGACCCTGTTTCAGCAGTGTTTCTCCCTTGTATACATAGTTCTGGATTGCACCGGTCTCTTTATTGACCTCAAAGCTGAAATCTGTTCCGGATACGGTCACGGCATCCTCCGAATCCTCATTTACGGTCACATCGGTTGAAATTGTCTTTGTCGCCTGCTCTACCTCTGCCGGTACCTGGAACTGCTCGTAAGCCACCTCATGGCCGGCTTCTGCCCACAGGGTATCCTCTTTCAGCTGTACGGAAAGCTTCAGATAATATTCTGCCCCTGCCTTCTTCTCTGCCGGCATTGCCTCACGGTACGGTACGGTGATGGTGCTTCTCTCCCTGCCTGCCACGTTGGTGGCTTCTGCAGAAAGCTTGCCGCTTCCGATCTCTTTTCCATCCTCAGTCAGGGTCCATACCACATCAAAATCATTCAGGTTCAGGAAATTATTCTCATTGTAAACGCTGACTCTTCCGCTCATAAGCTTGGAATCATCTGCGGTAAACCATACACTCTGGTACTGGTATTTCACTTCGTAAAGCTCCGGCTGTACATCCCTGTCCGGAGATATCAGACCGTTTACACAGAAGGAATTGTCATTCGGGCTCTCGCCGTTGTCACCGCCGTAGCAGTAGTAATTGCCGCTTGCCTCGTCCTTGTACAGGTTCTTGTGTGCAAATTCTTCTGCATAGTAATCATATGGTGCATTGCTTTCATCCACCCGGATGTCGCTGAAATCAGCCCACAGCACTACATTGTCTGCATCCGCCTTGATGGCCGGATCCACAGAATTCTGTGCCTTCAGGTCGTCTGCTGACAGCACGCCTTTGTAGACACGTGCCAGGGAGATCTCGCCGTCAAATTTTCTGCCTTTCTCCGGGCAGTAGCCAACACCAAGGCCATAGCTGCTGGATGCAACAGTGCTGTTTGTATTGCCGGTCACTAACAGCTCTCCATCCCAGTAGATCTTAACCTGGCCTTTGTTATAGCTTGCTGCCACCTGGTGCCACTTTCCATCCAGCCAGTTGGAAGGTTTGTTGACCGTCACAGAGTTCCAGCTGCCGTTATTGTAAGCGAAGAACTCCAGCTGTTTGGAATTATTTGTCTTCAATGCGAAAGACTGGTCACCTTTTGAGAACAATACTTTGTCTGATGAATCCGAAGTCGGCTTGCAGATAATCTCCACGGTGAACTCCTGGTTGCTGCCGGTCAGTGCTGTATTGTAGGAATCCCCGTCATCAAACAGTACATAACCGTTCACACTCTTTGTGGTCAGTCCGCCGTTATCCGGATTTTCACTCTGGCCGGAAATACTTGCCTGTCCGGTCACACCGCCTGCGCGCTCGGTCAGCACGTAGCTCTGCGGCAGGGTATCCAGGCTTAACAGTCTGGACTGGTCTACCCAATCCCAGATGAAGCCGCCCAGCATGTTGTCGGAGCTGCGGATCGCATCCCAGTACTCTTTCAGGTTGCCAACCGCATTACCCATTGCATGGTCATACTCACACATTACATAAGGCATGTTTGCGCCTGCCATAGACCAGACTGTGCCAACGCTCGGATACATGTTACTTCCCATATCCGTACCGCTTGACTTGTTGGAACTCTCGGAATGTACCGGTCTGGTCTTGTCGTTGTCTTTGAAATACCAGATCAGATCATAGAACATGCTGCTTGCATAATTCTTGTCACTGCTGTAATAGTTCTCATTTCCGGTGGACCACATCACAACTGCCGTGCGGTTTTTCAGACGCTTAAATGTGGTGATGGTACGGTCCATGGCCAGATTCTTGAAGTTTGCCTGTGCACTTCCGTTGTTCATCAGCGCATGGGACTCCAGGTTTGTCTCTGCCATCATATACAGACCATATTTGTCACACAGGTAATACAGGTACTCGTCGTTGCTGTAGTGGGAGGTACGGATCGCGTTCAGGTTGTACTGCTTCATGATCGTAACGTCCTCTTCCTGTGTCTCATGCGGTACATATTTGCCGTATACCGGGTCTGTGTCATGGCGGTTTGTTCCCTTTAACAGGATCGGCTTGCCATTGATGGTGATTGGCTGGTACTCGGAATCAGCTGTTGTACGGTTTCCGTTCTCATCCACCTCAGATCTTGTGAACTCGATCTCACGGAAGCCCAGCTGCTGGGAGATACTTCCCATGTAGACACCAGTCTCCCCATTGTACAGGGACAGTACCAGGGTGTACAGGTTCGGGGTCTCTGCGGACCACAGCTCCGGGGAAAGCACCAGCTTACTTCCGCTTACCGCTGCCTTGCCGTCCTGGTCACCCTCTGCTGCCGGGATGGTATCCAGATCCAGAGTCATATCATTCATAAACACATTGCCCTCTGCATCGTAAAGGCGCGCATCCACCTTGTAACCGGAAGCTGCCTCTGTGGAAGCATTGGCAACGGTCACACTCAGATCCAGGGATGCGTTCTCATAGTTCTCATCCAGGTCTGTCTCTACCTTGTAGTCCTGGATATGTACCAGGGGTGCGGAATACAGGTATACGTCACGGAAGATACCTCCGTCATAGAACATATCCTGGTCTTCCATCCAGGTACCGTCACAGAACTTGTGGACCTCCACTGCAAGCAGGTTGTCCTTTCCGTCCTCTGTCAGGTAGTCTGTGATATCAAAGCTGTGGGGGCTGTAGCTGTCCTCGCTGTAGCCGACCTCTTTTCCGTTTACATATACATAGTAGGAAGACTCCACGCCCTGGAAGGAGATGTAGACTCTTCCGTTTGCGGAGAGCATGTCCTCTGTCACATCAAAGCTCTTGCGGTAGAGACCCACCGGGTTGTAGTTTGCAGGTGCCTTCGGAGCGCTCACACCACTGTCATATTTGCTCTGCCATGGCATCGTCACATTTGTATAAATAGAAAAATCAAAGCCCTGGCGTGTCCAGCTGCAGGGAAGCTGCAGGCCTGACTTCCAGTCATCGGTTGTTGCCTGATAGTCCGTCTTGTAAAAATCTTTGTAGGCGTCACCCTGTGCCAGGTTCTGGTTCTGCAGGACAACCAGGGACCAGTCTGCCTCAGCCTCTCCGGTGAGGAACTTCACATATTTGGAAGCTTCCTTTTTATAGTCCTTCGCACCTGTGATGGCCTTATCAATCGTATCGTACACCACACTTGTGCTGGCAAAACTGCTGGCTTCCTCGCGGTTGATCTCATAAACATCTGCCGCCTTTACGGAATTATCATCTACATCATCGTAGGTATTTCCGGTCCATTCCTGATGTGTGAATTTGATCTTATCCACATCACTGGTTGTTTTGGATGTCTGTTTCGGGACATTCGTACTTGTCCACGGGTCAGTATAGCTGGCATTTGTGTTGGATGCTGTTTCTGCTGCTACAGCCGCCTCAGCCGCTGGTGCTGCACACACTGCCTGGCCGGCAACCATGGAAAGAGCAAGTGCCAATGCTATAACCTTTCTCCACTTCATAGTATCAGTTCTCCTTTCTTACGTTCCGGTTGTACCGGTAATATTCTGTTTTCCATATGCACCTGTTCGCTTTGCCAGATTATGGTACACATGGAAGAATCAGTAATATTATACCATTCGTTTAGTGATATGTGTAAAATTATAATTCACAAAATTCCATATATTATTTTGTGCAATTTTTACAATCAATCATTTTTAACACCTATTACATAAAAAATATCTTCCAAATCGGAAAGAGCTCTGTTTCCATATTTTCTTGTGTTTTTCGTTATTTTGCCCGTTTCTTTCCATTATTCATTCATTGTTTTACTAAATTGTTTTACGCTTATCGTTCGGAGTTCTCTCCAGTCTGACGCTCTGCATCCATATTTTTTTCTGCCCCATCATTGTCCGCTGTTTCGTTCACTATACCTGCCGCATTCGCCTCTGCAATCTCTGCCTGACTGTCGCATTCCTCTCCATCTGCTGCGGGCGCGGGTCCATCCTTCGTCATCTTATACCCCATATACAATCCCATAATGACCATAGCTCCGCCTATGATTGTAAACAAAACCATAAATACAATCAGCAATATCTTTTCGTTTCCGGAACTGGTAGGAATACTCTTAAACATATTATAAGCCATAAACAGCAGATAAACACCTGCCATAGCATAAATGGCCATCCTGCCTCTGTTTCTTACGTAATCGCTCATATTTTCGCTCCTTTACTTAGTTATCAGCTATAAATACAGCTGTTTCTGCTACTAATCAAGTTCTATTATACAAAAAAACTTCCAATCTGTACATTCAAATATTTTTGATTTTTGTCTGTTTTTTTCAACTATACTATTTTTTATATTTTCAATCTCAGCAAATTCACAACAGAAACGCACTTTTCAGACTATCTGCTGCACAGGTCAAGATAAAGAGATTCTCTGCAAATCTCGCTTTGATCAAAGAATGCTGTAAATAGAAAAGGACCGGAACGAATGTCCGGTCCTTCTTTTGTGCTATATCATGTATAACCCGGTAACAATTATTTACGAACCAGGTATTTTCTCATATCGATTGAGCAAGCAACCAGGATGATGAGACCCTTGATAATATACTGCATACTCTGGTTGATTGAGAGGAACTGCAGTGCAACGAAGATAATACGAAGGATAAATACACCGATTACGATACCGCTGATCTTACCAGTACCACCTACGAAAGATACACCACCGATAACGCAGGCAGCAATTGCATCACACTCGTAGTTCAGACCTGTGTTGGCCTGGTTGGAACCGATACGTGCAGACTCGATGAAACCGGTAATACCATACATGCAGCCTGCCAGAGTATGTACTAAAATAGTTGTCTTTGCAACATCAACACCAGATACGTTAGCTGCTTCCGGGTTGGAACCTACAGCAAACATGTTCTTACCAAATGTTGTCTTGTTCCACATGAACCACATAAAGATAATCATGATCAGCGCGTACCATACGTAGTTCGGGATCGGAACACCAAAGAATTTAATGATACTTCCTGTTACGAATACTTTAAAGGAGTTATCCAGACCTGACAGAGGCTGTCCGTTGTTGCCGTTGATCATGATGTACAGAAGCAGAAAACCATATACGATCAGCTGCGTAGCCAGCGTAACGATGAATGGATGCAGTTTAAAGTGAGCAACGAAGAAACCATTGACAAGACCTACGATACCACCGACAACGATAACGATCAGGATTACCAGCGGAATCGGCATAACCGGCAGATTCGGAAACATCTTTGTTGCATACTCAACAGACTGCAGCAGAGATGCGGCGATACATGCCGTCAAACCTACAACTCGACCAGCAGAAAGGTCGGTACCGGTCAGTACGATACATCCACCAATACCAAGAGCAATCGGGATATTCGCTGCTGACAGAGAAACAATATTTACAATAGAAGATACACTCAGGAACTTATGGTTCTGTGTGTAAGTAAAGATGGCAGCAAGGATGATCAAAATATACATCAGGTTGTTGATAAAAGATTCTTTCCAGAATGTTTTTTTGTCTTTGCTGTCCAGTGCTTTATAATTTGCATAACGTGCTTTTACATTATCAATCGCTTTCACTTATTTCAGCCTCCTTATACATATTTTGCTGCAAGAGTCATAATCTCTTCCTGATTGGTCTCGCTCACCTTAACTTCACCTGCGAGACGTCCGCCCGACATAACAAGAATTCTGTCGCAGATACCCAGAAGCTCCGGCATTTCAGAAGAAACAACCATGACAACTTTGTTCTTATTTGCAAGATCCAGAATCAACTGGTAAATCTCGTACTTAGCACCAACGTCGATACCACGGGTTGGCTCATCCAACAGCAGAACCTCCGGGTTGGTCAGAAGCCATCTGCCCAAGATAACCTTCTGCTGGTTACCACCTGACAGAGAACGAATCTTCGTCTCCTGTGTCGGTGTCTTGGTATGCATCGCGTCAATCGACCACTGCGTATCTGCTTTCATCGATTTCTCGCTCAGATACAGACCTTTTCTCTTATGCTTTTTAAGGCTGGAAATAACTGTGTTTTCACGGATATTCAGGATACCAAAAATACCGGTTGCACGGCGTTCCTCTGTCAGAAGTGCAAAACCATTCTTGATGGACTCACGTGCATTGCGGTTACGGCATTCTTTACCATCCAGTTTAATCGTACCTGATTTTCTGGTTGCAATACCGAAGATATTCTCCAGTGTCTCGGTACGTCCGCTTCCGTCCAGACCTGCCAGACCTACGATCTCACCTCTGCGTACCTTAAAGGATACATCACGCAGCAGAGAGTACTGTGCGGTAAGGTTCTCCACCTCCAGTGCAACTTCGCCCGGTTTGTTTGTCTTTGGCGGGAACTGATTGGTCAGCTCACGGCCTACCATCAGTCGGATGATCTCGTCCATCGTCATCTCTTTTGCCGGTTTGGTCGCTACCCAGGTACCATCTCGCATGACTGTGATATCATCGGAAATTCTGAGGATCTCTGCCATCTTATGGGAGATATAAATAATACCACAGCCTTGATCTCTCAGCATATTTATAATTTTGAATAAGTGTTCTACCTCTTCCTCGGTCAATGAGGAAGTGGGCTCATCGAACACGATAATTTTCGAATTAAAGGAAACTGCTTTCGCAATCTCTGCCATCTGACGCTGTGAAACCGGCATTGTACTCATGATCCTCTTAGGATCTACTTCAATTTCCAGTTTTTCAAAAAGTGCCATCGTGTCATTATACATCTTTTTCTCATCGATCATGACACCGCCGATTTTGGGATAACGCCCCAGCCAGATATTATCCATTACATTACGTTTCAGGGCCTGGTTCAACTCCTGATGAACCATTGCAACACCATTCTCCAAAGCTTCTTTCGAGTTTTTGAAATTGATCTCTTTCCCTTCCAGATAAATTGAGCCGCCGTCCTTCACATACATCCCAAACAGGCACTTCATCAATGTAGACTTCCCGGCACCGTTCTCACCCATCAGCGCGTGAACCGTTCCTCTTCTTACGGTCAAAGAAACGTTGTCCAACGCCTTAACGCCCGGGAACTCCTTGCTGATATTTTTCATTTCAAGCAAAACATCATGCTCCATATCCTGACCTCCTGTCTTTTAGCAACAGCCCGTCTGGCGCATTAAGTATGCAAGCCTGTCTGAACTGTTACAACTTTTATACTTAAGGAACGGCCGCCAACCAGCGGCGGCCGTTTCTTTGTATACACTGCTTTGCGGATCCCTATCCGCAGTTACCGTTCATCACGGGATAAATCATTCTCCTGTGTAAGTAGCATACGGGATATAAATCTTGTTGCTTACATTCTCAGAGATGTTGTAAGAATCTGTGTTAGCCATTACATCCTGGCCTGAACCAGCGTTAACTGTCAGGTCTGCGATACAAGCTGCCATACCTTCAGCATCCTGTTTGATTGTACCAGTCATCTTGCCATCAGCGATCAGCTGTTTAGCAGCGTCTGTAGCATCAACACCGAATACAGGGATTGTTACGCAGTTGCCATCGCCCAGGTTATAACCTTTGTCGTTCAGAGCAGAGATAGCGCCCTCAGCCATACCATCGTTGTTGCAGATAACGAGCTCGATCATGTTGCCGTTCTCTTCGTTGTACTGTGTCAGGTTGGTTGTCATGTAGTTGTTAGCTGCTGTTGCGCTCCAGTTACCATCCTGGTCAACCTGGTAGCAATCAGAGTTAGCGGAATCGAAGTACTCCAGAGCCGGTTTGCCAGCTGCTTCCAGAACCGCGTTAGCGTCTTCAACACCATACTGTGTACGGTAGATAGCTTCTACGTTACCCAGCTGACCCATGAACATAGCGTAGGAGATCTTGCCGTCGCCGTTCAGGTCTACTGCATCATAGTTCTCAACCAGGTACTCGCCGATCATCTGACCCTGCATATGTCCAGCTTCCGGAGCGTCTGTACCAACGAATGCACATTTCTCATAGCTGCCAAGTACAGTACCTTCGTCCTCGTCACCCTCAACTGCACGGTTGAAGAAGATAACCGGAACGTCTGCTGCTTTTGCTTTTTCAACGATCTGAGTAGAAGCGTCAACAGAACCTGATGTTACGATGTTTACGATCAGAACGTTAGCACCTGTCTGAAGTGCTGTATCGATCTGCTCGTTCTGTGTTGTCTGGTTGTTGTTAGCATCGTAGTCCTGGTATTTAACACCCAGCTCATCCAGCTGTGCATCCAGTGCGGTACGTACGGAAGCGATGTAGGTATCACCGTATGTATAGTAGAATACTGCTACATCTGCGCTTGACAGGTCAACATCTGCTGCGTCTACAGCGTCTGCTACTGACTCTGCTTCTGTGTCTGCTGCAGCTTCTGTATCTGCTGCCTCTGTGTCTGCTGCTGCTTCGGTTGCTGCATCGGTTGCAGGAGCCTCAGTTTCTTTTGCTCCGCCGCCGCAACCTGCGAGCAGGGATGCTACCATTACTGTTCCAAGTAATCCAGCTAATACTTTTTTCTTCATAGTTACTTTCCTCCCAAAAAAATGATTTATTGTGTACTACGTTAATAATATAGCACAAATTTAATCATTTTCCAATATGATAATTTACGATTTTGATATAATTTTCTATTTTTTTTATTTTCCGAGGGCATCCTTTTAATAATTTAGCACGAAAACTCCTGTCAGTTTTTGTTACTTTTTTCAAAAGCAAAAAGTCGCCTCTGACATTCTTCGTCATACATGTTATTCCGGTCAACCGCCATGGTGTCCGTGAAGATCGTGTCATTGGCCAGCGTGTATCCGTTCAGCAGCTTATAAGCCGTCTCAACTCCAAGGTAACCCATGGCATAAGGATTCTGCACGATCAGTGTATCCACTTCCCCCGTTTCCAGCATGCCCACCGACCGGACATTGCTGTCGAAGGCAATCACTCTTGTCTCGTCTGCAAGACCAAGCTTCTGCACCGCATTGCCCACTCCAAGGCTGGTCCACTCATTAAAGGTGACAATCACATTGATTTCCGGGTGTTTCTTTAACATTTCTTCTGTTCCCGCCTGTGCATCTTCCGTGGTGGAAATGACATTGATGGTGTCAACAATGCTCACTCTGTCATCCACAAGAACCGTATCCCGGAATCCTTCTTCCCTCTTCTGTCCATTGTCAGAATTTTTGTCAAAATTTACAATGCCCACACGGATCGTCTCCCGTTCGTCCTCCAGTGCTGCTTCCCCTGCCATACAGCCTGCTTCGTAATTGTCCGTTCCGATGCGGCAGCTCACCTGATCACTGTTTACGTCACTGTCAATGATGATGATCTTAACGCCCTGTCCGGCAGCCTGATTGATGGCCTCTGCGTTGGCGCGGTAATCCACTGCCGAGAAAATGATCACATCCACGCCTTCCTCCACCACTTTCCGGATCATATCGTTCTGCGCCTGATAATCCTCCTCGTTATCCGGTCCTTCAAAAATCAGTTCCATATTATAGGCGGTACTGGCATTGGATGCCCCGGAATAGACAGTCTTCCAGAATGCGGAAACCGTTGACTTTGTGATCAGCGCAACCTTATGCTTCTGATCCGCGCTGTTTTCGCTCTCCTTCTCACCGGCGGAGGGATTCCACAGCACACTGGAAGCCGACAGTATGACGATACAGACTGCAAGCACGATCCACAGAATGATATTTTGCTGCTTATTGTTTTTCTTCATAGCTTCTCTCCGTCACTTTCGGCATGGTAATGGTTACACAGGTTCCCACATCCAGTTCACTCTGGATCGTCAGGCCGTATTCATCGCCAAAATAGATCTTGATGCGGTCATTGACGTTTTTAATACCGATACCGGCACGGTCTCCCGGTTCCTTTTTCAATACTTCGCGGCACTGTTCCTCTGTCATGCCCACTCCGTTATCCTCCACTGTAAATATAATCCGGTTCGGATCCTGATGAATACCGATTTTAATCATACCCTCGTCCACCATGCGATCCATACCGTGATAAATGGCATTTTCAATAATCGGCTGGAGCGTAATCTTGTTGCAGAGATAAGAAAGACACGTTTCATCCACATCAAAGGAATACATAAACTGATTTTTATAACGGAAATTCTGAATCTGCAGATAGCTCTGTGCATGCTGCAGCTCCTTTTCAATGGGAATCAGCTCATGGCCTCTGCTGATACTGATGCGGAACAGCCTGGCCAGAGCATTCACCATCTTCACGGCATCCTCGTTGCGTTCTTCCTCGCAGAGCCAGGCAATGGCATCCAGTGTATTGTACAGGAAATGAGGATTGATCTGTGCCTGAAGTGCTTTTAATTCTGTTTTTCGCAGGCTGATCTCCTCCTGCCGGACTTTTTCCATCAGTTTCTGGTTGCGGATCACCATATGTTCAAAGGAATCGGAAAGTGCGTCGATCTCCTGTGTGCCATGGACCGGCTGGTAGACAAATTCACCATTGTCCCCTTCAAATTCGCTCATGGCTGTGACAAGCTGTGTGATCGGTTTGGAGAACCATCTGGAAAACACGCTGCCCATAAAGCAGGTCCCGAACAGTACAATAACCAGGATGACCACAAGGCTGCTCACCACTCGCTCCACCTTGCTGGTGATCATCTCATCCACATAACAGACACCCACAATATGCCAGTCACAGTTCTCCAGAGATTTTACCGTATAGATGACATTTGATTTTATGTAAGATCCATCTTCCATAACATCGTGCTTTTCTTCCTTCAGTTCCGCATAAATCAGCTGCTGCTGGGGATGATAGACAATGCTTCCATTGTCATCCGCAATGTAGCAGTATCCATGCTGACCGATTCCCACTTCATCCACATAGCTGGCAATGTTGTAAAAACTGATATCCACCGCCACCTGAATCTCGTTACCCGATGCATCTTTCATTTTTCTGGAAATGGTAACTACCCAGGGATAATAATCCACAAAGAGAGATTCCACATGGGGCTTCGTAATATTCAGCATTCCATCACTCTCATCCGTAAGATCCTTTACATAGGAAAGATTTTTCAGATACTTTTCCTTCAGCTTCTGCCCGCCGGACCAGCAGCGCTGCAGTTTTCCGTTGAGATCATAGGAGGTAACCGCCACAACATCCGGCCGTATCTTCAGAAGATTACCAAAAAACTCGTTGGCCTCCTCCTCATCCTTCTGGATATTCTCGCAGATCATCTGCATAATATCACTCATATCCTCTGTGTAATTTGCCACCGTATTTTTTACCTGAACGACTGCCTGCTCACTGCTTGTGATGGCATTTTCCTCCATATCCTTCCGGTATAGCTTCACAAAAGTCAGCAGCGAAACTACCGAAGTGACCAGAACAACGGCAATGACAAGTACCGTAAAGAGACCGGACAGAGAGATTCTCTGCATGATACCCATCCGGTTTTTCAATTTATCTGTTATCTTCATAATTTCTCCTGCAGCTGTTGGGTGAAATCCCGGTATACTTTTTAAAACAGTAGCTGAAATAATGCTGGTCATTGTAGCCGCATTTTGCCGCAATCTCCCTGACCTTCAGGGAAGTATCCATTAAAAGCTCCTTTGCCGTTTCAATCCTTTTTTTGGTGAGCAGTTCCTTAAAGGTTTCTCCTGTGTCCTTTTTCAGAAGTGCGCTGAGATAATTGGGACTGACTGAAATCTCCGTGCTCACCGAGACAAGGGACAGATCCGGATCCATATATTTTTCATTGATGATACGGATCGCACGGCTGCACAGCATGACGCTGCTCTTTTTTCTCTGTTCTGCGATCATTTCCCGGGCTGTGATACAGATGTCAACGTAAAATTGTTTGGAATCTCCGATATTTCCAAACAGTTTGGTGCTGTACATGGGAAACCTTTGCCGCATTTTCTGGACCGCCTCTTCACCTGTCACAGAATACAGCACCTGATAGACCGTGGACACGATCAGCATCAGGATAAACTCTGCCTCAAGCTGAGAAATCTTATGCTGAACCACCTTGTCAAAAAAGTCCATCAGATAGGCGGTAATCTCCTCCTCGGTTCCTTTCCGGAGCAGATTTTCCATATCATCCACAATTTGCTGTACCGATTCCTTTCCAAAATTCTCCTGCCGTTCATCATCGGAAATAAAATGAACGTTATCCTCCATCCGGTTAAAATCTCCGGCTGCACTCATCGCCTCCAGGTAACACTCATGGCACCCGGTCAGGCTCTCCACGATCCTGCTGACGCCAATCACACTGTTCATATCCATGATGCGCTCCACGCTCTGGCAGATATCATCCACCAGAATATGCAGATATTTGTCAAACCCCCGGGGAGTTGCCAGAAGCAGCGATACCACTCTTCCTTTCAGATAAATACTGCTGTATTTCACATATTTCCGCAAAATCGAATCGATCGCATTCACACTGGCCCGACTGGTACAGTTTTTCCCTTCTTTATTAAAAATCCGGGTAACCATCACGGCATAATTGAGTGCCTCCGGCTCCTCTCCGTCGATCAGGCCACAGGATACTGCATTCTGCATCAATTCTGCATAGTCTTCTCCGGAAACCTCATTGCCAAATCCATCCAGGAGAAGCGGCATCAAAAACTCTGTTTTTTCCACATGCTCCTGACGCATGCTGGACGATGAAAATGCACGAAATTTCTGATCGATTTTTTCTTTCATCTTAAGGAGTTCGCACTCCAGCTCTGCCGCAGAGATCGGTTTTAAAAGATAGCTGATAATATTATATTGGATCGCCTGCTGGGCATAGGAAAAATCATCATAACCGCTCAAAAATGCAATCTGCGTGGCAGGACGAATCTCACGCACCTGTCTTGCCAGCTCGATCCCGCTGATAAACGGCATCCTGATATCCGTCAGAAGTAAATCCGGCTCCAGTTTTTCCACCAGTTCCAGTGCTTCCGCACCATTTTCCGCCTCCCCAATGACCTGAAATCCCACTTCACCCCAGTTTACCTTCCTGATCAGAGAACGGCGAATCTCCTGTTCGTCATCCGCAACAATCACTGTATACATGGTTTTCCTCCTTTTCCGGCATCCTTGGTTTACCATGCTGCAGGGCAGCGCAGCAATTAAATTCCATTATACCCATAATTGCAGATTTGTAAAAGGGTTTTATCAGAGCAATGCGAAAAAATGCAGAAAAAGAAAGAGGATGGGAAAATCTGCAGGCTTGCCGCAGGTTTCCCGTCCTCTTATTTTAGTCCTCCCACGCCCGAATCCGGTACTCTGCCCCGATCTGCTCGCAGATCTTTCTGCAGGTTTCTTCCTCTTCATGGGAAATCGTAGTGTCCACCGTGGTCATCACCACACGGGGGATATATTTTGTACTCTCTTTTGCAAAATCCAGCATGGCATCGAAGGATTTTTCTCCGAAGCGGCTGCGTACCAGTCTGTGATACTCCTCCCTGTCCGGTGTATTCAGGCTGATGGAGACCGTGTCCACCAGTCCGGAAAGCTCCGGAAGGATATCTCTGCCGTTTACCAGATTGCCCAGGCCGTTCGTATTGATGCGAATGGGTTTCTGATAGCGTTCTTTTATGCAGCGCGCCGTTTCTCTGAGCACTTCAAACGCCTCTGTCGGCTCTCCAAAGCCGCAGAACACCACTTCCCGGTACTGTGAGAAGTCCACCTGTTCCATGGCATCCATAACTTCTGCAAGGGAAGGGGTATGGTCAAGCCAAAGTACGTTGGAATTTTCCATGTGATCTCTGGTCTGTCTTAAACAGAAGGTACAGGAACATGGACATTTATTTGTCAAGTTTACATACAGGTTGTCATGTACCCGGTAAAATATCGTCATCTCTTTCTGCATAATGCTTCCTCCTAATTGTCTTTCAGTTCACCCAGGACTTCCTCGAAGCAGACACCGTCTGTCACCGGAATCTCCAGCTCTGTGGATCTCAAAATGCATTTTTTGATAAAATTGGATGCTTTTTTGATGGATTTCTGGAACGGAACACCGTTGACTGCATCGGCTGCAATGATGGATGCAAAAATATCACCTGTTCCGGAACGCTGGGTACCCACCTTGTGTGTACGCAGGATCTTGGGTTCTTCTCCGGCCTCATAACAGAAATTTGCAATGAAATCACCTTGTATGATACCGGTAATCGCAATTTTTTTCGGCCCTTTTTCGTGAATTTTATCAGCCATTTCATGAATTTCCGAGATTTTCCACTTTTCCTTGTAGGGTGTATCTGTCAGTACACAGGCCTCCGTCAGATTCGGTGTAAGAATATCTGCAAATTCAACCAGTTTTTTCATTTCATCACACATTTCCGCCGTGTAGGTGGGATATGGCTTTCCATAATCCCCCATGACAGGATCCACAATGATTTGTGTTTCCTCCGTCTTAAATTCTCTGAAAAACCGTTTCACAATCTCAATCTGTTCCCTGGAACCCAGAAATCCGGAACAAATCCCCTGAAAACGAAGGTCCAGCTTTTTCCATTCTTCCATATAGGGAATCATCCGGTCCGTATAATCCTCGAAAAAGTAGCTTGGAAATCCCGTGTGGTTGGAAAAGATCGAGGTAGGAAGCGGGCAGCACTGAATCTTCATGACAGAAAGAATCGGCAGGGCCACCGCAATGGAACACCTGCCAAATCCTGAGAAATCATTGATCACTGCAATTTTCTTCTGATTATTGTGTGACATCATTTCCTCCATATCAAAATAAAAAGTTCAAATCCCCTCTGTTTCAGGCAAAACGCCGGATCAGCTGCGGCACTTTTGCCTTTTCGAAGGCAAATCCGATCACATAAAACAGGATCAGACCGATGATACCTTCTGTCGTAAGTCCTGGAATCTGAGCAAGACCGGAAGCGACGCTTCCATATAAGATACAGCCCGCTGCCGTATAACCTACGATCATGATAACAATACCTGCTGCCGCGCCAAGAAACGTCCTTACACGGAACATGTGAATTTCTTCCTCTTTGCGGTAAGCGATCACTGCGATGGCCAGTCCCATGATCCCCTTTATGATCAGGGTTGGAAGGATCCACTGGGGATATCCGCTCAGCAGATCTGCAAGACAGGAACCAACCCCGCCTGCCAGCATGCCGGTTACATTTCCGAAATATACACTGACCAGAAGAATGCAGCAATTGCCAAGGTGCATGTACCCCAGCGGAATCGGTATCTGAATCACCATCGTGGCAACACAGACCAGTGCGATTGCCAGCGCATCAACAGCCAGTTTTTTTGCAGTCCATTTTTCCATACGTTTCTCCTCCTTCAAAATACAGATATTTGATGTGTTACAGTATATCCCTGTTTTGTCTATTTAAAAACGTACAATTTTTATATTTTTTATCAGGTCAGTTTGGACTGCCGGATTTTTATCCCATCCCTGTCAGCCTGCAGAACACGATTTTCAGCAGACCGCACAGGAGCATGACAAAAATCGGATTTTTGTTTTTTACCTTCAGAAGAAAAACACCCACCGCAAAGAGAAAGACCGAATCTAATTTCAGCGTTGCTATGGTTTTTACCGCTGCCTCCTGCCAGAGCGCAGACGCCAGTATTGTTATTCCGGCAGAAGCGATCATGGCCACCACTGCCGGACGAAGCGAACCCAGAATTTCCTGAAACGCTGCCAGCTTCCGGTATTTCAGATAGAGCCGCGCAAGTGCCGATACGATCAGACAGGAAGGAAGAATACATCCTGCCGTAGCAGCGGCAGCTCCTCCCATACCTGCCACCCGGATTCCGACAAAGGTTGCCGCATTGACCGCTATGGGGCCCGGTGTCATCTGGGATATGGTCACCAGATCGGTAAATTCACGCACGGTGAGCCATCCATGAATGGCTACCACCTGCTCCTGAATCAGCGGCATAGCCGCGTAACCGCCTCCAAAGCTGAATGCTCCGATCTGAAGGAAGCTTAAAAACAACTGCAGATAGATCATCACCGGCCCTCCTCTTCTTTTTTCTGATTTCGAAGCCTGCATACCCAAAACCGGAGGATACCGGCAGCAAGACAGGCAAGCACCACAAAAATCACATTTATATGAAAGAAGCAGGTGGCTGAAAATGCTGCCGCCATTATGCCGATGGAAACCATGTTTTTTCCTTCCACCACTTCCTTTCCCATATCCCAGACCACTGCTGCAATCACTGCCGCCACACCACACTGCATCCCGTCCAGGAGCTGCTGGATCCATACATTTTTTGCAAACAGCTTATAGCACACAGACAGAACCGAAAGAATCAGAAACGGCGGAAGAACCGTTCCCAGAATCGACACCAGTACACCTGGAATGCCTGCAAGTTTATAGCCTGCGACGATAGCACCATTTACCGCAATGGCACCGGGAGACGACTGAGCAATTGCCACCAGATCCAGCATTTCTTCTGCATCGATCCAGTGATACTCATCCACAAATTTTTTCTTCATCAGCGTAACGATCACATAACCTCCTCCAAAGGTAAATGTGCTCAGATACAGGGTGGAGAGAAACAGTTTCCACAGTTTTTTCTTATTTTTCACGCTCTGTCCACATCCTTTTTCTGTTTTCTTGAATCCTGTATAGACATTTTACGGGGTTTTTACTATACTGTTTGTAATCAATCACGGAGCTGTCTTCCTTTGCATCCTGCTTTCCGCACAGGGAAGACAGCTGCCTTTACACTGGAGGGAATATTTATGAATGCACCCACTTTATACCGCAGGCGCCTGATTCCCAGTGAAACTCTGCTTCTGAAGGACGATGTCATACTCTATCACGATGAACACCGGATCGTCACGCGGTGGAGCACCATCCGTCCCAAAAAGGATCTTCACCACGGTTTCTCCTGCTATCTTCTGGATAAAGGCGTAAAGGTAAACAAATTCTACAACCACAACCATGAACTCATCTGCTGGTACTGCGACATTGTCTCACACAGCTACGATCCAGCCTCGAACACCTATATTTTTACCGATCTGCTGGCAGATGTACTTGTGTATCCTGACGGCCGTCTTAAGGTGGTGGATCTGGATGAGATGGCGGATGCCGTGGAACAGGGACTGCTCTCCCAGGAAATGCTTTTAAAGGGACTGCGTCGGACAAACTGGCTGCTTTCCCGTATCTATGACGGCACCTTTTCCGAAATCCAGGATTATATCAATCAGTTTGACCAGACCTGACATCCTCTGCGTCTGCCCTGCCGCCGGTATCCGATCGCACCGGCGGCATCTTTATGCATACACTTTGATGAAGCGGAAATAGAACTTTTTCTGCCAGCTCATACCTTTCTGAATCGTTCTGCAGATATGGCGGTACATGCTTCTCACCTGCAGTACTTCCTCTTTTCCAATCGCCTCGCCGGAGAAATTGGCCCGCATGACGATGTCCATCACCAGATCCATCTCTTCTTTGTCGATCCATAAAAACTGTTCCGTGACCTTTGCCGTAAAATCTCCTGCCATACAGTCTGTCCCCTCCGGCATGCCGCCCTGGACCAGCACCTGATACATATCCCGGAAAATTGCAGCCGCATCCTGCCTGCTTCTTCTTTTTAAAATCATTTCTCTGCGCAGAAACAGCCCGATCATCCCGAAAACCAGAAGGAGCAATCCCACACCGGCCACACCAATTCCTGTGCTTCCTGCATCCACGATATTTTTGTCCTCATGGTTCCCTTTCTCTCTGTCCGTTTTCCCGGAATCCGATCCGGTCTCTTCCCCGGTTCCGTCCGTCTCTTTTTTATCAGACTCCGCAGTCTCCGGGTTTTCCCCGTCCATCCCGCTGTCCTCCGGCAGGCTCTGTCCCTTAATCTGCTTTCTTGCCTCCTGGCTGTAGACAAGGGCAGCGCCTGTATCATAAGAGGGGGTCGTCTCAAAAGGAATCCATCCATAATGATCCACATAAATTTCTGCCCAGGCATGGGCACGCCCATCCTGCACATTGGCAAGCCATCCAATCCCATCCGTCCACTCAAAATCTCCGGAAGGAATCGCAAATCCTGTCACATAACGGGCCGGAATGCCGTACATACGCATCAGCAGCACCGCAGTTGTGGCAAAATGGACACAGTACCCCTCCTTCTGCTCAAAAAGAAAATATTCCGCAAAGTCCTCATCCTCCGGGAAACGTCCGGTCTGGGGATTGTAGGAAGCATTTTCATACAAAAGCTCCTTCACGGTACTGCAGATTTCCTCCAGATTACTGCAGGGATGGGTTTCCACGAATTCCTGCAGGCGGGGCAGCCTCTTTTGAGGATAATCCAGATATTTCCCGTATACATAATCCCGATACGCATCCGTACTGTCATCCCCTGAAAGTGAAAACATTTCGCCCAGACACCACATGGGATAGAAGCGATACTGTTTCCTTCCATCCACTTCCCCCTGAGTTGTGGAAAAATACGGAGAAAAAGGATGTTCTCTGTCCTCTTTCCCCTCCGGAAAGCCAACAGAAAGGCTCACCGGACTGTCATAACCGTTCACAAATGCGGCCTCCTCTGCTCTTTCATAGAAGATGTCCGATGGGAACCTGGTATCCTTGTCTTCTGTCCACTGCGCTTTTGTATACTGGAAACCGGTGTAGACTCTCAGATAGAGGTTTCCTTCCGGTTTCTGATCCTGTGCCACGGAAAACAGAATCTCACCCGTATTCTGAAAAAAATCCGTATTGTTAAAGGTTCCGTCACTGACACCCCCGGAGGCCACCGTGGATTCTGCACTCTGCCAACTGGAAAACCGCTCTGTCATCTCCTTCAGAAGCGAAGTCTGGAGGATCCGGTTTCTCGTCTCCTCTTTCTGTTCAAACAGGGATCCAAGTACAGGTTCGGAAAAGGCAAAGCCTGCCGCCAGTAAAAGGAGACACAGGAAGCCGGTCAGCAGGGCACTTTTCTCCTGCAGAATATCTCTCTCATCCGCCGAAGAGACAATCAGCCCGATCGCAGAAAAGAGCATGCAGAAAACACCGATGCCATCCGGAACCTGTCCGAATACAAATGCCGCTCCCACCGGAACTGCCAGACAGACGATTACCAGATATTTCCCTGCCTCCGCATGGAGACAGCCCACAAATATGCAGTACAGAAGAAAAATGACTGCTGACATCGCAGCTGTGACCTCCGTCTGCCAGCCTGTGTAGCTGCCATGGTCTGCACCACTGCTCTGCAAAAATGCTTCTCCCAGATGAAGAAACCCTTCCTGCAGAAGTGCAAAATTCTTCCATACCAGCAATCCTGCTGCCCCTGCGGAAACCAGAAACAATACAAACTTCCAGCGTCCTGCCCGGTAGATTATGCCAAACCACAATCCGAGAAACAGCACAGCCGCACAGAGTATCCTCTCATCTGCCGAAACCGCCCCGACAGAAAGTGCCGTGCGAACCCATCCATACAGTCCAAGTATCATATAAAACACCGGTACGAACCAGAAAAAGCCCCTGTTTTCTGTATAATCCCTCTGATCCGGAATCCTTCCCTCCAGATGGATTCCCGTGTTCTTGTTCTTTTTTTTCATCATCCTTTACACTTCCAATACAAATCCTGACAGACCAGGGCCTGTGTTACCTGCGCCGGAAAAACCGGTCCTCTCCCCGTTACACTCCAGATTTCCCTCAGTGTCCAGATACAGAACCGTACTGTAAACACCTTCCGGATAGTGGGAGTGATAGGCCGCCCGGATATCATACTCCTGTCCGTATACCGGTGCCGTCATCAGAAAATCCAGCATTTCATAGATATCCTGTTCCCTTTGAATGCAGTGGCGCATCACACGTCCGGCACTGTCATCATACCAGGCAGCCACATGCAGGCATCCCGCTTCCAGCATGGAAAAACTCAGTGATGCGGCAGACGCAAGAAAAGCATCCATCTTTTCCAGGGACTCCTCCTTCTGTCTTCCATCCAGCAAAAACAGGATCTTACAGCCCCGGGGCATGCTGTATTCCTTTGTCATCATCTCCTCCATCCTGGCACTCATTTTCCAGTGCACCCTCTGAATCCGGTCTCCCGGACGAAATTCCCGAATCTGAAAAATCTCGGATGGATCGTCTCCGCTTTGCTCCTTCTCATACTCATCCCCCTCCACCGGGAAATTCCGGGTACGCACAGATACTTCCACGGGAACCGGGCGGATATCCGGCAGCACGTTGACAGAAAGAGTCGATGTACATTTCAGCTTTCGCCCAAATAAATGCAGATAATCCCACACACAGACCCTGGGCAGGAAAAACCGGATATTCCCGCAGTATTCAGATGCCGTATGGAGCATGACGGTTTTCTGTCCCATGCTTCCGATGCTTTCATCCAGAACCCTTCTCTCCCGGTAATGGCCGTATTTGTTCTCATAGCCTATCACAACATGCACATCGGAAACCGGAAAATGTCCGGTATTTTCCAGATGAAGCTCCAGAGGAAAGCTCTCATTTTTCTGAGCTACCGGTATTTTCATATCCAGCCACACACGGACGTGCATCCTGAGATACCAGGACAGCAGAAACATCACCATGGCCAGCAGCAGCTCAAAGGCAAGCAGAGAAAGCAGCCAGCTGCTGTCATACATGATTTCCAGATAGACGGTCACAAGAATGAGAATCCCATACCATATCTTTCTTACCATACCGTGCCCCCGTTATTTTTTCTTCGGTGACGGCTTGGGTATGCTTTCCAGTATTTCCTCCAGAACCCCTTCTGCTGTCACATGATTTGCCCTGGCTTTGGAATTTAAACGTACCCGGTGCGCATTTACCGTGAGAAATACCTTTTCCACATCTGCCGGTATCACATAATTGCGCCCTGCCAGATAGGCCGATGCCTTCAGCATGCGGGTAAGGGCGATGGTACCTCTGGGACTCACTCCCAGCTCCAACATGGGATGCCGTCTCGTAAGCGCAATCAGCTCCGCGATATAATTGTAGAGCACATCATGGATATAGATCCGCTCCACTTCTTCCTGCATAGCCAGCAGATCCGACACCTGAATCACAGGACGGATCCGGTCCACCGGGTTTCCCTGACTTCTGTCCTTGAGGATCGCGATCTCATTTCGGATATCCGGATATCCCATGGAAATACAGATCATGAAACGGTCAAGCTGAGACTCCGGCAGCATCTGTGTTCCCGAGGATCCGATCGGATTCTGGGTCGCCATGACAAAAAACGGTCTTGGCACCTGTCTGGTTACACCGTCCACCGTTACATTTCCTTCCTCCATAACCTCCAGAAGAGCCGACTGAGTCTTCGGCGAGGTCCGGTTGATCTCATCTGCCAGAAACAGATTGCACATGACCGCTCCGGGCTGATACTCAAACCGCCCGGTATCCTTGCGGTAAATGGAAAAACCCGTGATATCCGCCGGAAGTACATCCGGTGTAAACTGAACCCGGTTCTGGCTCATGGCACAGGCTCTCGAAAAAGCCAGTGCCATGGTGGTCTTCCCCACACCCGGGATATCTTCAATCAATATATGCCCTCCTGCCAGGATCGCCATCATTACGCGCTCCACACAGGCGTCCTTGCCGATTACGGCCTTCTTTACTTCATCAATAACATTCAGTGCATTTACTAAATACATGGTGCCCTCCTGATGCAAAAACCCCCTTCGCAGCAGTGCCGCAGAAACAATCCGAAGCTTTTCTGCGGCACTCTCTTATGGTTCCTTATAATTCAATTGTAATCTTTCTTCCTGTTTTTTTATAGGGGTAATAATGTACTCCGGCTGCATCCATCATACGTTTTGATGCGCGCACCGACGGAGTACCGTCATATTTGTCACTGTCATACACAACGGTCCGAATCCCGCACTGAATGATCGCTTTGGCACACTCATTGCACGGAAACAGGGAGACATAAAGCTTGGCTCCCTCAAGGCTTCCGCCCCGGTAATTTAAGATCGCATTCAGCTCGCTGTGTGTGGTATAAAAGTATTTATTATCGTAGGGTTCTCCCTCTCTTTTCCAGGGAAATTCATCATCGGAACAGCCATTTGGAAATCCGTTATAACCGATGGACAGAATTTTATTATCCTCGCTGACAATGCAGGCTCCCACCTGTGTGTGGGGATCCTTGGAACGCATGCCGGCAAGATATGCAACACCCATAAAATACTCATCCCAGGAAATATAGTCCTCCCTTTTATCCATCTGTCCCTCCTGTTCTCTGCCTCTGCAGGCTTTTTCTGTTATTTTGTACCAAAAATGCGGTCTCCTGCATCGCCAAGACCCGGAACAATGTAGCCGTGATCATTCAGATGATCATCCAGCGCGCCAATATAGACATCCACATCCGGATGACATTCCTGCATTTTCTTTACACCGTCCGGTGCCGCAATGATGCACATAAAATGGATGTGTTTTACCCCTTTCTCTTTCAGCATCTGAATGGCTGCAGCGGCAGAACCTCCGGTGGCCAGCATAGGATCCACCACAAAGACCTCTCTTTCATTTGAATCAGCCGGAAGCTTGCAGTAATACTCCACCGGCTCCAGCGTCTGCGGATCACGGTAAAGTCCAATATGTCCCACCTTTGCGGATGGAATAATGGCAAGCATACCTTCTACCATCCCAAGGCCTGCGCGCAGGATCGGTACCACAGCCAGTTTCTTGCCCTGAAGCTCTTTTACTGTAGTTTTACAGATTGGAGTTTCGATATCCACATCCGTAAGCTTCAGCCCTCTGGTTGCCTCATAACACATCAGCATCGCAATCTCACTGATGATCGTCCGAAAATCCTTGCTGCAGGTCTCTTTCCTGCGAATCACACCAATTTTGTGCTGGATCAGCGGATGATCCATAATCGTAACCTTTGACATAACTTTCTTCCTCCTGTCGTATTGTCGGTTTTCCTGTCGCATTTCTTTGTTTCTCACTCGATCATGCTGATACGTCTTTCATGGCGCTCATCACCGGAAAACGGCGTTTCCAGAAAGGTATCCACAATCTTCAGCGCAAGCCCGGGACCCACCACACGGCCTCCCATGGCAAGGATATTTGCATTGTTGTGCTGTCTGGTTGCCTCCGCACTGAAGCAGTCCGAACAGAGCGCCGCACGGATCCCCTTTACCTTATTGGCAACAATGGAAATACCGATACCGGTTCCGCAGATCAGAATACCCTGCTCGCATTCGCCGCCTGCCACTGCCTCTGCAACCTTTTTCCCATAGATGGGATAATCCACAGACTCTGTGCTGTAACATCCGAAGTCCCTGTAGGCAATGCCTTTCTGATCCAGATGTGCTTTTACCTCCTGCATCAGTTCATAACCGCCGTGATCACATCCAAGTGCTAACATAACAACTCCTCCTCATTCAATACTACGACCAGACTGCTGATCATCCGCTCCAGCAGCTCATAGCAGGCACCATAGTCTGCCAGACTGCCGCCAACGGGATCTTTCACTTCTCTTTCTTCTTTTATATATTCTGACAACATGTAAATATTATGTACGTTTTCGTGCTCCTGGAAGATTTTCTGTTTCATGGAATCCTCCATCACCAGCACCAGCGTGCGCTCGTTGAAATCCTCCTGCTCAAGAGCCTTCGCCGTGTGACCTTTCATCGTCAGTCCATGGCTGGCAGCGATGGCCTCCGCTTTTTGATTCACCGGCTCCGGGAAGAGCACCACAAGCCCTCTGGAAACGATCTCCAGGCTGGCAAGCAAAAACTTGCTTTTCATGATCGCTTCCGCCATGGGGCCCCGGCAGGTATCGCTGTTGCTCACAAATATGAGCCTGTCATATTTCTTCATCCGCTACACCTCCATAACCTGATGCCCTGCCGCCTTCATCAGCCGGTTCATGATCGCCTGTCCCATCTGCGGGGTCTCAAAACTCTCGGAATAAATCCGATCCACCTCCAGGCGGTCAAACTCTCTGAGAATCCCAAACAGATGACGTGCGATGCTGATCTCATCGCTGCGGCTTCCAATCGTGCGCACAATTCCGCTTCCGTAGTGCTGTGTACTCTCCGCCGCGGCAATCACACCAATTTTCTCACCAGCTGCCTCACCTTCATCTGCAAGCTGGTTGATCCGGGCAATGACCCGCTCCTGGGGACCCTCCACAATCGTCAGGCTCGCCTTTGGCGCGTAATGTCTGTATTTCATGCCGGGTGCCCTGGGTCTGACATCACTGTCATCGGAAAGAAGTCCCCGATCCATCTCCGTCCGGCCAATCACTTCCTCCAGCATCTGCTGGTTGATATATCCGGGACGCAGGATCGTCGGAACTCCTTCACTCAAATCTACAATGGTAGACTCCAGGCCGATCCCCACATCACCCCCGTCCAGGATCATATCGATCCTGCCATCCAGATCCTCCTGTACATGTGCGGCACAGGTAGGACTTGGTCTGCCGGAAAGATTGGCACTGGGTGCCGCAACATAGCCTCCGCCTGCCCGGATCAGCGCCAGTGCAACCGGATGATCCGGCATACGCACCGCAACGGTCTCAAGCCCGCCCGTTGTTCCGTGAGGAACCAGTTCTTTCTTATTAAAAATCATCGTAAGCGGCCCGGGCCAGAAAGCATCCGCGAGCTTCCTGGCCGCCTCCGGTATCCCGTCCGCAATACGCTCAAGTGCTTCAAACTCTGCAATATGAACAATCAGCGGATTATCGGAAGGCCGCCCCTTCGCTGCATAGATCTTTTCCGCCGCCTGCTCATCCAGAGCATTTCCACCCAATCCGTAAACGGTCTCCGTGGGAAATGCCACCAGGCCGCCCTGTTTCAGGATGGCGCCGGCCTTTTCCATCATTTCCTGATCTATCCTGTCTCTCATAACTGCTGTGACTGTTTTCATAATCCTGCTTCCGTCCTTTTGTAATTGCCATCCGGATCTTCCGGAGGCATTAAAATCCTTCTTTGCGCCGCTGTTTTCTCAGGTCATAGCGCCGCTTTCCGGCTTCCCACTCGGCACGCTCACTTTCCGTCTCCAGAATCAGACCCGGTACCTCAACGGCATGTCCCTGTTCATCAATGGCCACTATGACCACGTAAGCACGGTTGATCACCCGCCGCATCCCGTGCAGATCCTCCACATAGGTGTCTACGCGCACCTCCATGGAGCTTTTGCCCACATAGGTAATCCTGCCGATCAGAACGATCGTATCATTCAGATAGGCACCAGCCTTGAAATTAAGATTATCGATGCAGGCTGTGGTGATACGTCCGCCGGAATGCCTCATAGACACGATCCCGGCAATCTCATCAATCCACTGCATAAGCTGTCCGCCAAACAGCCTGCCGTAGCCGTTGATGTGGCGGTGCATCAGAAGATAGGTCTGTTCGGTCAGAGAATCCGAAACCCTTTTTTTCTTTTCCAAAGCTGTCACCTCTTTTTAGCGGTCCTTGCGGAATATCACACCGTTTCTGCCATCCGACCCAAAATCCATATCGATCATGCGGTCAATAAAATCTTCCTCGTCCTCATCATCCTCATCGAAGAAGTCATCATCATCATCAAAATCCACCTCGCAGAACGTATAGGCTCTCAGATCCGCTCTGCCGTTTTCATAAAGCTCTTTTACGGCTTTCTCCGCATCCTTCTTCCCCATCTCAAGCGCTATATCTTCTTCCCTTCCGCAAAGCTCAAGAACTTTCATCTCTTCTGTATAGGAAGCTTTGGAAACCTCCATCACTGCCAGATTATCATTTTCATCCTTATATAATACCTGCATTATGTCCTCCTGTAAAATGTGTTATACTCGCCCTGATGTCCATTATAGCACAACCCACTGTTTCACAAAACCTCTATTTTATTTTTTATTCCAGTCAGCAGAATTTTCCTCTCCCACTTCCCGCCGATTTGCTTTTTCTTTTGATTTCGTTTTCAATTGGTTTAGAATCTCATAACAATACTTTCACCATTCAAACACACTTTATTCACAGAACTCCGGTATGATGTTTACATAAAGGTTCATTCCTTTTTACATATATATTTCATTTTTTCTCTTTCCTAATGCCAGGTACACGAGGTACCTGGCTTCCTTTTTTTTCCATTTTTTTCATATTTCTTGTATTCTGTGCGATTCCTAATGTTGACGAAAAACCTCTCCTTGTTTATAATGAAGTCCAGGCAGACAAAAAGCTGTGTTTGGTAAACATATTTATTACAGGAGGAAACCATGAATAAGTCAGAGCTTATGAAAACTGCAAATGAAATCCGCAAGGGTGTGGTAACCGGAGTTTACTATGCCAGATCCGGCCATCCGGGCGGTTCTTTATCCGCAGCAGAGATTTACAGTTATCTTTTTTTTGAAGAAATGAATATAGACCCGGGGAATCCGCAGAAGCCGGATCGCGACCGTTTCGTCCTTTCCAAAGGACACGCTGCACCAGGCTATTATGCAGCACTTGCACTGCGCGGATTTTTCCCTGTGGAGGATATAAAAACACTTCGCCATGTAGGCTCCTATCTTCAGGGACATCCGGATATGAAAAACATTCCGGGTGTGGACATGTCCACAGGCTCACTTGGTCAGGGTATTTCCGCCGCAGTCGGCATGGCAATTTCCGCAAAACTTTCCGGTGACAGCTATCGTGTATACACTTTACTGGGCGATGGTGAGATCCAGGAAGGTCAGGTATGGGAAGCCGCGATGCTTGCCTCACACAGAAAACTGGACAATCTTGTTGTCATCGTAGATAATAACGGACTCCAGATTGACGGTAAAATCGAAGACGTAAATTCACCCTACCCCATCGATAAAAAATTCGAGGCTTTCAACTTTCATGTGATCAACGTGGACGGCCACGATCTGGATGCACTGAAAGCTGCCTTTGACGAGGCAAAAACGGTAAAAGGCCAGCCTACTGCCATCATTGCAAAAACAATGAAAGGAAAGGGCGTTTCCTTCATGGAGGATGTGGCATCCTGGCACGGAGTTGCCCCAAATGAAGAACAGTATAAGCTCGCAATGGAAGAGCTTGAGAAAGCAGGTGAAGCATTATGTCAGAAGTAAAGAAAATCGCTACAAGAGAAAGTTACGGCAATGCTCTGGTGGAGCTTGGCAGAGAACATGACAATGTTGTCGTGCTGGATGCCGATCTGGCAGGCGCAACCAAAACAGCCGTCTTCCAGAAAGTATTTCCGGACAGACATATTGACTGCGGTATCGCGGAAGGCAACATGATGAGCGTGGCTGCCGGTCTTGCCGCTTCCGGCAAGGTTCCCTTTGCAAGCTCCTTTGCCATGTTCGCAGCAGGACGTGCCTATGAACAGATCCGCAACTCCATCGGCTATCCCCATCTGAACGTAAAGATCGGTGCCTCCCATGCCGGTATTTCCGTGGGAGAGGACGGTGCTACCCATCAGTGCAACGAGGATATCGCCCTGATGCGCACTATTCCGGGTATGGTCATCATCAACCCGGCAGATTACGTGGAAGCAAAGGCTGCCGTAAAGGCCGCTTATGACTACGATGGTCCTGTTTACATGCGTTTCGGCCGTCTCGCCATCCCGGTGTTTAATGACGAAGACACCTACAAATTTGAGCTCGGCAAAGGGATTGTCCTGCGGGAGGGTACCGATGTGGCTATCCTGGCTACCGGTCTTGAGGTCTATGAAACCCTGCGCGCTGCCGAGATGCTTGCTGCTGACGGCATCCAGGCCCGTGTGATCAATATCCACACCATCAAGCCTCTGGATGAGGAGCTTGTGATCGCAGCCGCAAAAGAATGCAAAAAAATTGTAACGGTAGAGGAACATTCCGTAATCGGAGGCCTGGGAAGTGCCGTCTGTGATACCCTGTGTGCAAACTACCCTGCACCCGTGCTGAAAATCGGTATCAATGATGTATTCGGCGAATCCGGTCCTGCCGTTGAACTCATCAAAAAATACGGTCTTGACGGAGAAGGCATTTATCAGAAGGTAAAAGCATATCTGGCATAAAAGAGAAAACAGGCGCTGCCGCAGAAACATGACCTGCGGCAGCCTTTTCCTGCCCTGTTTTCTCTCTTACTAATAAATGACAGCAAACGGGAAATACCAGTGGTATGGATGCATTTGCAAAGCCATCACATTTCCCTCACAAACTCATACTAGTATGAGGCCAAAAAAAAAAGAAATGAGGTTATATTATGAAGAGAAAAATCGCAGCAATCCTTTGTACCGCGCTTGTAAGCGCCAGCCTGCTCACCGGATGCGGCGGAAGCAATACTGCTACTGAGGCACCTGCGGAAACCACCGCTGAAACCACTGTCGAAACTGCTGCTGAATCGGAAACTGCAGGCGAGGCTGCCGCTTCCTCTGATGAGATTCTCTCTGACAGCACCGTTGCAGGATGGCACATTGTTGTTGAAAATACAGAAATCAGCAAATCTCTGGAAAATGTCAGTGTAGACCTTGGATACACCGGCGTGGAGACCAGCGACTTTGTAAAAGAAGCATCGGAAGGTAATGTATACTACCTGCTCAAACTGAAAATCGAAAAAGACAACAGCACCGAAGTGATCGACTGGGCTTCTCTGAAGCTGACCGATTCCGAAGGAAACGAATACAGCCGTATTGAAGATGAATTTATTACCGACCTCGGCATGATGCGTATGCCGGGCACAACTCTGAACTTTGGTTCCAACGAAGGCTGGATCGCCTTTGAAGTCAAGGAAAATGCTTCCGGTCTTCAGTTAACCTACCCGTTTGAAGCAGAAACCTACAGCTGCGATCTGCCGGACGCACAATAAGGAGGCTCCCATGAAAAAGAAAACATTAATCGCAAAACTTTGTATCTGTGCACTCACGGTTTCCATGCTGTCATCCGGATGTGCCGGATCCGATACCCAGACATCCACCGGTGAAACCAGCCAGGAAACAGAAACCGCTGCGGAAACTGCCGCAGAAACTGCTTCCGAGGCAGCAACCGAGACCGCTGTATCAGACGCCACACCACTGGAAGTGACAGACGTATTTTCCAGTCAGAATTCCATCGATGAGGCTCTGAAAAAAGAAGCAGAGAGTGGTTATTCTTTCGAAGAACCCAGCATCATCGTCAATCCCTACGGCACTGCCCCGCTGACTGCCGTGATCGTATTCAGTACAGAGGAGGAAATCGGCGGAACGATTACCGTAAAAGGCAAAAGCCCGGAAAATGACATCACCGGAACCTTTGCTGCCGAGAAGAATCACATTGTTCCGGTATACGGCCTTTACAACGGCGAGACCACACAGGTTGAGCTGACACTGGATGACGGGACCACCAATACCGTAGAGGTGACCACGGAAAAATCTGAAATCAGCCTTGGCACCATCGAAACAGATATGATTGACTCTTCTTCCTATGATTATTCCTGCCTGACCTTTGTCTGCTCCTCCGGCGGCACGCTGTGTGCAGTGGACAGCGTTGGCGATATCCGCTGGTATTTTACAGGCGGAGGCACACTGGGCGTACATCAGCTGAAAAATGGTCATCTGATGCTGCCCAGCCAGTTCCTGTTAAAGAGAATGTATTATCGCTCCGGTCTGCAGGAAATCGATCTGAACGGCAAGGTTTACAAGGAATACGCAATCCCCGGCGGAATGCATCACGATTTCTGTGAACTTCCAAACGGCAATCTGCTGGTTGCCGGTGACAGCCCGGATCTGAGCACAGTAGAAGACTACGTAGTGGAGATTGACCGCAGCACCGGAGAAGTGGTATGGGAGCTTGACGCTGCTGATATCATGGACAAGGAGGACGGCGCTTCTGCCTCCAACTTAAGTGACGGAACCGACGAAGAGGACTGGTTCCACAACAACGGTGTATGGTACGACGAGGAAAATGATCTGGTTCTCCTTTCTGCAAGACACAAAGACGCCATCGTAGCTGTCAATAAATCAGACAAGAGTCTCGCCTGGATCCTGGGTGACCCGGAAGGATGGGAAACCGTAGATGAGAAGTATTTCTTCACTCCGGTTGGCGATGATTTTGAATGGCAGTACGCACAGCATCAGGTATCCATGCTGGATAACGGCGATATCATGATGTTTGACAATGGAACAGCCAAAGTAAAGATAGCAGACAATGACAACCGTGTAACCGGCAATGATGTTTACTCAAGAGCAGTCATTTATCATATCAATACCGAAGACATGACCATCGAGCAGGTCTATGAATACGGAAAAGAAAGAGGAGCCGAGTGGTACTCTGACTGGATCTCCGGTGTGGTTTCTCTGGACGGCACCAAAGATCAGCTCTGGATCACGGCAGGCGCCCATCTGTACAATCCGGAGGAAGACCGTCACGACTACGGCCCGGGTGATATGATGACAGCCGGTCTCACCAAGAGTTCACACATCGATCAGGTATCCAACGGCAGTCTGGTATACGAGATGGTGATCTCCGGCGAAACCTACGCTTCCCTGACTTACCGCTCCTTCCGCATGCCTCTCTACACTGAGGGTGCCGGACTGGACATCACACAGACCGGAGAGCTGCTTGGCAATCTGGGTGAAACTGCACAGACGGAAGCTTCTGTTTCCTTTGATGATGTACAGACACTGCCGGAAGGCTGGACCATGACTCTGGACGCTGTCAAGCTTTCTCTGAAGGGCAGCTATACGACAGATGCCGCTGCGGATGCGCTGACGGACGGATATCTGATTCTGAAAAACGGAGACGAAGTGAAAACCTATGCTCTGTCCCAGTTTGGCTCACAGGGTGAGGAAGGCACAAACGTATCCGTAACCGGATGGGTTTCAACCGTTGGACTGGAAGGCAGCAGCTGGGAAATTTATCTCTCCGTTGACGGCGTAACTTACCAGACGGGCTATGCCATGAACCTGTAAAAGAGGAAAGCATACCATGGAAAAGAAGAAAAAATCCAGAATCCTTAAGGGCATCGTGATTCTTGCGCTCCTCATCCTTTTTGCCTGCCTGTGCTACTGGAAACGCAGAGGCATACGCAACACCTTTTACCGTATGGCAGGCATAGAGATTCCATTTGATGTGAAAGAAAAGGAACAGTGGAAAAAATACGGTTATTACAGGCAGGAAGTCAAGGTGTCCGTTGACCTGGACGAAACCTTAACTGTATATGAAAACGACGGAGCATCGGATGCGTTTGAAACCGATATTGCAAAGGAAGATTCCCTTGTAAAAACCTCCTTCGACATCGATGCGCAGGTGGAGGCGGAGCTTGCAAACGGCAACTACAGCTTTGATGAGCCTCTGGTTATCCTGAATCCATACAAAATATCCCCTCTGACCGGTCTGATTTTGTTCAACACAGAGGAGGAAACAGCGGTACGTGTCACAGTGAAGGGTAAGACCGAAGCTGCCGACATCACAGGCGAGGTGGAGGCTTCCACCTCCCACCGGATTCCGCTGATTGGTCTCTATCCCAGCACAGAAAATACCGTGATCGTGGAACTTCTGGATCATTCCGGAAACGTAACGGACACAAAGGAACTGAAGGTACAGACCAGCGGTCTCCCGGAAGCATTGAATGACATCGTAAAACCGGTCAAAACCTCCGGCACTTCCGCCTTCGGCCTGACCATGGTCTACGGACAGCAATGTCATTACCCCTTTGCCTACGACTGTAACGGAGACGTTCGCTGGTTCTTTGAGAAAGAAACTGCCAATTACGGTATGTACAATCTCTCGAACGGAAGACTGATTTTCCAGGATACCGGTGCCTACACACCTTCCCAGCAAAAGCCACAGTCTACCAATCTCTATGAGATCGATTATCTTGGAAGAGCCTCCCGCATGTACTATCTGCCAAATGGAAGCCACCATGAAGTGATTGAAAAGGAACCAGGCGGCAATCTTCTGGCTCTTACCAGCAGCCTGAAAGGACAGTACGAGGAAGAAATTGTGGAGATCGACCGGGAAACCGGTGAAATCGTCAACGAACTGGAGCTTGCCGATCTTTTCGGCACTGTCTTCGCAAACAAATCAGACTGGGCACATATCAACACTGTTTCCTACCAGGCAGACCAGGATACCATTCTGATCAGTGCAAGAAACCTGCACTCCGTGATCAAGATCAACTGGACCACCCATGAGATCGTATGGATCCTGTGCAGCCCAAAATTTTATGAAGGGACAGAATTTGAGCAGTATGTTCTGACTCCGGAGGATACCTTTACCTGGCATTTCCAGCAGCACAGCGCTTATCAGCTTACTGCCGATCTGGATGGTAACCCGGATACGGTGGAAGTCAGCCTGTTCGACAACCATTATACGGCCAGCCGCAAGGTAAATTACTTCGATGATCTGGAAGAATCCCATGTGATGGTCTACTCCATCGATGAAAGTGCCAAAACAGTGAAACAGATCAAGAAGCTGAACGTGATCTATTCCAAGATCACTTCCAATACGATTTATGATGAAGAAAGCAACCATATTTTCGGAATGTGCGGATGGGTGGTATACCCGGAGGATGAGCGCCGCGGTATGACCTACGAGTTCGACTACGATACTGGTGAGATCCTGAATCAGTATTCCATCAAGAACAAGTTCTACCGTGCAACAGAGATGAACATCAACTGGAGTGATCTGGCCTCTGCCATGAGTATGGATGAGAATTACATCAAAGGCTCTTTAAAACCGACGGTTGAGACAACTGCGAAGGTGACTGCGCCGAAAGAAACTCTGGAAAGCGGTGTTTCTTTCAAAATGATTGGAAGTGTCCTCTATGTGGATACCCTGGATCACCATATTTCCCAGATCATCTTCAAGGGCGCAGACCATACCTATGTGTACGATTCCACGAATATCCGTCTGCACACAAAAGATTATCTTGCACATCAGGGCAATATTCCGGTGCCTCTTGGCAATCTGGAGCCGGATACCTATGAAGTATACTGTGTCTACCAGAATGAATATTATAATACCGGACACAGCTTTACCAAAACAAAATAAACCGGCTGCAACAGAAGTCGGCATAAAAACAGACAATCGAAGGCACGCTCTTCGAACTTTCTATTACCACATATAAAAATTCCGCAGAAGAAATGTCTTTTCCTCTGCGGAATCTTTTATGATTCAAACAGTTCCCTTCCCCTGTGTTCCCCGACACATAGATGTCTGATATCAAAAAAACAAAAAGGAGTCATTCATGAATATTTACGAGAAAATGCACCGCGGAGAAATCTACGATCCAAACAATAAAGAATTGATGAAAGAGCAGCTGGGTTATCTGGACCGTCTCTATGATTATAACCACACGCGTCCATCGGAGCTTCCAAAACGCGAGGCACTGCTTCGGGAAATGTTTGCGGAAATCGGAGAGGGATGTTACATCGAGCCACCCCTTCATACCAATTTCGGTGGACATCATGTCCATTTTGGGAAAAACGTATACGCAAATTTTAATCTGACCCTGGTGGATGATACACATATTTACGTGGGTGACCACACCCTCATCGGCCCAAACGTCACTATTGCCACAGCCGGGCATCCCATCCTGCCGCAGCTGCGCGAAAAGGGATATCAGTATAACTTTCCCGTACATATCGGCCGCAACTGCTGGCTGGGTGCCGGTGTCATCATCGTTCCCGGCATCACCATCGGAGACAATGTGGTGATCGGCGCCGGAAGTGTCGTCACAAAGGATCTTCCCTCCGATGTGGTGGCAGTGGGAAATCCATGCCGGGTACTGCGAAAAATCAACGAACATGACAGGGAGTATTATTTCAAAGACAGAAAAATCAACTATGAGGAGCTTCCGTAAGCCTTTTCGTCCTGTCAGTCATTTGGACGCTGGTAAAACTTTCCGGAAAGCTGCTCCGTCTTTATGACATTGATAAAAGCATCCGGATCGGCCTCCTGAACGGCCTTTAACACCTTCTTGCTCTCCGCGCCAGACACCACGGAATAGACCAGTTTGCGCTCACAGTGCTCATAGGCGCCCTCTCCTTCCATGACTGTGGCACCATGGTTCGTCGTTCTGGAAATGGCTTTGTACACAGCTCTGGCATGATTGGTGACAACAAACAGCGTCTGTCTCTGATATTTCTTATAGAGCATGTGGAGCACCTGCGTGGACGCAAACTGGAAAATAATCGAGTACAGCGCCTTATCCCATCCAAACAAAAGGCCCGCTGCACCCAAAATCACCACGTTGATGCCAAGAACGATGTTCCAGGAATCGATCCCCTTCTTTTCCGACAGGTAAATGGCCACAAAATCCGTGCCGCCTGTAGTAGCATTGACCGAAAGGCAGAGACTTATGACCAGACCGTTGATCATACCGCCGAACACAGCAATCAAAAGCGTATCATATGTAATCACATAGCCAGGTATCAAATCGGTCAGCACACTGGTGAGCACGATCATCAGGCAGGAATACAGTGTAAATTTCTTCCCGATAAAACGAAATCCGATGTACACCGGGCAAGCGTTCAGAAGAATATTGACTGCTGTATAGGGAATGGTAATGTGAAAAAACAGCTGCGCCGCTCTCTGGATTAAAAGCGTCACACCTGTGACCCCGCCGGGGTAAAGTCCGCCGGTACGTACGAAAGATTTGATATTCAAAGCCATCAGCACCGCTGCCAGGCAGATTGCGATTATGCGTTTTCCATCTTCTTTTATTGAAAATTTCATCATTCGTTCCTCCTGTTTTTCGATTTTTTTCAAAAACATGTACGAGTCAGCAAGGGCAAAGGAATATCAGATCCTCTGCCCTTATGTTTGGTCTCCGTTGAACTCATTGTATCATATAGTATAACATGGGAGAAGTTGAGATTTCAAGGGAGGAGATGTGGGGTGAATGGAGTCAGAACGAAAAGAAGGATCCCGGAGGCCCACGCAGACTTCAGACCGTTCGGCTACGTTTTCTAAGCGCCGGAAGCCTCCGGGATCCTTCTTTTCTGGTCGACTCTGGCTTTCAGGGATTCTGCATCATAAAACTTTTTTCAAAATTTTGAAATTTAGGCTTGCATTTTGGAAGAAAAGGTGGTATAGTTAAAAAGCTGGTGAAAACAGTAAGAAATAAAGCAAATAACGATGCGTGGCTCAGTTTGGTAGAGCGCTACGTTCGGGACGTAGAGGTCGCAGGTTCAAATCCTGTCGCATCGATTCCTTGGCAGGGGCGCCGGAAATATTGATTGGATCAATGTTTCCGGTTTTTTTATCTACAATAGATATTCTTAAAAATTCTATTACTTTCCACTTCAAAGTATCTCCACTAATATGCAATACAAAGATAAAAAGACAACGAACGGATTGAAAAAGCACCGGAAGAATAACAAGGTTAAGTAACAAATAATCCATATCTGCAGAACCTGCCGCTGGCAGCTTTCTTCGGACACACGGCAACCACAAAGGTGTAAAGTCTTTCTTGAATGATCAAGGTTCTTTACACCTTTGTTGTTCAAAGCAGGATTTTCTTTCTATTTAGGAGCATTCATCTTATATCCATAGCTCCAATACCTTCCACAGCACATCTAACCGAATAGAATCACAGATTTGCTTCGTATCCCAGCACCTCGAGGAGTTCTTCCCTTGTCAGGCTTCCAAGCGGCGTGGTTTCGCCTCCGATGATCTGGTCGGCCAGGTCTTTTTTGGTTTCCTGGAGCTTCTGGATTTTTTCTTCGATGGTGTTTTTTACAATCAGTTTGTAGACGGTCACTTTTCTGGTCTGTCCGATGCGGTGGGCGCGGTCGGTTGCCTGATTCTGGATGGCGAGGTTCCACCAGGGATCGTAGTGGATCACCACATCGGCGCCGATGAGGTTCAGGCCTACGCCTCCGGCTTTCAGGGAAATCAGAAACACCGGGACTTCGCCTTCGTTGAATTCTTTTACCAGCTGCAGACGTTTCTGTTTGGGGACGCTGCCTGTGATGGTATAATAAGCGATGCCGGCTTCGTCCAGACGTTTCTGCAGAATCTCCAGCATGGAGGTAAACTGGGAAAACAGGAGCATTCTGTGGCCGCCGTCGATGGCACTCTGTACAAGCTGCAGACAGGCTTCCAGCTTGGCAGCTTCCCCTTTATAGTTTTCAAAGCAGAGGGATGGATCGCAGCAGATCTGCCGGAGTCTGGTAAGCTCCGCAAGGATCTGCATCTTGTTTTTCCCGAATTCTTCCTCGCTCTGCCGTGCGATCGTCTCCCGCATGTGTACCACCTGACCGTCATAAAGCTTCTGCTGTGCGCTTCCAAAACGGACATAACGGTTCTCCTCCAGCTTGTCCGGAAGATCCTTCAGCACGTTCTCTTTCAGTCTGCGCAGAATGAACGGTCCGGTCATCTTCTGCAGCACTTTTCTGGCCTCTTCATCATTGTTCCGAACGATCGGAATCTCTATTTCCTTCCGGAAGGAATCGTAGCTGTAGAGAAATCCGGGCATCAGATAATCGAAAATACTCCACAGCTCGCTGAGTCTGTTCTCAATGGGAGTGCCGGTGAGCGCAAAACGGATCTGGCTCTTTATGAGCTTCACTGCCTTTGCCGCTGCGGTGGTGTGATTTTTGATGTACTGTGCCTCGTCGATCACCTGATACTGAAAGGATTTGTCCTCATAAAGATGAATGTCACGTTTCAGCAGATCGTAGGAGGTCACCAGCACATCCACCTCTTTTGCATCTTCCAGCTTTTTCCGGCGTTCTTCCTGAGTACCTGTGATCAGGGAAACATTCAGTTCCGGTGCAAATCGTGAGAACTCTTCGCCCCAGTTAAACACCAGAGAAGCAGGCGTCACCACAAGCGAGGTACCACCCTGTCCCTCCTGCTTTGCCGCAAGGAGAACCGCGATCATCTGCAGTGTTTTTCCAAGTCCCATATCATCTGCCAGAATCCCGCCAAACTTCCAGCTGGCCAGTGTACGCAGCCATTTGTATCCGGTTTTCTGGTATTTTCGCATAATTCCCGAAAGGCTCTTGGGTTCTTCAAAATCGGCATCCTTTACGGTCTTAAAATCCTTTACCATCTCCCGGAAATGGCTGTCCCTGTTTTCTACAATGCCTTCGTGCTCTTCCAGCATCTTGTCCAGATAGAGGGTTCGGTAAAGTGGAAGGTGCATTTTCCCCTGCACAAATTCTTTGGGCTTCAAATGCATGGTCTCCATCATCTGAGCCAGCATTTCCAGGGAAGGCTCTTCCAGACTCACAAATGCCCCGTTTTTCATCCGATAATATTTCTTTCTGGCGCGGTAGCTCTGTAAAATGTCAAGCAGCTCCTTTTGTGAAACATCTTCTGTGGAAATTTCAAGCTGCAGCAGCCCGGACTTTATCGCAACACCAACGGAAGCTTTCACATGTTTCACCACATGGAAGCTCTGGAAACGTCTGGTACAGCGTACCTCGGCAATCTCCATCAGTTTCTCCACACCCTTTGTCACCATCTGGTACATTTTTTCTTCATCGCCGCCGCAGTGGAGCTCTTCGGTCTGCGGATTGATTTCCGGCAGCCACTGCATGGTCAGAAACAGTGCCTCCTCTTCCCGGTTTGCACTCCGGTAGGGTTCCAGTTCACCTGCTGTACGATTCCGAAGCAAATCCAGTACCGAATGTTCCCTGCTGCCGTACTTCGCATGGAGCCTGCAGGTAATGTTGGATTCCGGCGCATCCAGATAACATACAAAATGTACATCCGGCGGAAGATACCCTCTGATCTTCTCCGCATCCGGTTCTGTAACCGAAACAATGTCTTCCAGCTGCGGAAGAACATCATAGTAAAAATCAGCGATGTGGTTCCGCCCGACCTGAAAGGAAAAGCATCCTCCCTGGCTCAGCTGGGCCAGAGGTTCCATTCGTTCCAGAAATCCAGGTTTTGTGCGGAATAATCCACCGTCCCGGACGTAATAAGCTGTGTCTGTGCCATAATACAGCTCCGGGAAGGTGCCGGTGACACGAATCCCCTCAAAGACTGCTCCGTCCTTTTCCACTGCGGACAGGTTCATCGCTACTTTTGGATTTCCCTCTTTCGGGATGATGGTCTGTTTCTTTTTCCCACCGCCATCCTTATCTTCAAATTCGATCCCTTTGTCACCCATGCGTTGATAAAGCTCGTCCAGTCTCCAGCCATACAGATTCATACTGCTTCCGACACCGCTGCGCCGATAGATACGAAATTCATCCAGCCTTTCTTCCACGGCCTCTTCTTCCAGCATCATTTTCCCGAGAAAAGAAATCCATTCCCGGCTCTCCGGCGTAAAATTGCTGATGCTGTGATTGATTTCCGTTCCGGAACCATAAACCTCCGTGGCAGAATTTTTCACATTTGCACAGAATTCATCCAATTTTTTTACCACAAACATTCTTCCTGTTCCCACCCGGAAGGACAGTGACAGCTTTCCGCCCCGTCTGGTAAGACGTGGAACCAGCTTCAGGCTTTCCTCTTCACCGGATACATCTGCAGTCACCTGATTGGCCCGCTTTTCCTGGAACAGCTGGATCAGCATCCTTCCTCTCTGATCGGTGGCATCCCCCAGGTTATGAGAATTCAGATAGTCCTCAAGCAGCAGAAGCATTGCCGCTTTATAGACACACCCTGTTTTGTCCGTATGCATTTCATAATAGTAATTCCGTGCACAGTCGGGACAGCTGCAATGCCAGTAGGTAACTTTCCGATCCGAAAACAGGATTCGAACTGGAAATTGCTTCTTTTTCAGGCTGCCAACCGCATCGGCCTGCCCAAGCATCTGGCCGGTGCTCCGCTCATAACCGCTCCGGATACTTTCCAGCTTCAATTGTCCCTGGGAAATTATCTTCTTTGCTCTTTCGACGACCTCGTTTTCCATTTTTACAGATTGTAAAATTTTCGACCCGTCAAAATAGCTGTAACGTTCCAGATCCCCGATAATGGCATCACTGTCTTCTGCGTCCTCTTCCGCAAAGCCATCCGACAAGAGCGCATATTCAGCCCGCAGCTCATCCACCTGTTTGCCGGCCTCCTGCTCTCTCCTTCTCTTTTCGGCACGGCGCTTTGCCTCCTCTGCCTTTTGTCTGCGGATTTCCTCCCTGCGGGCTTCCTCCGCCTTACGTTTTTCCTCCGCAGCACGGCGGGCTTCCTCCGCCTGGCGTCTCTTTTCTTCCTCCTTGCGCGCTTTTTCCGCTTTCCGGAGTTCCCGGGCTTCTCTTCGGGCCTGACGCTCCGCCTCGGCCTTGCGTTCTGCCTCCGCTTGCCGCTCCGCTTCCGCCTTTTGTTTCGCCTCTTCCTCCCGCTCTTTTTTTGTTTTTCGCTTTCTTACAGGCTTTTCCTGCTTCTTTTCCGTCGTTCCTCCCGTTTTTTCCCGGAGCCATTGTTCCAGATTCATCTGATTGGACGGCTCTTCTTTCTCGTGATTGTTCTGATTGGACAGTTTTTCTTTCTCCTGCTGTCCATCCGGATTCTGCTCTTCTCCTTCCAGCGCATACAGGATCGCTGCCATATGGGCACAGTTGCCCCCGCCCCGTGCCATAGGGCACGGGCACTTCATACTCTGTATCCTGCCATCCTTTTTTCGTATGGAAACCTCATAACGCTGCCTGCCAAGGACAGCCCCTGTGCAGATTCCCTCTTCCTCTTTCAACTCTGTTACACGGCCGGCGGCGGCGAAAATCCTCCCCCGGTTCAATGCGGTCTCTTCAAACTCTTTTTCCCATTCTGCCATTGTGCTTTATCTCTATCTCTTTCTTTTTATTCAAAATCCGTATCCTGACATCCGTCACTTTTTTCTGTAAATCGTTTACAAAACTGCTCTGCGGCGGCTTCCGGTACTCCTCACTCAAACTATACCGCATTTACAGATATATGGCAATCCGGCTTTTTCAGTAAATCGTAATCGCTGTCACATTTTCGTCTTTGGCTGACCGGCTGCAAAAGAACCGGCTGCAAATTCTGACGCAGCCGGTTCTTTTATTTTCCGTATCACATTTTTTTAACAGTCATTTTTTTGCCTGCACCCTTTGCCTTCAGGATACGTGCATAGGATTTCACTTTTGCCTTTGGCACTTTGATCACTGCTTTTGCAGAAATTCCTTTAAAGGCCTTGCTTCCCACGTTTTTCATAGTCAGCTTTTTCGTCTGGATCGTTATGCTCTTCAGCTGTCTGCATCCGTAAAATGCTTTGCTTCTGATGGATGTCACATTCTTACCCATCACTGCACTTTTGATCTTTTTGTTGTTTTTGAACGCGGAGGATGCTATTGATGTAATTTTGTAGTCCTTCCCTCCCAGACGGACGGTGCTGCCAATCCGCACTGCGGTCAGGTTTTTCTTTTTCAGAGATACCACTTCAACCGTTCTTTTCGTGGTGCTGGTCACTTTGTAGCGGTAGTTTCCACTTTCATAGACCTTGCCCTGAAGGATGGCAGTGTCTTTATCAGAGCCCTGATCCGGTGCTTTTCCGCTATCCTCCGCTTTGGGTACCAGGTTCTTCATGGCCAGAGCCAGACGGGATGTGCGCGCATCCACTTCGGACTGTTTTACTCTGGAAGAATTTTTCACTGCCGCATCTGCCTCATTTCTGGCAGAGGCAAGCTCCTTCCAGGAAGCTTCTGTGTATTTTGCCTGATCCAGACCGCCGACCTGCGCCAGAAGCTCGTTCAGCTTTGTAAAATCGATATGTACGATGGATGTCTGGAATGCATCCATGGCCTCTGTAAGCTGTGCCTGAATCTCTGCAAGCTTGGCTTTTTCATATTCCGTCAGGTTTTCTTCTGCTGCCATTTTGTCATACTCTGCCTGCAGTGCATGGAATCTGTCCCGGAAGACAGCGGCATCCGCTTCTGCGATCTGTCCCTCAAAGCCTTCCTCGCCCGTATAGATCTCTGTCTGTGCAAGCATCTGTCCGGCAAGAGTGATCTGCTCTTCTACCTGCTCCGGTGTCACCGTCATCTCAAGCTGGAAAATGGCCTTCTGAAGTCTTCCGCAAATCTCATCCACTTCCTCCTGAATGGTCTCTGCGCTGTCATAGATCTGATCTGCCATCTCGTAGACTGCAAGCAGTGCCTGCCAGGATTCCTTTGTATATGCGCTTTCCTCTTTTCCTGTCACCTCATTTAACAGCTTCAGCAGTGGTTTTTTGTCCACTTCTTTGCTTCGTTTTACAACAACGGTGCAATAAGCTTCCGCGTCAGAGCCAAACAGTTTTCCGGTTATTGTAAACTCTCCTTCTGCATCGCACAGGACTTTATCAAAATCGTCCCATTCCACCGCTTTCGTTCCTTCCGAACCGGACGCATAGGTCACCTTCACAAAGGACGGAAGCATTGGCAATTGTCCTTTCATGGTCTTCACACTGGTTTCTTCCACAGAGGTGATGGCTGTTTCTTCCTGTTTTGTGAAGATCACTTCACTTAATCCCCAGTAATTTGCAGAACCCCAGCTGTCCTTTGGCGTGAGCTTCACATAACGGGCGGTCACGCCATGAAATGCCACCGGCTGATGATCCACCGTATTCAGATTGGTCGCCAGGATACCATTTTCACCGGATGCTTTGGCAAACTGGAAAGCTAATCCTTCTCAAAATGGAGTATTTCATACCAAAAATGGGAACACGTTTACCTCCTTCTGAGAAAGGATTCTTTAAAATACTGCAATCTTCTCTGCTGCATACTGCAGGATCATCACTGCATCACTGGTATCGGCTGCGCCGTCACCGTTTACATCTGCACTTGCTGCCGCCTCTGCAGACAGGGTGTCAAGCTCGGCTGCGCTGCGAAGGACTGCCGCGCTGTCCGCGGTGGTAACGTCACCGTCGCCGTCCACGTCACCAAGGAGACGTGCCTCTGCCACTTTCAGGGTCAGAG
>JALEJP010000069.1 GCA_022769625.1 Lachnospiraceae bacterium | reverse complement strand
CACGCTGCCTGCCGTCTTCTCCGCCAGTATCACAGCTGTATCATTGTGGCTTTCCAGCATCAGAGAGTACAGCAGATCTTTCACATAAAAAGCTTCCTGCTCCTTTACGCCCAGATGTACCTTCGGCTGAGATGCCGCAAGCGCAGACACCTCTGCTTTCTCCATAAGATCCACATTTTCAAGCACCAGAATACAGGTCATAATTTTGGTTGTGCTTGCCATGGCACGTATTTCTGTCTCATTTTTCCCAAATAAAATACGTCCGGTATCACCGTCCATCAGGACGGCAGACTGGGCGTACAGTTCGATATCTTCCGCCTTTGTCTCCATCGGCCAGATAAGAAACAAAACTGCCGCCAGACAAAGCAAAAACATTGTTTTACGCAAAACGCACACTTCCCATCTGTCAGATTGATTGCTGCAGGCAAACGGTCTCTCTCCCTATCCGCTGCCTTCGCATCTTTTCCTTTATCGGGATAGTGTGCGTATTTTTTGATTTTTTATTCATAATTTCGTCCAAACCGTCCATTCAGATACCCCCGCTCCTCCAGGGTGTCATAAAAATCCTCAATCACGGTAAGCGTCTCCGGCACGACAAGCTTAAACAAAGACACAAGCTCACCGGTGCTTTCTGCGCATCTTTTTAATGGCTTTTTCCGCATGATCTGACCCTGCAGACTGCTGTACACACCAAGCAGCCGCATTCCCTGAAGAAGAATGGCACGTTTCAGTCCGCCGCCAACTGTTACACCGGTGTAAAAGCGCAGAGAACGGATGCATTTGCGCACCGTCTTCTCCGGCAGTCCAAGGATGGCAGAGATGGCCCGTGTACTTTCCCTGCTGGCCTTTAAATGGGCTGCAGGCTTGAGCCGGAAGGGATTTTTGTTGGCACGCTCCATGAAATAGCGATCCAGCTCCGTTTCAATCTCATCGTGTCCCGCCCCCGTCTTCTCCATATATCTCCCGATATAAGGATGACAGGTACTGTCCAGCATATAATGGCAGATAAATCCAATCACATAAGCCAGCGCTTCTTCATCCCCCGTTTCCATATAATATTCTTTGCACTTTTCAAAAAACGGAGCCGCAATTTCCTGATGCATCTCCTGTCCCCGCTGGCTGACGGGATTTTTCTTAAGCGGATGATAGTAAAACAGAAGATCCGGACCGTGAAGTCCGATCAAAAAAGAGTTTTTATGGTTCATCAGAAGTTCTCTTACATCAGTCGGAAGTTTCTGATAAATCAGTTTTCCAAACGTATCATGTGTATAGGTTGTCGGCATAACTACCTCCCAATTTGTTTCTTCAATCCTCCCGGCGGGATCATATATCCAGCTTCAGCTGTATCTCTTCCTCTGCCTCTGCCTTAAAGTCTTCCATTTTAACGGTGCTGATCACCGGAAGCTCGTCCAGGGAATGCACTCCGAAATAGCGCAGAAATTCCTCCGTTGTGCCAAACAGAATCGGTCTTCCGGGTGCATCCAGCCTTCCAAGCTCCCGAACCAGGTTGTATTCCACCAGTTTATTCACTGCATGGTCACATTTCACACCGCGTATTTTCTCAATCTCCGCCTTTGTCACCGGCTGTTTATAAGCGATGATGGAAAGTGTCTCCAGAGCCACATCCGTCAATGTGATTTTTCGCGGTTGTTTTGCGACACGGATCAGATACTCATACATCTCTTTTTTGGTACATAGCTGGTAGGCATTGTCAAACTCCATGATCTGAATGCCCCGATCCTCCTCCTGGTAATGCAGCATCATATTGTCTACTATTTTTTTTGTGGTGGGAACATCCTGTTCCAGCGCCGCCGCAATCTTTTCAATTTCCACGGAATCTCCCATGGCAAACAGAATTGCCTCAATGGCCGCTTCCATCTCTTTAATCTTCACTGTTGCCTCCCTGTATCCTATGCTTCCTCTCCTGCCCCGGTGTCATCCTCCGCCTGAAGTATCTGCTCCGGTACAAAATCCTTTTTTCGGAAAATATAGATTTCTTCAAAGTTTCCCTCCTGGGAAATCTCGATGGCTCCTTCCTTCATCATCTCCAGGATGACAAGAAATGCAATGATTACCTGCATCTTTGTCCGGTGTCCCGAAAGAATCTCCCGAAAACTGCACTTCTCATGCTCTGAAATATAACGTGCCACGTTAAGCCTCGTGGCATCCATGTCCACCTCTTCCTTTTCCAGGGTGCCAAACGTGCTTCGGATCGGGTCGATCCGGTCTCTCTGCCTGCGCATGATATCACGGAAAATCTGGTGCATCTTCGCAAGCGTCACCCCGTCCAAAAGCTCCTCGATCCGAACCGGCTGCCGGAAGGAGAGCACTTCATCCGGGATATCCGGCTGATGGTACATCGTATATTGTGCATCCTGCTGCCTCTCTCTCAGCTCATAAGACATATATTTATACATCTTATACTCCAGCAGCTGCTGTACCAGTTCCTGACGCGGATCCTCCTCCTGCCCCTCCTCATCGATTTCCTTTGGAAGCAGCATCCTGGACTTGATGTCTAAAAGGGTGGCTGCCATCACCAGAAACTCACTCATCACATTCAGATCCAGACGTTTCATCTCATCCAGATATGCCATATACTGATCCGTGATCTCGGAAATCGGGATATCATAAATATTCACTTTATTTTTGTCAATCAGATGCAGGAGAAGATCCAGTGGGCCTTCAAATGCCTGCAGCTTAACTGCGATACCCATTTCCTATCACCTCTTACTCTATTTTCACTGTGATCATCTCCGGGGGATTATTCACACGGAAAAGCCAGGAGTGATTGCCCATACCGGCTCCCACTACCATACTGCTTTTGTCAAATGTAAACAAACCCCTGTCATATTTCGGGAAAATCTCAAACTGAGGACTGATGATTCCTCCAAGAAGCGGCAGGCGGATAAAGCCGCCGTGCAGATGTCCGGCAAACACAAAATCCGCCCCCCATTTCGCATACTCCTCAAAAAAAACCGGATTATGTGTCAGCAGAATATTGTATTCCTCCGGATCCGGTATCCCGATCCTTTCCTGCATATCTGACAGAGCTGGACGCTTCCGGTTCAATCTGCGGTAAAACTCCCAGGAAAGCTCATATCCATAAACAGCAACATGTCTGCCGCCAGGTTTAAAATGAACCACATCATTGTTGACCACACAGATGCCACATTCACGAAGCCTGCTGATAAAACGTTCATAGCGCCTGTTCTGTTTCTCTCTGACCTGAATCTCATGGTTACCGTTCACAAAACACACAGGAGCTATCCCGGACAGTTCCCTCAGAAGGTTTACTGCCGTTTCATCACTCCTTATATCCTCTCCGCTCAGCATATCTCCGGACGCAAGGATCAGATCCGGTCTGACAGAAGCCGCTCTCTGGATGACCGGTTGATTTTCCGGCTCATAAATATTGCCGTGCAGGTCACTGAGGCAAAACAGCACCAGCGGCTTTTCGTCGGTTCTTTCTTGAAATTTATTTGTTTTTATCGTATAAAAGGTCGTTTTAATTTTTTTCATGTTACAAATATAGCATATTGCAGACAAATTGACAACACTTTACACAGATGCCTTTTCATAGAGAATCAGCTTATCCAGACAGCGGATCAGATAATCCGCAAATCCCGCTTTTTTCACATCCTGCTCTGCCAGTATGGGAACACTCCCGATCTTTTTTCCGTTCAGGAAATACTGGGCTTCCCCCACCGGATCACCGGCTTTTATGGGTGCCTTCCTCTCTTCCGCAAGCACCAGTTTTTTTTCAACCTCATTCAGATTTGCCCCTGAGGTATCCAGATAGGAAAACTCTCCTTCGTAGACACAGGAAATCCACTGCTTCACGCCACCCGTCACTGCGATCTGTGGAAGGGCATCCCGATTTTCATCCGTATACAGATTACAGATACCAAATCCATAATTCAGAAGCGTCGCCGCATCGGCAAACCGGCTTTTGGAATCCTCACCTGCCATGACCACGCCAATCAGCGTAATTCCCCCTCGCGCGGCCGCCGCGCTGACACAGAATTTTGCCTTGCTTGTGCTCCCCGTTTTCAGGCCGATACAGCCGTCATAGCTTCTCAACAGCTTATTTGTATTAGTCAGTCCAAATTCGCTGGTTCCCTGCCTGGTCACATGCGTGATGTTTTCCATCCATATGGTGGTATAGTCTTGAACCTGAGGAAAATTTAAAAGCAGCTCTCTTGACATCACTGCAATATCCCGCGGTGTGGTATAGTGGTCATCAGAATCCGTCAGCCCACAGCAATCCACGAAATGTGTATTTTTCATGCCAAGCTCTTCTGCCCGCTCGTTCATTTTACTTACAAAAGCCTCCTCGCTGCCGCTTATGTACTCTGCCATCGCTACGGAGGCATCATTTCCCGATGCCACCAGGATACATTTCAGCAGGGTATCCACCGTCTGCTTTTCCCCCTCCTCCAGATACACCTGGGAACCGCCCATGGATCTGGCATGGGCGCTGGTAACCACCTCATCCTGCAGGCTGATCTTTCCTTTCTGGAGCGCTTCCATAATAAGCAGGGTCGTCATCACCTTTGTCACACTGGCCGGGCTGCGCCTGGTATCCGCATCCTTCTCATACAACACTGTTCCTGTGGACAGCTCCATCAGAAGACCGGCCGGCGATTGGATGTTCACCTCCTCCGCCCGTACGGACGCCGGATACAAACATACCGCGAGCAGCACTGCCGTCAAAATCAAACATAATACTTTCTTCATAAAAATCCGCCCCTGTTTTTTATACTATCAGTATAAACAAGAATTCCATAATTTATGCCTGTCCTTCCATTCCCCTGCCGGAGTATAAAAATTGGTCATCAAAACTGCACACCGTGTGCATCCCGCAAAGCGTTTTATGATGGGGCTGTCGCACTAAATAATATTTAGTGCGGCAGCACTTTTTATTAAAAGATAAGAGTCGGGACTACGAAAATCCCGGCTCTTGGTGTAAAATTAATTTATGCCACTAAATCAAATCTTACAGAAAGATTATACTCTATC
>JALEJP010000070.1 GCA_022769625.1 Lachnospiraceae bacterium | reverse complement strand
TCGCTTCCCTTCATTTTCCACTCCACTTTAACATTAATATCCTTTATAATTCATATCTGTTCAGTACCTTCACAGATACGATTCGCAAACCCATGAAAATCGGCTGCGCCGATGGGGTTTGCTCACACCTGAATCATGTTCTTACGGCCTCATCAGCAAGTGATTCGGCCTGTTCTGAACAGTTATAATAATTCATACCTTTTCCAACCGGACAGAGCACATCCGAACACTGCTGCTGTCCAGGATAACAGAAATCTCACTCCACAGGCCTTCTGTCATCACGAATAACAACCTTTTACATATACATAAAAGTATACCACACCTGCAAACATAATATCAAGCCCTTCAACTTCCATCCCCTGCTGCTTCCGTCGTTCTTATAATGCTTTTTCCTCTATACGTCTGAAATTATCAGATCCTGTTCTTTTTTATCAGTTACTTTCTCCCCGTCTCTGCGGAACGTTTATTGACGGGTTCCAAATATTATAGTAAAATGTAAGAAACTCAAACAACCACTGCGGGATTCTTTCGGCCCGCTATTTTTAATATGATACCAGGGTCAAAAGGTCATGCTGTTCATGCTTGCATGAAAAAGCATGACTTTGGGACCCGCAAAACATGAGAAAGTAGCCATTTTTCGTAGAAAAATGAGCGAATTTCGAATGTTTTCAGGATTTCGAGAGCGTGAAATGCGGAGAAATCCGTAGGTATCAGGGGGGCAAAGGCTTTTGACCCCAACATCTTAATATTAAATAAGGAGATTGATACAAATATGACATGCAGAAAATATCTTCCCATCTTCGGATGTCTGTTTCTGTCACTGCTTTTTCTTACCTCCTGCTCGAGCAGAAACAAAGAATCATCTTCCCTGATATCTGTGGACGTTCTTTCTTCCACCTATTCCGGTGAATACACCGGAGAAAACACAGACAGGAAGCCTGATGGTTCCGGTACCTTCACCTTCACGTCTGAAGAAACGGATTCGGATTTTATTCTCACCGGAACATGGGAAAACGGACTCCTGCAGGGTGATGCATCCATCGACTTCTCAGATGGAACAAAGCTTTTAGCCGAATACAAAGATGGGCTTATAAACGGTGAAGTCACAGAGCATTTCTCCGATGGCAGTTACCGTACGTATACCTGCAGCAATGGAAAACCTTACGGCCGTATAAAACTGTATGATGCCTCTGGAAATCTAAGCGGCTATGACTACTATTATCAGTCAAGGACGATCACATGGCTGAAATCACAAAGTCAGGAAGCAGACTATCAAAGCATGCAGAATGCCTCCTCCGATCTTCTGATCAACCCGGTCAAAATCATCTGTACCGTAGTATCCATATATGAAGATCTGGAATCCACCTACATTGAGCTTTCGGATCGCGATAACCATTCTTATATCGGAACTTACAAAAACACGGAACCAGACAAATACGCTCAGGCTGTCGTCCCCAATCTGAAAGTCGGAGAAGAAATCACTGCGTATGGTTTTCTGAAAAAGTCTGCATCTGTAGAAGACGCTGACCGTATCGGTGCATCTGCACTTATCTCAGACATACACAATCTTGACACAACAACTCTGACAAATGATACCCAAGAGGAAGCGCAGACAGAAGATCTTTCCGGAAATAATAATCTCACATCATCAGACGACGGAATAGACGAAGAGGAATCGGAGACCGACTCAGAAGAAGAGACAGAAGAAGATACACTGGCCGATAGATTTGGCAATACCATGCCCATCCTTGCACTTTTTACTGCCGATTACACCTCCGGTGAACAAGCTCCTTTCCAGAAAGGAACCGTAAAATACGAAAACATCATCAAATATCCTTATCATTATGCTGACCAGAAATTCCGTTTATCCTGCACGGTTATGAAACAAATCATTGACTATGATCTTCAGATGATACAGATCATAGTGGCAGAGGAAAATACCTCCAATTATTACTATGCAACTTACTATTATACTTCCCAAAGTACTCTTCCTGCTGTGGGTGATCATGTTGTGATAACCGGGACTTATCAGGGAAATTACAAAAATGTTCATACAGAACAGACATTGCTGCAGTATCTCATTTTCCCCTGCCTGTCTGTTTCTACTCTGAAAATAATTTAACATGTTTTACCGGCGCAAAAAATTCTGATTTTGCGCCGGTTTTCGATTTCGTGTTACAATACAGCCAGCAGGATCTGTGATACCGTCAGTACCTGCAGCATTACACTGGCAAAAAGGATACTCTGCGATTCCAGTTTCACGTAGATACCCTTTCCTGTCGGAATCGCTGCCAATGCAATTCCAAAAACAGGCAGAAAATATCTTCCCTGAACTCCAAGCACAATCTTCTCCCCCTGAGGTGTTCCCGCCACCAGCATGGACAAAAAGACCAGAAACACACTTGCCGCGCACAGGAACAACACCCAGACACATTCTTTCTTCTCATTCAGAAGCGCATTGCGTTTTCCAGCCAGGACAGCCAACACCAGAAGAATGACAAATCCAGTGAGGACATACCAGCTGATATGAATATTCAGCCATCCCAGTCGTCCGCCAAGAATACCGCTCAAATAGATATCAAGCTTTTCATACAGCGTGTTTTCAAAAACACGGATCATTTTCAACGGATGACGGATGATATAACTCAGTGAGTACATCGCCTGCACGCCACTGACACTTCCGGTACCTCCTGCTCCGGATCCGGTTATGCCAAGCCTTGCAAGTATCGTTGGATTCTGTACCACATAAGCCAGAACGGCCATGATACAGACACCTGTGCAAAAGACCATTCTTTTCTTTCTGTTTTCGCTGCCGCCGCGCAGCGGATACAAAAAGACCAGACCCACAAGCGGCATATAGACACCGCCTTTTGCCACAGCAAGAAGCATCAGGGAAACTAACAGCATAATACTTTCCTCGATCCTCAGTTTTTCTTTTCCATATATCCAGGAAAGGAAATATCCTGCAAACAGATACGAAAGTCCAATCAAAAAGGAATCATAGGAAAAGGACATTATTTCCTGAAGTGTTATGGGAAGAAGCCCGATCACATAAAAAATGCTTTTTCCAAACGGCAGCTTTTTCACCCCAAAATACATCATTAAGGCTGCCGCCAGAAGACTGCACAGTCTGCCAAGCAGAAGCATCGGAAGTCTTCCCATTCCCAGAAGCCTTCCCACAGTAATACCAAAGGCCGGTGCATAATAACAGATTTCAGGTGCATTTCCCAGATTATTCCGCACATAAGTTTCCGTAAGCTTTGCATTCTCACAGGAAGAAAATATTTCTTCATACAGCTGCTGGTAAGAATCCTCTGATACATCCGTTTTTTCCGTTGGATTCGGGTCGATATCATCATACCGCTTGTACAAAGTATGTGACACACCGCTATCCTTTATCCCCAACATACAGTTTGAAATACGATAGGCCGTATCGATGTGTGACGGTTCGTCCGGCACCGAATACATGGTCAGCACACCAGCGTACATGGTTCCCCATAACAGTAATGCCGTAAAAAACAATTTATCCGCCTTCCATTTTCGAAAAACACAGCCGTAATACAAAAAACTTACCGTTATCAGAATCAATACCGCAAGAATCAGAAACATCGTTTTCATCCATGACTCTTTTACCGTATTGCTGTACGTAAATTCCAGAATCGCCAGAGTAACTAACATAGTCACTCCGTATCCAGACAGCACACCTGCTGTTACTTTTTTCTTTTCACACGCCTTTTTTTTGCAGATTCCATTTGTTTTCCGGAACGTTCTCTTCTCAGTACTGATTTCTCCCATACAGCACAGTCCGAAAATCAGAAATCCTGCCAGAATCAGACCTATACTTTCCACAACTTTCATTGGAATATTTCTGCTGTAAACGGGATAGGACACACTGAAATGAAGAACATAATCCTTTCTGTTTCCATTGACAGACAGCTTGCTTTTCTCCACCTCATTCTCTGTAACCGCAAGCCTTGGCCCCTGACTGCCTCTCAGCCCTTCTCCATCAATATGCACTGTTATTTTTTTATCCCGTATTCCGGACAATGGACAGGTGAGAAATACCGTAGTCGCATCTGTCTGAAGAGCCAGATCCATTTCGCACTCCCTGACCGGGATACGGCTGTCACCCACATAAACCTGGAAATGCAGCTTCTCGTCTGTAAATATCTGATCATTATCATAATAAAAAACAGAAAAGCCTTCTATCTGATCTACGGTTGCGGTAAACTCCGTATCCACGGAAGTATGCTCTCCTATCACAACTCCTTCTTCTGTTCCGGAAGAAATTCCATACAACGCAGCATCCATAAAACAGTCTTTTCCTGCAGCAATACGAAAGATACACCAAATGATGCAGAACATCACGTAAATTGCCAGACCCTTCTGTCTTTTATTCCAGTTTCGATTTAACACTTTCAAATTCCTTTTCACCTTCTGAATCACCACAATTTTTTTCACTATACCATGTTTTTGTTTTCTCCACAATACTTTTCCAAACCATTCCTGCCGCTTTACAACCACTTTTATTTATGCTAAACTCGTTACATCTCAGGCACAATTACATACTTCCGGGTCTCCTGCCCGCTGCCTGCAAATGATACCATCCGACTATTATCTCAAATAAAAAGGAGTATACCATGTACGATTATCTGATAGTAGGTGCCGGACTTTTCGGTGCTGTTTTCGCTCATGAAGCGCATCGCCGCCAAAAGACCTGCCTGGTTGTAGAAAAGCGCAGCCATATCGCCGGCAATATTTACTGTAAAAACGTGGAAGGCATCCATGTTCATCAGTACGGTGCACATATTTTCCATACCTCTGACAAAATAATCTGGGACTATATCAACCAGTTTGCCGAATTTAATAACTACATCAATTCCCCGATTGCTGTTTATAAAGACGAGCTCTACAACCTTCCTTTTAACATGAATACTTTCAGCAAAATGTGGGGAATACGCACCCCCTCAGAAGCCAGAGAAAAAATAGCCGAACAGATTGCCAGCCTGAATATCACAAATCCATCCAATCTGGAAGAACAGGCGCTTTCTCTGGTCGGCACCGATGTCTATGAAAAGCTGATCAAAGGTTATACAGAAAAGCAGTGGGGACGTCCATGCAAAGACCTTCCTTCTTTCATCATTAAACGTCTGCCGCTGCGTTTTACCTACGACAATAATTATTTCAACGCCCGCTATCAGGGGATTCCCATTGGTGGCTACACACCGATCGTTGAAAAAATGCTATCCCACGCAGACGTCCGCCTGAACACTGATTATTTTGCACACAGAGCAGAGCTTTCCTCTCTCGCTCATAAGACCATTTTTACCGGTATGCTGGATGAATACTTTGATTTCTGCTACGGTGCCCTTCAATACCGGACCGTCCGTTTTGAAGAAGAATTGCTGGAATGTGATAACTATCAGGGAAATGCCGTTGTCAATTACACAGACATTGAAGTTCCGTACACAAGAATCATCGAACACAAGCATTTTGAATTTGGTACCCAGCCTGTCACTGTCATTTCCAGAGAATATTCTTCGGAATGGCAGCCGGGGATTGAGCCTTATTATCCGATAAATGACCAGAGAAACTCCAGTCTTTTCGCCAAATATCAGGAGCTTTCCAAAAGAGAAGAAAATGTCATCTTCGGCGGACGCCTTGGCAATTACCGGTATTACGATATGGATCAGGTAATTGCCGCTGCACTTGAAACCGCAGAGACTGAATTCCACTGATTCACCGGATCATAATTCAAAAAACGGCTGCCGGCAGTTTTTACTCACTGCTCCGGCAGCCACTTTTCTTTCTTCAGTACTTTTCTTCTGTTTTCTGTCCGTTCAACCTTTCAATCTGCTGTACCATTGTATCCATACGATTTGCAAAGGTATGCTTCTTTAATACCAGCTCATGTCCTCTGGCGGCAAGTTTCTCTGCCTCTTCCGGATGTCTCATGTAATACTCTACCTTTTCACGCAGATCCTCTCTGTCTTTGTAGGTAACAACCGTTCCCTCAAACAGCTCATTGATTTCCGGCATTTCGTCACTGATCACAAATGCTTCCGCTGCCAGTGCATCAAACAGCCGGTTTGACACGATCCCGGTTTCCCGCATGTCATCCCAATGGTCGTTCAATACAATTCTTGCATCACGGTAAGCCTGTCCCACCTGTTCATTTGGCATATAAGCCGCCCTGACACATTTCTGTGCTTCCGGAAACTCATCCCAGTGTCTTCCGAAAATAGTCAGTTTATAATTCAGTGTCAACGCATCCTGAATCACCTGCCGATACACCCTTCTGGAATTCCCGATAAAAAGAAGCTCATATTTTTTCCCACTTCCACCATCACTTTTCATTACCTCAGGGTCCGTACACTGGAGCAGGACACCACACTTTGTTTTCAATTTCCCTGCCAGCTGTTCTGCCAGCTTTTCCGAGGCAAAATATACAAAATCATATCGCTTGTACTCTTCCATGGGTACATCCATCGGATGGGAAATGTTCCACATAATGTTTTTCTGTTTCGGTTCTTCTTTCGGATAATAAGGTCTGTTTCCGCGCAGAACGATGTTGAATGCACTGTCCGTATTGTCATACCATCTCTGATAAGGCCGCACATCAACCTCATACCCACGTTTTTCCAGTTCTTTTTTCATGGCAAGGGCATAATGATAGTCTCCCCAGAATTTTTTATTTTCATCATCCGGCATCGGTGCACAGAGATCGATCTTTCTGGGATTAACGGTCTGTACATTTTGTTTCTGAATCCATTCCCTCCATCGTTTTCCCATGTCCGTTCCTGATTCATCTTTTATTTTCTCCCTGCTCCATGGCATCTCTTCACCAGGCAGCCATTTCACTGTTATAAGACTGTTTTTTCTGTTTTTTATTGCATCCTCTTCATAATCAGCACTTCGTACAATCAGCACATCCGTATCGCGTCCCACATCGTACCAGTCATCGCTCTGGCTGCTCAGATATTTCACTTCATATCCTTCTGCCTGAAGTACTCCGGCAAACTCTTTTGCCGCTTCATCTGCATTTTCATTCACTGCAAAAGCAACAAGAAGACTCTGCTCGGTGAAAACATGCGTCCGATTCAGTTTTTCATTCAATATTCTGCGCTGAAGCCAGGTCTGCCATTTTCCCTGGAATACATGCATATTATGAAGCCGACGTTCTTTTACTTCCCTGGCATCATCCAGGTTCTGGGTTCCAAATTCATAGTGAAATACCATACACCCCGGCGCATAGTAATTGTGATATCCTGCTTTGCACAGCTTCAGGCAGAGATCCACATCTTCATAACCATAATGATAGGCATCATCAAAGCCTCCTACTTCCTCAAAAGCATCCCTGGATACCAGAAGGACAGCAGCTGTTACACAGGCACATTCTGACGGGGCAAAATCTGTTTTCAACTCGCCTTTTCCATTCTCTTTGTTATAGGGCTGTACAAAATAGGTTTTGTTACGATATGCGTCCCGAAATCCGATTCCGCCATGCTGAATCGTGAAGGATTTCTGTGCGTTTTTCTCCTTTGCCGGAATGTCCGGATAAATCAGTCTTGCGCCGACTGCTCCAACCTTTTCTTTCTCCAGTGCAACGTTCAAAAGCTCATCCAGCCAACCGTCTGTCACCTCGGTATCATTATTCAAAAACAACAAATATTCTCCATTTGCAGCCCCTGCTGCCAGATTATTCGCTGCTGAAAAAGACATATTTTCCTGATTCTGTATCACCGTCAGATTCAGATCTCCCTGCCAGGTTTCCAGGTAAGCAACCGAATTATCCTCCGAAGCATTGTCCACAACGATCATCTCAAAATTTTCATAAAAATCTGCCTTCCGAATGGAAGGTAACAATACTTCCAGATGGTGTTTTCCATTACGGTTCAGTACGATCAGAGATACTTTTGGCTTTTTCTGTGCAAGCAGTGTACGGTCTTTTCTCTCCAGATACCGCTCCTTCACACGCAATACTTCTGTCTCCACGCGAGAGCTCTGCATTTCCAGTTTCAATGCTGCGATCTGCTGCTTTAACTCTGCATTTTCTGTTTTTAACGCGAAAGCTTTCTCTTTTTCTTTCTGCAGCTTCTGAACGTAAGTTTTAATAACCGGCATTTTCTTTACGATAGGTTTAATTGAACTTAACAAAATAACCTCCTATTTTTGTCTTTCTGTTTTCTTTGAAATCAGATATTTGGGTCTTCCTTTCACTTCCTCATATATTTTGGATATATAGTATCCGATGATGCCAAGACTTACCATAATCAGACTTCCCACAATTAAAATCAGAAGAATCACTGTAGTAAAGCCTTCTACGGCATGTCCCGTAAAATAGTGCACCAGCGATTGAATCCCGAGAATCAATGCGAAAAAAAACATAAACACACCGGCAACTGTCACAAGCTGCATGGGTACTGCGGAAAATGCCACCATATTTGTCACCGCGTATTTCACAAGGGACCAGGTTGACCATTTGGATTCCCCTTCGGTTCGCTCCTGCACATCAAATTCCACACTGGTTGTTTTATACCCGATCCAGGAGGATAATGCGCGGAAAAATGCGTTGCGCTCCGGCATGGCAAGAAGGGCATCCACCGCTTTTCGATCCAGAAGCTTAAAATCCGATGCACGGGACATATCAATCTGCACGGCACGGGACATTATTCTGTAAAAAAGACCTGCGCAAAGCTTGTGCAGACGACTCTCCTTGCCTCGGCTGCGTTTTACTCCTTCCACGACCTCATATCCCTGTTCCCAGAGACGGTACATTTTTACAAGAATCCCGGGCGGGTGCTGCAGGTCACAGTCCATGACCGCACAGCAGTCACCGGAAGCATTTGCAAGCCCTGCAAAGATAGCCGATTCTTTTCCGAAATTTCTGGAAAAATGAATCCCGCAGACATGAACATCCCGGGCTGCCGCTTTTTCAATCTGATCCCAGGTATGATCCCTGGACCCATCATTCACAAACACAATTTCAAAAGGTATACCGGCTTCCGTCAGTATCCCGGCAACTGTGTCCGCAGTCTTTTGTATCATTTTTTCTTCGTTATAAGCCGGTATGATTACTGATAACACGTTCTTTTCCTTTCTGTCCTACTCCTCCAGAAGTCCGAATTTCCGAATGGCACGATAGGCTTTCTGACCTTTTATTTTCTTCAGCTGTTCTTCTTCCGGTTTCAGCTTCTCCACCATTGCCGTAAGCTTTTGATTTTTTATCCTCTGCCCGCACAATCTCTGTCTGTGTGCCTCCAGATTTTCCTCTTTCTGATGTTTCATCACGATCAGTGTATCAACCAGAGAACCAGTCAGCATTGTCTGATAACTCTGATATACTTTTCTGGAATAGTAATACTCGGATCCTCTGTCTTCAATTCCCATTTTCGCAAATCCCTTTTCGAGCAGCATATCAAACAGTTCTCTGGCGGATGCCTCCGAGGTTTGCAGATCCACACTCTGTATCAGCAGATTCAGTGCTTTATTCGCAAAACTCTGTTTAACTTTTTCATTTTCAAAGGCTCCCCTTGCTTCCAGCGCATCGTGAGCAGCCAGAAATGCCTCATACGTGCAAAGAGCAGCCTGCGCCAGCGTTCCGGTCAGACTCGCACTGTTATTATACCTATAATCAATCAGACGTTCATCCACAATGGTGATCCGATCTGCCAGATAAAGAGCCTGCATCACGAAAAACACATCATTAGCCCTCTGTCTTCTCTCAAACTGCAGATTGTATTTTTCAATAAAGGTTCTGCGATACATTTTGTTCCATGGAATGTTTGTGGTAAAGTTAAAAATATACTGAGGAATATCTTTTACCGAAAAAGGAATCTTATCCGGCAGAAACTCTTTTCTCAGATAGTTTCCAGGAAGTACATACCGGTTCGTAACGCTGTCCCATTTTCGAATATCGCAGACACTCATATCTGCATCATCTTCTTTTGCTTTCCGGTAAAGCTTTTCCAGCGTATCCGGTGCAAAGCGGTCATCTGCATCCCAGAAAACCACATATTCTCCGCGGCATCTGGCAAAGCCGGCATTTCTTGCAGCCCCTGCATACTGATTCTTCTGGTGAATCAGAGAAAGCCGGTAATCTCTGGAAGCATAGTCTTCAATAATCTCTGCAGAGTCATCCGTCGAGCCATCATCCACACAGATAATCTCAATTTCCTTCAAAGTCTGTCTCAGCACACTTCCAAGACTTTCAACCAGATATTTCCCCGCATTATATACAGGCATCACAACCGATACTTTGATCTCACTGTCTTTGCGTGTGTGATCCAGCTTCAGGCTCTCATAGCGTTCACCAAACACCATTTTCAGAATGCGCTCCGTGGCATGACCATCGCAGGCACTCATAAATTTGTTTTTAAAATCAACCACCTGCTGTCTGTCAAACCGTTCCCCGATATGGCGGATGTAATCGATCATCTCTTCATTTGTTTTGCATACCGGCCCCGGTGTCAGTTCATCATAATCATAATAGAATCCGCGCCAGTCAAAATACTCATCCAGATCATAGGCATAAAACAGCATAGGCCGTTCAAACAGGGAGTATTCAAACACAAGGGAGGAATAATCTGAAATGCAGATGTCACTGACACACAGCAGATCTTCGATGGTCATGGTTCTTGTGGCATCCATTGCAAAAGTTCCTTTTAAGTGTGCCGGAATTTGCGGCAAAACCTTCACCAGTGGATGATGCTTGAAGATAACCACATATTCATCCCTGAAATTCTCTGCAAATTTTTCCAGATCAAAGCAATCCGGTGTCGTTGCCCTTGCCACACGCCCTCGGAATGTGGGTGCATAGAGGATAATTTTCTTTCCCTTTGCGGCAGGAAATTCCCGGTACAGATTCTGGAATGCCTGTGCGATCGTCTCTTTCCGGTAGAAAATATCTGTACGGCTTGTCCCAACGGGACGGATTGCATCCTGTCTGTCCTTCATATCCATGGCTTCCGCATAGGCCCATACAATATCCGGACTGGATACGGTAACATACGTGTAATTCTTATTATTGGGATGACGCTTTAATTCTTCCGCATTGGGTCCAAAAATCAGTTCGGCTGTACTCATGCCAAATTTTTTAAATGCGCCGCAGGCATGCCACAGCTGCGTAACCACCGTTTCCGGACGCATGTCCACACAGCTGAGCACATCGGATGCCTCATTGACAAACACATATTTTGCCGTAGCCACATCCGCAAGCATTTTTTTACAGTGCTCAATATATTCTTTCCGCGAAACAAATGAATTTCTCAGCAGATGAACATGGAGATCCAAATCAAAATCACGTTCCAGCTCATCATACAGAACACGGAAGCTATTGCTGACTGCCGGCAGGCGCAGCTCAATAAACACAACTTTGCGTTCGTCCACCGGTTCCTGTTTATGCGCATTGTAGACATCCGGCAGTGTGTGATACAAAAGTTTGTCCTTCCTTTTTCTCCCAATATATTTTTTTAGTTTTTTCACTGGAGGCAGTTTTTTTATCTTATTTTTACTCTTCCAGTACACTCTTTTCAGTTTCAAAATCACCTTACTCATGTATTTTCTCCTTCCGTATCAACTCCAGCAGCCTCTCCGTCGCATGTCCGTCGCAGGCGCTCATAAATTTTTCCCGGAACCGTGCCACTTTTTCCCGATCAAAACATCCTGGAAGCTGCAGAATATAATCCGCAATTTCCTCTGTTGTATGCATCACCGGACCAGGAGCCAGTTCATGATAATCATAATAAAATCCTCTCCAATCCCCATATTCTTCAAAATCAAATGCAAAAAACAGCATCGGACGTTCAAACAGAGAGTACTCAAACACCAGAGACGAATAATCCGAAATACACAGATCACTGACACACAGCAGCTCTTCAATCACAAACTGGTCTGAAACATCAAAAGCAAACCCTTTTGCTTCTTCCGGAATCTCCGGCCTGTTTTTCACCACCGGATGCTGTTTGACAAGCAGCACCCAATCCGTTTCAAACTTCTCCTTTAACAGCGGAATATCCAATGCTTCCGGCGCTTCTGCGTTTCCAACACTGCCGCGAAAGGTTGGTGCATAAAGCATCACTTTTTTCCCTTTTGCTTCCGGGCAGAGACGATTCAGCTTCTCTTTTGAAGCCTTCCGATAACGTTCCTCAAACAGTACGTCCGTACAGCTGATTCCTACCGGAACCACGCTTCTGTCATCCTCCGGCAGATTCATCGCTTCACGATACGCCCAGACCACCTCTGGACTGGAGACCGTTACATAATCATAGTTTCCATAATAATTGTATTTTAAATACTCTTCCCTGGTACCGCCAAACCGGTCTTCACAGGTGCTGAATCCAAATTTCTTAAAAGCACCGCATCCATGCCACAGCTGCGTAATGACGGTCTCTCTTCTCGGTTCAATACAGCTGATCACCCGTGATCCTTCACACAGAAAAATATAATGCGCATCCCCGATATCCTTCAGACATCGAAATGCATTCTTAATAAATGAAAGCTTATTTCCTGATTCCTGAAGATAATGTACATCCACCTGCATCTCTGACCGCGCACATAAAGTTTCATATAAAAAACGTAAGCTGCCGGAAAGCTGTGTCAGATTTGCCTCAATAAACACTGCTTTCCCCTTTTTCAAAGGCAGCTTACGAAATCTACGGTATTGCCACGGGAAAAGAAGCTTTAAGGTCACAAAAAGATAAGCTCTTTTTATCCACTTATTCATTCCAGATCATCACCGTTTTCCCCATCAATTTGTGAATATCCATCTCAAATGCTCTGGTAATATCCTTTACATCCTTTACTTCAACTTCCGCACCCATAATGTTTTCCAGATAGGACACAATTTCCGGATGCTCTTCATATAATTTCAGAAGTCCTTCAAAATCACTTCTGCCGCTTCGGCTGCTTCCAAATATATGCAGGCCTTTCTCCAGAACCATGCGCGTATTGATCGGAGACAGATCTTCACTGACACCCAAAATACTGATGGTCCCCTCCGGACGGATGTAATCAATAATCTGATTAATTGCTTTGGAAGCTGCACCTCCACCCACACATTCAAACGCATGGTCTATCTGCATATCTGCCGGAATATCATTGACGCAATACGTAGCATCTGCAAAAGTAAAATCTGACAGCTTATTTTCCGTTACACCAAAAATATATATTTTTGATTCAGGAAGCATTTTTTTCAGAAGCAGTGATGTAATATATCCCAGATTTCCATCACCCCACACACCAATCACATCGCGTCTCTCATGGGAAAAACGCAGAAAACGGTGAATGGCATGAAAGCTTACGCTCACAAGCTCTGTAAAAGCCGCCACCGTCGGATTGATTCCTTCCGGAAGCCGTACAAAACGATCCGGTGGGGCCTGAACATATTCCTGCAGAAATCCATCCATACTGCTTGCACAGAATTTGCTGGAACGCAGATAGTTTTCCGCAATCAAATCATCCTGCTGTGTCGGACGGTTTGGAATCATGACAACGTCCGTTCCAATTTCAAAGGTTCCGGTTGGATCATAGACCACTTTTCCGATTCCTTCGTGAATCAATGCCATCGGAAGCTTCTGACGAAGAACCTCCTCGGCTCTTGCCCCCTGATAATAACGCTGATCCGCATGGCAGATGGAAAGGCGCGTGGGACGCACGATCACCTGCTGCTGGTCAATCTCAATATCCTTAAATGCAATTTCAAACTGCCTGGGACTTTTTAACTGATATATGGTATTCAGCATACACTATTTCCTCCCAAAAGTGACTCTGCCACACGCAGATCATACGGATACGTAATCTTAATGTTGAATACTTCTCCATTCACCAGATGCACCTGATCTCCCTTCAGTACCAAAATCTTGCATGCATCGGTGAGAATTGTCTTTTCCTCCTCTGTAAGCTCCTCAAAAACTTCTCTGAGACGCTTTGCCCGAAAGCTCTGGGGTGTCTGTCCCTGATACATTTGGGAACGATCCGGGATGTTTGTGATCAGCTTGTTATCCTGACTTTCAACGATCGTATCGGTTGCCGGAATCACCGTATCACATGCACCATACTTTTTCGCATAACGAATATTATCTTCCAGAATTCGGTGTGTCACAAACGGACGTACCGAATCATGCGTGACGATGATCGTTTCCTCATCCAGCCCATATTTCTTTTCAATATGGCTGACCGCATTCATAATGGTATCATTGCGGGTTGCACCGCCCTCGATCACATCTATTTTGTCACGGACTGTGACATATTTCCGGATAATATCCTGAGTATAAGTAATCCATTGCTTCGGTGAGAGCACGATCACACGCTCAAACTGAGGATTCACCACGAATTTCTCTATCGTATGAATAATGATCGGTTTACCGCCCACCTCCATGAACTGTTTCGGTTTCTCCACATTTCCCATGCGGGTGCCTTTGCCGCCGGCAAGCACCACGCCAAAAACATTCGTCTTCTCCACGTTAAAACCCTCCTATTTCATAAATTCAAGATAACGTGGAAGCACTTCATCCGGCGCACCTATTTCTACCAGCCTGCCTTCGTGCATCCACAAAATCTTATCGCAAAGATCTTCCAGTGTTTCCAGACTGTGTGACACGATCACAACCGTCCTCTCCCTGTTGGAAATCAGACTTTTCATCTTTGCATAACTTTTTTTCTTAAATTTCTCATCACCTACACTCAGGACTTCGTCGATCAGCATAATATCTGTTTCCAGAACAGCTGTGATTGAAAAAGCCAGCTTGGAGTACATACCGCTTGAATAAGTACGTACCGGCATATCAATAAATTTGCCAAGACCGGCAAACTCAATAATTTCATCCATTTTGGAACGGATAAACTCTTCTGAAAATCCAAGCAGCATACCGGAAAGGATAATATTCTCCCTTCCGCTCATTTCCCGTTCAAAACCAACACCAATGGACAGCAACGACACCGTATGTCCCTTTAAATCTATCGTTCCGGAATCCGCGGAAAAAATACCGGCCAGTGCCTTAAGCATCGTGGACTTTCCGCTTCCGTTTTTTCCTATGATACCAAGAATCTCTCCTTTTTCCACTTCAAAGGAGACATCCTTCACTGCTTCAAAAATATCTGCCTGCAGTTTCTTCATGTGCAGAAGACTCTGTTTGATTGAGAATTTCTGCAGGTTGCGGTAACTGATATATAAATTCTTTACTTCGATTGCAATTTCCCGTTCCATTATATCACCTTCACATAGCTGTTCTCGTATTTATAGATAATCTTAACTCCAATCGCCGACAGAATAATTCCGATGAAAAACCAAAGCAGCAGAAATTTCCTTGCCGGTGTCATATCATAAATCATACATTGTCTTGCCGAAGTCAGCAGCAACGCCATAGGATTACAACGAAGCAATATTTTATTCCACGGTGCATAATCCGCAAGACGCGTCTCAACATTATAAAATATACCAGTCATATAAAACAGCAGGCGCATGGCAATGTTAATCACATTAGACAGATCCTGTACGAATACACCAAAATGTAGCACGATCGTACTGCATCCGAATGTAACCAAAAACAACGTAAGCAGTATCGGAATCATGTAAAGGACATTCAGGCTGACCGGAACCCGGTAGATCACCATCATGATCAGAACAATTCCAAAAGAAATCAACATTTTGAATCCATTCACAAACATCCGGACCATGACAAGAATATATTTGGGCAGATATACTTTTGCTACGATTGACTTGTTTGTCTTTACAATCTTAACACTCTGCACAAGTGTTTTATTGAAAAAATCCCACATTGTCAGACCGATAAAGATAAAAATCGGAAAATATTGTTCTTTGGCATTAAACACTACACCAAAAATCACTGTATAAATCATCATAAAACAAATCGGATCGAGTACCCACCACAGCCAGTTCAGGTAAGAACTTGCCACTTCAGACTGCAGTTTTGATTTTGCAGAATAGACAGCATACTTGTAATACTTTTTTGTGTCATTTAGAAATCGCTTCATTCTTTCAGTTCTCCTCACATATACTTTCTCTTCATGTGCCACTTGAAACATTGCAGATCTGGACGATTCTCTCACAGACTGCTTCACAGGCATGGCCGCTTTCATAATTCCCCATCTGCATATGATGTTTGTCAATTGCTTTTCTGTTTGCATCCTGATCATAGGTCAGAATTGCCTGTTCCAGAGCAGGCATATCCTGGCAGATTGGAAATGGCCATTGGTGAATATCCACATAAAATCCTGTTTTTGCCAAATACTCTTCCAGATCCGGTGTATACAGGAAACACGGACGATATAAAAAGGAATAATCCCAGATACAGGAAGAATAATCCGTAATCAGCATATCTGCCGCACACAGAAGCTCCTGCATATCTTCATACTTCGTCACATCCCGAAACATTGGCCTCGTCCATGCTGCTGCCTCGTCTTCGCTGTAACGGTGTGCGCGGTATAATACATACCACTTTTCCCCGTTTTTTTCAAGTATTTTTCTCAGTCTGTCAAAATCCGGCAACGCATTCTCACTGCCCGGACGATAAGTCGGCGCATAAAGCAGAATTCTGGCATCTTTCTCAATCCTGCATTTTCTTCGGACTTTTTCCGTCAAAGTCCTGGTCCGTCCAAGAACCAGACTGTCATTGCGCGGTGTGCCGCAGGCCAAAATCTCTCCCTTATACAAAAAAGCATGGCGAAACAACTTTTCATCCGCCATCTGACAGCTCGACACAAACAAACTGATATTATTCGCACAAAATTCCGCACGCTTTCTGGTTGCCCAGTTGGCATCCGGCTTATCGTTTTCAATTTTCTTATATGCTCCGCCCCCATGCCAGGTATTGATCAAATATTGTTGTTTCCGAAATGGAAACCAGGGTGCGTAGGAACCATTTGTTACGATTACTTTTGCCGTCAGCAGACAGTAAAAGCATCGTATTCCAAAATGTTTTACGAAATGAAGCTTTTCCCTTTCATGCTCTGCATAACGTTTGGGATCACTGACCATCCAGAAAATCTCAAATTTCCCCGGCGCATACTCCTGTATAAAATCACTCAAATATCGTGGGTTACAGGAATACTCATATCCTTTTCCACCGGTCAGCCCGCTGAACACCAGTCTGTCCTGTTTCACCGGAAAAAGATGAAAAGGAAGCAGTACTACCCGCATGCAGAGCGAAAAAAGATATTTCATAAAGCTTTTCATTGGCACTCCTTTCCGTTCTTTCCTCCGGTCAGTCCATAATATTTCCACACTCCGTGGAACGCATATAGCACAAAATAATAGCAGGATCTCAGAATCCCAAAGCCCAGATAACGATAAACACGAAATGTCATCTTCGCAGACTTCAGTTTATTTCCTGATTTTCCCTGATTGCTTAATCTATATTTTAACAGAGGTTGTGCGATACCACAAGCCTTTTTATATTTTTGCAGTATCTTAAGCCATGTAATATAATCCTCGTGGCTGTCATCATGACACATGGGAAATTCTTTTGCCACTTCTGTGCGAAGTACTACGGAGGAACAGTTTATGCTGTTATGATGAAGCAGATCCCGATAACAGATCTCCTCTTTTACCGGAATGACGCGCCCGGTCAGCTTCCCGTCCGGTGTCATCAATTCCCTTGCCGTACAACTCAGTACGACCTGTTCCCGCTCCATGACCTCCAGTTGTTTTTTCAGTTTTCCCTCAGCCCAGTAATCATCCGCGTCCAAAAATGCCACATAGGATCCTTTTGCCATGGCAACACCCCTGTTTCGGCTCCCGGATGCCCCCATATTCTTTTCATTCTTTACATACGAAAGCGCAGGGTTATCCCGATACGCCTCCATCACCCGATCCAGATCATCCCTGGAACCATCATCAATCACAATGATTTCCAGTGGAACCTTCTGAATCAGTGCGGAATCAATCGCTCTCGAAATCATCCCTGCACAGTTATATGCCGGTATAATTACGGATACCAGTGGCTCCGTATTATTTTTTTCCTGCTTATCCTTCATAGAATTCTCCCACGTTTTGACAGGTATACAGACACTGCGATCCTATTTTCTCCCGTCCTTCTCCTCTTTTATATGCTCCAGATTCTCCTTCGTGGCTGCAGTTACCTGCCATTTTTCCACACCCTCCGTGTTTTCCTTCTGGAACAAAATCTTAAAAGTCAGAAACATCAGCTTCAGATCCAGAACAAAGCTATAATTTTCAATATAAGTCAAGTCCAGCTTCAGCTTATCATAGGGCGTTGTATTATACTTGCCGTATACCTGGGCAAAGCCGGTCAGTCCTGCCTTCACTTTTAACCGATAGTCAAATTCAGGTATTGCTTTCTTATACTCCTCCGCAATCTCCGGACGTTCCGGTCTTGGACCAACCATGGACATATCGCCCTTCAGGATATTAAAAAGCTGCGGCAGCTCATCGAAGTGAATATTTCTCAGCACCCGACCAATTGGCGTCACTCTGTCATCATGCTTCATAGCCAGACGTGCACCCTCTTTTTCCGAGTCCACACGCATGCTCCGAAATTTCAGCACATAAAAAACCTTTTTCCCCTTTGTGAGACGCTCCTGTCGGTAGAATACCGGACCGCCATCATAGAGTTTGATCAGAGCTGCAATAACCAGCATCACAGGAGAAGCAATCACAATGCCGATCAGTGAGGTTACAATATCAAATGCCCGTTTCAAAAACTGCTGCTCTGCCGTAAGACCTCTGTGTCTGAAAAGAAGCAGTGAGGTATCAAACAGATGAATGTTATCTGCACTCATAATCATAATATCTGAAATCTTGGGAATACTATAACAACGAATATCCTGTTCAAAACAATACTTCAGCAAAATATTTCTTGGTGAAGCCGGAATATCCCCCAGTACAACAGCATGATAATGATCGATCCTCTCCTTGATTGCCTCTAGTCCTTCACTGACGTGAATCTTCTCACAGATATTATACTTATCCTCACGGCTGGAAATCTTCTGAATCAAATCATCCGGACTGTAATCGCCATATACCAGCAACATTTGTCGTGGTGGATAAATCTTTGCGTAAATCCATCGCATAAAGATCACCCATGTAACCACAATCACCATATCCACCAGAGTCATTTTTAAAATCGGTTCTACATATCTGGTGAATTTCCAACGTCCGATCAGAGCCAGCTGCAGATAGGTAATCGCGTTTACGCACAACACAGACAAGATCTGGGAATACAACACATCAAAAATGCGCAGATAACCTACTTTAAAGCCACCGTAAATACGATAGAAGAAATACAACATCAGTGCATACTGTGCAATTACCACATAATTTCCGCGGTTCCAGAAGGATTCACCAATCGCCCCTGAAAATGCATAATCTTTAAACCATACATACGCAAACACACCTGTCTGCACTGCCAAAATAAAAGCGGATGCCAGAAACATAATCAGCCGCTTATAACGTTCTCTGTTTTCCATATACTTATCCTCATCACCTATTCGAATGAAACCGTCGTCTTTTTATGACAGACGATTGTTTTTCATATCGCCGATAAGTTTACAACAAATCTTCAAAAATTACAACACCCGGATACATGGCAATGTCAGGCAACCGTACCATTTATGAAACAGATTTTCCATCCCGGTACACAATATAGCCGCCAACCTCACCAATTTTCAGAAATCCACAGCTTTCAATTTGTTCATTCTGCCTTTCATCCGCTTCATAAACCAGATAATTCGCCTTTTCTTTTCGGATCATTTTTGTAAGCTTTGAAAAATTGGGATCCTCCCTGTTCATCTGCCTGTGAATTCTGCGTCTGCGTTTTTTCAGTTTGGATCGCCTTCCATATACCAGCTCAATGGATGCATCATACTGCCTGACATATCCAATCAGGGAATCCGGCATCACAGCTGACGCATAGCCCCCTTCTCCTCTGTCTTCATTAATTAAATTGCAAACCTGACAGACATCGGCAGGAAGCTTTTGCATATTAACTGCTTTTTCATAAGGAGCATCTGTGCCCACATAGGGATTTTCCCCGGCAAGGGCAATCACTGCAGTAAGAAGAAGCATACACACAATCTGCGCCCATCCTTTTTTCCATCTGGTGCAAAGCTTCGCTGCTGCCCATGCAAGGATCACAGACGATGGCAAAAGCCAGAACATCCGCCAGTAAACCAGATAACCCACACAGTATTTCATAATAATCCTCGCTGTGAAAGGACAAATATACACAGCTCCGAATAAAATACTGTACCCTGCCAGCCATTTTCGATTTTCTTTTTCTCCCCGACTTATTATCAAAAATATCAGTGCCAGCAAAAACAGAATATAGTGCCAGCCGTCACCGATATACCACAATACCCTTTCCAGGGCAACCTGTAATGCAGTTCTCATCGCTTACCTACCTGACTATCAAATATACAGCCGCACATATAAGATTTGGTATGCAGCATGCAAATGCCTGCAGTATCCTTTTCCATTCCCAGCCCGGTATTCCATACAGCAAGGCCATCAGCCCCAGCATCACCGGTGCCAGCATCATTCCCATGCTGGAAACCAGACAGGAAGACAGCATCAGAACCAACAGACGGATCCACTCCCCTCTTTCTGCGCCTTCCTCCATACAACAGCAGGAATAATAGAAAATTGCCGGAAGAAGAAAAGAAGCAAGCAGCGCCTTTCCCTGCCAGATCCGTGTCAGCATAAAAGTTCCCTGCGTATACACGGAATAGTAGGAAAACGTCTGCACAAGAGTCAGAAAAAGCAGAAAAAAACCACTGCTTTTCCTCTCTCCGGAAAAGAGCTTCTTTCCAATGAAACCATATACCATGTACGAAATCATAAGGAAAAATACCGGCTGAACGGTATGCGCCACAACAGCAGGATGCATCTTCACTGCATCACTGTAAAATGCCAGCAAAATCGGAAACGGTGCCAGCACATAACGTGACGGAAGCTCCCCTGCCAGACGTCCTGTGTATGCACCATGCGTAAACATGCCATTTGTTTCCAGCGTGGTTGTGGCCGTTGCCACGTAAAAAGAATCATCCAGATCGGTTGCCATACCAAAAACATATGCCCCCATCTGTATGGCTATGAGAAGAAACGCAGCCCACATAGGCCAGGGAATACGACCCACAGCAGAAAAACGCTCTTTTACACCAGGCAGTATTTCTTTTCTGATTCGAAACATACCTGCTGCTGCCAAGATCAGGCAAAATCCCCCAAATATATATTTCAGGGTATCAAAAGACTGTCTGGTAAAGATAAGCGGCAAAGCCAGCAATTCAAAGAGTGCAAACATCGCCGCATATCCACATACCAGATTTTCCATCCATAACATTTCTTTTTTCTGAAAGACCGGTAGGCTGCCTATTCCAAACGGTACAGCCAGAAACCATAAAATAATCAGCAAACCTTTTATAAAAAGCAAATGAGTTCTCCTTCAAAAAGCAGACATCAAAAAAGCTGCATTTGTTTCATCACAGCCTGTCTGCTCATTTTTGTAAAAGTTCTTTAACATACACTTCCACAGCATCCTGCCACTGCGCAAATTGGAAATCTGTCGTCAGCTTGAACATATAGTTTTCCAGCACAGAATACGCCGGGCGGGCTGCCGGTGCTCCATATTCTTCCGTCGTAATCGGTTTCACTTTTGTATCCTTTCCTGAAAGCTTGAAAATCTCAGCCGCAAAATCAGACCAGCTGCAGGATCCCTCACAGGTTCCATGAAACAGTCCATAATTCTCTGTAGGCAATAAAACCGAAATTGCTTTTGCAAGCTCAGCCGTACTCGTCGGCGTACCATACTGATCTCCTACAACGCTTACCTCCGGATGTGTTTCTGAAAGACGGAGCATAGTTTTTACGAAATTCTTTCCATCACCGTAAAGCCATGCAGTACGAATGATAAAATAATCCTTTGCAAACTGCTGAACAAACTGCTCTCCTGCAAGTTTGGTAGCTCCGTACATACCCTGAGGATTTGGAGTATCAAATTCAATATAAGGCTTTGTACCATTTCCCTCAAACACATAATCTGTGGAAATGTGTACCAGTTTTGCTCCCACCTCTGTAGCCGCAATACTTAGATTTCTGGGACCGATGGCATTGATGCGATAAGCATTCTCACGATCTGTTTCACAGGCATCCACACCTGTGTGAGCCGCACAATTAATGATGGCATAAGGCTTCACCTGACGGACCAGTTCCAGAACTTTGTCTACACTTGTGATGTCAAGCTCCGTTACTTCTGGTCGAAAAACATCTGTGTTAAAAATTTCGTACTCACTGCTGCCTGCATAGATACGGTTAATCTCACGCCCCAGCTGTCCATTACACCCGGTTACCAGTATTTTTTTCATCATGTTATCCTCTCCCTTACCATTTTTTGTTTTAGTATTCTTCCCGTTTTTCTTATTTTTATTTCAATTTTACACCGTACATGCCACCCGGTAAACATTATTCTGCTGAAATCTCCACTTTTTTATTTTTACATACACCATGTTGATCAAACCGATACGTCACTCCCTGAATCACTTTTTCCGTATTCTCATAACGTACTCCTTTTTTGTTCAGATAATAATAATTTCCATTATAAAGCAACCAGCACTTTGTCAGCTTTTCACCGGTTTTACGATCCAGAAAACAATACTTTCCTTTATATTTCAGCCAGCCTGTCTTTCTCACGCCCGTTGACTTTTTAAAATAATAATATTTATTGCCGATTTTCACCCATCCGGTCTGCATACGTCCATTACTGTCAAAATAATAGTATTTTTTATTAATCAACTGCAATCCAGTGACTGCTGCTCCGTTATTCAGATCAAAATAATATTTGTTTCCTTTATAGGTGCAGAATCCGCGATAAAGCTTTCCGGATTTTGAAGCGTAGTACTGCTTGCCTGATATTTTAAACCATCCGGTGCGCACCTGACCGCCTTTCTTTACCCAATAGAAGGTATCGTTTATTCGTAAAAATCCCCGGAACGCTGTACCGTCATTGTTAAAATAATACTTTTTCCCATCAATCTTAACAAATCCGGTCACTTTATGACCATTTTCATCCAGATAATACTGATTGTCCCCATCTTTCAGCCAGCCGGTAACTTTCTCTCCATTGCTGTCAAGATACATCCATTCGTCACCTTCCTGCTGCCATCCAACCCTTTTCGTAAGGCCGTAATGTTTCGCAATGGCTTTCGCATCGGCCACAGCAACTGCACGAATTTTTGCATTGCTTCCATAATATTTCAGACAATCAGATGGATTATTTACAAATCCATGTTCGATAATCATGGTCGGAATTTTCCACTTCTTTCCATATAAAATAATTCCCAGATTTTCATTGCTCAGATATCCCAGATTGCGCATCCCGACCGTTGAAAGATTTTCCACAATATCGGATGCCAGCGAACGTGCTTCAACCGCATAAGCTGCTTTATTCGAATAAATCGGTACATAAGCCATTGCCCCGGAAACCGTATCCTGCCAGTTACTCGTTGAGTTAATATGTAAACTGACCAGTGCATTCGCTCCCAGATCTTTTGCAATCTTTACTCTGTCGTATCGATCCATATCCACATCGTTGGTGTTTCTTGTCAAGTAAACACTGATTCCCGTATATTTTTCCAGCTCCGCTTTGCAGTACTGAGCCATCTTAAGTGTGATCGTCTCCTCTGCATAAGTAACGCCGTTCCACGTTCTGCGTGCCCCTGCATCATGTGCATCATGTCCCGGATCCAGCACAAGTACCACATTATCCGCCGCGTAGGCTGTCATTCCAAAAGAACATACGATGGTGAACAGTGCTGCCACTGCCAGTCTTCTTAAAAATTTCTTCATTTTCTCTTAGTCCCTTTCGTCATCCGGTGTGTGAACTGGAACACACACAATCTGTCATTTATTGTACATAGTACCCCAAAAAATGAAGTATGTCAATCTTTCTGTAAGAATCGCTCCTTTTTTTGCAGTTTACGAAACACCATTTCAATACTTATTTAATATTTCTTAATTTTTTGTTAATTTATCTCACGTGATTGCAATCCCCTAAAATTTATTGTAAAGTATATAGTACACAATTAGGAAACACTTTCTATTTGCGTAATATAACATCTAAATCATATGCACAGAATGGAGGAGAGTATGCATTTCAAGAAAATATTGCCTGTTACATTTCTTGCAGCCAGCCTGCTTTTTGCAATGCCTGCAGCAGTTTATGCTACCGGCACTTCACCCGATGCCACCGAGCAGACTACAGCCGGCTGGAAATCCGATGATAAAGGAAGCTTCTATATTATGCAGAATGGTTCCAGGGCTGTCGGATTCTGTACGATTGACAATAAACTTTATTTTTTCAACGCGGATGGCTATCTTTATAAGCCTGCAAAAGCAGGGTCCACTGCACTCAACGGTAACTACTACTATTTTTTGACAGACGGCTCCATAAAAACCGGACTGTTTTCTGTGAAAGGCAGTAAAAACACCTATTGGTATTATGCCGGATCCAATGCCCAGCTTTTCGTAAACCGTACCCTTTCCATGGGTGGTAAAATATATTGTTTTGGTCCAAATGGCCGAACTCTGGCAAAGGGTCTTCAAACATTAAACGGCAAAAAATATCTGATCGGTTCTGATGGTATTGCACGCACCGGACGCCAGAAATACAAAGGCAAAGTCTATTTCTTTGGAAGCGATGGTGCTATGCTGACCGGAAAAGTAACTTATAATGGTCAGCTTTATTTTACAAATAAAAACGGCACCCTCCGTAAGAAAGGCTGGGTAACCTCCGGAGGCAAAACCTATTACGTCAACAGCGATGGGACTTTGCAGACCGGTTGGAAAAAATACAAAAAGAAATGGTATTACCTGAACAAAAAAACAGGTGTCAAGGCGATCAACAAATGGGTTACCAAAAATGGCAAAAAATGTCGTCTTGGAAGTGATGGAACCCTGCAGACCGGCTGGTTCAAAGTCAACGGCAAAAAGTATTATGGCACACTCACTGGTGCAGACATTGGTGCCCGTTACACAGGCGTACAGCAAATAGGAAGTAAAATCTATGTATTTGCCTCAGATGGTAGCCTTGGGAAAGGCTGGACGGTCTATGGCAGCCGTAAGTATTACGCCAAATCAACTGGTGAGATTACACGTGGTTGGAAGAAAATCAGTGGAAAATCTTATTTCTTCAATGATTACGGTGCTATGCATACCGGATGGCTCTGTTACAACGGAAATTACTATTACCTTGACCCATCAAGTGGAGCCATGGTAACCGGTACCAAAACAATCGACGGACAAACATACACCTTTTCCTCCTCCGGCGTTTCCAGTCGGCAGCTGGAAGGCAGCTGGACAGTAAAGGTCAACCGTCAGCAGAATGTTGTTACTGTTTACAAAGGCGGTATTCCTGTTCGCGCCATGATCTGCTCTACCGGCGTAAACAATGCCACTCCGCTTGGAACCTTTACCATTATGGACAAACTCACAACTCATGAGCTGAACGGACCAACCTATGGTTATTACTGTTCACACATCACCAGTGATATCCTCTTCCATTCGATTCCGCAGCCTCAGCTTGGAAGAAACAATCTGCCTGCCTACAAATACAACATGCTGGGTTCACAGGCATCGGAAGGCTGTATTCGATTAAGTATGAGCGATGCTTACTGGCTTTTCAACAACGTACCAATCGGTTCTACCGTAATTGTATACGATTCCAGTAATCCGGGCCCATTGGGAAAACCAAAAGGAATCAAGATTCCCACCTCACAGAATTACGATCCAACAGATCCCCTGTATTTTAACACAGGAAAATAAGCAGTCTGTTCCATAAAAAAAGCGCTGTGCACAGATCAAATCTATGCCGGCGCTTCTTTTTCTTCCAGTTGTCAGCTTTCCAATTCTTCCCCCAATCCATCTTCCACTGCTTTAATAATCGTCTGCAATGCCTTTTCTTCGTCTTCGCCGTCGCAAATAAAGTTTACTTCGTCCCCCTCTTTGACGCACGCACTCAGCACACTGAGCACACTTTTAGCATTCACTGTACACTCACGAAAAGTAAACATCACACGACATTTAAACTCCATCGCAGTTCTGCAAAGCAGGCCTGCCGGCCTGAGATGAAGTCCGGAAGGATTCTTCACCACTACTTTCTGACTTACCATATCTACCTCCTGCCTGCTGTATCATTACAGCCGTTTATTCCATCTCCGTCAAAACATTCTGCGTCTCTTCCTGTTTCTCTGTAAGATTCACCACAATCGTCACTTCCGAATCCAGCTCAAATCCATCAGGAAGGGTAATCTCCACCGGAACTTCATAACGACCAGGTTTCTGATACGCCGAAAGATCCAGCACTGCCCGGATATCTGACTGACTGATATCACTCAGTGAACCATCTAATGCCGCTACTTCTATGGTGATTTTATCTGCAGGCGTAAGAACCATATCCATATTTTCCGGTCTTCCCTTGATGGTCAGAGCAGAAAGCGGAATATCAATCTTTTTCGTTCCCATTTTTTCCATGATCACACGAACAGATATAGTCGAAGTAGCACCGCCTTCCAGCTTCAGCTTATCCTTATAATTCTCTTTCAGATAATCTGCTAAATTGATGGTATCCGGCACAAAGCTTTCTGCCGCTCCTTCTACAGAAATAAGATCCGCCAGCGACAGCACTCCATCCAGTTCCGCAAGTGTTTCCTCATCCCCGGCAAGACTAACGGTTTCCGGTGTTACTTTCACCTCGGAAACACGATACCCAAAGGCCGGATTTCCATACGTTCCGATTTCCAGTTTGATATCTGACTGTACCCGCCACAGATCCACTTCCACATTCAGCTCATCGTTCTTAATCAGTTCTCCGCTGGCTGTCGTGAAAACAAGATTATCCATCTGGCTCTGAGTGAAGTTTGTACCATTTCGATCCGTCACAACAATGGAGCCACTCAATGTCTTGCTGGAAGCAAGCCCGCTCACGGTAATGGGAACGGTCACCTTGTGAATAATACTGACCAGTGACTCCGCACCCGCAATATTAATCGTGTCACCTTCTTTGATCGTGGTAGTTCCCACATCATACCCTTTTGCAGCCTTATCATTTGTAACCACCTCAACGCCAAAAGATTCCTGTACCACGTTTTCAATTTTAATCTTCATGGATGCCGGCTCACATTCCCAGTTTGCTTTTGTAATCGCACTATTGCTGCATTCCAGTGTATAAGGTACTGCATTTCCAAGTGTGACATTGCGCATGTCAGCCACCACCTTAAAATCTTTTGACTGCAGTCTGTTTAGTACGGATTCCCGTGCGGTTACCCAGATCCGCACCTGATCCGTATCCTCCTGAACACTGAAAGTTTTATCCACTCCAAAACAGTCACTGTTTCTTATTTCTACTTTTACATCTGAAAAGGATTTTGTTTTTTCCGGATCATCCACATTCACCACAAAAATCCAGATTACAGCTGCGACCAGTACTGCCATGATTTTCAATCCAAGATTACTGGTTAATATTTCCTTCATTCTGGTTGATATTCTCTTCATTCTTGGCCTTTCCTTTCCAGAATTTGAATTTCTTTGTGTTCGTATTCTTTTCCTGCAGGATGACGAGCTGTTCTCTCAGCTCTTCCGGTGTCACTCCACGCATCAGTTTTCCCTTCTGCGCAATGGACACCTTTCCAGTCTCCTCTGACACAATAATGGTCAGAGAATCCGTGACCTCACTGATACCGACACCTGCTCTGTGACGGGTTCCCAATTCCTTGCTCAGCTCCATATTGTCGGATAAAGGCAAATAACAGGTTGCGGAAATAATACGATTTCCCCGAACAATAATTGCACCGTCATGGAGCGGTGTATTGTGTTCAAAAATATTTAATAAAAGCTGACTGGTCACCAGAGAATCCAGTTCAATACCCGTCCTGATGTATTCCGTAAGCTTTGTATTCTTTTCCATGACAATCAGAGCGCCGGTCTTTGCCTTTCCCATCTCAAAAGAACCTTTGATCAGCTCATTAATGGTCTTATCACTGAAACGCTCTTCCCCATCCTTTTCCATATCAAACGGTATCAGCGAAGACAAAAATTTTTTTTCACCAAGCTGCTCCAGTGCACGACGAAGCTCCGGTTGAAAAATAACTACCACAGCGACCATGAGAACATTGATTCCTTTGCCAACAAGATACAGAATCGAATCCAGATGAAGGATCGTTGCAATCAAAATAAATACAACCATCACAAGGATCCCCTTCATCAGTGCCCATGCTCTCGTATTGCGTATCCAGAGCATAATATGATACACGACAAATGACAGAATGATAATCTCCAGCACGTCTGAATAATTAAAGGTAAGACTGGACAAATAATTACGGATAAATAGTTTCATTCCCGTCACTGTATTCACGTCCTTTCCTGTCTATTTTTCTCTTACTTTCTTTTTCGGAACGTTTCTTTGGAATCGCCTGTACGTAGTAATAATAATCGTCATCCTCAAACTGTACTTTTTCCTTTCTCCTGTAGTCAAGGTGAAAAAAGAACACTTCCAGAAGAACAGCTGTCAGAACAGACAGCAAAGTTCCAAGCAAAATCCACACAATCCCCGTGTCCATCTCAAGCATCATCCATCCCGCTGCCATGAGAACAAGATAAATGACCGTGCCGGACGCAATGGCCACCGCCCATGCATGATCCATTGCCATTCTGCGTGCGAAATACACGACCACAAACACAGCCAGTAATGCAATCAGCATCAATATCATCTCCTGCTCCTGTAAAACCGCAAGAGTCAGACGTCTGATCTCCGAAAAAACAGCCTCCTCAGTCCCGGCCATTGCCAGCGGTACCTCGGCCGCACCAGCTCCACCAATTGCTGCCAGGGTATAATAGACAACCGTACCGGCAATGATTCCAACAACTGACAGAGGAGTACCCATGAGTCCGAAACCAAGCGGAATGATACATGGTATATGCAGAGATACTGCAAGAAAAGCCAGCAGAAAAGCCCATGCCTGTTTTGGTGCAAAACTAAAATAGAGCAGCAGTACAATCAATAACAGGCTTCCTCCCACTGCTGCTGCAGCAGCCGACACGGAGACAAGCTGTGCAATCGCTGCTGTCGTTCCTGTCACTATGATTGCATTATCCGGCAAAAAGGAACAGAACAGTGCCAGAATCAATATTACAAAAAAGCTGCTGAACAGTCCCGTACCGCCTGTTATTATATTGATCTGTAAAAACAGAATCAAAGCTGTCAAAAATTTTCCCGCTGCCGTTATATAACCACCATAATCCCGGTATAGTTTTCTTATTATATCCCTTACTCTGTTAATTCCGCTCACATTCTCCTCCTGCTGCTTCCATTCGCCCTGTTTTGTGATCCTGTTCCTTCAGGCACTGTTAATCCTGCTTTTCCTCCGGTTCCAGCCGTTCCAGCATTATGTGGTACTGCTGCAATTCCTTTTGTCCCTGAAAGTACCGCTTTCCAGCTATTATATATGTAATCACCAGCCCTACTGTCATACATAAAAGATACGCTGCGCAAATGCCTGCTGTCATACCTCTGACATCCAAAGTATTCAACTTTTTCATAATACTGTCCATATTACAGCATGCCCATAACAAAAATCCCAGTCCAAATGCCAGCGTCAGACGCAATGCATTTTTCATCATAAGAATACCAATGTATTCACTGCGGTAATATTCCCTGGCTTTTTCCAGTTCTTTTTTCCTGTGAGACTCCATAATCGCAAGCCGGGTCATAAGCCGGATTCTTTTTTTATTTGCCATGATGCTCCCCTCTCATATACAGACTCTCTTTGGTAACACTCAAACTTTTTGAACAGGCTCTCTGTGCATTACCGTACACAGCCCGTGCATTTTTTTATACAATTAGTATAACATAAAAGTACATTTCTGCAAGGATAAACCAACACATCTGTTTATCCTGCTAAAAATCCATATCTTTTGTCAGGAATCTGATCTTCCGGTGCACAGAACAAGAAAGCGCACTTCTTTTACCCCACATTGCAGCAATGCTGCTGCGGCGGCATCCATGGTAGCCCCTGTCGTATAAATATCATCCACCAGAAGAACCTTCTTTAATTTTACCGCATCGCGGGAAGTTTTGAAAGCATTTTTCAGATTTATTTCTCTTTCTTTTCTGGTCAGCTCTTTCTGCGGTATCGTTTCTTTCACACGGTATAACAAAGTCGTATCAACCGGCAGATCAAGAATTTTTGCAATACCACGCGCCAGAATCTCTGCCTGATTATACCCTCTTACCCGCTGCTTTTTCCGATACATTGGTATCGGAATCAAAACATCCGGCTGCCATCTCAAGATTTCATGTCCGTAAATTCCGGCCATCTCCGATACATAAAAATCACTGTATTCTCTTTTATTATGGAATTTAAATTGATAAACAGATTGCTTGATTTCTTTCTCATATGGAAAGACAGCCCACCCTCCTGTAAAATAATGTTCCCGCCCGGAACAGTCAAAACAATACTCCTGTTGTGCGGACCTTATCGGCTTTCCACATTTTTTACATTTCGGTTCCCTGATTGGGACTGCCTTTTTTCGACAAGAAGTACAGATCCGTGCCCCCTGCCCGATCAGAATATCCTGACACAGAGGGCACCGTTTTGGATAGAGGAGACCAATCAGCTCCTCTGTAATTTTTCTCACAATTTAAATTCACAAATACGTTGTCTCAGGGTTGTATAACGCATCTGCTCATATTGATTATCAATCATCTGTTGAAAAACAGTCGGATCTCCCACAACCGTAACACAAGAGCGGGCACGCGTTACTGCTGTATATAAAAGGTTTCGATTCATCAGCATCCTTGGGCCGGAAAGCAGCGGGAGAACAACAGCCGGATACTCACTTCCCTGGGATTTGTGGACCGTCACCGCATAGGAAAGCTCCAGCTCATCCAGCTGCTTAAACGAATATTCCACAAATCTGTTCTCATCAAATTCTACGGTTGCCAGTTCCGCGTATGTATTAATCTCACGAATGATTCCCATGTCACCATTGAAGACTCCCAGCCCTTTTTCCACTGGAATCCCGTATTTTCCCCGAATCTCCCACTCCATCTGATAATTGTTCTTTATCTGCATGACCTTATCGCCTTCGCGGAACTTATTCTTTCCGGATTCCCATTCCTTTTTATCAGTTGAAGGCGGATTCATATATTCCTGAAGAATCGTATTCAGCCGTTCCACGCCAAGAAGTCCCTTTCGCATCGGTGTGAGTACCTGGATATCATAAGGCATGGCATTTACATATTTAGGAAGCTTTTTCTGTATCAAAGTCAGCACTACACTGATGATTACATTTGCATCATTTCTTTTCAAAAAGAAAAAATCGCGGCTTTTATTATCCAGAACCACATGCTCTCCAGCATTAATTTTGTGGGCATTAACTACAATATCACTTCCTCCTGCCTGCCTGAAAATTCTGGTCAGACAAATGACCGGAAAACATCCGGATTCAATAATATCTTTTAAAACACTCCCCGGTCCTACAGAAGGCAGCTGATTGCGGTCTCCTACCATAATAAGACGGGTGCCCACAGGTATGGCCAGGAGAAGCGCATGCATCAGATAAACATCCACCATCGACATCTCATCTATAATAATGACATCCGCCTCCAGAGGATTCTGTTCATTACGTTCAAATTGTTGGGGGCCTGCCTCTTCCTCCGGTCCCCCAGCAATTTCCAGAAGACGGTGAATCGTCTGCGCTTCGCGGCCCGTTGTCTCCGTCATCCGTTTTGCTGCCCGCCCGGTAGGTGCTGCCAGCCTGATTTCCATTTCTTCCGCTTCGAAATAATCTATCAATGCATTGATCGTTGTTGTTTTTCCAGTTCCCGGTCCTCCTGTCAGCACGAATACTCCATGCCCTGCCGCTGTCACCACGGCCTGCCTTTGCAGTTCGTCTAATTCATAACCAGATTCTTTTTCAATCGCTTCCATGCGTTTTTGAACCAGCTCTTCATCTACCTGGCAGACAACATTCAGATCATGAAGCATCTTTGCCGTATTCAACTCCGTATAATATGCCTGCATGCTGTAAACACACAGGGTATCTTCGTTTTCTTTCAACATCAGTTTCCGCTCTACAGCAAGATCCATAATATGCTTTTCCACCAGATCCACAGAAACCCCAAGAAGCTCCACTGTCCTTCGTTTCAATTCTCCTTCCGGAAGATATATATGCCCCTCCATGGATATCTGTGTCAAAACATACAAAATGCCGCTTCGCACCCTGAAATCCGAATCTGCATGGATTCCTGCACGCGACGCTATGGCATCTGCAATCTGAAACCCGACTCCTGTAATATCATCTGCCATCCGATAAGGATTTTCCTGAATCACCGAATACACCTGATTTCCATACTGATTGTAAATCCGTATACTCAGTGCATTGGATATTCCATACTGCTGCAAAAAAATCATCGCTCTGCGCATATCCCGTTTTTCAGAAACCTGCTGGGATATCTCCATTGCTTTTCTTTCACTGATTCCCTTCACCTCAGCAAGCCGCTCCGGTTCTTCCTCTATTATGCGAAACGTATCCTCTTTAAACCGGCGTACAATCCGTGCTGCCAGTGCTGCTCCAATCCCTTTCACCGCACCGGATCCCAGATATCGCTCAATAGCAATTGCATCTTCCGGTGCCTTCATCTCCATTTTCTGGATTTGAAACTGCCTTCCATAAGTTGCATGCTCCGTATAATATCCCTGTGCTTCAATGAATTCCCCTTCGCTGATAACGGGGAGTGTCCCCACACAGGTAAGCTCCTCCCCGTCATAATTGACCGTCATAACCGTATAACCATTGTCATTATTATGAAAGATAATGTGATCCACGTACCCTTTAATCGTTTCCATTCCGTATCCGCTTAAAGCCTCCTACTCTGTCAGCCTTCCATTTCCAGCAGTCAGCTCCACAAATCTTCCGGTACCAATTGCTACCGCTGTCATGGGATCCTCTGCCGTCACAGTATTAATACCTGTTTTTTCTTCTATCAGTTCCTCAAGCCCACTAAGCAGTGACCCCCCTCCTGTGAGTACGATTCCACGGTCAACTACATCGGCTGCCAGTTCCGGTGGAGTGCGCTCCAGTACGCTGTGTACTGCTTCCACAATCTGTGAAGTTGCCTCTTTTAAGGCATCTCTTGTCTCTTCCGAAGTAACACGTACCGTCTTTGGAAGCCCGGTAATCAGATCACGTCCGCGCACTTCCATTACCTTCTGATCCGGACGCTGGATTGCCGTCCCAATATTTATCTTGATATCCTCAGCCGTACGCTCTCCAATCAGGAGATTGTGTTTTTTTCTCACATAGCGAATAATCGCTTCATCGAAATCATCTCCCGCAACTTTAATCGACGTGCTGACTACGATCCCATCCAGGGAAATAACAGCCACATCACAGGTTCCACCGCCAATATCTACAATCATATTTCCACAGGGGCGCGAAATATCAATCCCTGCTCCAATAGCCGCAGCAATCGGTTCTTCAATAATCGAAACCTCTCTTGCCCCGGCCTGATAGGTTGCGTCTTCCACCGCTTTTTTCTCAACCTCAGTAATGCTGCTCGGCACGCAGACACTGATGCGCGGCTTACGAAATGACATGCGCCCAATTGCTTTCTGAATAAAGTATTTCAGCATCTGCTCAGTAACGGTATAATCCGAAATTACTCCTTTTCTCAGCGGACGGATTGCCACTACATTCCCGGGTGTTCGTCCCAACATTAATCTGGCTTCCTCACCGATTGCTTTGATTTTATTCGTATCCCTGTCAAATGCCACTACAGAAGGCTCTTTCAGAACAACACCTTTTCCCTTAACATATACTAAAATACTGGCCGTACCCAAATCTATTCCGATATCTGTTGAATTCATAATCCGACTCCTCTCTTTCTCCATTTCTTTGCCAAATGCAAACAGACTCCTGTCTCTCCACTATATACAAGCATACCACACAGCAGACCAACAAATTCGAAAAAGAAATCAAAGTATACTGTGCAATATAGTAACCCGAAAATGACATAAATACGATGTATTTTTTATTATATACAACCACTTTTTGCTTGAAAAGGGGTTTTTCGTTTTTTTCTTATTTTCATTTTTTCTTTAGATTTCTGACATACTTTAAACACATTTCTACCCTATACTATAACCATATTAGCGAGGAGCTAATATATTTCATAACTCACACTACGCAACACCCACACGTTGCGTAGTACTCCCTCAAAATATTTTAATTTTTCTCTTTCCTTTGAAAAAGGCGCCGCAGGGCGCCTTTTTCAGTTGCCATGCATCCAGAGGAAGCTGCAAACAGCAGGTTCTGCAGGCGGGCAAAATACCGTTACAAGGCGAACCAAACGTATCTTGTTCTGTTCGCCTTTTCTATAAACTCATCTGTCATCTTCCAGATATTTTTTAATATATTTCCCTGTATACGAAGCTTCCACAGCAGCCACTTCTTCCGGTGTCCCCTTTGCGATCACCGTTCCTCCTTTGTCTCCGCCTTCCGGACCGATATCTATAATATAATCTGCTGTTTTTATCACATCCAGATTATGTTCAATTATGATCACCGTATTTCCACCTTCAGCAAGCCTCTGAAGAATCTCGATCAGTTTATGGACATCCGCGAAGTGTAATCCGGTAGTAGGCTCATCCAGAATGTACACCGTGCGTCCGGTACTCCTTTTCGATAACTCTGCAGCCAGCTTAATACGCTGTGCCTCTCCACCGGAAAGCTCCGTTGACGGCTGCCCCAGACGTATATAAGAAAGTCCCACATCGTAAAGTGTCTGAATTTTCCTTCGTATGGATGGAATCGGATCAAAAAACTCCAAGGCCTCTTCCACCGTCATATTCAGAACATCATAAATACTTTTTCCTTTATACTTTACTTCCAGTGTCTCTCTGTTATACCGTTTCCCTCCGCATACTTCGCAGGGTACATACACATCCGGCAGAAAATGCATCTCAATCTTTAAGATTCCATCTCCGGAACATGCTTCACAACGTCCGCCTTTTACATTAAAACTGAACCGTCCTTTCTTATAACCTTTTGCCTTTGCATCCGCCGTTGACGCAAACAAATCCCGTATCTGATCAAAAACCCCCGTATAGGTTGCCGGATTCGAGCGCGGTGTTCTTCCGATGGGAGACTGGTCGATATCAATTACTTTATCCAGCTGTTCCATACCAATGATATCTTTATGTTTCCCCGGAATCGTTCTGGCACGGTTTAATACCTTTGCCAGATGTTTATACAAAATCTCATTTACCAGTGAACTCTTTCCCGATCCGGAAACACCGGTTACACAGGTCATAACTCCAAGCGGAAACGCAACATCAATTTTTTTCAGATTATTCTCCTGTGCCCCGATCACCTTCAGCCAGCCCGTCGGCTTTTTCCGTTGTGTTGGCACCGGAATCTTTCTTTTACCACTCAGATACTGCCCTGTAATGGATTCCGGACACGCCATGATCTGCTGTGCATCTCCAACAGCCACTACTTTTCCCCCATGTTCGCCTGCACCAGGTCCGATATCCACAATACAGTCTGCCGCACGCATGGTATCTTCATCATGCTCTACAACGATCAATGTATTTCCCAAATCTCTGAGATTTCGCAGTGTATTCAAAAGTTTGTCATTATCTCTCTGATGCAGACCGATGCTTGGCTCATCAAGTATATAAGCCACACCAACCAGACCGGAACCTATCTGTGTTGCAAGACGGATACGCTGAGCCTCTCCTCCGGAGAGTGTACCGGTCGCTCTGGCCAGTGTCAGATAATCCAGTCCCACATCCATCAAAAAACGAATCCGTGCCCTGATTTCTTTTAGAATCTGCTTTCCGATCATTTCCTGATGAGCGCTGAGTTTTAATCCATCCATAAACTGCTGCAGTTTTTCAATCGACACGGAGGTTACTTCATAAATATTTTTATCTGCAATCGTTACAGCCAGTGCTTCTTTTTTCAGTCTCTGACCTTTACAGGTTTTACAGGGTGTAATTCGCATAAAAGACTCATACTCCTGTTTTATGGTATCTGAGCTCGTTTCACGGTAACGTCGTTCCACATTGCGGATCAGGCCTTCAAAAGCAACATCATAAATGCCCTCCCCTCTCTGCCCTTTATAATGTACTTTTACCACTTTTCCATCCGTACCATGAAGCAGAACATTTTGAATATCTTCCGGATAATCCTGAAACGGAGTACACAGATCAAAATGGTATGCCTCTGCCAGTGCATCCAGAATTGCTCTCGTAAAGCTGCCTTTCTCCGTGCAGGACTGCCAGCCGGTCACAGCGATAGCCCCTTCCGCAATACTGACTGTTCTGTCCGGAATCATCAGATCCACATCAAATTCCATCTTGTATCCCAGACCATAACAGTCCGGGCATGCACCAAAGGGATTATTAAAGGAAAAACTTCTCGGTTCAATCTCATCCACACTGATCCCGCAGTCCGGACAAGCAAAGCTCTGGCTGAACCGCAAAATCTCCCCACCGATCACTTCCACAAAAGCCAGTCCATCCGCAAGTTCCAGTACATTTTCCAGAGAATCTGTCAAACGCTTTTCTATCCCCGGTTTTACGGCCAGTCTGTCCACAACAATTTCAATATTATGCTTAATATTCTTATCCAGAGAAATATCTTCTGTGAGCTCGTACATGCTGCCATCAATACGCACACGAACATATCCGCTGCGTTTTGCTTTATCCAGAAGTTTCGCATGCGTTCCTTTTCGACCACGTACAACTGGAGCAAGAAGCTGGATCCTGGTTCGTTCCGGCATCTGCATAATTGCATCTACCATCTGATCGACTGTCTGTTTCCGGATCTCCTGACCGCATTTCGGACAATGTGGAATACCGATCCGGGCATACAGAAGACGGAAATAATCATAAATCTCTGTAACTGTTCCCACGGTGGAACGTGGATTGCGATTGGTAGACTTCTGGTCAATGGAAATTGCCGGCGGAAGTCCCTCTATGCTTTCCACATCCGGCTTCTCCATCTGTCCAAGGAACTGCCTTGCATAGGAAGAAAGGGACTCCATATACCGCCTCTGCCCCTCCGCATAAATCGTATCAAAAGCCAAAGAGGATTTACCGGAACCGGAAAGTCCTGTAAATACAATAAACTGATTTCGCATAAGATCCAGATCCACGTGCTTCAGATTATTCTCATTTGCACCACGGATCCTTATCATCGGTTTCTTTTTAACTCTATCTGTCATGGTTTCCTCCATTTTCCTATTCGTCCATTTCCTGTAAATGTTTTTTCAGAAGAATCATACGGTCACGCTGTTCTGCAGCTGTTTCAAAATCAAGCTCTGCCGCCGCTTTTTTCATCTTTTTCTGTGTCTGCACGATCTGTTCTTCCAGTTCTTTTCGATTCATGGATTCAAAATCCTTTTCCGGCTCACTTTCTTTTTCAACATTTCTGGAGATACTGATCAGGTCACGTACTGCTTTCTGTATCGTCTTCGGCGTAATTCCATGTTCCCGGTTGTATTCTTCCTGAATCCTGCGTCTTCGCTCTGTTTCTTCTATTGCCCCTTTCATGGAATCTGTCATTACATCCGCGTACATGATAACATGTCCCTGGGCGTTTCTTGCCGCGCGGCCGATCGTCTGTACAAGAGATGTCTCCGAACGCAAAAATCCTTCCTTATCCGCGTCCAGAATTGCCACCAGAGTGATCTCCGGAATATCAAGCCCCTCCCTTAACAGATTGATCCCCACCAGAACATCAAACACGTTCAAACGCATATCGCGAATGATCTCCGTCCGTTCCAGTGTATCAATATCAGAGTGAAGATATCTCACACGAATCCCAATTTCTTTCATATAATCTGTCAGGTCTTCTGCCATACGCTTGGTCAATGTTGTGATCAGCACTTTATTCCCTTTTTCTGTCTCTTTATTCACTTCACTGACCAGATCATCGATTTGTCCTTCCACCGGCCGTACTTCCACTTTGGGATCCAGCAGACCGGTGGGACGAATGATCTGTTCTGCGCGCAGCAGCTCATGCTTCGCCTCATACTCCCCTGGCGTCGCTGACACAAAAAGAATCTGATCTATTTTACTCTCAAACTCCTGAAAATTCAACGGACGGTTATCCTTCGCCGAAGGAAGACGAAATCCATAATCTACCAATGTACTCTTTCTTGACTGATCCCCCGCAAACATACCGCCGATCTGAGGTATGGTTTTATGCGACTCATCCACAATGATCAGAAATTCATCTGGAAAATAATCCATCAGTGTATGCGGTGTTGCTCCCGGCTCAAGACCTGCCAAATGTCTGGAATAATTCTCTATGCCGGAACAAAAACCCGTCTCTTTCAGCATCTCAATATCAAAATTCGTACGCTCTGCAATCCTCTGTGCCTCGATCAGTTTATCTTCCCTTTTGAAATACTGCACTCTTTCCTCTAATTCTTCCTCAATATGTTTTGCAGCTTCCAGTATTTTATCCATGGGCACAACATAATGAGAGGCAGGAAATACTGCGATATGCTCCAGTTCACACCTTTTTTTCCCAGTCAGCACATCAATCTCCGTAATCCGGTCAATCTCATCTCCAAAGAATTCCACCCGGTAAGCATACTCATCCGACTCCGCCGGAAAAATCTCCAACACATCACCATGCACCCGAAAGGTCCCGCGGTGAAAATCCAGATCATTGCGGTCATAGTGCAGATCAATCAGCTTGTGAATCACTTCATCCCGGTCGCGTTCCATCCCCGGTCTCAGTGACAAAACCATATTCTTATAATCCACCGGGCTGCCCAGACCATAAATACAGGATACACTGGAAATGATAATGACATCATTCCGCTCCGCCAATGCTGTGGTGGCTGAAAGACGAAGCTTGTCAATCTCATCATTAATAGAAGAATCTTTTGCAATATAAGTATCCGAAGACGGCACATAGGCTTCGGGCTGATAATAATCATAGTAGGACACAAAATACTCCACCGCATTCTCTGGGAAGAACTCCTTAAACTCGCCGTAGAGCTGCGCGGCGAGCGTTTTATTGTGGGCTAAAATGAGGGTCGGCTTCTGCAACTGTTGGATGACATTCGCCATCGTAAAAGTCTTGCCGGAACCCGTAACCCCTAGTAAAGTCTGGCATTGGTTGCCTTCCTTGAAGCCCTGGACGAGCTTCTCAATGGCCTGCGGCTGGTCGCCGGTGGGCTGAAATTCTGAGTGTAGTTTGAACTCCATAAATGCTTTTTTCCTTTCTAGTGACCCTGAAAAAAGTTCGTGTATATGCCCAAAATTCGTAAAAGTCGCCGTTTTTTCCCTGGCATATATTCGAACTTTTACTTTTTTACGAATGAAAGTCACTAAAACCCATTTTTTGAAACACCGCAACACCAGATAACATCAGGTGGAATTGGCATTACGGAAAGTCACTAGAAAGTATAGCATAAACAAAATAAAAAGTATAGACCCTTTTAGAACATCTGTTCTTTTTCTTCCGCCTATACTTTTTACAAGCTTTTATGTCAATCTTTTATTTTATTTAAAAATAATCTCCAGCAGGAATTACTATATCCATGTTCTCTGTCTTTAATTCCCCATCCTCTTCTGCTACTGGAATCACCTCATCAATAAATGGCTGTATCTCATCAACACAATCCTCAATAATGCCTCTGTTATCACCATATACATCCATTGTAATAAGCTCTTTTGCATGACCCATCAATTTAGACACTGCTTTCGGATTAAAATTGTTCTTCAGAAGAAGAGTGCAAAAGGTACTCCGAAGATCGTGCCATCGAATATCCGGCAAATTATTGTCAGAAAGCAGCTTTTTATAATACGACCAATGAAAGTCTTTGCTGCGAGGTTTTCCGGTTGTAGAACAGCAAATATAGCCATTATCCTCAAAGACTGTCGCTCTTCTCCTTCGGTTCCGCTCATATGTCTCCCTCTGCTCCAGTATAGCCTCAAACACATAATCCGGTATCGGCAATGTCCGGTAACTGGACGGCGTTTTCAGCCGTACCTCCTGCTTCCGGTACGCTTCCGGCGGAAAGTCCTCTTTTTTCGTACCCAGCTTTGTCCCCAACTGCCGCTGCACCCGCAGTGTCCGGTTGATGTAATCCACATCCGAATACTTTACTCCGTTGATTTCCCTCCGCCGAAGCCCCATCAGGACGTTAAACAGCACCTGCATATGGATCGGCGTATCTTTGCTGGCATCCAGCAGAACCTGAATCTGCTCCATTGTCAGCGTCTTTTGTGTATCAATGTTTCTCGTATGGTACGGCTTTTTCTCTACCTTTTTTGGCAGATTGACCCCTTCTGCAGGGCTGACCGGAATGATCTTCTTATCCACCGCATAGCGCATGGAAACATTCATCACTGTCTTTACCAGCCGCGCAATGGATATGGAATACTCTGTTTTCTCATTGTACAGCTTCTGAACGTCACCCCGGGTGATATCCACCATTTTTTTACTGCCAAGTTTCGGGACAATGTGCAGCCTGACCACGCTTCCAAAGGTATCATATGTCTCGCTGCTCCCGACACGGTTTCGGATATCCTCCTCCATCCAGAACTCCATAAAATCTTTCACTCGGACGTTGGCATAAACCACATAGGTTCCCGCATAAAGCTCACCAATGGTCTTATCTCTGGCAGCGTTCGCTTCTTTTTCCGTCGGGAAGCCCGCTTTTTGCTGCGGGCGCACCGTACCGTCCATATATTTCAGAAATACCCGGTATCCGAATTTTTCCTTGATCGGCATAACATTCGATACTTCCCACTCCACATACCTTTGAAGGTTCAAATCCAGTTTCATGCCACACCTCCCTCCTACACTGCCACCGGCACAAAAGCATTGTTCATAAATGCCAGAATATTCTCATTCTCATCCATCACGTCGCAGTAATACTCAAAGGTGGTATGTACGGACCCATGCCCCAGCAAAGCTGAAATCTTGATAATCGGCACTTCCATTTCAATCAGGATCGTGGCATACATATGGCGGAGGCCGTGTACAGTCACATGGGGCAGACCATTTCGGCTGCACAGCTTTGTCAGCGCGTTATTCAAGGCTGTCATGCTGTGAGGCTTCCCGTTTTCCTGGCAACAGACGTAGCCCTTGTCCTCATAGCTGCCGATGCACTTCATCTTGTTATTTTCCACAATCTGACGGCGCTTTTTTACCTCCCGCATCACAACCTCCGGTACACGAAGCATCCGGTAGCTGTTCGGTGTTTTTGGAGCCCGCTCTACCAGTCCGTATTTTTCAATCTTGCTGCCGCTTCCCTTCTTTATAATCGGATCAGAGGCAAGCTGACGGCTGATATAAACCGTATTCTTTTCAAAATCGAAATCACTGAACTTCAGCCCCATGATTTCCCCTTTCCGAAGCCCACAGAATAACGCAAGCAAAATTTCCAGATACCAGTTATTCTGCGAGGCCGCTTTCAGCAAGATCTTTGTTTTTTCTTTCCCCAGCACCGTAATCTTCGGCTTCGCCCTCTTATATGGTTTCGTCCCGGTCACCGGATTATTTTTAATGTATCCGGCAATCACAGCCTCCTTCAGGGCAAGGTTCAGGATTTCTCTTCCCTTATTTCCCGCCGATGCGCTGGCCCGTGCCACACTGGCTAACAATGTATCCAGGTATTCTACATTCACATACCGGACTTTAATGTCATATTCCATGTGCGGCAGAATCAGGTCATAAATGGCATAGGCCCCTACCATGCGGGTAGTAGTTTCCACCCGCTGCGAAAAGATTTCTTCAAACCAATAGACCAGATAGTCCTTAAACATGACTTCCGTATTTACTTTATTCGCCATTTGGTACGCACGGTAGGCTTTTTTGAAATCCGCCTCATACTTATCATAGCTCTTATCCGCCTCTTTACTGGTGGAAAAACCACCCTTCTTGCTGTATTTTACCGTGCCATCCTCCTGCAGTATCTTGATCCGGTGATACCACGAATTATTTTCAAAGAAAGATTTGCTTTTTTGTGGATTGTCTTTTTTCAACTGTTTCACCCTTCCTTAACCGATTCTATCCAGCCAGTTGTCAAAAGATTGTCTGGGCACCCTGAAAAGCTTCCCAATCTTGATTACCCGAAATGGCTCCTGCTTTTCATACACCTCATCCAGATAAGCGTATGCTTTGCTCCTGCCAATACCGAGCAGTTTCTGAATATCCTCTACATCATAAACCTTTTTTTCATTCTCCAGAGATTCTATTACACTCACCTCCCCATAAGGAAAGTGGCTGTATGCGCTTATCATACCGCACCAGCCACTCTCCGTCGATGATGCCGACTGCTCCATCCGCATCCTTGCATGAATCCGTTTTCTTACCTATAATAATAGTTTTATCAGTATTTTCCTTCTCCAGATAAGCCAACACTGACCGCCAGCGCATGATCCACTTCCTTCATACTGGCCTTATCCAAAGAACCTACATACCCATTCAAGCGGCATTTATCTATAGTCCGAAGCTGTTCCAAAAGAACAACCGATGCTTCCTTTAAGCAATCACCGTTCTGTATATAACAATGAGTTGGCAGCTTTGCCTTATGCTCCGATTTTGTGCTTAATGAAGCAACGGTTCTTTCCAGATATAGTTGAATTTAATGTGAAAAAGAGATATGATGTTTTGGGGTGATATATATGGAACAAAAAATCTTGAAATTGCTAGATAACGATTTAGAATGTACTCGATTTCAAATAAAGAAAGATATGCTTATTTTTGAAGTACATTCTACAAAAGAGAAAATTCCCTGTCCATATTGTGGGAAACTATCATCAAAGGTACATTCGGTGTATCAACGTGAAATTCAGGATATACCTATTCAGGATAAACAGACGATACTTTTATTGGATACCAGAAAAATGTTTTGTAATAATCCGGATTGTTCTCATAAAACCTTCTCTGAAAGATTTGGCTTTGTTTCGCCCAAAGGAAGGAAAACAGATCGGCTTATTGATAAGATATTGATGACATCTGCAAAGTTAAGCTCTGTTAGTGCGTCAACATTATTAAAATCAGGAGCTATTAAAGTCTCTAAAAGCAGCATTTGTGATCTGCTTAAAAAAAATGCCTGAAATTGTGGATAAGTCCAGTATTACAAAAGTTTGTGTGGATGACTTTGCCTTTCGCAAAAGATATACTTATGGGACCGTAATGGTTGATTTAGAAACTCATAGGATTGTTGATTTGCTTGATTCGAGAGAAACAGGAAAAGTGGAAGAATGGTTGAAATCTTATCCAAATCTGCAAGTTATTTCACGTGATGGTGCACAGACATATGCTTCAGCGGCAAAAAATTCGCATCCGGAAGCATTGCAGATTAGTGATCGATTTCATCTGCTTAAAAATCTATCCGAAGTGATTGAAAAGTATATGTACCGTTTATTTCCATCCCGCTTAACAATTCCTGCCACTGTGCAAAATCCAGAAATGCAGGCACTTTATAATACAAGGAACCGGGCAGAAAGAATCTGTTTTGCCCGGAAAAAGCGCAAGGAGGGATATACGGTGAATGATATAGCCCTTCTGTTACATTCATCGGCCACTACAATCTCAAGATACCTTGCAATTCCGGAAGATAAAATACCTGAAGTAAGAGAAAATGTCCGTGAAAGACAGCACCTTCAGCAAATGGAGAAAAGGCAGGCAGCAATTGATGAAGTACGAAAACTGTATTCCGAAGGACATTCTATTAATGAAATAACCCGAATAACAGGTCATGTTGCCAAAACAGTGAAAAACTATTTGAAAAAGGATTGCCCTTTAAGTGGTGGCCGCTACGATCATAGACTGCCTGGAAAATTGGCTCCCTATGAACAGGATGTCATTGAAATGCGTGCTAAAGGAATCACATACACGAAAATCCATGAGTTTATATCACAAAAGGGATATTCCGGTACTGTGGCATCCCTGCGAGTTTTTATGCAGAAAGAACGTACACACCAGAAAAGTATCTCCCAGAAAGAAGAGGGAGTTGAATATATACCCAGAAAAACAATGTGCCAGCTTATTTATCATAAACTGGAAAATGTAAAGGGGATTACATCAGATCAATACGATGCCGTTATAAAAAAATATCCCACTTTAGGACAACTTTATTCGTTACTAAAAGAATTTCACCGAATTGTATTTTCTCGGAAAAGCGATGAATTAGATTCATGGATAGAGACAGCTGCTAAATTAAACGTAGATGAATTGGATAGTTATTTAAGTGGCCTTAGAAACGATATCGAGGCTGTGAAAAATGCAATTAGTTATAAGTATAATAATGGTTTAGCCGAAGGAAGCGTAAACAAAATCAAACTTACCAAACGAATCATGTATGGAAGAAATAGCTTCATGTTATTAAAAGCTAAAATACTTTTAAACGAATATTATTATCAAATCAACTAAGTTTGGAAAGAACCTATTCATCGCTTACTGTTATACTTAATACATCTATAGTTTGGAGGTATTAAGTCATGGCAAAAGCAAAACCATTAAATATTTCAGAAGAAGAACGTTCTCAACTTGAAACAATTACCAGAACCAGAACGCTTCAGGCACAAGTCGTATCAAGAGCCCGAATTCTTCTTTTAAAAGCAGAT
>JALEJP010000064.1 GCA_022769625.1 Lachnospiraceae bacterium | reverse complement strand
CAGAAGAAGGCTCTGCAGGATGCCATTGCAGGCGCAGCAGATAAATCAGCACAGGATTACACAGCAGAATCCTATGTGGCGTTTAAGGCAGCGCTTGAGGCAGCAAAGATCGTACAGTCCAGTGCCGGTGCAACGGCAGAGCAGGTGGAAAGAGCACTTGCAAATCTGAAAAAGGCAGAAGCAGGACTGGTTAAGAAACCGGTTGTGAATCCTCCGATCGATAATCCACCGGCAGAGAAGGTTCCGGAAAAAGGTACGACGTTTGAGTATAAGAAAGCCATTTACAAAGTAACCAGATCTGATGCGAAGAACGGTACGGTTACGCTCGTGAAACCGGTGAAGAAGGTAAAAGGCGGATTTACCGTTCCGGCAACCGTTCAGAGTGGAAGCTATACCTTCAAAGTAACGGCGATCAGCAAGAATGCGTTCAAGAACAATACACAGCTCACAAAGGTAACCATCGGTAAGAATGTACAGACCATCGGTTCCGGCGCATTCCAGGGAGACGGCAAACTGAAAAACATCACGATCAAGAGCACATCCCTGAAATCCGTGGGCAGCAAGGCATTCAAAGGCATCCATGCAAAATGCAGGATCAAAGTGCCGAAGGCAAAACTGTCCTCTTACAAAAAGAAACTGAGCAAAAAGGGACAGAAGTCTACCGTTAAGATTACAAAATAACAGACAGCGTACCGAAAACAGTCCTTGACAGCTTTCCGGTATCCAAAAGTGAGAACGATTGCAGGGCGGTCTATTCCGCCCTGCATTGTTATTTTGAAAGAAAACAAATGGGAAAACGCCCGGTGCCTCTGTTTTTACTTGTAAATTGCAGGAAAAGTGGATAAGATATACTGGTAAAGAAAAAGGAGGATGCATGTGAAACGAATATTTTTGATTGTTCTGGACAGTGTGGGAGTCGGAGCAGCACCGGATGCAGAGCGTTTTGGAGATGCCGGGTGCAATACACTTGGAACTTGCCGGAAAACAGGGAAGCTGTTCGTCCCCAATATGGAGCGCCTGGGTCTGTTTTCACTGGACGGGATGGAGCCGAAGGATGAGGCGGACAGCCTGGTTGGCTGTTTTGCAAGGATGCGTGAGAAATCCGACGGCAAGGATACGACTACAGGCCATTGGGAAATCGCAGGAATCGTATCGGAAACCCCCATGCCGGTCTATCCACATGGATTTCCGCCGGAAATCATACAGGAATTTTCCAAACAGACACATCGCGGCGTACTGTGCAACAAACCTTATTCCGGGACAGAGGTGATACGGGATTACGGACAGGAGCATATGGAAACAGGAAAGCTGATCGTCTATACCTCGGCGGACAGTGTCTTTCAGATTGCGGCGCACGAAGAGGTCGTTCCTCTGTCCGAGCTTTATGAGGACTGCCGCATCGCCCGCAGGATCCTGACCGGCAGGCACAGTGTGGGAAGAGTCATTGCCCGTCCGTTTGTAGGAAATGCTCCGGATTTTACCAGAACGGTGAACAGGCATGATTTTTCTCTGAAACCTCCGGCTGCCACGCTGCTGGATGAGCTGAAAGAGGCCGGGTATGCCGTCATCGGTGTGGGAAAAATAAAAGATATCTTTGCGGGACAGGGGATAACGCGTTCTTTTCCAAACGAAGGAAACGATAAAAATATGGAACGTGTCTTTGCACTGCAGGAGGAAGATTTTACGGGCCTGTGTTTTGTCAATCTGGTGGATTTTGATATGCTCTACGGGCATCGAAATGACATCGCAGGCTATACCGGTGCGTTAAATGCGTTTGACAGGCAGCTGGGAGTCTTTCTGGAGCACATGCGGCCGGATGATCTGCTGATCATCACGGCAGACCATGGATGCGATCCGGGTGTGCCCGGTACAGATCATACAAGGGAATATACGCCCTGCCTCTGTTATGGGGATATGCTGAAACCGGGGGTCAATCTGCACACAAGAGACAGCTTTGCGGATATCGCGGCGACGGTGGCGGAGGCTTTTGGAATTGTGCATACCGGTTCCGGAAAAAGCTTTTGGGAAGAGATACGGGAAAGCGGGAAGGAGATATTTTGAAAAAACTGCTGATCTATTTACGGGAATACAAAAAGGAAAGTGTGCTTGCACCGCTGTTTAAGATGCTGGAGGCTATGTTTGACCTGCTGGTTCCACTTGTGATGGCCTCCATTATCAATACAGGAATTACAAATGGAGATCGGACCTTTATTCTGACCAGGTGCGGACTTTTGATCCTGCTGGGGGTGGTTGGTCTTACCTGCAGCATTACTGCCCAGTATTTTGCGGCCAAGGCAGCGGTGGGCTTTTCCACCGGACTGCGCCACGCGCTGTTTGCCCATATCCAGTCTCTTGGGTTTACAGAGATGGATCAGCTTGGCACCTCAACGCTGATCACCCGTATGACAAGCGATATCAATCAGGTTCAGAGTGGACTGAACCTGTTTCTGCGTCTGTTTCTGCGCTCTCCATTTATTGTATTTGGAAGCGTGGTGATGGCATTTCTGGTAAATGCCAGGGCGGCCGTGATCTTTGTTGTGACGATTCCGCTGCTGTCCGTTGTTGTTTTTGGAATCATGCTCTGGACAATGCCTCTGTACCGTAAGGTACAGGGGAGTCTGGACGGGATTCTGGGTATTGCCAGGGAAAATCTCACCGGTGTGCGTGTGATCCGTGCCTTCGGAAGAGAGCATCAGGAAAAAGAGCGGTTTGAACAGGGAAATGAGAAGCTGGTACACGGGCAGCTTTTTGTGGGAAAGATTTCCTCTCTGATGAATCCCCTTACTTATGTGATCATCAACCTGGCGATCGTTGTCATATTAAATACAGGAGCGGTACAGATACAGTCCGGTACACTCATGCAGGGTGATGTGGTGGCGCTGGTCAATTATATGAGCCAGATTCTGGTTGAGCTGGTCAAGCTGGCAAATCTGATTATTCAGGTAACAAAAGCACTGGCCTGTGCGGACCGTGCAGCATCGGTGTTATCGGTAAAACCTGGAATGCAGTTTGGCGTGGATCCTGCGAAGTCTGAAAAGATGAAAAACACCCCGGATGAGACGGAAGAGGTGGCTTTTGACCATGTGTCCTTTACCTATGCGGGTGCAGGAGCAGAGGCACTTTCCAATGTTCATTTTACGGTCAAAAAGGGACAGACGGTAGGTATTATTGGCGGTACAGGAAGCGGTAAGTCCACACTGGTCAATCTGATCGGGCGATTTTACGATGCCACGGATGGAACGATCCGCATTGCCGGCCGGGATATCCGCAGTTACTCCAGAGAGGAACTGCGCCGGAAGATCGGGGTGGTGATGCAGAAAGCACAGCTGTTTTCCGGAACGATCCGTTCCAATCTTTTGTGGGGAGATCAAAATGCCACGGATGAGGCATTGTGGTCTGCGCTTCGGACGGCTCAGGCGGAATCCTTTGTACGGGAAAAAGAAAAAGGGCTGGATGATCCGGTGGAACAGGGCGGACGAAATCTTTCCGGAGGGCAGAAGCAGAGACTTACCATTGCCCGGGCACTGGTGTCCAATCCGGAGATACTCATTCTGGACGACAGTGCCAGCGCACTGGATTTTGCCACGGATGCTGCTCTTCGCCGGGCAATCCGCGAGCTCGATGAAGAGCTGACAGTTTTTATTGTAAGCCAGCGTACCTCCAGTCTGCGCCATGCAGATCTGATCCTGGTGCTGGATGACGGCCTGGTGGTTGGCATGGGCAGCCACAGCCAGCTTATGGAACATTGCCCGGTGTATCGGGAGATTCATGAGAGTCAGTTTGGAAAGGCAGGTGGACAGGCATGATGCTGCGCGTGTGGAAACATATCCGAAAATACTGGTTTTACATGGTGTGCAGTCTGTTTTTTGCAGCGGTTTCCGTTGCGGCCCAGCTGTACGTGCCGATTCTCACAGGAAATGCCATTGATTTTATGATCGGAGCCGGAAAGGTTGATTTTGGGGCAGTGTGGTCTGTTTTAAAGGTGATACTGGCTGCCACGGCGATCGCTGCGGTTTCCCAGTGGATCTTTGGTATCTGCAACAATAAAATTACTTACAGCGTCAGCCGGGACCTGCGCAATGCTGCCATTGCAAAGATTCAGAAGCTTCCGGTTTCTTATCTGGATGCCCATCCAACCGGAGATCTGGTAAGCCGCGTGATCGCCGATGTGGAGCAGTTTGCGGACGGTCTGCTGATGGGATTTACCCAGTTTTTCACCGGTCTGCTGACGATACTTGGTACCCTGGCTTTTATGCTTTATGTCAATGTGCCCATCACTCTGGTGGTGGTGTGTGTGACACCGCTGAGCTTTGTGGTGGCAGGATTTATTGCCAGAAAGACATTCCGGAATTTCCGTATCCAGAGCGAGGTGCGCGGTCAGCAGACGGCATACATCAATGAGATGATAGAAGGGCAGAGGGTCGTTCAGGCATTCTGTCAGGAAAAGGAAAGTCTGGAACAGTTTGATGAGATGAATACACGGCTGCAGGATGCCAGCCTGAAAGCGATCTTTTTCAGCAGTATCACAAATCCTGCCACACGTTTTGTCAATAATGTGGTCTATGCCGGGGTTGCACTGGTGGGAGCGCTCTATGCGGTGGCCGGAGGCATCACAGTCGGCCAGCTTTCCTGTTTTCTGAGCTATGCCAATCAATACACCAAGCCCTTCAATGAGATCTCCGGTGTTGTGACGGAGCTGCAGAATGCCATGGCCTGTGCCGGGCGTATCTTTGAACTGCTGGACGAAAAAGAGCGTCCGGAGGATGTGCCGGATGCGCGTGTGCTGACTACCGGAGAGGTGGACGGAACGGTGGAAATATCAGATGTGTCCTTTCGTTATGTGCCGGAACGCAGCCTGATCGAGCATTTTAATCTCACAGTGAAACCGGGACAGCGTGTCGCCATCGTGGGTCCTACCGGATGTGGAAAAACGACGATCATCAACCTGCTGATGCGATTTTACGACGTGGATTCCGGTCAGATACGGGTGTCCGGGACGGATATAAGGCGCATTACCCGTCATTCCCTGCGAAAAAGCTATGGAATGGTGCTGCAGGATACCTGGCTGAAATCCGGTACGATTTATGAAAATATTGCTTACGGAAAACCGGACGCCACCAGGGAAGAGGTGGAAAAGGCTGCAAAAGCCGCCCATGCCCACAGCTTTATCAAGCGTTTGCCGGACGGATACGATACGGTGATCTCTGAAGATGGGGGCAACATCAGTCAGGGACAAAAACAGCTTCTCTGTATTGCACGTGTGATGCTCTGTCTTCCGCCGATGCTGATCCTGGATGAAGCGACCTCAAGTATTGACACGCGGACGGAGATCCGGATTCAGAATGCATTTGCAAAAATGATGGAGGGAAGGACCAGCTTTATCGTTGCCCATCGGTTGTCCACCATACGTGAGGCGGATGTGATTCTGGTTATGGAGAACGGCAGGATCATGGAGCAGGGCACTCATGAGGATTTGTTAAAGAAAAAGGGTTTTTATGCGAAATTGTATAATAGTCAGTATGAATTGTGAAAGTTTTGTAATGTCCTGACTTTGTTTTGTAATGTTTTTTCGGTATAATGAATAAATAGTACGGGGTCAGTGACAGAGAGAAGGAAGGTGTTCAGATGAGACAGATTATCATATACCGATCCAGAACCGGTTTTACCGAGCGCTATGCCAAATGGGTTGCAGAGGCCCTGAAGTGTACCTGCGTTCCGGTGGAACAGGTGGAAACGATTCGCCTTGCGGATTATGATGTGATTATTTTCGGGAGCAGCTTCCGGGCAGGAACCATCGAAAGTATTAAATGGTATAAAGAGAACGTGCTTCCGGCAGGCAAGCTGAATGTAGTGTTCGTTACAGGTGCCATGCCGCCTGCTTCGCCGGAAGTGATCAAATCTATGGAACAGAATTTCAGCAGACAGGAGCGGAAGGAGATCCGCACCTTCTATCTGCAGAGTGGTCTCAATTACGAGGCGATGAACTTTGGGGATAAGCTGATGATGAAAATGTTCCGCAGTATGCTGAAAAGCAAAAAGATAAAAAATGAAGAAGAGCGTGCCTTTGCGGAACTGGTGCAGAAATCCTTTGACCGCTGTGATCCGGCCAACCTTGATCCCATGCTCAACTATCTGCAGGGGCTGTAAAGGGGAGGCTCCTGATATCGATCAGGAAAGCCTTCCGTAGATGGCGCGGGAGGCCAGATGGCTTCCGTAGCTTAAGGTTTTGATACAGATGCCGCCGTTTGGATAGGTACTGCCTGTGTGACCGGTGGCATTTAAAATCAGACCATTTCCCATATAGATTGCAACATGTACCAGGCCGCCGTAGGGCGGCTGTGTATTAGCCCGGTAGAAAATCAGATCGCCGGGCTTTAATTGTCTGCGGCTGATAAAGGTACATTCGTTATACTGATTGATCACGTAGGTTTCCGGCATATAGCGCCCTGCCTTGCGGAAGCATTTGGTGACCAGGGCGGAACAGCAGATACCTTTTTTCAGATCATTTCCGCCGCTCTGATAAGGAGTACCCAGGTATTTCAGGCCATAGCAGATGGCATCGTAGGCATAGGGCGTAGCTCCCTTTTTAAAACTGTCATAGGAGACAGCCTTCAGCCGGACGATGGAGGTGCTGACATAACCGGTGGTGTTCTGGTTGGGCAGCAGTACCGGGATCCATTTCGTCCGGACACCCGGGGTGATCTTTGACTGGTCCACCACAACGGCATCGCTGTATTTTAACGTGGCAAGCTTCGTCGAACTGGAGGAAGGCAGGCTTCGTATGGCTGCCGATTTGCCCGGGCGAATATTGTAGGCCACCACCAGATACTGGGATCCCTTTTTGTATCGGCCAAGGTCAAGCTTCGGCGCGGCAAGCGTATGGGAAGGAAACACCAGGATGGCAGCCAGCAGGAAAAAAGAAGCCAGGAAATATTTATGGTGTTGTTTTAAAAATCTCATGGGAATATTCCTTTCTTTTGTATGGATGAAATAATTTGAGTTGCCCGACAAATGAGCCTGACGTCGATTTTTTCGTGCTTTGCACTCTCTTGGCTCATATTTTAACACAATAATAATAAAAATGTAAAGAGATTGTCACAATATATCGGATTCCTTATCCGTAAATGACTGTTTCCGTTTGTCTTGACTTTTGTATCAAACAATACTATGATACCTAGGAGCAAAAGGTAATCATTTTTCTATGTAGATGATGTGAGGAAAGGATGGACACATGCACTATCTCATTATTTTTTTGATTTCCATGGTCCCGCTGATTGAACTGCGCGGAGCGATCGTTTACGCTGTGGCACAGGGACTTCCGTATATACCGTCGTACGTGATCTGTATTATCGGAAATATGCTTCCGGTGCCGTTTATTTATCTGTTTGCCAGGAAAGTGCTGGAGTGGGGAGCAGATAAGCCTTTGATTGGAAAGTTTTTTACTTACTGCATTGAGAAAGGAAAAAAAGGTGGTACCAGGCTTCAGGAAAAAGCAGGAAGAGGCCTGTTTGTGGCACTGATGCTTTTTGTCGGGATTCCCCTGCCGGGAACGGGAGCCTGGACAGGTACACTTGCCGCCAGCTTCCTGGATATGGATTTTAAATCCAGCATCATTGCCGTCATGCTTGGAGTGATGCTTGCAGGGATTATTATGGGACTGGGATCGGCCGGTCTTCTGGGAGCACTGGGTGCGTTGTTTGCCGTATAGAGGAGATTGCCAGCTTGACTCGAATGGCAGATAATGGTATTGTAGCTATAGAGACTTTAGGAAAGGAGAGATGAATCGTGGTAAGAAAAAATATTGAGCTGGGGAACGTGGCAAATGTTCAGGAGTTCAACCGTATTTGCAGCCATATGGATTTTGACGTGGATCTTGCGCAGGGAAAATATCTGGTAGATGCCAAATCAATCATGGGTATTTTCAGCCTGGATCTGGAAAAACCGCTGGAGCTGTGCGCAAGCACGGATGACGAAGCCCTGATCGCAGAGAAATTTAAAGCATACATCCGCTGATATGGCGAGAGAGAAAGGGAGGCATTGTATCCTCTTCCTTGTTCTGATTGCTGTATGCTGTCTGATCTGGCAGAAGGATCTGCAGACCGTGAGGGCGGCTGAGACTACAGCAGAGACAGGGACAGGTGATACCCCGCAGAGCGAGACGACACAGCCGTCAGTGCCTGTGGTTTTGCAGAACGTAAAAAAGGCTCCAAAGCTTAACGGAAAGTGGGTCAGGCGGGGCGGTAAGGTTTATTTCCGGCGGAAAGATAAAACATTTGCCGTTTCCACATGGGCACAGATTAAGGGAAAATATTATTACTTTAATGAACAGGGGATCCGGGTCGCCGGATTCCTCAAATATCAGAACGGAAAGGCCTATTATCTCGGCACAGACGGCGCAATGGTCACCGGCTGGCAGAAGATCCGGAAATACTACTATTATTTTGGGAAAAAAGGGGCGATGAAGACATCCTCCTGGGTCAAAACAAATGGGAAATACTATTTCGTCAATGCCAAAGGACGCCGGGTGAAAAAGCGATGGGTCACGGTAGACGGGAAAAAGTACTATCTGGATGAGGACGGTGTCAGAGTGACGGAAAGCCGGTATGTGGGAAAGAAAGCATGCTATTTTGATAAAAATGGTGTGTATCACCCGGAAAAAAAGGTAACGGGGCGGCTCATCGATCCGAAAAAGAAAATGGTGGCGCTGACCTTTGATGACGGGCCGGGACCTTACACCGACCGGCTGTTAAAATGTCTGAAGCAAAACAATGCAGTGGCCACTTTCTTCCTGGTGGGCAGCAGTGTGTCAAACTATCGGAACACCGTGAAAACCATGTATCAGATGGGATGTGAGATCGGAAATCATTCCTGGGATCATCCGCAGCTTTCGTCTTTGGCTGCTTCGGGTATCCGTTCACAGATTGAAAGAACCAATGCACAGATCCGCGGGATCACCGGGCAGGATGCCACACTCCTGCGGCCGCCCTATGGCGCCTATAACAGTACGGTGGCAGCAAACGCCGGGATGCCTCTGATTTTGTGGAGTATTGATACCCTGGACTGGAAAACAAGAAATGCGCAGAACACCATTCAGGTGGTGATGAATGAAGTGCGGGACGGATCCATTGTGCTGATGCATGACATCCACAGTCCGTCCGTGGATGCGGCGGAGGTTCTGATACCGAGGCTGATCCAGGCCGGTTACCAGCTGGTTACGGTCAGTGAACTGGCAAAGTATCGGGGAACGGTTATGCGTGACGGCGGAGTGTACGCTTCCTTCTGATTTCCTGTGATGTGTGTAGGTTCAAACATATTGACTGAAGTAATATAAAAAACTGCTGCGGCAGGTATCAGACGGCGAAAGCCGTGATGCCTGACACAGCAGTTTTTTCAGTCAGACACCCTGCAGGATCAGCCTGTGCCAGGTGCTGCAGGGTGAAAGAGAATGCTATGCTTCGTGCTGTTTTACAGCGGCCTCAACAAATCCGCGGAACAGCGGGTGCGGACGGTTGGGACGTGATTTCAGCTCCGGATGTGCCTGAGTTCCGATAAAGAACGGGTGATCCGGCAGTTCGATCATCTCTACGATTCGTCCGTCCGGAGAAATACCAGACAGGAGCATGCCGTTTTCGGTCAGAACTCTGCGGTAGTCGTTGTTTACTTCGTAGCGGTGGCGGTGACGCTCATGGATGGTCTCCGTTCCGTACAGATGATAGGCCAGAGACTCTTTTTTCAGTACACATGGATAAGAACCAAGTCTTAAAGTACCGCCGATATCCTCGATACCGTCCTGCTCCGGCATCAGAGCGATCACCGGATGCGTGGTCTGAGGATTCAGCTCAATGCTGTGCGCATCGTTGTATCCGATGACGTGACGTGCATACTCCACAATGGAGAGCTGCATACCGAGGCAGAGACCAAGGAAAGGAATCTTATGGGTACGGGCAAATTCGATGGCTGTGATTTTGCCCTCGATGCCGCGGTCTCCGAAACCGCCCGGTACCAGGATACCGTCCATATCACCCAGGACTTCCTCCACGTTGCTGTTGTTCAGAAGCTCGGAATCCACCCATTTGATGTTGACGGTTGCGTGCTGTGCGATACCGCCATGCTTCAAAGCCTCCACAACGCTGATGTATGCGTCGTGAAGCTGAATGTATTTGCCAACCAGAGCGATCGTTACCTCTTTGGTAGGATGACGCAGTGCGTTAACCATGGCTTTCCAGTCTTCCAGATCCGGTTCCGGGCAGTCAAGGTGGAGACAGTCACATACCACCTGCGCCAGGTTTTCCTTTTCCATGGCAAGTGGTGCCTCGTAGAGGTATTCCACATCCAGATTCTGGAGTACATGGTTGCTTGGAACATTACAGAACAGTGCAATCTTGTCCTTGATGCCGGGATCCAGAGGAAGTTCGGAACGGCATACGATCACATCAGGCTGAATGCCCATGCCCTGCAGCTCTTTTACGCTGGCCTGTGTCGGCTTCGTTTTCATCTCGCCGGAAGCGCGCAGATAAGGAATCAGAGTAACGTGAATCAGTATGGCATTTTCATGTCCCACGTCATGCTGGAACTGTCGGATAGACTCCAGGAAGGGCTGGCTTTCAATATCGCCGACGGTTCCGCCGACCTCGATGATTGCAATACTTGTGTCATCCGTCGTAAAATCGCGGTGGAAACGGCTCTTGATTTCGTTGGTGATATGAGGAATGACCTGTACGGTACCGCCGCCGAAATCGCCGCGGCGCTCTTTCTGAAGAACAGACCAGTAAATCTTTCCGGTGGTAACGTTTGAGTTTTTGGTCAGACTCTCATCGATAAAACGCTCATAATGTCCAAGATCCAGATCCGTTTCAGCACCGTCATCCGTTACAAACACTTCGCCGTGCTGAATCGGATTCATGGTGCCCGGGTCAATATTAATGTAGGGGTCAAATTTCTGCATGGTCACCTTGTAACCGCGTGCTTTCAGAAGGCGTCCAAGGGATGCAGCTGTGATGCCCTTTCCCAGACCAGAAACAACGCCTCCTGTTACGAATACATATTTTACTGCCATAACTTCCTCCATTCTGTGCGTACTTTACGCATGCTGCTTCTGCGCAGATGTCTAATAGCTGTAAACAAAAAATACGGAAGAAATTATACACTATCTGATAGAAAAAATCCAGTCACTGAATAAGGAAATTTCAGGAATTTCAGTGATAAATTCTGTTATTTTCGTACTGCGCCTCCATGGTAAACTGAATGGAGAGCCGCTTCAGCTGTTTGATATCCACAGCAGACAGCATGACAGAGGTATGCGCCTGGCATCCGGCCAGCTTTGGAAGCTGTTTCATGGCAAGGGCTGCTTCCTCGTGATTGGCTGCACTGATGGAGAGGGCGATCAGCACCTCATCCGTGTGGAGACGTGGATTGCGGCTGCCAAGGTAGGCGGTTTTCAGACGCTGGATCGGTTCCAGGGATTCCGGTGCGATGATATTCAGTTCGTGGTCGATCTCAGCCAGTGCCTTCAGTGCGTTCAGGAGCATGGCAGCCGTCGCGCCCAGCATATCGGAGGTTTTGCCGGTGATGATCCGTCCATCCGGAAGCTCCAGGGCGGCAGCGGGTGATTTGGTAAGCTCTGCTAGGCGGCGTGCGGCCGGCACAACGCGGCGGTCGATGGGAGAAATGCCTGCCTGATTCATGATGAGCTCCAGCTTGTAGATCTCATCCTCCTGATTGCGCCCCAGAAGAAGGCCGTTTAAGGTGTCGAAATAACGGCGGATGATCTCCTGGCGGGAGGCTTCCTGGCAGACGGCATCGTCACAGATGCAGTTTCCTGCCATATTGACACCCATATCGGTGGGAGACTGATAGGGGCTTTTGCCGTAGATTTTTTCAAAAATCGCCTTCAGAACCGGGAAAATCTCCACATCGCGGTTATAGTTTACCGTGGTAAATCCATAGGCTTCCAGGTGGAAGGGATCGATCATATTTACATCGTTCAGATCCGCTGTGGCTGCCTCGTAGGCAAGATTGATGGGATGCTTCAGCGGGATGTTCCAGATGGGGAAGGTCTCGAATTTGGCATATCCGGCGCGGATCCCTCTGCGGTGCTCATGGTAAAGCTGGGAAAGACAGGTAGCCATTTTTCCACTGCCGGGTCCAGGTGCAGTGATGACCACCAGAGGCCGTGTGGTCTCGATGTACTCGTTCTTTCCGAAGCCCTGGTCGCTTACGATATGGCTGATGTTATTTGGATATCCCGGGATGATATAGTGGGTATAAACGCGGATGCCCAGCTTGCAGAGACGCTGCTTGAAGAGATCTGCACTTGCCTGGCCGGAGTACTGTGTGATGACAACGCTGCCCACGTAAAGTCCCTTTTCTTCAAAGGAATCGATCAGGCGCAGGACATCGGTGTCATAGGTAATGCCAAGATCACCGCGGATTTTGTTCTTTTCGATATCCCCGGCGCTGATTACGATGACGATTTCCGCCTGATCGGAAAGCTGCATCAGAAGCTGCAGCTTGGAGTCCGGCTGAAATCCGGGAAGAACGCGGGAAGCATGATAATCGTCAAAAAGCTTGCCGCCAAATTCCAGATAAAGCTTGTCACCGAATTTGTCGATGCGTTCGCGGATGCAGCGAGATTGGGTGGATAAATATTTCTCGTTATCAAATCCTTTTTTCATATTTTTATATGCCTTTCTGTGTTTTCCATGAAGAAACAGACAACAGCCTGTTTCCTGACTATCTGTCCGGCAGCAGTCAGCGCTGTCCCGGACAACTAATCTGATTATACAATATCCTTATTTCCTCCGGCTACATTTTTTTTAGAAAAGATTCATAATTGTGATCTTTTTTTCACAATCTATATATTGATTTCTTTTGAAACTGTACTTATAATGGGATAAGTTGGCATAGCTGTGCATCTGCACAGTAATCTGCATAAGAGGAGGACAAGAATGGACAATAACCAGATGCAGGGAAACGGTTCCAGAGGCGGACAAAACGAACCTCAAAGACCCGATAATCAGAATAGACCAAATAAAAATGATCCCAATCAAAAACCGAACAATAACGGGAAAATGCCAAATAGCGGCAGAAGCATGATGGTTTTTCTGGTGGTTACGCTGCTTGTGCTTATTATCATGAATTTTGTGACCAGCGCGGTGAAGGGCTCTACGGAGCGGGAGGTTACGTATAACCAGTTCATCAATATGGTGGAGCGCGGCGAAGTAAAATCAGTGGAAATCGGCACAAACAGAATCGACATCGAACTGAAAAACCAGCCCATTCCAGGTGTGACGATCACCTGTTATACCGGTATCATGGATGACCCGAACCTGACAGACCGTCTGCTTAAGGCCGGTGTGCAGTGCACTAAGAAAGTGCCGGATACCACATCCATGCTGATTGCCAATATCCTGGGCTCTGTACTTCCCTTTGTTCTGATCGGCGTACTGTTCTATTATATTATGAAGAAAATGGGACAGGGCGGCGGCGTCATGGGCGTCGGAAAGAGCAAAGCGAAGGTCTACGGCCAGAAAGAGACGGGCGTTACGTTCCGCGATGTGGCAGGGCAGGATGAGGCAAAGGAATCCCTCCAGGAGGTGGTGGGATTTCTGGAGAATCCCCAGAAATACGTGAAAATCGGTGCCAAACTTCCCAAAGGCGCGCTGCTTGTGGGACCTCCGGGTACCGGAAAGACCCTGCTGGCAAAGGCAGTGGCCGGTGAGGCACACGCACCGTTCTTCTCCATTTCGGGATCCGATTTTGTGGAAATGTTCGTAGGTGTGGGCGCGTCCCGTGTCCGCGACCTGTTTGAGGAGGCAAAAAAGAGTGCACCGTGTATCATCTTTATCGATGAGATCGATGCCATCGGAAAGAGCCGTGACAGCCGTTACGGCGGAGGCAATGACGAGCGCGAGCAGACGCTGAACCAGCTTCTGGCGGAGATGGATGGTTTTGATTCCTCCAAAGGTGTGCTGGTGCTTGCAGCTACCAACCGTCCGGAGGTGCTGGATTCCGCACTTCTGCGTCCGGGCCGTTTTGACCGCCGCGTCATTGTGGACAAACCGGATCTGAAAGGACGGGAGGACATTCTCCGCGTGCATGCCCAGCATGTAAATCTGGATGAGACGGTCGATTTTAAGGAGATTGCCCTGGCAACCTCAGGTGCCGTGGGATCGGATCTTGCCAATATGATCAACGAGGCAGCCATCCTTGCGGTCAAGAAAGGAAGAGCTGCCGTATCTCAGAAGGATCTCTTCGAATCCGTGGAAGTGGTTCTGATGGGTAAGGAAAAGAAGAATAAGATCTTAAGCAGCAAAGAGCGCAGCATTGTATCCTACCATGAGGTGGGACATGCACTGATCAGTGCACTGCAGAAGGATTCCGAGCCGGTACAGAAGATTACCATTGTACCGCGTACCATGGGAGCCCTGGGCTACGTCATGAACGTGCCGGAGGAAGAAAAGTGCCTGCTGTCAAAGGATGAGCTGTGGGCAAGGCTGGTAGAGTATGTGGGCGGCCGTGCGGCGGAGGAGATCGTGTTCGGATCGGTGACAACGGGAGCATCCAATGACATCGAGGAGGCTACTCAGATTGCCCGTTCCATGGTTACCCGCTACGGTATGTCGGAGAAATTCGGTCTCATCGGTCTGGAGCGTGCATCGAATCAGTACCTGGATGACCGCACCGTGATGGACTGCAGTGAGGTTACCAGAGCTGAGGTGGACAAAGAGGTGATGGAGCTTCTGAAGAAAGCCTATGAGGAAGCAAAGGGCCTGCTGAATGCCAACCGGACTGCTCTGGACAAGATTGCAGCTTTCCTGATCGAAAAAGAGACCATCACCGGAAAAGAATTTATGGAAATCTTCCACAGAGTACGCGGGGAAGAGAACAAAGCAGCCGATCAGGCGGCGGTGTCCGGAAAGGAAGATGCAGCCGATCAGGCGGTGCTTCCGGAAGACAGTGCAGCGGAGGACAGGAAAACAGCTTCAGACAGTGAAAGCAGGATGACAGATGTTTGATATTCAGGAAGAATTAAAAAAACTCCCGGCAAAGCCGGGAGTTTACATTATGCATGATGAGCGTGATGCCATCATTTATGTGGGCAAGGCCATCAGTCTGAAAAACCGTGTCCGGCAGTATTTTCAGAGCAGCCGGAACAAAGGTGTGAAAATTGAACAGATGGTGACCAGGATTGCCCGGTTTGAGTATATTGTGACGGATTCGGAGCTGGAGGCTCTGGTTCTGGAGTGTAACCTGATCAAGGAGCATCGTCCAAAGTACAACACCATGCTGAAGGATGACAAGACTTATCCGTTTATCAAGGTCACCACATCCGAAGCCTACCCAAGGATCATGCTCTGTCGGAGCATGAAAAAAGATAAGAATCGATATTACGGTCCCTACACCAGTGCAGGGGCCGTTCATGATACCATCGAATTGCTCTGTAAGGTCTATAAGCTGCGCACCTGCAGCCGCAGACTTCCCCAGGATATCGGAAAGGAGCGGCCCTGTCTGAATTATCATATCAAACAGTGCAATGCACCCTGTCAGGGCTTTATCAGCTGTGAAGAATACCGGAAATCGTTAAATGAGGCCATTGATTTCCTCAACGGCAATCACAAGCCCCTGGAAAAGCTTCTGGAGAAGCGGATGCTCGAGGCATCGGAGCGTATGGATTTTGAGGAGGCCATTGTACAGCGTGATCTGTTAAACAGTGTGCGTCAGATCGGCCAGAAGCAGAAGATCACAAGCAGCGACGGAGAGGATAAGGATATCATTGCCATCAAGACGGAAGATACCGATGCGGTGGCACAGGTATTCTTTATCCGCCAGGGAAGGCTGATCGGGCGGGATCATTTCTTTTTGCGGGTGGCGCCTCAGGATACGTCAGGAGCGATTCTTTCCAGTTTTCTGAAACAGTTTTATGCCGGTACACCCTTTATCCCACGGGAGATCATGATCCCGGAGGAAATCGAGGACAGAGAGCTTCTGGAGAGCTGGCTGGGCGGAAGAAAAGGACAGCGTGTCCACATCCGTATTCCGAAAAAGGGTACCAAGGAAAAGCTTGTGGAGCTGGCAGCGCAGAATGCTGAGATTGTCCTGAGACAGGATAAGGAGCGAATCAAGCGTGAGGAGGGACGGACCATCGGTGCCATGAAGGAAATTGCCGGGTGGCTTGGACTTGAGAACCTGATTCGTGTGGAGGCATACGATATTTCCAACATCAGCGGTTTCGAATCCGTAGGTTCCATGGCCGTTTTTGAGAGAGGAAAGCCCAAACGCAGCGATTACCGCAAATTCCGTATCCGGACGGTGCAGGGACCAAATGACTATGCAAGCATGGAGGAAGTGCTGACCAGACGTTTTACCCACGAGGTGGAGGAAGAAAACAGAGAGTTTGACAGCTTTGGAAAGCTGCCGGACCTGATCATGATGGACGGTGGAAAAGGACAGGTCAATGTGGCTTTGTCTGTTCTGGAAAACCTGCATCTGCAGATACCGGTCTGCGGCATGGTAAAGGATGACAGGCATCGGACGAGAGGACTTTATTTCAATAATCAGGAGATTCCCATCTCCAGGGATTCCGAAGGATTCCGTCTGATCACCCGTATTCAGGATGAGGCGCACCGGTTTGCCATCGAATATCACCGCTCCCTGCGCAGCAAGGATCAGGTACATTCCATTCTGGATGATATCCCGGGCATCGGTCCGGCCAGGAGAAAAGCGCTGATGCGCAGTTTCGGATCCATAGAAGAGATACGCAGTGCCAGCGTGGAGGAGCTTGCAAAGGTTCCGTCCATGACAGGCTTAAGCGCCAGAAAGGTATATGATTTCTTTCGAAAAGAAAAGACAGACGGGACGGATGTGAATGAGAACCTTTAATCCTTTCTTGTATGCTTTGTATAAATGTGATAAAATAACAGCATAATACGGCTATGCGTAAGACAGAAATGACTGAAACTTAAGAAAGGAAAAAGAGAGATGAGCAGTAGTGTAGCATTAACGAAGATTGTGGAAAGTATGAATCTCAAAAATCTCACACCCGATGTGGATATTTCCACCATTGAAGTGACGACACCGGATATTAACCGTCCGGCACTGCAGCTGACCGGGTATTTCGAACATTTTGCTGCAGAACGCGTGCAGATTGTCGGGTACGTGGAGTTCACCTATCTGGAGCATATGACCAGAGAGCAGAGGGTAGAGGCTTATGAGCAGTTTCTGGCACACAAGATTCCATGTATTATTTTTACCACCAGGACGACCCCGGATGATGACATACTGAGCATTGCCACCAGACAGGGGATTCCGGTGTTTTCCACGGATAAAGGAACTTCTCCGTTTATGGCAGAGATCATCCGCTGGCTGAATGTGGAGCTGGCACCCTGTATCTCGATCCACGGTGTTCTGGTGGATGTATACGGGGAAGGCGTGCTGATCATGGGCGAGAGCGGTATCGGAAAAAGTGAGGCGGCTCTGGAACTGATCAAGCGCGGCCATCGTCTGGTTTCCGATGACGTGGTGGAGATACGCAAAGTCAGCGATGCCAGCCTGGTGGGAAGCGCACCGGATATCACCCGCCATTTTATCGAGCTGAGAGGTATCGGCATCATTGATGCAAAGACCCTGTTCGGTGTGGAGAGTGTGAAGAATACGCAGACCATCGATCTGGTCATCAAACTGGAAGAGTGGGATAAGGATAAGGAATATGACAGACTGGGACTTCAGGAGGAGTACACGGAATTTCTCGGAAACCGTGTTGTGTGCCATTCCATTCCCATCCGTCCGGGCAGAAGTCTGGCCGTGATCGTGGAATCTGCTGCGGTCAACCACAGACAGAAAAAGATGGGCTATAACGCAGCCCAGGAACTTTACAATCGTGTACAGAATTCATTAACGAAAAAGAGGGATAAATAATGAAAAAATATTGTTTTGGAATTGATATCGGCGGAACAACTGTAAAATGCGGATTTTTTAATACAGACGGAGAAGTCCTGGATAAATGGGAGATCAAAACGAGAACAGAGAACAACGGTGTAAACATCGTACCGGATGTGGCGGCTGCCATCAAAGGCAAGATTGCGGAAAAAGGTATTGACATGGATGAAGTTGCAGGTGTGGGTGTCGGTGTTCCGGGTCCCGTAGACGAGGATGGAAACGTTCCGGTTGCAGTAAATCTGCATTGGGGATTTGTACCCCTTTCCAAAGAGCTTTCCGAACTCACCGGACTTCCGGTAAAAGTTGGAAACGATGCCAACGTAGCAGCTCTGGGTGAGATGTGGAAAGGCGGCGGTGTCGGTTACCACAATGTGATCATGGTTACGCTGGGAACCGGCGTAGGCGGCGGTATCATCATCAACGGACAGATCGTAACCGGAAGCAACGGGGCAGGCGGCGAGATCGGGCACATTCATGTGGATGATGCCATTGAAGAAACCTGTAACTGTGGAAACAAAGGATGTCTGGAGCAGGTGGCTTCTGCAACCGGTATTGTGTATCTGGCAAAGAAAAAGCTGGCTGCAAGCGATGCACCTTCCGTACTGCGTGACGGCGAGGTCAGCGCAAAGACAGTGTTTGACGCGGTAAAAGCAGGAGATGCACTGGCACAGGAAATTGCAGAGGAGTTTGGCCGTTATCTTGGATTTGCATGTGCAAACATTGCCGGTGTGGTAGATCCGCAGGTATTCGTTATCGGCGGCGGCGTATCCAAGGCAGGACCGGTACTCTTCGACTACATAACGAAATATTATCAGAAATACGCATTCAGCGCCTGCAGAAACGCCAAATTTGCCCTGGCAAAGCTTGGAAACGACGCAGGTATCTTCGGAGCAGCGAAGATGGTACTGTAAAAACAAAACTGCCGCAGGTCGGGAAGAAAATTTCCGCCTGCGGCAATTTCTGTGTGTCGGACACTGATATCGCGTATTATTCCGGGATGACGGTCAGTTCATCCTTTTTCTGATCTGAAGTGTCATCTTTTTTCTGTTCATTTTCTTTTTTCTTTTCACTCTTCTTATCATCGTCCTGATCCATGTCCACCGGATCCTTATCCGGATTCAGAATATCCTTAATCTTGTCAATGAGCGTATGTCCCTTGCAGGTCGATGCAGGTGGTGCATACTTGGAATCATCGGTAGTACCCTGGCTGCCCTCCGGACGTTTCACAAATACTTTCGTGACAGCATTGCAGGTAGAGGATGCCAGCAGGTTGGTCTCGGAGCAGACCTTCAGAGAAACATGGGTATCACACTCCTCCTTTGGCTCCGTTCCTTTCTCAAAATATTCCGTGTATGCCATGGAACCCCGGGGATCTGCAGTGCAGACACCCTTAACCGCCAGCTTTCCGGATTTTTTGCAGACATAGGCGGTGACGATATTATCCGGCTGACTGAATTCCTTCACCGGCAGATCTGCGTGGATGCGCTGCATGATGGAGTTCCACAGCTTTTTGTGATAAGTGTGATAAATGTCACCATCCGGAAGGATATCGTGGTTGTCATATCCACCCCATACACTGCAGGTGTAATAGGGCGTATATCCTGCAAACCAGATGTCACGGCTGTCGGAGGTGGTTCCTGTCTTGCCGGCCACGGGTATATCGCCTAGTGAGATATCGGAGGCGGTTCCACCCGGTTTTACGACATCCGTCATCGCCTGGGTAAGTAAAAATGCGGTGGTTTCTTTTAGGACTGTTTTGCTCACCGGTGTATTGTCAATGATGACATTTCCATTGGAATCCTCGATCCGGGAGTAAAATTTGGCATCGTTGTACTGACCGCCGTTTGCGATGGTGGCGTAGGCGTTGCAGAGCTCCACATTGACGACGCCGTCCGTGATACCGCCAAGTGCCAGCGGCTGTCTCACATCCAGAGATTCATCGTTATACAGAGTGCTGATGCCGAATTTCTCCGCGTACTCAAAGCCAAGGCGCGGTGTGATCTCCGTCAGGCATTTGACAGCTACCACGTTGACGGAACCGGCAATCGCTTCCCGTATCGTGGTAAATCCGGTGTAGGCATTTTTACCGGCCCAGTTATTTACCGGCACACCGTTTGAGTAATTGTAAGGTTCGTTGTCAAATACGGTGGCAAGGGTCATGTCCGCATCGTCCAGGGCAGGTGCATAGGTACTGATGATCTTAAAGGTAGAACCAGGCTGCCTTCTGGTCTCTGTGGCTCTATTCAGGGTAAGGCTTGCTTCCTTTTTGCCGCGGCCGCCCACGATTGCTTTGACATAGCCGGTTTCATTGTCAATGATGACAACGGAAGCCTGCGGCTGGGGAACAAGGGAAACGCGTTCTGCCAGAACGGTGTCACCCTCCTCTGTCATGGCATTTTTGTAAGTCTCTGCGGCTTCTCTGGCGGAAGCCTCATCTTCGAACATCATATTGAAGGAGCTGTCTTTCTCCTGGAACCAGGAGCGCAGCATTTCACTGCTGTAGTTTATGATTTCACCGTCCGGCTCCTGTATACTTAAAGCGTAGTCCAGACCGATCAGGGTTGTGGACGGATAATTGGACGGATTGGCAAATTCCTCGTCACAGATTTTCTGGAGCTCGGCATCCTGGTTGGAAAAAATCTTCAGTCCGCCGCTGTAAACCAGCTTGTAGGCCTGCTGTTCGGTGTAGCCTTTGACTTCCACCAGATCATCCATCACCTGCTCGATCAGGGCATCCGTATAGTAGCTGTAGATGGAAATATCCTCCGTTTCCTGGGCCGTTTTCTGGATGCGGGAGTACACATCATCGGCCAGTGCCTCATCCATTGCCTCCTGGGAAATATAGCCCTGCTCCACCATTTTATTGAGGACGATCTCACGGCGCTCTGCATTTTCCTCGGGATTTATAATGGGGTTGTACCGTGTTGGATTCTGAGTAATGCCTGCGATGACGGTACATTCTGACAGGTTCAGCTGGGATACATCCTTGTTAAAATAGCGCTTTGATGCAGCCTGTACCCCGTAGGAGCTTGCGCCCAGATTGATGGTGTTCAGGTAATCCTCCAGGATCTGCTCCTTGGACATCTTTTTTTCAAGCTCCAGAGCCAGATACTGCTCCTGGAATTTGCGGCGGAATTTCTGAATCAGTGAGGTCTGGGTCACCCAGTCGGTAAAGACATTATTTTTGATCAGCTGCTGTGTGATCGTGCTGGCACCTTCCGAAAAGCTGCCGCTGGTAATGCCGATGACACCGGCACGGATGATACCGCGGATATCGATGCCGTTGTGCTCATAAAAACGCTCATCCTCCACTGCAACCACCGCATGCTGCAGATCCAGGGGAATCTGATCCAGGGTCACAAGAATACGGTTGGAGGTAGGCTCTGCCAGTTTCTGTACCGGTTCCTTGTCTGTATTGTAAATATAGGTAGCTGATTCGGAGGGTGCCACGGAAAGCGCGTCAATATTCGGCGCGCTGGCGATCAGTCCCCGGATCATGCCGAATGCCGCTGCGGAACCAATTACGGTGATGAACAGCAGGCAGATGAGGAATGCCTTCAGAAAGGCAAAGGATATCCTCTTATAAATGCGGGTGCCCGTGGGCACTTTTTTCTTTTTGGCTATATGGTCTTTGTCAAAATTCATATCGATACTCCTTGTTGCGTCGTCGGTCGGTTCCCTTTTGTATGCATGATATCACAGAAAACAGCGGAAATAAAGGGGAAAACCCGATTTCGCGTTGCGTCTTTGCGCAGGTTTTGATATGATGTACTGGACAAAGTCCGGGATTTGCACCTGGTATCCGAAAATGAGATGAATCGGGGGAAGATCATATGAAAGAATATAAAATTGTCTATCGCGGCGGTGAGGGCGAGATCGTGGAAAAGAAATCCAGATTTATCGCCACGGTGCGGCCGGTGGAATCAGAGGAGGAAGCTTCCAGCTTTATTGCAGAGATGAAAAAGAAATACTGGAACGCGACGCATAACTGTTCCGCCTTTGTGGTAGGGGAGCACAATGAAATACAGAGAAGCAATGACGACGGAGAGCCTTCCGGTACGGCCGGACATCCCATGCTGGATGTTCTTCTGGGAGAAGGGATACACAACGCAGCCGTGGTGGTGACCCGCTATTTTGGCGGTACTTTGCTTGGAACCGGCGGGCTGGTGCGCGCCTACTCCAAGTCCGTCCAGGCAGGACTGGCAGGCTGTACCGTGCTGGTAAAAAAGAAAGGCTTTCTGCTTCGCATGGAGACGGATTACACCGGAATCGGAAAGATACAGTATATCCTGGGTCAGAGAGGCCTTCTGATCACAGGATCCGAGTATACAGACAAGGTGACAGTGGAAACGCTGGTGCCGGAGGCAGAGCTTTCCTCTCTGAAAGAAGAGATCACAGAGGGAACGAGCGGCCGGACCCTGTTTGCGGAGGAAAAAGAAGTCTTTTACGCATTTGACGGAAAAGAGCCGGTGATGCTCTGATGCCTGCCTGAGTTTTTCAGACTACTTGCAATTTGAATGCATTCGACGTAAAATGTATGGTAGTCATCCGCAACGAAGGACGGTGGCTATTTGGAGGATAACTATGACTGACAGATGTAACGCTCCGATTGGAGTTTTTGATTCCGGCGTCGGCGGCCTCACCGTAGCGCGTGAGATCATGCGGAACCTGCCGGAGGAAAATATTGTTTATTTCGGGGATACGGCACGTGTCCCCTATGGGAGCAAATCCAGGGATACGGTGCTGCGCTATTCCAGGCAGATCATCCGCTTCCTGCGCACGCAGGAGGTCAAGGCAATCGTCATTGCCTGTAATACAGCCAGTGCCTATGCGCTGGATGAGGTAGAAAAAGAGCTGGATATTCCCATCATCGGCGTGGTAAAGCCGGGAGCCAGAGTAGCCTGTGAGGTCACGAAAAATAAAAAAATAGGTGTCATCGCCACCGAGGCAACGATACACTCCGGGATCTACACCAACTTTATAAAGAATCAGGATCCGGAAATTCAGGTGATTGGCAAGGCGTGTCCGCTGTTTGTGCCTCTGGTGGAGGAAGGGTGGCTTAAGGATTCGGTGACCTTCGAGGTGGCAGGCAGGTATCTGCGGGAGCTGATGGATCAGGATATTGATACCCTGATTCTGGGCTGTACCCATTATCCGCTGCTGCGTTCCACCCTCCGTGAAGTGGTGGGAGACAAAGTATCTCTGGTCAATCCGGCCTATGAGACAGCCAGAGAACTGAAGGAACTGTTAAAAGAGCAGAATCTTACCAATCTGCAGGATCAAAAGGAAGCCCGGAAATACATGTTCTATGTCAGCGATCTGGCAGAAAAATTCCGGAAGTTTGCAGATTCCATTTTGCCATTTGATGTCAATACCACAAAACAGATCAGTATAGAGGAGTACTAAATGACAAAAGATATCTTACTTCGCATCAGCGGGGTGCAGTTTCCAGGCGGAGCAGAAGAAATGGATCAGGAGCAGCTGGAGGTGATCACCTCCGGGAGCTACTTTGAAAAAAACGGAAAGCGCTATATCCGCTATGACGAAGTCCAGGAAGGACAGGAGGATGTGGTGCGCAACCTTCTTAAGATAGAAGATAACAGCCTTGAGCTGACCAGGCGAGGATTCACCAGTGTGCATATGGTATTCGAGAAGGACAAGAAAAACGAATCCTATTATGACACACCCTTTGGCAGTCTTTTAGTAGGCGTGTCCGCCACTCATGTAAACGTACAGCAGGAGGAGGACAGCCTGGAAGTCAAAGTTAAATATGCACTGGAAATCAATTACGAGTTTGTGGCAGACTGCAGCATAAGCATTCATGCAAGCTCCAGACAGACTGCGTATAGTATATAGGAAATTCGAAGGAATCTCCTATATAAGAAAAAATCTCCGGCGGCCTTCTGACCGTCCGGAGATTTTTATGTATCGAATTTTATTTTTTCTTCTTCTTGGAATCCGAGGAACCGGTTCCCGTAACATCCATTTCTTTGGCTTTGCGGTTGACCTTTTCAGCAAGACGTGCCCGGAGTCCTTTTTTCTTTTCCGGTACCTCCAGATGACCGCCGCGTACACTCTTGATCTCAGTTATATAGATACCACTGACAACCGCCTTGATCTCTTTCTTGACCGGGATGGTGTCAAAAATGCCGGCTTCGCTGATCAGAGTCATGATCTTGGGTCCAACCTTGGCTTTGACGATTGGGAGTTTGGAACCGCGCATATACCATGGTGTGTTATCAATAACGATCTGTGGCAGACCGGATTCTTTGATCTTCAGCCGCTTTTTATCAATAACCAGCATGGAGACGACCTGCTTTGCCGCATCCAGCTGTTCCTGCTGTGCTGCCTGCTTCTTCTGTGCTTTTCGTCCGAAGTAATAAAGCAGTGCAAGAGCGATCACAAGCACCAGCAGAATTACAATCAGGACATTCCAAAATGTTGTCATAGTACACCCTCCTAAATGAATTCATATATTTCAATATTGTATCATTGATTAAAGGAAAGTGCAAGAATTCTTTGCGAAAATGGTATTGACGAAGAGGACGGGACGGATGCGGGGGAGGGTGGTTCGTTTTTTCGCCTAATTTTGATATTTTTGTGAATATGTGTATTTGGGGCTGGCATTTTATACGGCAGGTGTGTTATGATAGAAAGAAGCCCTGATTCCTCAAAGGGCTTGCATTTACGGGAGATGACAATTAATAGTGGAGGTCGAAGAGGATGGACGAAAACGAAAGACAAAAACGCGCGAAACTGCGGAAACGCAGACGCAAAAGACAGGTACTGATCGGTAAGCTGATCATAGCTGCGCTGGTACTGATCATTGTGGTGCTGTGTTTTTTCCTTGCGAAAGATACACTCCTCAAGAAGAAAAGACAGGAAGCAAGAAACAAAGCCAATACGGAGGCGGCGACGGAAAGTGCTGCGGCAGGTGAGAGCCAGGGCGCGGGCACGGAGGCCGGAAGTGAGGTGGCTGCACAGGCAGGTACTGTGACAGGATCGGACAGTGAGCTGCTTAGTCAGGCGGAGCACATGGCTTTGCAGTATGACTATGACGGTGCCATCGAGCTGTTGAAATCATCCGGCAGCTTTGCGGGAAGCCAAAAGATGCAGAGCAAAGTAAGCGAATATGAGGCAGAGAAATCTCAGCTGGTTGAGTATCCGTTGGATCAGGTCACTCATGTATTTTATCATACACTGATTTATGATACTTCGAAGGCATTTGACGGAGATGCCAAGGAGGGTGGATACAATCAGGTTATGACTACGGTGGATGAGTTCAATAAGATCACACAGTCCATGTATGACAGAGGCTATGTTATGGTAAGCCTTCATGATATGTGTACGGTGAACGAGGACGGAACGGTCACACCGGGCAAGATCATGCTGCCGCCGGGTAAGAAGGCATTTGTGCTTTCTCAGGACGACGTGAGCTATTATCACTATATGGATGGAGATGGCATGGCAACGAAGCTGATCGTGGACGAAAACGGTGACATCAAAAATGAATACAAAGAAGATGACGGAAGCATATCCATTGGCGATTATGACATGGTACCGCTGATTGACCGGTTTGTGGAGAAGCATCCGGATTTTGCCTACCATGGTCATAAGGGAATCATTGCACTGACCGGTTACAACGGTGTGCTGGGCTACCGGACCGATATCGCATACAAGACAAGAGAAAATCTGGACGAGTACCAGGAGTTATTCTTCCAGCAGAATCCGAACTTTGACGAGGCTGCATACAACAAAGAGATTGAGGAGGCCACCAAAGTAGCCAATGCCATGAAAGAGGACGGATGGGAATTTGCCAGCCATACCTGGGGACATATCAATGTTACCGAGGCAAGTCTGGAACGTCTGCAGACCGATACACAGAAATGGCTGGATTATGTCAAACCGATCGTTGGCGACACGAATGTGGTTATCTTCGCTTTCGGTGCGGATCTGGGAGACTGGCAGCCATATACTTCGGACAATCCAAAATTCACCTATATGAAGAGTGTTGGATTTGATATCTTCTGCAACGTAGATTCCACACAGTACTGGGTGCAGTTCGGGGACAATTTTATGCGCCAGGGACGCCGCAATCTGGACGGATATCGTATGTACTACAATCCGGAGATGGTGGAAGATCTGTTTGATGCAAACGAAGTATTTGACAAAGCAAGACCGACGCCGGTACCGGCAATGTAACACAGAGATTTTCTGGAATCAGTGAATCATGCGGGCGCTTTTGCGCCCGCGTCAAAAATATAAAGGAGAATAAACAAAATGAAAAGAAAAATAATCGCTGCCCTGCTGCTTGGTATGGCAATAACAGTAACCGGATGTTCCGGAAGCAACACAAAGGAAACAACTTCTGCTACGGAGGCACAGTCTGAAAGTGCAGAAAGCGAGGTTGCTCAGGCAGATTCCGAGACAGCCGGAGGCGAAGCAGAGGAGACAGAGGCGACACCGGAGAGACCGGATTATAAAGCACTGGATTATGTTACTCTGGGTGAATACAAGGGCCTGGAGGTAACACTTCAGTCTATTGATGTAACGGATGAAGAGATTGATTCTCAGGTAGAGGCAGATCTGAATTCCAATGATAAGCTGGAGGAAGTGACCGAAGGAACCGTAGAAAACGGCGACGTTGTAAATATCGATTACGAAGGCAAGCTGGACGGGGAAGCATTTGACGGCGGCACAGATAAAGGTTATGATCTGACCATCGGTTCCGGAACCTTCATCGAAGGCTTTGAGGAAGGACTTATTGGAAAGAACATCGGTGATACCGTGGATCTGGACCTCACCTTCCCGGAAAATTACGGTTCTACTGACCTGGCAGGAAAAGACGTGGTATTTACGGTTACGATCAATTCCGTAAAACGTGCACCGGAGCTTACCGATGAGCTGGTAGCTGAGATTTCTGATTATAAGACAATCGATGAATATCGTCAGTCTATCAAGGATAATCTGACTGAGCAGAAGAAGAGCGAGCAGGACAATGCAAAGATCAATGACCTGGTAGGCCTGGCATATCAGAATGCTACCGTAAATGAATATCCGCAGGAGATGATCGATTATCAGCTGGAGGTTGTGACCAAATACTACAAATCCTATGCAGAACAGTATGGTATGGAATATGCCGATTTCCTGCAGCAGCAGATCGGTATGACCGAGCAGGAGTTCCTGGAAAAGATGACAGAGACCGTGAAGCAGAGCCTGGCTCAGGAAATGGTGCTGCGTGCCATTGCCGAGACAGAAAATGTGGAAGTATCTGACGAAAAATTCCAGAGCAAATGTGAAGAATATGCAGCATCGGTCGGTATGACGGATGTGGATGCGTTCATCAGCCAGTATGGCAGAAACGAAATCATGGCAAGCATTCTGCAGGATGAGGCAGTGGAGATCCTGGAGAAGAACGCAGTCGTAAAGAATCCGGACGGTACATTAGCTGAGACGGAAAGCGGAGAGGAAGCAACAGAAGCCGAGACCGAGAAAGCAGCAGAATAATCCGTTCTAAACAGGTACAAAAGAGAAAAGGAGCCGCACCACGGACAGGATATGGGGAACCGTATACATGCCGTGGTGCGTTTTCTTTACCATGCATCCGGGAAAAGCTGCCGGGGACAGGGAAATGCAGGAAGCTGCCGGATGCGTAGGAAAAAGGTAGAAATTCAAATCGAAGTATGTTAGAATGTGCTTATGAAAAACAGGAGAAAGAGGAAGCGTTTGCTTCGTTTTACAGCAAAAGAAAATAGGAGGGCAACTTAATGATTACATTACAGGGCAAAGGCGTATTTGGTGGAATTGCAATTGGGGAGATCGCATTTTATAAGCGTGATTCCGGAGTCATACAGCGCAGAAAAGTAGAGGATACGGACGCAGAGGTTCAGCGTTTCGAGGACGCGAAGGCAGAGGCAATCCGGGAGCTTGGTGAGCTGTATGACAAAGCAGTATCTGAAGTGGGCGAGAGCAATGCCATGCTGTTCCAGACGCATCAGTTCATGCTGGAGGATCTGGACTATGTGGAAGCCATCACGAACATGATCAAGACACAGTCCATCAATGCAGAATATGCAGTCAGTGCAACCGGCGACAACTTCTCACAGATGTTCGCAGCCATGGATGATGATTATATGCGAGAGCGTGCGGCAGACGTAAAAGATATTTCTGCCCGCGTGGTAAAGATTCTTTCCGGTGTCAGCGAGAACGGGCTGGTGACAGACAAACCGGTGATTTTGGCAGCAGACGATCTGGCGCCAAGTGAGACGGTTCAGCTGAACAAAGATATGGTACTGTCCTTTGTGACACAGGGAGGCTCCACCAACTCCCATACAGCGATTCTGGCAAGAACCATGAACATTCCCGCCATCATCGGTATCGGCACCGCACTGGATGAGAAGTATGAGGGCAAACAGGCGATCGTAGACGGCCAGAGCGGCAGCCTGATCATTGATCCGGATGAGGCCACCATGGCAGTTTATGTAAAGAAAAAAGAAGAGCATATGGAAAAACAGAGACTGCTCCAGCAGCTTAAGGGCAAGGAGACCGTATCTCTGGACGGCAAAAAAGTGAAACTGTATGCCAATATCGGCAATGCATCCGATATCGGTGCCGTAATCCAGAACGACGCGGCAGGCATCGGTCTTTTCCGAAGCGAATTTTTGTATCTGGAGAACAGCGATTTCCCGTCAGAGGAAGAGCAGTTCAAGGTTTACAAATATGTAGCTGAGACACTGGCAGGCAAACAGGTTATTATCCGTACCCTGGACATCGGAGCAGACAAGCAGATCGATTATTTCAATCTGCCTCACGAGGAGAATCCGGCTATGGGGTACCGTGCGATCCGTATCTGCCTGACCCAGAAAGAGATTTTCCGCACACAGCTGCGTGCACTGCTGCGCGCATCCGCTTTCGGCAACATTGCCATCATGTTCCCGATGATCATCGCGCTGGAAGAGGTTCTGGAGATCAAACGTATCGTCAAGAGCGTAATGGCAGAGCTGGATGAGAGCGGCATCCCGTACAATAAAGAGATTCAGCTGGGTATCATGATCGAGACCCCGGCAGCTGCCATGATCAGTGATGATCTGGCAAAGGAAGTGGATTTCTTCAGCGTGGGAACCAACGACCTGACACAGTACACCACAGCCGTTGACCGTCAGAACGCAAACCTGGAGAACTTCTACTATCCGCATCACAAAGCAATTCTGCGTCTGATTAAGATGGCAGCGGACAATGCTCATAAGAACGGCATCTGGATTGGTATCTGCGGTGAGCTGGGTGCCGATATGGAGCTGACCGAGACATTCCTGGCCATGGGTATCGATGAACTTTCCGTATCCCCGGCCTGCGTACTGCCGCTTCGTCAGAAAATCCGCGAGACCTCGGTAAAAGACAGACAGGAAGAGATTTTAAAAGATGTGCTCTAAAATACTATGTTTTGATTTAGATATGACACTTCTGGACCACAGGACATTTACCGTTTCGGCAAATGTCCTGACGGCTCTTAAGAAGCTGAAACAGGACGGACATATCGTGGTGATCGCCACGGGACGTGACATGGACAATGCATTCAGCGTTTCCTTCCGGGATCTGATTGCTCCAACCGCCATTGTACATAGCAACGGTCAGAAGGTGACCGTAGGAGATAAAAAAATACGGGAAGTATTCATGGACCGGGAACTGATTCGCAGGCTGATGGATTTTGCCAGAGAAAACGGTCTCTGTGTCGG
>JALEJP010000027.1 GCA_022769625.1 Lachnospiraceae bacterium | reverse complement strand
GAGAAAAGGGGTGAAACGATTATGGACAGGACACAGCTGCTGATCCGAAAAGCGAAAAGGGGAGATACGGATGCCTATGGCGAACTGATCCGTATCCACAAGGACTATTTTTACAGAAATGCTTTCTGTTATGTAAAAAATGTGGAACAGGCCTGTGATGTTTTTCAGGAGGCTGTTACTGTGGGTATGCTTTCGATCCAGACGTTGAAGAAACCGGAATATTTTCGAACCTGGATGACACGTATTATCTTTAATTGTGCAAAGGAACAGTATCGCAGAAATGCCAGAGAATCTTATCTGGAGGATGTAGAAACGGTGCAGTTTGCGGACAGAAAAAGCAACGGCGAACTGAGCCATGAGGAGGTTATGGATCTGCATCATGCGGTAGACCGTCTTGAGGAGCCTTATCGGACGGTCGTAAAACAGAAATATTTCCAGTGCATGAAAATATCCGAAATATCTGCCAGTACAGGGCGGCCGGAAGGAACGGTGAAATCAGATCTGTCGAGGGCAAAGAAACAGTTGAGAGTGATGTTGAAGGAGGGGTAGTCTATGTATAATAAGAAAGAACAGAAAAATCACCTGGAGTATCTGGAGCATCCGGAGCAGTTGGAAGGCTTTGATGCAATTCCGGTTCCGGAGGATCTGGATGGAAGAATTGAGGCCGGGATTGCAGATGGGAAATGCCGCCGCAGGCGCAGGACAATCAAAAAAGCGGCAAAAGCAGGAATGGGAATGGCGGCAGCCGTTGCCCTTGCCTCCGTTTTGTGTATGTCCAATCCATCCTTTGCGGCAAAGATGCCGTTGATCGGACACATATTTGAACGGCTTGAAACAAGAACCAGTGTAAAGGGAGATTTCAGCAAGGTGGCGGAATCCCTGACGGAGCAGACGACAGAAGGGACATCGGTTGGAAACGGCAGGGAAACGGAAGGAACGGTTCCGGAGAATGCAGCCTACACAAAGACATCAAACGGGATCACCATGACACTTTCTGAGGTTTATTACAATCAGAATGCAATCTATATTGCCATGAGTCTGCACAGTGAAGAACCGTTTCCGGAAAATGTCAAATGGCTGAAAAATTGCGAGGATTATATTCTGGATTATGAGGCGGTAGCCATAGAGGGAAATCAGAAATTCAGTTACCGGGACAAAAATGATGTTCTGTTTGACTACATGGAAGGAAGCTTTGTGGATGACAATACGATCGCGGGGATTTTGCGGATCGATCTGCGCGAGCAAAGTGTGGTGCCGGATACTTTCCGCTATGATATGGATATCGCGAGAATCAGATTTTCCTGTATCGATGGTGGGGGAGAGGATTCCTCCTATATACTGGAAGGCAACTGGAATTTCCAGCTGGATGTGACTCTGGATACGGAGGATACACAGACGGTGGAAATAAACGAGGTCAATGAGGACGGAATCGGCCTGGAGAAGGTTGTGAAGACCCGGTATGAGATGAATATCTATACCATTGACGAAGACGGAGATCCGGATAAGCTTTACTTTGCGGAAGTGTTTGATGCCAACGGCGAAAAGATGGATTACGCCGGAAATTATGCGGATAACCGTCAGACCTACGGGTATGATACCTCGAAAGTAAATATTTATATTTGTGACTATGATGAATATATGAATGAGCTGAAGGGTTATTACTGGTCGGATGACTATGAGGAAAAGAAAAAGACGAAGACCTATGAGCAGTATATTGCAGAGCATGCACTGTATCAGAAAGAGATCGTTTTTGACAGGTAATGAGGTGCGGTACTGCACATCTCGTAAAGATTTGGTTAAAATCAAAAGCGGGATACCTGAATTTTTCACACAAATTTAACGGATCTTTGAAATAAATATGAAATAATAATTTTACAATACTCCGGAAAGGAAAATCACAATGCCAGAACTGAAGGAGGATTGTATGAAGAAATTTTTAAGACGACTGGTGGTAACGGCGGTTATTGGCGGAATGGCAGCAAATTCGGTTCCTGTTGTGTCTATGCTGACGGTACAGGCAGAGGAAACAAAAGAGGGGATCACACCGGAAAAAATTGATGCAGCGAATGATGCATACAACGATGCAGAGGTAAAGCTGGAGTTTCTGACGATGTCAGATACGGAGTTTGGAGGAAAACCGGAGGATGTAGCACAGACACAGCAGGTCAGCTATGAAGCACAGAACTATCTTTATCAGAGAATCCGGGACTGGGCTAAAGAAAAAAATTTCAATGTAGAAGCCATTATGGATAACGGAGATGTGGCGGGTGGAAATGAAGCAGAATACTATGACTGACAGGCCGGAAACAAAGGCCGTGTACAGGGCTGGTACCGTGCAGTGGAACAGGTATTTACAGAAAACTTTGGGGAATGGGATCCTGTGTATATGATGTGTTCCGGAAACCATGATCTGTCGGATGTCATGGGTGATACCTTTGATGAAAAACACAAAGAGGACGATAAATGGTATTACGGAAACAGCGAGACCGGATATGTGGGAAATTTCCACGCAAAAGTTAATGGATATGACTTTATTACCCTGGACTTTAACGGAAGCAGTACATTTGGGTATGGAGATGCCGGAAGTGGTTATCAGAACTTCCTGAAGGAAACGCTTGACGAGATTTCATCAGCAGAGGATTACGATCCGAAGAAGCCGATTTTTTTGCAGGCGCACAGCGGTTATCAGGGAACAACGTTAGGGGGTCAGTGGTCAGGAGTATATGATACCATGGGAATGGATCTGCAGAATATTCTTGCAGACTATCCACAGGCTGTAGTGTTTTCTGCGCACACACATTTTCCGGTAGAAGAGGAAACTTCTATTTGTCAGAAGAATTTTACCTTTGTAGAAAATGGGTCTATGAATTATATCTATAAGGATGTGCCGGGAGATTTTATTGAGGGAGGATATCTG
>JALEJP010000003.1 GCA_022769625.1 Lachnospiraceae bacterium | reverse complement strand
TTCCACGCCCATGGAATTGGTTAACAAGCTCACTGAGCAGGAAGTAACTCCTTTCACACCCGATACTGCTTTTTCCACACGGGCAGAGCAGGCAGCACAGCTCATACCAGTTACTGTATATTGCTCCATAATTGCTTTGTTGCGCCTCCTTTTATTTCATGAGTTTTTGCAGAGTTACCACTAACTCATCGATCACTTCATCCTTTCCCTCACGGATATCTCTGGCAACACAGCCCCGAATATGACTTGCCAACAGTTCTTTATTAAATGCATTGACCGCAGCGTTCACTGCAGCAGACTGGATTAAAATATCCGCACAGTAAGCATCTTTTTCCACCATACCACAAATTCCGCGAACTTGCCCTTCAATTCGGTTCAGGCGGTGTATCAGTTTCTTTCGTTCTTCCTCTGATCGTTCTGTTGTCTTGGAACAGCACCCACATACTTCCTTATCAGACATCATCACATCCTCCTTTTCTTACATACCCCCTATGGGTATTTTAATCATATACCCTTATGGGGTATATGTCAATAGGTTTGACAAAAAACAGCGGTTTGATTTCTCAAACCGCCATAAATCAATCACTTTACTTTATACCCGGATGCCACCTCGAAATGATATTTCACAATTCCAAGATCTATTTTCGTGTAAGGTCCCCTGCCTGCTATAGAGATGACAGGATTTCCATTCTTAATTTCCATTTTAAATTTCTGCTGATTGATTGCTGTTGGGGCAAGAAGTGCTGCCTCTGCCCCTTTTTTGAACCAATCCGGCATTTCACCTTTCGTTGCCATGACACGCTCCAGCGTTTTGCTTTTATGAGGTTTTCCCTGTGTTTGCCCATAACCTATGGCAATGACCGATACTAATTTTTCCCCTTCCGGGATCAGTTTTTTCACATTCGTCTTATTAAAAGACAGCGCTACCCAGCAGGTATTCAATCCCAGCCTCTGAGCTTCAAGGACAATCTTTTCCCCATAATATCCACATTTTTCCCGCAGACTGTCAGAAGGTTTTCCTGCAAGAATAATATAATTAGTCACATTGCGGAAACTGCCATAATGAGCCAGTTTTGAATCAAACCCATCCGGATTGTCATAACGTATCCGAACGTGTAACCCACTTTCCTCATTACATTCCCGAATCAATTCATTTAATCTTTGCCGTTTTTCTTCCTCAATCCTGCGCTCTGTGTACTCTCTTACAGAATGTCTTTCCTGTATCGCTTGCAATAAATCCATTTCATTCCACTCTTTTCTTCTTTAATCTTCCTTCTTTCGGGTAAATGCTGCGCCAACCACCCGAGGACCGGAGTTGGCTGCAACAGCTGCACCGATCTGGTAAACAGCCGCCGGTTCATAGCCAAGTTTCCGAACCATAAGATGGCGGAGTTCTTCCAAACAGGAGGTATCATTTCCATAGACCAACTCATAGGGTGTTCCCGGCTCCATATCTGCAATACTCATCTCCGCTACTTTTTCCACCAGCTTGCGCTCACCCCGGCATTTTGCCGCAGTCGTAATAGAGTGATCAAAGATTTTCATAACCGGTTTCAGGTTTAACGCTGAGCCCAGAAATGCTGCCGCTGTGGGAATGCGGCCTGACTTTGCAGCGTATTTCAAATCATAGATTCCAAAGTAAATCTGCCGCCGGGGAAGAATCTCCGTCAGATACTGAAGAATTTCCTCCACAGAAGCACCGTCATCACACATTTGCGCCGCATGTACCACAGGACTGCCATACAGGGCGTTATATCCCATACCATCAAAACTGTGAATATGCAGAACTTCCCTGTACTGCGGGTATTCCTCAAAAAAAAGGTCAATCGCCTGCAGAGAATTGTCATAGGTGGAGGAACCCTTTGAGTTGATCAGCACCAAAATCAGGTCAGTAACACCTGCCCTGGCCTCCCGCAGGTAGATCTGTTGAAACTGAAAAGGGGTAATCTGTGCAGTCTTTGGAATCTCATCGTGCTGTGCCATCAGAGTAAAGAACTGCTCGTTGTCAAAATCTACCCGGCTGGTGTAGCTTTTGTCTCCCAGCGTAATGGGGAACGGAATCACTGAAATGGAGTATTTTTGTTCGTCCGCATAAGAAATGTCACTTGCGGAGTCTGTCATAATCTGTATTTTTCTCATATTCATACCTTTCTATACATAAGCCTGAATTATTCACGGAACAACAGCAACAACTGCTGAAATCCTCATAGTTACTGTATTTTAATTGAATATTGCTTTTCACTCATTTCGTGAATAGAAAAAGACCACTATCTATGGTAAAATTTAGGTGTCGAATCCAAATCAAAACCAAAGAAAGAGTCTCTCTATGGATATTTTAAACACCGTAAGCTTAGAAAGTAATAGTAAAATTAAAATTAATTTCGATGGAGGCGATTGATCCTCCGATGCAGGACTTCTCCTGTTTAAAGAGTTCCTGTTTAAGATTGGAGCCGTTAAGCTCATCAATCGTATGTTCAAAACCAATGATACTGCATGGTTCCGTATCCATAAGGATGATGCGAATCTCATGCAGGTAATCTATCAGATTATCAGTGCCTACTTCGGGGATGACTGTGCAGATGAACTGACAAACGACCCCGTCATGACAGCTTTTTAGATAAAGATGCTCTGGCATCCCAGCCTACCTTGTCACGCTTTTATAACCGCATGGATGAAGATACACTCAGCCAGCTAAGACAGATTACACGTGAACTCCGTAAAGTCATCTATTCCATAAAGAAACCGGAATTTTTGCATCACCCGATTTGTATGAAGTTCTTGAAGATAAGAACTGTAAATACGCTATCCGACTGAAAGAGAATGCAAAGTTCCGCGAATTAGCTGAAGATAAAAACCAGGCATTGTACCGCGCGACAAAATTCAACCAGGTGGATTACGCCGTCGAGTATGGAGAGTTCATGTATCAGGCGGGCTCATGGAGCCATCCGCGCAGAGTTGTTTTTAAAATCGAAAAGCCTTATGGGCAAATGATTCATCTATATACCTTTATTGTCACAACGATGGAAATGGAACCCTACCAGGTGCTTCAGTTCTATTGCTGCAGAGGCAAGATGGAAAATTTCATCAAAGAAGGCAAGAGTGGTAAAATCAGCACGATACAAATATTTCAAGCTGTGTAGCAATTTGTCCCTACAAGAAAGAATTTTACGAGACACTGGAAAATATCCAAATCTGCAACCACAGTTGGAATGACAACTTTTAACGAACCTTGACAATCACAATAAGCTTTGAAACCTATCACAGGAGAAGTCTGCCCATTTATAGGCTATCTTCTGGCAGGGTATCCACATAGCAAAGGTCCTCAGCCGAAGCACACGCTCCAACTGAGGACCTTTTGTTTCCTGTTCTTTTCCAGCTGGCTAAGCTACAGCAGCTTCTGCCTTGTGAGAATGCACTGGCATACCCGGTCAAGGATATAGCCACTGTCCCGCTTGGCATAGTACGCAAGCATTGGGCCCAACTCCGCTTCCAACTCTCTGCGGCTGAGCTTTGGCATGGACAGCTGCTTGCCGTACAGCTCCTGCGCAGACTTGATCTGCCGGTTGAAGGTGGTGTTGAATGGGCGGGC
>JALEJP010000063.1 GCA_022769625.1 Lachnospiraceae bacterium | reverse complement strand
CATTATAAATGACATTGAGTCTGGATTCAATCAGTCTTAAGTATGAGATTTTATGGATTTATTTAAAAAACTCAAAGATAACAGGGATTATATCCTAGTTTAAAATATATAACTCAATTTCCCACAAACAAAGTTTGTTTATTGTATCAGAAAAATCCACCGAAATAGGTTTTTTTTTACCTATAACGGCGGATTTTTTTACCTTATAAAACTTTATTCAAAATCAAACCTCAGAACGCTGTGATCTTTTCCGCTGCAAACTGCAGAATCTGAACCGCGTCGCCTGTATCCACTGCGCCGTCGCCGTTGACATCCGCGCTTGCCGCTGCCTCTGCGGACAGGGTGTCAAGCTCGGCTGCCTCGATGGCTGCTTCCAGAGCTTCTCTGGCTGCCGGTACCATATTCCGGTAATCCTCTGTCTGCTGGATGCTCTTTGCATATTCCACCAGAACACGCAGCTGTGCTGCCACATCCATTCCTTCTTCTGTTGTTTTGGTTTCTTTAACGATAAAATCATCCAGTACGCTGCCGTTTACAATACGTACAATATAATCTGTCTTCTCACCTGTAGCAAATTCAAAGGTGCTGTGTCCCTTGCTGAAGCTGCCGCTTAAGCACTGGTCACTGCTGTCTGACTCGGATACCACATAGACATTTCCTCCGCCCAGGGTGTCAAATTCCATGCTGTACTCGGTATTCGGTTTCAGTCTCATGGTAGCCGGACTGGTACGTACATTTACATTGCCCTGTCCGTAATGGCCATACATCTTCAGGGACCAGTTTCCGGAAATGGTATCATTGGTATACGGGAATTTGTGTCCATATCATACGTTATTCACAAAATCTTAACAATACAAATGTTGCTGAATATGTTAGAGATATTGCTTTTTTCACAATTCATTTGCAATATTATTTGTATTTTTGCATTATTTTAACAAAACCTGTGGTTATCAATGTTTACTGTTTTGTTTATTTTTTCAGTATTAGCAGTATTTGAAATAAATTTTTCACTTGACCTCCTCACTTTTTCACGTTATAATTCGAAACTGTAGATGCCCCTGCAGGGGATAACGCAGACAATGGAGTCAACCGCTCCATTGTCTGTTTTTTTATGCTCTTGTGTGCAAAAAAGTTCCACTGAACTTTTTCTGCATGCAGAAGCAGACCACGAGAGGAGGAATATTATGCGTCTGAACCCGAAAGAACAGGAGAAGCTGCTCCTTCATATGGCGGGAAATCTGGCTAAGGAACGAAAAGAAAGAGGACTGAAGCTCAACTATGTGGAAGCACTGTCCTATATCAGCTCAGAACTTCTGGAGCTTGCAAGAGACGGGAAGACCGTGGTAGAGCTGATGCAGCTTGGCACAAAAATCCTCACAAAGGAGGATGTCATGGAGGGTGTAGCTGACATGATCGGCGAAGTCCAGGTGGAAGCCACCTTCCCCGACGGAACGAAACTGGTAACCGTACATAATCCCATTCAGTAGGAGGCAGAACAGGATGAAAATTGGCGAAATCATTCCCGCAGAACGGGAAATTATTTTAAATGAAGGAAAAAATACGGTAACGATCCTGGTAGCCAACAGGGGCGACCGCCCGGTTCAGGTTGGTTCCCACTATCATTTCTTTGAGGTCAACAAATGTCTGTCCTTTGACCGCAGCCAGGCCTATGGCTTCCATCTGGACATTCCCTCCGGCACCTCCGTTCGTTTTGAGCCGGGCGAGGAAAAAGAGGTGACACTCACAGAGATGGGCGGCAGAAAACGGATATTCGGACTGAACGACCTGACATGTGCGCAGGCAGCCCCGGATACACTGCAGGCTTCTCTGGAAACTGCAAAATTAAAAGGATTTCTGTAAGGAGGGACGGCAATGAGCGTAAAAATTTCCGGCAGCAAGTATGCAGCAATGTACGGCCCGACAACGGGCGATAAGGTACGACTGGCTGACACCAGCCTGGTCATTGAAGTAGAAAAGGACTACACCACTTACGGCGATGAGATAAAATTCGGCGGCGGCAAGACCATCCGGGACGGCATGGGACAGTCCGTCAAAACCTGCAGCAGAGACGGTGATCTGGATCTTGTCATCACAAATGCCCTGATCGTGGATGTCACCGGCATCGTAAAAGCGGATATCGGCATCAAGGATGGAAAAATAAAAGGAATCGGAAAAGCCGGCAATCCGGACATTATGGACGGGGTGACTCCCGGCATGACCGTCGGCGCCTCCACTGAAGCACTGGCTGGTGAAGGACTGATCGTAACAGCAGGTGGTATTGATACCCATATCCATTTTATCAGCCCGCAACAGATCGACTGTGCTCTGTACAGCGGTGTGACCACCATGATCGGCGGCGGAACCGGACCCGCGGACGGCACCAATGCAACCACCTGTACCCCTGGTCCCTGGAACCTGAAGATGATGTTAAAGGCAGCGGAGGAATACCCCATGAACCTTGGTTTTCTCGGAAAGGGCAACTGTTCCGACGAGCAGCCCCTGATCGAGCAGGTTAAGGCCGGTGCCATGGGACTGAAGATCCACGAAGACTGGGGTGCAACTCCGGCTGTCATCCATCACTGTCTGAATGTGGCAGACGAGTACGACGTACAGGTGGCTATCCACACAGACACCTTAAATGAGGGCGGATGCGTGGAGGATACGCTGGCGGCTATCGGCGGAAGAACCATCCACACCTACCACACCGAGGGTGCCGGCGGCGGACACGCACCGGATATCATCCGCGCGGCAGCAGCGCCAAACGTACTGCCTTCCTCCACCAATCCTACCATGCCCTACACCATCAATACCCTGGATGAGCATCTGGACATGCTGATGGTATGCCACCATCTGGACAAGAAAATCCCGGAGGATGTGGCTTTTGCAGATTCCCGCATCCGTCCGGAGACCATCGCGGCAGAGGATGTCCTGCACGATATGGGCATTTTCAGCATGATGAGTTCAGATTCCCAGGCCATGGGCCGCGTGGGAGAGGTCATCACCCGAACCTGGCAGACTGCCAGCAAAATGAAGGATGAGCGCGGTGCCCTGCCGGAGGATAAAGGCCACGGCAACGACAATTTCCGTGTAAAACGTTATATTGCAAAATACACCATCAACCCGGCACTGACGCACGGAATCGCTGACTATGTAGGCTCTGTGGAGACCGGAAAGGTGGCTGATCTGGTTCTGTGGAACCCTGCTTTCTTCGGCGCAAAGCCGGATATGATCATCAAAGGCGGCATGATCATTGCTTCCAAAATGGGCGATGCCAACGCATCCATCCCCACCACTCAGCCTGTCTTTTATCAGCCCATGTTTGCCGCACATGGCAAAGCAAAGAGTGAAGCCTGCCTGACCTTTGTGTCAAAGGCAGCCATGGAGGCCGGTGTCAAAGAAGCATACCATCTGGAAAAAACAGTCGTACCGGTAAGCGGCTGCCGCACCATCAGCAAAAAAGATATGGTATTCAACAACCGCACACCTGTGATCACGGTAGATCCGGAAACGTATGTGGTCACGGTAGACGGGGAGACCATTACCTCAAAGCCGGCCGAAAAGCTGCCACTGACACAGCTTTACAGCCTGTTCTGATTTGCCGGAGTGAAAAAAATATTACGGAAAGGATCGCAGACACTGTCTTTTTCACTCCCGTCACAGTCCGATGTCCCGTGTTCTGACTGTGACTGCGTCTGCGCCTCGGAAATACCATCTCTCCGAGGCTGGTACAAAGAATGCTTGGCGTTTGTCTTTTATTTGTAGGTATCGTGCTGATCAATAACGGTATGTGTGCCCTGTACAAGGTAGACGGAAAATCCACCGCAGTGATGAATATTCTCACCGGCGGACTTTCCCTGTTTATCAATTTCACAAATCTGGTGCAGGGAAATTATTACGCAGCCGGAACCGGTCTTCTGTTCTGCTTTACCTACCTGTTTGTGGCATTCAGCAAAATTTTAAAACTCAGTCCCATTCCTTTTGCATGGTTTTCCACCTTCGTGGCAGTCAATGCTGTCATTTTTGGAACCATTGAGGGCTTTACCGGAAGTGCTGCACTTGGCATTACACCGGACTGGCGCTGGGCTGTGATCTGGTATCTCTGGGCAATCCTCTGGGGCACCGCCTTTGTGGAGGATATCCTGGGCAAAAAACTCGGGAAATTTGTTCCCTGTCTGCAGGTATTTGAAGGTATCATCACCGCCTGGATTCCCGGCGTGCTGATGCTTCTGCAGATGTGGTAAGGAGGCCTTCCATGCTCTGTGAAAAAATTTTCGGCAAGCTTTCCGATGTGGACTGCACCGGCAAAAAGGTAGAATACGTTGACATCGAATGGCATGAGGCTTTTAAAAAGATACACTGTAAAATAACAGATCAGGGAAGAGAAATCGGTATTCGCATGGATGATTCCATTCTCTCCCGGGGGCTGTTTCAGGACGATGTTATTTATCTGGATGATCAGCTGATCCTTGCGGTAAACACCCCTCCCTGTGAGATTATTGAAATTACCCTTGCCCCGGGCCATGAAAAAATGGCGGCAAAGATCTGTTATGAAATCGGAAACCGTCATGCTCCTCTGTTCTGGGGCGAGAACGGCAGCTTCCTCACCATCTATAACGAACCGATGTTTGCGATGCTCTCAAAAATCCACGGGGCTGCTGCGGTGAAGAAAACCGCAAAGCTGGATTTTGACCGACGGATATCCGCTTCCATACACAATCATCATCATTAAAGCAGAGCATAAGGGAAGTGCATCTACCCCTTTCACCCTTTCTCATACGGCTGTACTTCCCTCTATGCAATAAATCAGGAGGAAATTATGTCAGATCACTCCTTTTTTCTTCTTCAGGTAAATGACGCACTGTTTCCCATCGGAGGCTATTCCCATTCCCAGGGACTGGAAACCTATATCCAGAACGGTCTCGTCCACGACGAAGCTTCTGCAGGCGAATACATCCTTCACAAATTAAAATGGACTCTTGCGTACACGGAGCTTCTGGCTGTACGTCTGGCTTACGAAAAAGCTTTCGCAGCAGATCTGGATGGACTTCTTCTGCTGGAACAGACACTGGAGGCATCCCGCATTCCCTGCGAGCAGCGGGATGCCGTGCGGAAAATGGGTTCGCGGTTTGCCAAAACCATCGAAAATCTGAAGCTTCCCATAAGCGAAAGTGGAATCTTCCGGGATTATCTGGACGCAAGAGGCAAAAAAATGGTCAGTCACTGCTGTATTTACGGCGTGTTCTGTGCTGCCATGGAGATTCCTCTTTCCGATGCCCTGTCCCACTTTCTCTATGCCCAGGCCTCCGCAATGGTCACGAACTGTGTGAAAACCATCCCGCTAAGCCAAAGCTCAGGGCAGAAGATTCTAAGCGGCTGCTACGGATGCTTTCAGGAAATCCTCTCCCAGGTCAGAGATCTGACGGAGGAGGATCTCTGTCTTTCTGCCCCGGGCTTTGACCTGCGGGGCATACAGCATGAGAGACTTTATTCCAGGATCTACATGTCCTGATGGAAAAACAATATATAAAAAGAAACGAGGCTTACAAATGGCATATGTAAAAATTGGCGTGGCCGGTCCGGTTGGTTCCGGCAAAACGGCTCTCATTGAAGCATTATCCCGGAAAATGGCCGGCAAGTACAGTCTTGGGGTAATCACCAACGATATTTATACGAAAGAGGACGCACAGTTTCTTGCAAAGAACAGTGTGCTCCCGGTAGAACGGATCATCGGCGTGGAGACAGGCGGCTGCCCGCACACAGCAATCCGCGAAGATGCTTCCATGAATCTGGAAGCTGTAGACGAGATGATGGAACGCTTTCCGGATATCGAAATTCTCTTTATTGAAAGCGGCGGTGACAATCTGTCTGCCACCTTCAGTCCGGAGCTTGTGGATGCCACCATTTTTGTCATTGACGTGGCAGAGGGAGACAAGATCCCGCGAAAAGGCGGACCCGGTATCACCCGTTCCGACCTGCTCGTGATCAATAAAATCGATCTGGCTCCCTACGTGGGTGCCAGTCTTGAAGTCATGGACCGGGATTCCAGGAAAATGCGCGGAAACCGTCCTTTTCTTTTTACCAACATTCGCGGCGACGAGCATGTGGATGATGTGGTGGCCTGGATTCAAAAAAACGTACTTCTGGAAGGAATGTAACACACAGAAAAGAGGACAGGAATCATGAAAAAAGAATTTACGCCTGCCATGGCAGAGAAAAACCAGTTCGGAAAAATCTCCCGCATTTCCCTGTGCGCCGCTGCCAGGGAAGGGAAAACTTATCTGAAGGATGTCTCCTTCACGGCTCCCTATAAAATCATGTCACCATTTGAGAAGCCGGATGGAACCATCCAGATCATGCCTCTGTGCGCCTCCGCCGGAATCATGCGGGGAGACTGTCAGGAATTCATATATCACGTGGAAACGGGCGCAAAATTGGAGATACTGTCCCAGTCCTTCGAAAAAATCCACAGAATGGAAGGCGGTTCTGCTTCCCGGAAGATACAGATCCAGGTGGAGTCCGATGCTTTTCTCTCTTATTTTCCCCAGCCTGTCATTCCATTTGCAGGCTCCGCCTTCACCAGTGACATGCATATCCACCTGACCGATGACACCTCACGGCTCTTTCTCCAGGAAATCATCTCCTGCGGACGGACAGCACACGAGGAACGCTTCGCCTATAGGCTGTTCGCCTCAAGAGTGCAGATCTTCCGCGCCGGTGTGCTGATTTATCGTGACAACACCCGTTATGAGCCGGATCACATGCCCATGGAAGGTCTTGGCCTGTTCGAGTGCTTCACTCATATGGCAAATCTATTCCTTTCCTGCCCCTCTGGCTCCGGGGATTTGCCGTCTTCCGCCGTCTCCGGACTGCAGGAGCAGATCTGGAGTATTCTGGAATCCCAGGATATCTGCCAGGGAGGTGTCACCAGACTTGCAAAAGGTGACCTGGCCGTGCGCATCTTCGGGAAACGAGCCCAGGTGCTGCAGGAGATGGCAGAACAGATCAAAAGCGCTTATCTGGACTTTTGCGCAGCAGGTTTCGGACACTGAACCTGCTGCGTCATTTTTCCTGCTCAAATGCCTGAAACTGGTACCGGTATGGAATCTTTTTCCTCTCTCCATCTCTTCATAAGCCTCTCTTGCCTGATTTCAATGTATGCCTTTCCCGGATATAAGGTAAAAGCTGCAATCGCTTTCGTCCCATACATCTGATCCACATCGTTTATCAGCAGTGTTTTGCTCCCGTCCTCCTGCTTCTGAAGCTGATAGTCCACCGGCATATAGGTGGTTGGTCTGTGATGCTGCGGCCAGTTAAACTCAATCCCTCCTGAAATCCACGGTCCCGCAAGC
>JALEJP010000059.1 GCA_022769625.1 Lachnospiraceae bacterium | reverse complement strand
GGAGGCGATTTATCCTCCGATGCAGGGCTTCTCCTGTTTAAAGAGTTCCTGTTTAAGATTGGAGCCGTTAAGCTCATCAATCGCATGTTCAAAACCAATGATACTGCATGGTTTCGCATTCATAAAGATGATACAAATCTGATGCAGGTAATCTATCAGATTATCAGTGCCTACTTCGAGGATGACTGTGCAGATGAGCTGACAAACGAACCCGTCATGACAGCTATTTTAGATAAAGATGCTCTGGCATCCCAGCCTACCTTATCACGCTTTTATAACCGCATGGATGAAGATACGATCAGCCAGCTAAACCAGATTACACGTGAACTCCGCAAAGTCATCTATTCCATTAAGAAACCGGAATTCATGCTTTTTGATATCGACTCCACACTTCTTGATGCTTATGGAAATCAGGAAGGAGAAGGTTTCAACTATCATTATCAGGCACACGGTTATCATCCGCTGCTGTGTTACGATGGATTAACCGGTGATCTTCTAAAAGCGGAACTTCGTGACGGTACCATGTATTGCAGCAAGGAAGCAGACATTTTTATGAAATCTCTTCTGGATGAATTCATCTGTGATTTTCCAGATATGCCGCTTTACCTTCGAGGTGACAGTGGTTTTGCATCACCCGATTTATATGAAGTTCTTGAAGATAAGAACTGTAAATATGCCATCCGACTGAAAGAGAATGCAAAGCTCCGCGAATTAGCTGAAGATGAAAACCAGGCATTGTACCGCGCGACAAAATTCAATCAGGTGGATTACGCCGTCGAGTATGGAGAGTTCATGTATCAGGCGGGTTCATGGAGCCATCCGCGCAGAGTTGTTTTTAAAATCGAAAAGCCTTATGGGCAAATGATTCATCTATATACCTTTATTGTCACAACCATGGAAATGGAACCCTACCAGGTACTTCAGTTCTATTGCGGCAGAGGCAAGATGGAAAATTTCATCAAAGAAGGCAAGAGCGGTTTTGACTTTGCCTCTGTAAGCAGTTCCTCCAAGCTGGTAAATGCGAACCGCCTTTTGATCCATACATTAGCTTATAATCTATTCAATTGGTTTAGGCGATTGGCACTTGCTGTCAGTATGAGAAAACAGCGTATTGATACCATTCGTTTAAAACTGCTGAAAATTGCCGCGAAAGTGGTAAGATCAGCACGATATAAATATTTCAAGCTGTGTAGCAGTTGTCCCTACAAGAAAGAATTCTATGAGACACTGGAAAATATCCGTAACTTGCGACCACAGTTGGAATGACAACTTTTAACGAACCTTGACAACCACAATAAGCATTTAAACCTATCACGGGAGAAGTCTGCCCATTTATAGGCTATCTTCTGGCAGGATAAGGTATTGAGAGTGGTTGTAACAGCAACTACGGCAGATTTTATGCACGCATATACTGCCGTGAATAATTCAGGATAAGTAGTCCGTGATTTTTTTCCCGTCCATATATCCTTTTTCATAGAGGCGATGCAAAGACTCCTTATCTTTCTTTAAAATATCGACACCACAGGTATCATCGGGTGCAACAATGAATGCCTTCCCCTGCCTGGCATAATCCTGCGCCAAGGCTACGCTCTCATTATATCTCTGTGCTCTCTGGCACAGTTTTTCTGCCGCAGCCGGATACTTTTTCCGGATACCGACGGCCAGTTTCTCATCTTTTCTGGAGGTACGAAGCTCTTTTTCCGGTTTTGTCAAAATCACCACGACCCGGTCACATCCAAGCTGGAATGCCTTTTCAATCGGTACGGGATCGCCCAGCGCCCCGTCATAATAGGGTGTTCCCTGCACTATATAAGGCTTGCATACGAAAGGAATTGCAGAGGATGCTTTCATAATGCTGTAATCATCCTGTCTTATATCTGTCTTGTCAAAATATTTCGGCTGTCCGGTTTTTGCGTCTGTGGCGACGACATAAAACTCCATGGGATTATCACGCAGGGCGGGGTAGTCCAGCGGATTTTCCCCATCGGCACCACATAACGTACCATAGACATAATCCATATCCACATAGGATTTCTTCCTGATAAAATTACCCAGGCTCATATACTGTTTTCTGAACGCATACTCGGTATAAAATTGATAATTTCGTCCCTTTTGTCCTGCTGTGTAGGATGCCAGATTTGCGCTTCCCGCTGACACACCGATTCCCACATCAAACCGAATACCCTGGTCCATACAATAATCTAAAACGCCGGCAGCGTAAATGCCTCTGAGTCCACCGCCCACATCTACGATTCCTATTTTCATAGTCATTTCCTGCTTTCTGAAAATGCCTTCTGCTTACAGGAACAGCTCATTTTCTTTTCTTACCGAACAAGCCTTCTTAATTGCCATAGCCGCAATCGACACCATAGCGCCATTGACCTTTCTGGCATCATGAGAGCACAGCTTGACACAGCGCATACAGGAAATGCACTTTTT
>JALEJP010000055.1 GCA_022769625.1 Lachnospiraceae bacterium | reverse complement strand
TATGGCATGACCGGCTCAGCAGTTCGATGGAAGAAAGAGCAGCTCCTGAAGAAACTTAAAAAGAGATTTTTTGATCAGCAGTGATAAAGCATGTCGCCATCTGTGTCAAAGCAGATGGCTACATGTGCAAAGTGGTGTGATTTTATTTTTCCAACAACCAGTCAGACAGATTCTTGACCTGGATGCCATTGTAGTTTCCTATAGTGAGTCGATCTCCGGTCAAGACGACTTTCTCGTAGTTATCCCGGATATTTGACAGTGTTTTTAGCTCGTGGTCGAAGGTTTCTTTCGCTGTCATATCTGCTGTAACCTGAAAATAGGTGTAGGTTCCCTGCTTTTCTGCAACGAAGTCCACTTCCGTATTACCGATTTTTCCGATCATAACACGGTAGCCCCGGCGAAGAAGCTCAAAATAAACCATGTTCTCCAGCGAAAAGCCAAGATCGTATTGACTGCGCGGCAGGATATGGTTCCGTAAGCCAAGGTCTACAATATACAGCTTTCGATTCGCTTTCAGAAGCTGTTTCCCCACGATGTCAAAACGCTCTGCCGGATAGAAGATAAAGGATTCTGTGAGAGCCTCAACGTAATCACTCACCGTGTTAGGGGAGACTTTTCTTCCGTTTGAAGTCAGATAGTCGGTAATGCTTCGGATGGAGACCGGATTTCCGGCCACACTGGCCAGATATTTGGCTATGGTCTTCAGCAGGAGAATATCTGTGATTTTTCTTTTATTCGAATCAGTTTCCTTCCTGACCTGCCGATCTTCAATGTCCTTTACGATAACGGTATTGTAGATACCCTCTAAGTAGGTTTCTACCTTTTCCGGAGTCCGGTCCATAACAGCGATATAAGGAAGACCACCGTCGCGCATATATTCCGAGAGACCACGATAAGGATCCATGCCGGTGATTTCCAGAAACTCCCGAAAGGACAGGGGCAGCATCTTAATTTCCACATATCGTCCGGTCAACAGAGTGGCAAGATCTCCGGAAAGCATGTAAGCATTGGAGCCGGTGATGTAGATGTCCACGTCCGGCTTGACATACAGACTGTCTACGACCTTTTCAAAGGATGGAACCTTCTGAATTTCATCCAGGAAGATGTAGGTCTTTTTCCCCTCACACAGATGCTCCTTGAGACAGGCATACAGCTTTCGATAGTCCTGTAGCTCTTCATGTTCCAGTTCTTCAAAATTGATAGAAACGATCTGCTCCTCAGAGGTTCCGTTTGCCTTAAGCCAGGTCTGATACTGCAGCAGCAAGGTGGATTTTCCGCATCGTCGGATACCGGTGACAACTTTGATGACCTGTTCATCCTTCCATTGAATCAAACGGTTCAAGTATTCTTTTCTTTCAACCAAGATGATCACCTCCATCAAATAGTATTCCGATTTTAGCATATAATATGCAGAAAGTCAATTTATATTCCGAAATCGGAATATAATACATATAAAGCAGATCGGCATTCCGAAATGTGAACGAAAAGGATTAGTCGGAAAGAGGATGCAAAGATATTGGGGATCATCATTAAGATTTTCCTGAACTTCTTGAAAAGCCTCAGATATTTGTATATAATTACTCTGCGTTGTTGTAACAATTGTAAAAAATACGAAGGGAGGCGGCAAACATGATTTCAGATGAAACCGCTTACCGGCGGTATCTTGACGGAGACCAAAAAGCCGCCGATTTGCTGGTTGAAAAATACGGCGATGCATTGACGCTGTACATAAATGGTTATCTCAAAGATATGCACGAAGCCGAGGACTTGATGATCGAAACATTTTCACGGATTTTTGCAAAAGAGCGTCCGCTTACCGGCACGGGATCGTTTAAGGCATATCTTTATAAAACGGCGCGAAACCTTGCCTTTCGGTACAAGAAAAAACGCAGGCCAGGATTTCTGTGTTTTGATGAATTGGACTTTGAACCGTGCAGCGACATGCTGGCTGACACGGAGCTTTATCGCAGTGAGCGTAGCCGACAACTTTATGATGCCCTTGAAAAATTGAAGGCAGAATACAGGGAAGCTCTTTATCTGATCTACTATGAGGATATGAGCTACCGCAATGCGGCAACGGTTATGAAAAAGAGCGAGGAACAGATTACAAAGCTGGTCTACCGTGGGAAGCAACGACTGAAAGCAATCTTGGAACAGGAGGGATTTACCTATGCGGACGACTGAAGAACGCGTCGGATTAATTCATAAGCGGACGGCAGAATTAAAAAAGGAACGGAAAAAGAAGAAACAGCGTGGACTGGATATGATCTGTATAGCGGCCTGCCTTGTTCTCGTCGTTGGGATTGGTTCGTTTATGCCTGGATGGGCGACGGGGATTACCGGCGGCGAAGTACACCATACTTCTGCTGCGGCGAGCCTTGTCGGAAGCCATGCAGCATTGGCTTATATCCTTATGGGGGTTATGGCTTTTCTGCTTGGCGTTTGTGTGACAGTGCTTTTGTACCGTCTGCACCGAAGGAATGAGAGAGAACAGCAGGAGAATTTGAACGATGAACTTTGAACTGATTGACAACTGTTTTCAAATTGCCGTGTTGTTTGGAACGGCGCTGGCGGCGATTGCAGTGACACTACGGCATAAAGACCGCCGTTTTCTGATGCTCGCCCTGTTTTATATCTGCATTTCCATGGGAACGCTCTATTGGGTTCTGCATCTCTTTATTTTTGGGGATGTACCTCAGGTTTTCTATGTTTCGGAGTTTTCGTGGTTGGCAGGTTATCTGTTTCTGCTGTCATTCCAAATGGTACGGACAGACCGGATAAGACTGTTTTTTTCCCTGCCGTCTCTGTTTTGTGCCCTGCTTACGGCAGCGGTTGTTCTGGCATTTCGGATTTTCGGCCCGTCCTATTTTGTTTCTGCTGCATTTGCCGGAGTAGTGTCTCCAATTGTATATCTCGCTGTATGGCGGCTCCGGTACAGAGGCGACGGACGGCTTATCGACTGCTGGCTGCTGCTCTGTGTGGGATTGCAGCTTCTCCTGTATGTGGTGTCCGGTTTTATGAAGGAGTTTACTCACTTTAATCTCTACTTCGCCGTAGATATTATGTTGACCTTTTCTTTTTGGGCTTTGCTGCCGCTGGCACTTCGGGAGGTGACGGGAAAATGATCTATATTGAGAATATTTTTGTTTGCCTTGCGATTCCGCTAACGCTCTGTATGCTGTTTCTCGGGGGGCGTACCCGGAGATGCATGCTGTTTATGACCATCGGAATGAGCGTATGTCTGCTGTCCGCCTATGTCAACAGCTTTTTCATGGGATATTATGGTGTCAGTGCCACCGTTGCTGTCGTTGAGATCACTCCGGTATGCGAGGAAGTAATGAAGCTGCTGCCCTTGCTTTTCTACGTTCTGATTTTTGAGCCAAAGGTTCGGGATTTGCCCGAAGTTGCCGTTGCGCTTTCCGTTGGATTTGCCACTTTTGAAAATGTATGCTATCTGATGGAAAATGGCGCGGAGAATTTTATGTTCCTGCTGATTCGCGGGCTTTCCGCCGGGGCACTGCATATTCTCTGCGGAATTTTGATTGGTTTCGGACTCTCTTATGTGTTTCGCCGCCGATGGCTGGCCTTTACCGGAACGGTGGGCCTGCTGGGAGCCTGTATTGTGTTCCATGCCACCTATAACCTGTTGATTGCGGGGGAGGGTGGCTGGAGGATTGCGGGCTATCTGTTCCCGTCGGTTCTGATCGCCCTCTTACTTGCGGAGAAGCTCCTGCTTCCAAAACTTAAAATTATGCCTGAATAATCGTATTTCAGACCAGTTGGGTGCTGAGCTCATTTTTGTGAGTCAGCACCCGTTTTTTTGAAAAAAATGTCGTTTTGGGTGGAAGGATTTTTCGTTTCATGTCTTTTAAAAAGTAGAGGGATTTCGTAAGCGTAAAACGCGGAGAAATCCTAAAAACATTCGCAATCCGCTCATTTTTCTGCGAAAAATGGCTGCTTGCTCATGTTTTGCGGGACCCATATTACAAAGAAGGGAGGCTTTTTTATGACTGGAAAGACGGAAACCCGGTTACGGGAGATACGAGGCAGGACACGGCAGTACCGAAAGAAATATGAAAATCGGCTGATTTTCTGCCTGACAATGTGCAACCTGTTTCTCTTCGCCGGCATTGGCGTTCTTTTCAGAAGAGTACAGGGACCGGGCACAGTGGCGGTGGCAGACGCCTACGGTACGGTGCTGTTGCGAGACGGTGTGGGAGCCTATGTTGTCATTGGAATTGTCGCCTTTGTGGCGGGGGTTGCTCTGACTGTAATCTGCATCCGGCTCAAAAGAAGAAGTTATGATAAGGAGGGATAGTATTTGAAAAAAATAATGAAAAGAATAATCAGTATATTGCTGGCACTATGCCTGATTATGGGCGTTGCCCCAATGAAGACCTATGCCATGGTGGGCGCATTGACGGAACAAATTGTTGACACTAAGCCAACGGATATGCCCACAGGCATCTATAAAAACTACCAGGTAGACTGGATTGAGAACGACTACATTCGTATGTACTGGATGACAGGGAAGGACAAAGACAAAAACATCTATCTTGTGACGGTTCCTGCGCAAAAGGGAACCCAGGCATCTGCGAGAGAGGCCTATGAGATGGTGTTCGACAAAGGTGTCTATCAGCGGCCCTATTTTTCGGCGAACTCCAAGGAGATCATCTATGATAGCTGGTCGATTAAACATTCAAGGAATTCGATTGAAGTCAGCTATGTATTCAAACCTTATACGCAGCTTAAGAAATTGTCACAAAAGCATTCTTATACTGTGAAAACCAAATATTACATTGTTGGCCTTGACGAGGGTAAGTACAGCGGTTTCAGTGAAGCAGGCAGGGTTACGGATGACGAAAACGATAAAGGAACCTACGGTATTCGTTGTGAAATTGAGGCCGGATATGAGGATGACGGTTATATCGGTTACTCCGATGAACTGGACTTAAGTTTCAACACGGAGATGAAAGGCTTCAATCGCATGGGGCATGAAACGGTTTCAACCGGACCGGGAATGTATATGAGTACGGCTACGGGAAGTTCCGCGGAAGGATACACTCACACCACCACCGGTATCGGCACTGACCTTTACCATGTGAAGGCCGATGACCTTTCCTGGTGGAGTACACCTAGTACAGGAATGAATAGCAAAGGCACGGCCATCACCGAGGTTCTGACCAAGGGGTATGCTTGGGCCAATCCTTTTACGGCTCTGACTGACTTTTACTCTGCTTATGTAGATGGCCATTATTATGATACCAGCCCCTCAGTGGTAGACAATCTACCGGGGTATTTTTCGGCAACGCGCTCCGGAGATGTGACTCTGGAAACTCCTCTTAACCTGATGGGCTGGGAGCGGACCGAAATACACGGAATCACACTTTGGGGTTTCCGGGGACTCCGTGCGATGGATGAACCAAACTTCACGCCCGTCGACCAGTTTGAAGATGTGGCTGTTACGGCAAAGCACCTGGGCATCTACAAAGACAACAACGGGTACAAGGCGATTCCTGCCGATAACGAGGATGCTATATATAAAAAAGGCACCCCTGTGGCGGTCATTCGAGGCGATTTTGAAGAACAGGATGGAAGATATGTGTTCACCTCCGGCGTAGCGTCGCTTTCTAAGAGTGTCACGGCAGTCTGGCCTGTTTCCACCGGCAGTTTTTCCGTGGGAAAGGACGGCAGTGTGGAACTTAGCGGAGTCGGTCTGAATGCCCCGTCCTTCAAGTTTTTCCAGGAGAAAGGGACAGGGGGTCTTGCCATGGAACCCGGGGATAACGGGCTGGTGGCGACCATCGATCCTGGTGCCAATTCTGCTGTCATAGCCATCGATATTCCGGGTACTACAGTAGAACTCAAAGGAGCGATAATCAAGCCAAACGGCGATTTAAACTTTACGGGTGAGGCTGGATTTGCGTTGTTTCAGGGTGCGGAAATCGCAATGGAAGAGCTTGGCTACGGAATCAATAAGAACGGCCAATTCAAGTTCAACGGCATCCGTGCGAAAGGAAGTATCAGTACAGCGGAGATGCTAGGTCTGGAGATGGGCGGTCTGGAAGGTGAAATCGACACTTTCAAGAATTACTACCATTTTAATCTGGAACTGAATGTGTTCGATCTGTTCGAGACAGAAGCGGAACTGGAGCTGATGAGATTTGACAAAACGGGAGACCTTATGCCGAACAAGCTGTATTTCTTTGTGGGCTCCGAAGCGGCAAAGATTCCGCTTGTCCCTCCGGTTGTTGTGGCGAACATATCGGGTGCCGGCGGCGGCTTTGATCACCTGGCTGAGACTTTTAACGGTGACTTTTTCGCTATTCCACCGATCAATCTCTCTATTACCGGAAGAGGAGATGTGCTGCATACCATCGAGGCGAAGGCTACATATACCTTTGGTCCTGCTTATTATAAGATGAAGGCAGAGGATGTAAGCATAAAAGTTCTGAAGAAACTGAACCTGATTGACGAATTCTCTTTCTATGAGGGAATACAGGGCGAAACGCGAAAATACAAAAATACGACTTACACAGGTCTCAGTGCATTAGGAGGGGCCAGCTTGCATGTCAGTGTTCCTCGTAAATCCAAGGTATTCCAGGCGAGCGGTGAAGTCAATGCCAGTGTTTTTGGCGGATTGAACAGCTATAGAAAGCCGAGTAGTGTATATGTAGTAGCAGATCTGAACGGCGATGTGAAAGGTAGTGTGCATATTCCGGACGGTGTGGATATTATTGGTGGCAAGAAGATTGCATCGACCGAAATTGCGTTCTATCTCGGAGCAAGCAGTGCTATACAGGTTAGCGGTAAAAATTTCGAGGATGCGGTAAAATACGCATTTGATAATTTTAAGGTTTACGGCGGCTTAATGAAAGAGGCAGACTGGGCAATTGCAGCATGGCGTGCGTACTATATCTTCCCGAACAACGATGCTGGATTTACCGTAAAGCCATTCTGGAGCGATTTGCCGGAGTGGAACTGGGACGATCACAAATCGAGAAGCTACAGTGCATACACTGCAGAAGACGAGGGCGCCCTTGCACTCGTGAGTGTAAGTATGGAGCCGTTGGCCGCCTCTGTAACGGAAAACGAAGAGAATAATGTCAGCGTTGCACGAAGCAGTGACTACAGTAAAGAGGTTAAATTAGAGGCAGAAGCGGGACAGACACTTCCGGGTGACGCTACCGTCCTGTTGATGGCAACACCGGCCGATGGCACAGATATTAACGCTTTCGCGAACAGCCTGACGGTTTCCAAAGATGGTCAGCCTATTACTTTGACATGGCCGGAATATAACGAAAATGAAGAAATCACCAATGAATCCGCGATCAATGCCATGGTGACCACCAATGGCAAGGGCAAAGACTGTGTGATGATCGGTTTGGGCAAGAATGCTTCTGTGGGAGATAAATGGACGGTAACCAGCGACCTTGCAGATTTTAATGCAAGCTTGAACGCTTCCATGCCTTTTGATAGCCTCAATATGGAGCTGAATGGCTGCGACTTAAGCGGAAAGATAGAGAATGCCAACACTGATGCGGAATATGTTCTTGCAACCTATTTTGGCAATGAAAAAGGAGAGGCGGAATACCTTATTGAGAACACAGAAATTACAAATTCCGACAATATTTCCGTCACAATTCCGAACGAAGGCACTATGCTTCCGACGGGCAATTACTACGTGACCACAAGCCTTCTGCGCAAAGCCACAATCGAGGTCGAGGATGAAGATGGCAAAACCACGCAGGAGGAAATCCTTCTTCCTGTTGACACGAAGGAGTTTGGTTCTGTTTCCTATACCAACACCGCGCAGCCTGACGCCCCTGGTGAGGCAAAAATAAAACCAATCGGTAATGAGATCATGAACGCTTCCTGGAGCGAGGCTGCAAATGCCGACGGTTACAAGGTTACGATTTACCAGAATACTGATGGAAAATACGAAGACACCGGCAGGGGATATGCCTACGATGCAGCGGATATCAAAGACGGAAAGATTAGCGGTATCTCCTATGATCCTGATACTGGGGAGTTTTCCCTTGATATGGCCCTTACGGTAGCCGGAGAGGATATCGGAGAGAATGGTGAATCGAAAGGTGACACGACAGCTCTTGAAGCAGACAAAAACTATAAAATCGGCGTACAGGCCTACAAGTATCTGACGGAAGAAGGAGAAAAGATTGAGAATTCTCAGGTTTATAGTACAGAGACCCTATCGAATGACTCGGATCTGCCTGCTTATACACCGGTTGATATCAACGTAGTACTTAAGACCCTGAAGGGAAGCGGACCTTCCTCCAAGTTTGTTGAACAAACGATTACGGAAGAAGACGGCGTATTCACCTGCGTCGCAGGCGGAGGCGACAACAATACCTGGTATCTGACACCTTCTGTTCAGGATGGAACAACTGCCGCCTTCACTGTGACCAGGATGGATACAAATGATGAATACACTGGAGAGTGCTCTATCGACAACACAAATATCATCGGTTCCGTGATGTTCAAGATTGATGCGGCGGTGGATCAGGGCACTTACACCGACACCACAACAAAATACCTGCTGGTGCAGAAGGATGACACCGCTCCTATGCTCAGTCTGGACGATTCCGTAGTATATGCTGATCCGAATACCGGAGAATATACCATAACCGGCGTGACAGAACCAAATATGAAGGTTTGTCTCAATGAAGAAGACTACTACGGAAATCCGATAGAAGCTGCAACTGCTGATGAAACCGGAAGATTCTCCTATACCGGTAAGCTTGAGCTGACGAAAGAAATACCGGTATATGATGAAGAAGGACAGATTCAGGTTGATGAAAATGAGGAGCCAATTATGGAAACGGTGGCAAATGAATTAAGTGATCTGGTTTCCCTGTTGGCAGAAGACGGAAACGGAAACAGATCTGCTGTAGAGAGCGCCATGGTCACCGTGAAGAAAACCAATAAAGTGACTCTCATCACCAATGGCGGAACGATCAAGGACGGAAAGAACGTGACCAGCTACACCAACGGGGAAGGGGTAAGCCTTCCGACAGAGAACGATATAACCTATGCCGGCCACAAGTTCAAGGGTTGGTATGACAATGAAGCTTTAACGGGCAGCCCTGTTACGGCAATCAGTTTCACCGATACCGGCGATAAAGTATTCTATGCGAAATGGGAACATATCCACGATGGCAAAGCAACCACAACAAAAGCAACTGCAAACGCAGACGGAAAGATTGTAAAGACTTGTACGGTATGTAACGAAACCTATGAAACAACGGTAATTCCAAAAGTATCCGCCATTAAGTTTCAGCCAACAGACTACACCTACAATGGCAGAGTAAATACGCCAAGTGTACAGGTTGTTGATGCAGGCGGAAATACAATCCCGTCAAACCATTATACGGTATCCTTCGCAAGCGGTCGCAAGAATGTCGGTAGCTACAAGGTAACGGTTACATTTAAGAGCTCGAGTGACAAGTATTCCGGCTCGATGGATGAATACTTTAACATCAACCCGAAAGGAACCTCAATTTCCAAGGTGTCGGGAGCAAAGAAAGCATTCACTGTGAAGTGGAAGAAACAGTCCAAAAAGATGGCGAAATCGAAGATCAAAGGATATCAGATCCGATACAGTACATCATCGAAGATGACAAAGGTCAAGATAAAGAATGTAAAGGGCTACAAGAAGACAAGCATGAAGATTACCAGGCTTAAGGCTAAGAAGAAGTACTATGTACAGGTAAGAACGTATATGATAGTAAACGGAAAGTCATATTACTCAGCATGGAGCAAGGCAAAATCAGTGAAAACGAAGTAGCTCTCGAAAAGAAAATAAATTCTTTCGCAGCCGTCCGGATTTCAATTCGGAAATCCGGACGGCTTTTTTTGATTGCCCGCTGCCGCCAGATGTGGTATGATTCCTACAAACAACATGCATACGCAGAAAGAGAGAAAAGTATGATCACATTAAACGATTACCTGTATTCGGGAGATACGGTGCTGAAGATTATACAGAGATATCTGGAAGATTTGCGAAAAGAAGCGAAAAAAACACACAATGAGATTGATCTGGCGCACAGCAATTTTCTGCTCCAGATCATGGAGCTTTTGGAGCATAATGACTTCCTGACGGCTCAGTCGCAGAGAATCAGGGAGTTTTACAAATATATGGCAAAGGAATATCCTTTTCTGGCGTTTACCTTCAAAGGGCGGATTAAATCTCTGATACGTGCGGAGGAGAAGTTTAATGGTTATATTGTAGAGTATATTTACGATTATTACAGGAAACACGGCTCATATCCTCCCGTGTCTCAGTTAAAAAATCGCCTCAACTGCTTTCGGGATCTGATTGCCTACCGGATCGTGATCTCTCTGCCGAAATGTCACCTGCGGGAAGGAGAAGACAGGCGGGAGGAGGAGCTGAAGTACCTGTATCAGATTGCAAATAAGTTGCCTGGTTTTCTGGAGGAACGTGGATTTACGGCAGAATCGGCACATGGTGTGAAAGAAAGTACATCTCCACGGATGAATGACGAGGTGCGGTCTTATTACCGGGATTATATCTGTGCCGCCAGTGAGTATGGTTATCAGTCTCTGCATATCACCTTCTATGATAATACCTCAAGGTCCTACATGGAGGTTCAGCTTCGTACAAAAGAGATGGATGATATTGCGGAGATCGGTTCTGCCAATCATCTGGGCTATGAGAAACGTCAGCAGAAGGAAAGAGCGCGCAGGGATGCCATCCCGGAAGGTGAATGCATCTATTTTGATGAGGCCTATGAACGCGGCATGCGTATTCTGCAGCTGAATCTGGCAGATCTGGATGTAAATATGTTTGCTGCGGCAGATAACAGCCTCATCAATGATGGCTGCGGACTGTACAGAGGAAGGCTGATCCTTCCTTATGAACACCTTTCGAGATTTCAGAATGATCTGATTGATTAGAGACAAAGATCCATCTGTCTTTGCGGGTTACCGCAGAAACAGATGGATCAGTTTTTCGTTTAATTTCCGGTAAGGCTGATAGCGCATCGGGAGGTCGATCCAGGTCTTTTTGTCCACGATGCTTTTTTCATGTGAAAAAGTATCAAAACCCCGTTTCCCGTGATAACCGCCCATTCCACTTTCCCCGAAACCGCCGAAGCTCATTTCACTGGTGGCAAGATGGATGATGGTGTCATTGATGCAGCCTCCGCCAAAACCGCAGCTTTCGGTGACTTTTCCGGCAATGGATTTGTCACCGGTAAAAATATACAGTGCCAGCGGGTGACTCATGGAGTTGATTCTGGCGATTGCCTCATCGATATCGGTATAGGTGAGGATCGGGAGCAGCGGACCGAAAATCTCTTCCTGCATGATGGGATCATCAAAGGTGACAGAATCCAGCACAGATGGCTCAATCTGCAGTGTGCTGCGGTCTGTGCGTCCTCCGCAGACCAGTTTTTTTACATCTATCAGGCCACAGATGCGGTCAAAATGTTTTTCGTTTATAATCTTTCCGTAATTATTATTCTGTAAAGGCTCTGTGCCAAACTGAAGCCGGATCTGACGTTTGATTTCCCGAATCAGCTGATCTTTGATTTCCTGGTCACAGTAAATGTAATCAGGGGCAACACAGGTCTGCCCGCAATTCAGATACTTGCCGAATACAATGCGTTTGGCGGCAAGAGGAATATTGGCGCTCTTCTCCACCAGACAGGGGCTTTTTCCGCCCAGCTCCAGAGTGACAGGAGTGAGATGGCTGGAAGCACAGCGCATGACCTCTTTTCCCACAGCCTGACTTCCGGTGAAGAAAATGTAATCAAAATGTTCCCTCAGCAGGCAGGTGTTTTCCTGACGTCCTCCGGTGACAACCGTGACGTATTCTTTGCTGAAACATTCAGAAATCAGCTGGTGCATGATTTCACTGGTATTTGGTGAGTAAGCACTCGGCTTGATCACAGCGGTGTTTCCGGCGGCAAGCGCATCCACAAGAGGATCCAGTGTCAGAAGAAATGGATAATTCCAGGGACTCATGATCAGGGTCACACCGTAGGGGGAGGGCTTTTTGAAGCTGCGGGAGTGAAACTGTGCAAGGGGCGTCCGTACCGTTTTTTCTCTGGCAAAGGAACGGATGTGTTTCTGCATATAGCTGATTTCAGAGAGGACGAGTCCTGTCTCGCACATATAGCTTTCAAAGGGGCTTTTCCCAAGATCCTTCTGTATGGCATCGTTGATCCTGGATTCGTATTTCAAAATGGCAGCTTTCAGGGTTTTCAGGGCATTGATACGGAATTCCACATCCAGTGTGGCGCCGGAATAAAAATAACTGCGCTGATTTTTTACGATCTGTCTGATTTCTGTTTCGTTCATATGAATTCATTATTCCTTTCCTGATTCCTGAATGGCGTTTACTGTGTCACCGATCCCGTACCGTTTTTTCATGTTAAAGGCTTCTGCAGCTGTCTCTCTCGATGATATGGTGCGGCACGATAATTTTGGTGGCCAGCAGGTTGGGGTTTTCAATATGGTTTATAATCTGTGATGCCGCTTCGGTGCCAAGCTGACAGGAATTTACATCGATGGAGGTAAGCATGGGAGAAGTCAGTCTGGCAAGCAGGGAATTGTTAAAGGAGACGATGGAAATATCTTTTGGTATGGAAAGCCCCAGTTCAAAACAGGCACGTTCCAGTACGACTGCGATAATATCATCACTTACAATAATGGCGGTTGGGCGTTCTTCACTTTTCAGAAGCGAATAGACAGGTTCGCAGTCATTTTTTGAAAGCGATCGGATCTCAATACAGTATTCCGGACATTTTGGAAGCCCGAAACGGGAAAGAGCCAGCTGGTATCCGGCTTTTCGGTCTGCGGAAAAGAGCAGCCTGTTGTCGCTTCCGATATATGCGATGCGTCGGTGGCCCAGGTTGTAAAGATACTCTGCGGCCTCCTGACCGGCCAGCAGGTTGTCGTTGTCGATGTAGATCGTCTGATTCGCATTTTGACTTGCTTTTCCGATCAGTACGTAGAGTAGGCCTTCATTGTACAGATAGTCAATGACGGGATCCTGCTCTCTGGAATAAAGAACAATAAATCCGTCCACCTGTCCGCTGCGTGTCATGGATCGGATGACCTGGAGAATTTCATCTTCGCTCTGACCGGTGATCACGGTGTTGATGTATTGCCGCTGGTTACAGAACTGGCTGATTCCGCGGATTGCCTCCAGATAAAATGAGTTTTCATAGGCTTCCTTTACGGAAACCGGGAGAATAATACCGATGGTGCGTGAATTGGAAGTGTGGGAGGCAAGGTTGCTTGCCTGAAAATTGGGCTCGTATCCAAGTACAGCCATGGCACGGCGGACTTTTTCCTTTGTCTCGGCGCTGATTGCAGGATTATCCTTGCAGGTGCGTGATACGGTGGAAGGTGATACTCCGGCTAACGCAGCAACGTCTTTGATCGTAACAGCCATTTGATGCTCCTCCTTGTCTGATTCTGTTCTTATTTTAAGAGAAACAGAGGGAGAAGTCAACTATGTTATGCAACAGGAAAGAAAAATTAGATGCATAAATTATGCAAATCATGCAAACAAGGAGGCTGAGGTTTGCATAAAGAAAACCGATTGGGAAGAATTTGAAACCGGGACTTCCAGGAGTGAAAATGCACAAAAAGAAAGGGAAATTCTTGTGGGAAACGTAGAAATGAAAAAACAGGAAAAAAAAGACTTGAAAACGCTGTGCAAACATATTATATTTAATGCAAGCGATTGCACAATAAATACAAAAAATGAAAGACAATAGTTGCACGCTGAAAACTCTGGGATGCAGAAAAGATCAGACGGCAGAAGGAAAGGAACAGAGGAAAACAAAAAACAAAGGAAGCCGTAAGAGGGCAGGAGAAAGGGAGGTTTTTAGGATGAGAGAAGAAGATACCTGTATGGGAATTTCCATCGTATCGCCGGTTACCGGACAGGCAGTTGGACTGGAAACGGTTCCGGATCCGGTATTTTCGGAGAAAATTATCGGGGATGGTGTGGCAGTGATTCCACGTGATGGAAAAATTGTGAGTCCCGTAGACGGAGAGGTTGTTTCTGTGGCAGATACCCTTCACGCGTATGGGTTCCGCTCAGAGAATGGACTGGAGCTTCTGGTTCATATCGGACTGGAAACGGTGTCTTTGCATGGCGCATGTTTTAAAAGCCATGTGAAAGTGGGAGACAAGGTTAAAAAAGGTGATCTTGTGGCAGAAGTGGATCTTGAATTCCTGGAAAAGAACCATATCAATCCAATCACACCGGTTCTGGTATGTGACGGTATGGAAGGGAAGAGCTTAAATTGCAGTGAAGGAAAGATGGAAGCAGGAAAGACGGTTATACTGACCGTACTTGATGACTGTGCTCCGGAAAAAAATACGGAAGAAAAGCCGGAGAAAAAAGCAGAGGAGAAGAAGGAAAAAAAGAAAAAAATTGCTCTGAACTTTGATTTTCTGCAGAAGCTTGGTAAGGTACTGATGACGGTTATCGCTGTCATGCCTGCGGCAGGTTTGATGATCACTCTTGGTAAGCTGGTTCAGATGGCGGGTGCGGATGTTCATCTGATTCTTATGGCAGGAAGCACCATGGAAAATATCGGCTGGGCTGTCATCAGCAATCTGCATATCCTGTTTGCAGCAGCGATCGGTGGTTCCTGGGCAAAGGAACGTGCAGGCGGTGCCTTTGCGGCAGTCATCGCATTTATTCTGATCAACCGTATCACAGGAGCGATTTTTGGTGTGACAGGTGATATGCTGGCAGATCCCAATGCAGTGACCTACACGTTGTTTGGACAGGAGATTCTGGTAAATGGTTATTTCACATCAATACTGGGTGCCCCGGCGCTGAATATGGGTGTATTTGTGGGAATTATTGCTGGTTTTGTCGGCGGTACGGTGTATAATAAGTATTATAATTACAGAAAACTCCCGGATGCGCTGTCTTTCTTTAATGGAAAACGTTTTGTTCCCCTGGTGGTTATGCTCTGGTCGGTGATCATTTCTCTGATTCTGGCCGTGGTCTGGCCGGTGGTACAGACAGGAATCAATTCCTTTGGTGTCTGGATTGCAAATTCCTCATCCACATCGCCGGTGCTGGCTCCGTTTGTATATGGAACTCTGGAACGATTGCTTTTGCCTTTTGGTCTGCATCATATGCTGACCATACCGATGAATTATACTTCCTTTGGCGGAACCTACACGATTCAGACAGGTATCAGCGCAGGTTCCCAGGTATTTGGACAGGATCCGCTGTGGCTTGCATGGGTGACTGACCTGATTAATTTCAAAGATGCAGGAGATATGGCTTCTTATACGAATCTTCTGAACACAGTGACACCGGCCCGTTTTAAGGTGGGACAGATGATTGGCGCAACCGGTCTTCTTCTTGGCATTGCATTGGCTATGTACCGCAGAGTCGATGCGGATAAACGGAAAAAATACAAATCCATGTTTCTGTCTACGGTGCTTGCAGTCTTTCTGACCGGCGTAACGGAGCCGTTGGAGTTTATGTTCATGTTCTGCGCACTGCCGCTGTATCTGGTGTATGCTGTGCTTCAGGGTTGTGCTTTTGCCATGGCAGGTATCTGGGATTTGAGGCTGCATTCCTTTGGAAACCTGGAGTTTATCACCCGTATCCCGATGTCCGTGAAAGCAGGGCTGACGGGAGACATTATACATTTTGTGATCTGCGTGATTGCGTTTTTTGTGATCGGATATTTTGTTGCTTATTTCATGATAGGAAAGTTACAGTTTGCCACACCGGGACGTCTTGGAAATTATACAGACGATAATGAGGAGACCGATGCGAAACCGGCTGCCTCCGGGAACGGTGGAGAACAGGCAGAGCGTATTATCGCACTTCTTGGCGGAAGGGAGAATATTACACTTGTGGATGCCTGCATGACGAGACTGCGCGTGACGGTGAAGGACCCGGACAAGGTGGCGGAGCTTCCGGCATGGAAAGCAGAAGGCGCATTGGGACTGCTGAAAAAGGATAATGGAATTCAGGCCGTTTACGGACCAAAGGCGGATGTGTTAAAATCCGATATCAACGATATTCTGTGATGTCTGAACGGGTGTCCGGCTACAGACGAATGCAGGGAGATCCTGGAGGGAAAAATGAAGATACTTACCTTTAACACCCACAGCCTTGTGGAGAAGGATTACGAAACAAAGCTTTTACAGTTTGCAGAAATGGCTGCTGTTGAACAGCCGGAAATTATGGGACTTCAGGAGGTAAATCAGAGGCGGGATGCATCTGCCCTGCCGGAGGAGCGCCTGAAGGGATATGTCAGGTGTGAGGACGGTGAAGGAGTGATCCGGGAAGGAAACCACGCGGCCAGGCTGGCCGGTCTGCTGGAGAAACGGGGCATCTGCTATTTCTGGACCTGGATACCGATCAAGCTGGGATATGATATTTATGAGGAGGGACTGGCGCTTTTTTCGCGCCGTCCCATCCTTGAGACAGATCAGTTCACAGTCAGCCGCACCGATGATTTTCATAACTGGAGACGGCGCAAGATCCTTGGAATCCGAACGGATGAAAGCTGGTTTTACACGGTTCACATGGGATGGTGGAAAAAGGACGGCGAGGCATTTGCAGATCAGTGGGATCAGGTTCTGACAGGTCTGCAGGGCAAAATAGGTAACGTGAGAAATCTGTGGGTTATGGGAGATTTCAACAGTCCGGCACAGGTCAGAGGAGAAGGCTATGACTATGTTAAAAAAACCGGATGGAAGGATGCCTATTTACTGGCAGAAGAGACACACGGTGAAAATACCGTGGAGGAAGCAATTGACGGATGGCGGGATGAAAAAACAGACAGTGGGATGCGAATTGATTATATCTGGAGTCTGCAGAGTGTGCGGGTAAAAAGCTGTCGTGTAATCTGCGACGGAAAAGAGTACCCGCAGGTTTCCGACCATTTCGGAGTGATGATTGAGACAGAGGAGGAAAAGAAAGTTGACCAGAGCAGCAGGGATTTTGCTATCCATAACGAGCCTGCCGTCTGAATACGGCATTGGATGTTTTTCAAAAAGCGCATATGATTTTGTAGACTGGCTTCAGGAGGCTGGACAGTGCTATTGGCAGATTCTTCCCCTTGGTCCCACCAGTTATGGGGATTCTCCTTATCAGTCTTTCTCAACCTTTGCGGGAAATCCATATTTTATCAGCCTGGAGACTCTGATTGCAGAGGGGGTGCTCACGAAGGAAGAGTGTGACGCGGTGGACTTTGGAACAAAAGCAGATGAGGTGGACTATAAAAAAATATATGAGGGGCGCTATCTTCTTCTGAGAAGGGCTTATGAGCGCAGTGATATCAGCCGCAATCCGGAGTATCAGAAGTTCCTGGAAGAAAACAGCTGGTGGCTTTCTGATTATGCACTTTTTATGGCGGTGAAGGACCGGTTTGGCGGTGCACCCTGGACAGAATGGGCCGAGGATATCAGACTTCGCATGGCAAACGCCATGGATTATTACCGCAGGGAACTGTATTTTGATATCGAATTTCAACAGTATATGCAGTATGTATTTTATAAGCAGTGGAACGATCTGAAACGGTATGCGAACGAACATGGAGTCCGCATCATAGGGGATATCCCGATTTATGTGGCCATGGACAGCGCAGACACCTGGAGCCATCCGGAGCTTTTTCAGCTGGATGAGAATAATGTGCCGTCCGCCGTGGCGGGATGTCCGCCGGACGGATTTTCCGCCACAGGGCAGCTCTGGGGCAATCCGCTTTATCGCTGGGATTATCACAGAAATACAGGGTATCAGTGGTGGATTTCACGCCTGGCACACTGCTTTCGCATTTATGATGTGGTACGTATCGACCATTTCCGTGGCTTTGATGAGTATTATTCGATTCCTTATGGGGCTGACAGTGCGGTGGAAGGCCACTGGGAAAAAGGACCGGGAATGGATCTGTTTTACCGGGTGCGGGAGGCTCTGGGAGAGCATGATGTGATTGCAGAAGATCTGGGCTATATGACGGATTCAGTGCGCCGCCTGGTGTGGGAGAGCGGATTTCCCGGTATGAAGGTGCTGGAGTTTGCTTTTGATGCCAGGGATACAGGATGTGCCAGTGATTATCTGCCGCACAATTATATGGAGAATTGTGTGGCCTATACCGGAACTCATGACAATGAGACACTGACAGGCTGGCTGCAGAGCATTTCCAGGGAAGAAAAAGCGATGGTGCGTAAGTATCTGTGTGACAGCTATACTCCGGACGAATATCTTTTCCGTCCGATGATCGGACTTGTGATGCGCAGTCAGGCAGCACTCTGCATCATTCCCATGCAGGATTATCTGGGATTTGGCAATGAAACCAGAATGAATCAGCCCTCCACAGTGGGAAAAAACTGGAAATGGCGGATGACAAAGAAGTTATTTGGGGAAAATCTGCAGAAAGAAATCTGCCTGCAGACCAGGCGCTTCGGCCGCCTTGGATGGCAGACCTGCAAATGGACCGGAGCATGACATTATCGGAGTATTCTGAGATATTCCAGAATCTCAAATGCGGCAGTCAGTTCAAAACATGCATGGCCGTCATCCAGGTCATATCCGAATTCTTCTTTTATAATACGAATACGGTAGCTGATGGTATTGCGGTGGCAGAAAAGTGCCGCCGCAATTTTCTGTATACTTCCGCCGCAGATCAGGTACTGATGCAGAGTATCCATGTAACCGGTGTGATGCGTCTGGTCGTTTTCAATGAGAACACCCAGTTTCTCCTGTACATAGGATTCCAGAACACGGCGGTCATTCACAGAAAAAAGTATTTTGAAAAAACCCATATGCTCAAAACAGTACAGGGAACATTTGCTGTGTGCCGCCATGGCAGCTGCGGCTTTTGCCTGGAAATAACTGCGGGAAAGTTCCGAAAGCGAAGCTGCGGTGCTTCCGATTCCTGCGTAAAGCAAAAGATTCGGGAAACGCGCCAGAAGATCTTCTTCCATGGAAGTGACAGCAGATATCATCTGATCCTGTGGTATGCCGGGGGCAATGATCAGCAAGTTCTGTTCCATGCGGCACAGATGGAAGGATGGATGAAGAGTTTTCAGCTGGCGTTTCAGAACCGGAAAAAAGAGGGAGGGAGCAGACTCATACCGCAGACAGCAGATCTCGTAGGTCAGCGTATCCGGAAAGCCGTTTGACTGAAGGACAGCCAGTCCGTGTTCCGCATTGCGGCAAAAAAGCAGTTCCTGAAAGGCATCCGTAATCGCAGTTTCCGTCTGTGTGTCGCGGAAGATCCTCTCGTAATAATCGTGGGTGATATCAGCGATGCGAATGTTCCATGGCATGACAAAAAGAGGGAAATTTGCCTGTTTACAGAGAGAAAGGATTTCATCGGAAATATCTTCCCGCTTGATGTAAGGGCCGATATTCAGGATCAGTCCGCAGGTATTGTGGGCAATCAGCGTGCAGATCAGACGGGAAAGCCAGCTACTGCTCTGATGTCCGCTGACACCGGTCGTAATGATCAGTTCGCCGCCCTGGAGAAAATCAGAGGTGTGTATATCCTCCGAGATATAAACCCAGCTCATAATATTGTCCAGCCCCTCTTCTCCGCAGACCAGTTCCAGATGATATCTGTGCCTGGTCTCCTGGAAAATCCGACGAAGTGATAATGCCATAAAAATTCCTCCCTGCATAAGTTTTTCAAAAGGATAGCATGAACAGCGAAGAAAAGTCAACAAAAACTGTGCATGGAGCACAAAGGATGAAAAGAGAATTGTGCTTTCATCCCATAGAAGAAAGAGAAAAAATATGGCATACTGAACCCACGAAGGACAAGGAAGTGCTCTGCACCCCTTGTTTTTTTGCGTTACCATACATCTGCAGCAGCTGCCAGCGGCAGGCTCTGCAGTTTATGACGGCGAGGAAAAGATTGGGAGGAATGGATATGCTTAGAACAGATTTACCGAAAATAATTACAGAGACGCTTCCGGGACCGAAAGCGCAGGAGATGATCAATAGAAGAAAAGAGGCGATTCCGAATGCCATCGGATGTTCCTATCCGGTTGTGATTGCGCGCGGCGAGGGTGCGATGATTGAGGACGTGGACGGAAATAAATTTCTGGACTGGATCGGAGGAGTTGGTGTTTTGAATATCGGATATTCCCAGCCGGAGGTTGTGGAAGCCGTGAAAGCGCAGGCGGATCACTATTTTCATGGGATGATCAATGTCGTGACTCACGAAGGCTACATTGCACTGGCGGAAAAACTGGCGCAGATTGCTCCGGTGAAGGGAGAAAAAAAGAAAGCCTATTTTGCAAACAGCGGTGCCGAGGCCGATGAAAATGCGGTGAAGGTTGCGAAATCCTTTACAAAACGTCCCAATATCATCGTGTTTTCCGGGGCGTTCCACGGAAGAACGTTCCTGACTATGACAATGACTTCCAAGAAGGCATATGCGGCAGGCATGGGACCTTTGGCAAACGGGGTGTTTCGCGCACAGTTTCCATACTATTATAGAAATCCGGAAGGAATGCCAAAGGAAAAAGCTCTGGATTACTACATGAAATCCATTGAAGATGTATTTGAGCAGTGCGCGGCTGCAGATACGATTGCCGCCATTGTGGTGGAACCTCTGCAGGGAGAAGGAGGATTTATTCCGGCCCCCATCGAATGGGTAAAAGCGGTGCGTGCACTTTGCGATCAGCATGGAATTCTTCTGATTGCGGACGAAGTTCAAAGTGGCTTCTGCAGAACGGGAAGAATGTTTGCTTCTGAGTACTGGAAAGAGGCAGGTGTACAGCCGGATATCATTACCACGGCAAAATCCATTGCAGCCGGTGTTCCACTTTCTGCAATCATTGCCAGAGCGGAGATTATGGATGCAGCGGCACCGGGCAGCATCGGCGGTACCTACTGCGGAAATCCGCTGGCCTGTGCAGCATCCCTGAAGACCATTGAGATCATGGAACGTGACCATCTGGCAGAACGTTCCTGTGAAATCGGGGAAAAGGTTATGGCGCGTTACCGTCAGATGATGGAGAAATATCCGGTGATCGGAGATGTGAGAGGACTTGGCGGTATGATCGGTATTGAGTTTGTAAAGGATCAGGAATCAAAAGAACCGGCACCGGAACTGACAGGAAAAGTAATTGCAGAATGTGCACAAAACGGATTGATGGTGGAAGGCGCAGGTACTTATGGGAATGTCATTCGTTTCCTTGCACCGCTTGTGATGACGGATGAGCAGCTGGAGGCAGGACTTGACATTTTTGAAAAAGCAGTGGCGGACTGTATGTAAAGGACAGGTCAGATGACATCCATTTTTGGCTTGAGCCTGGAAAAAAGTCGGGGTATAATGAAGACAAAAGCTCATTTTTAAGTGGGAAACAGGAGGGCAAAGGGTGGATTATCTGAATTACAATGTTGCAGTCAATCTGAAAAGAATCCGTACATCCAAGGGGATGAGTCTGGACGTAGCTGCGGAACAGACAGGTGTGAGCAAGAGTATGCTTGCACAGATCGAAAAAGGCAGCGCCAATCCGTCCCTGGGTGTTCTCGGAAAAATCACCAGCGGGCTGAGGATTCCCTTTCAGGAGCTTACTGGTCCTCCGCCGCTTGATTCCTGTCTTGTTAAGGTTACAGATACCGTACCGACCAAAGAAGTGGAAGGAGAGTATCGTGTCTGGACCTGCTTTCCATATGAAGATAACCGTATGGCTGAGATTTACCGGATTGAGATCGAACCCGGATGCAGATATATGAGCGGTGGGCATGGAGAGAAAACAAGAGAGTATATTACGGTGCTGGAAGGTGAAGTAACCATTGAGTGCAATGGGGAAAGGCATCAGATCGGTCGGGATGATGTTTTTCGGTTCGAAACGGATCAGATGCACAGCTATCGCAACGAAGGAGAAAACAGAAGCAGTTTTATCTGTTTTTTCCTGGATTATCACTGAGGCGGGGACGGGGAAAGAGTCACCAGATCTTTCTGAAAGAAGCCTTCGTATCTTTTGAAGTGGAATATTGGATGTGAAAAACGTGTTCAATATAATGGACAAAAGAAATGAATAAAAGTACATGGCTGACCTTTGAAGTTTCCGAAACATATGAAAAACAAGGGAAAATCAAAAATTAAATCGCCTATTGACATTTTAAATTGCATGTGATATTGTATATGCATCCAATATAAAAGACATGAAAGCAAAGGCGCTTACGTTTGTAAGCGCCTTTTTCAGTGCAGGAACTGCTTTCAGAACAGGATTCAGGAGGAGAAATTATGAAATTAAAAGACACAGGCTTCACAGCACAGGATATCAAGGACAAAGTAAATAAATATATGATTGAAACCTATGAGCGTTTCGATTTTCTGGCAGAGACAGGAAAGGATATGTATCTGTATGACGAGAATGGTACACCATATCTTGACTTCTATGCAGGTATTGCTGTAAATTCTGCTGGAAACTGCAATGAAAAAGTAGTGGCAGCGGTACAGGAACAGGCAGCAGATCTGATGCAGACCTTCAACTATCCGTACACCATTCCTCAGGCTCTGCTGGCGGAAAAAGTATGCACCACCATCGGAATGGACAAGATTTTTTATCAGAATTCCGGTACGGAGGCGAATGAGGCCATGATCAAAATGGCACGTAAATATGGCGTTGAGAAATATGGTCCTCATAAATATAATATCGTGACTGCAGCCATGTCCTTCCATGGAAGAACTTTTGGGGCCATGAGTGCAACCGGACAGCCGGACAATGCATGCCAGATCGGATTTGGCGGAATGGTACCAGGCTTCACCTATGCGGAATACAATAATCTGCAGGCATTTAAAGATGCATGTACGGAAAATACCATCGCTATTATGATCGAACCGGTACAGGGAGAGGGCGGAGTTCATCCGGCTACACAGGAATTTATGACCGGACTTAGAGAGTTCTGTGATGAGAAGGGCATTTTGCTTCTTCTGGACGAGGTACAGACCGGATGGTGCAGAACAGGGGCGGTCATGTCCTATATGAATTATGGAATCAAACCGGATATCGTATCGATGGCAAAAGCAATGGGCGGCGGAATGCCGATCGGAGCAATCTGCGCAACGGAAGAAGTGGCAAAGGCATTTACCGCAGGATCCCATGGAACCACGTTTGGCGGACATCCGGTATGCTGTGCTGCGGCACTGGCAGAGGTAACGGAACTGCTGGATCGTGATCTGGCAGGCAATGCGAAAAAGATGGGGGCTTACTTTATGGAAAAACTGAAGGGACTTCCCCATGTAAAAGAGGTCAGAGGACAGGGACTTCTGGTCGGTGTGGAATTTGATGAGACAATCAACAGTGTGGATGTAAAGCATGGATGCTTAGAACGGAAGCTGCTGATTACAGCAATCGGCAGCCGTGTGATCCGTATGGTTCCGCCGCTGATTCTCACCGAAGCGGACTGTGATAAGGCGTACGAGATCATCAGAGAATCAGTGGAAGCACTGTCATAAAAAGAAAAACAGGACAGCCAGGAAAAAACGGAGGGAAACGAATCTTCTGGTTGTGGCCTTCAATGATAGGAGAGAAACAGATGAAACATTTCGTAGTGACAATAGGCTGTGAGTATGGAAGCGGAGGCCCGGAAATCGGCAAAATGATCGCGAAATCCATGGGAATTGAGTATTATGACCGTGATCTGGTAGATAAAGTAGTGGATAAGCTGGGCGTAGACCGGGAACTGGTGGAAAAAGCGGATTCCGGCAATAACGTGAAATATGAGTTTGAGACGAAGCTTGGTCCCAGGTATGCAAATCTGACAAACCGTGTGATCTATACACAGTTTGAGGTAATTCAGAAATTTGCAAAGAAATCCTCCTGTGTGATTATCGGAAGATGCAGCAACTATATTCTGAAGGATATGGAAAACTGCCTGAATATCTTCATTTATGCGCCGGAGGAATTTCGTGTTCGTCATATGATGGAAAGCCAGAATCTTTCCAGAAAAGAAGCGGAAGAGCTTGTAAAATACAATGAGAGCATGCTGCATTCCAGATATGAGTATATGGCCGGAACCAACCGGGGTGACCGCCATCTGCGCCATATGATGATTGACAGCAGTGTGCTGGGACTGGAGAAAACAGCAAAATATATTATGCAGTTGATTGATCTGAAATTTGAATCATAAGTACTGTGTGGCAAAGCGAATTGTGATACATTCGCTTTGTCATCAGAAGAAGTTTTAACAAGGGTGTTAAAGAGCTGTCATGCGGACAGTTGTTTAACATCCTTTTTTAGGAGGAAAATATGGAAAAAAAGAAATCAGAGTTTGAAAAAGTCTTCAGTGCGTGGGACATTCTGGTTATCGCGTTCGGTGCCATGATTGGTTGGGGCTGGGTGGTATCCACGGGTGATTGGGTCGGCCGCGGCGGTGTAATCGGAGCCGTGTTAGGCTTCGCCATCGGTGGCGTGATGATATTTTTCGTTGGACTGACGTATGCAGAGCTGACAGCAGCCATGCCTCAGTGCGGCGGGGAACACGTGTTCAGTTATAAGGCGATGGGACCCATTGGTTCCTTTATCTGTACCTGGGCCATCATTCTTGGCTATGTCAGTGTGGTATGTTTCGAGGCATGTGCGCTGCCAACGATCGTCACCTATATTTATCCGGGCTTTCTGAAAGGATATCTTTATACGGTTGCAGGTTTTGATATCTATGCTTCCTGGCTGGCAGTTGCCATGATTATGGCAGTATTTATTACCTATATCAATATCCGCGGTGCCAAAACGGCAGCCACTCTTCAGACAGTTCTGACGGTTATCATCGGCGGAGTGGGTATTCTGCTTATCGTGGCTTCTGCAATAACCGGTAATGTATCCAATCTGCAGGATCAGATTTTTGTGGGGGAATCCACCGGTTCCATCCTGAAATCCATTATGAGCGTTGCAATTATGACTCCGTTTTTCTTCATCGGCTTTGATGTAATTCCGCAGGCAGCGGAGGAAATCAATGTTCCGCTTAAGAAAATCGGAAAAATGATGATTCTTTCCATTGTGCTGGCAGTGGCATTTTACGGTCTGATCATTCTTGGCGTCGGTTTTGTGATGAACAGCACGGAGATCGCAGCTTCTATGGAAGGATCCGGACTGGTTACGGCAGATGCCATGGCAAAGGCTTTTAACAGCAGTATTATGGCGAAGGTTCTGATCATCGGCGGTATGTGCGGTATTGTGACCAGCTGGAATTCTTTCATGATCGGCGGAAGCCGCGCAATGTATTCCATGGCAGAATCTTATATGATTCCAAAGACATTTGCAAAGCTTCACAAAAAATATAAGACACCGGTGAATGCCCTGTATCTGATCGGAGCATTGTCTGTTCTTGCTCCTCTGTTAGGACGTAAGATGCTGGTGTGGATCGTGGATGCCGGTAACTTTGGCTGCTGTCTGGCATACTGTATGGTTGCCGTCTCTTTTCTTATCCTGAGAACGAAGGAACCGGGTATGCCAAGACCTTATAAGGTAAAGCATTATAAACTGGTTGGTGCCATTGCCGTGCTGATGTCCGGTTTTATGGTGGTCATGTATCTGATTCCTGGTTCCGGAAGTGCACTGGTGGTTCAGGAATGGGCGATGGCCGGCGGCTGGGCATTGCTGGGACTGGTATTCTTTGCGATTTGCAAAACAAAGTACAGAGAGAAATTTGGCTCCCACATTGATGTTGCCCTGGATGATGAGGATGTAAAAGATGAGGTGGAAGTTGCCCTGGAAGAGGCTCTGGAGACAGCAAGTGCGGAGGAAGCAGTGGAAGAAGAGACACACATGAACTTCTCCTATTTCCTACCGGTCAATGTGGTGTTCGGATGTGGCAAGGTGAACCAGGTCGGCGAGCTTTCCAGACCTTACGGCAGAAAAGCGCTGATCGTTACAGGACGAAGCAGTGCAAAAAAATCCGGACTTTATGACCGGGTGGCAGACAGCCTTAAGGCTTCCGGCATTACATCCGTACTGTTTGATAAAGTAAAACAGAATCCGCTTACGACCACGGCCGAAGAGGGAGCGGCATTTGCCAGAACAAACGAATGTGATATGGTTGTCGCAATCGGCGGCGGCAGTATTATGGACTGCGCAAAGGCCATTGCTTTCCTGTCAGTCAATGAGGGGGATGTCAATGATTATATTTTCAATCGTAAGAAAAGCGATAAAGCATTGCCGCTGATTCTCATTCCCACTACCTGCGGTACCGGGTCAGAGGGAAATGGTTTCGCAGTACTTACGAATCCGGAAAATGGAGATAAAAAATCTCTGCGCTGCAATGCCATCGTAGCAAAGGTTTCTATCGTTGATCCGGAATGCATGATGACCATGCCCAAAAAAGTACTGGCATCCGTTGGATTTGACGCACTGTGCCACAGCATGGAGGCTTATACATCGAGAATTTCTCAGCCATTTACGGATGCGCTCGCTCTCTATGCGATGGAACTGATCGCAGACAATCTGGTGAAGGTTTACCGGGGGGAAGGAACCAGGGAATCCTGGGAAAAGATCACACTGGCAAGTACCATCGGCGGTATGGTCATAAACACAGCAGGTGTTACACTGCCCCATGGCATGGAGCATCCGGCAAGCGGGCTGAAAGACATCGTACACGGACAGGGACTTGCTGCACTGACACCGGTGCTGATTGAAGCATCCCACAAAGGCAATCATTTTAAATATGCAAAAATCGCCAGAATTTTCGGCGGTATCACGGCAGAAGACTGTGCGCCCAAGATCCGTACGCTGCTGCGTGATCTGGATATGGAGGTGACACTCTCCGATCTGGGTATCGAGGAAAAAGATATTCCGTGGATGGCGGAAAACTGTATGAAAGTTTCAGCAGCAGGAGTTGCCAACAATCCGGTGGTATTTACACAGGAGGAAATTGCAGAACTTTATCGGAAGGCATTATAAAATCAGTTGGAGTTTATCATTTATCGATTTCTTCTCGATCGATCCGGCCCGGGCATGTTACAAACGTGTCAGGGCCGGATCTTTCTTCTGTATCGGGCTTTACATTTTTCGTGGTCTGTGTTATCTTGTTAAATGTTCAAAACAGAACAGTTTAAAATAGAACTATATACGGAAGGAGGATTTTTATGGCGGGAAAGAAACTGTGTTTTGATATACTGTCCATGCGGCATAAAGGATTTCGTGTGTATCAGGATCTGTTTTCTGAGGTTTTGCGAAGGTATCAGCTGACCCAGATGGAGATGGATATTTTGCTGTTTCTTGCAAACAACCCGGAGTATGATACTGCTTCCGAAATCGTCCGGGTACGTCAGCTGACGAAATCCCATGTCTCTGCATCCATTGAGCAGCTTGTTCAGAAAGGAATGCTCTCCCGGAACCATGACCGGAATAACCGAAGAGTAACCCATCTTGCACTGCTGCCGGAGGCGGAACCGATCGTGGAGGATGGGAGGAGATGCCAGAGGGAATTTACAGAGCTTCTCTCTTTCGGTATTGAGGCGGAAAAACTGGAGACTGCGGAGGAAGTCATGCAACAGATGATGGAGAACATGAAAAGTTACCGAAAAAAGAAAGAAGAGAAGGAGGATCCTGAATTATGATTTTAACGATATTTGTATGCTTTTTTGCCGGTATGGGAGCGGGAATCGGTACCGGGTTTGCCGGTATGAGTGCGGCTGCTGTGATCAGTCCCATGCTGATTACATTTTTAAATATGGATCCTTACCAGGCGGTGGGAATTGCCCTTGCAAGTGATGTGCTTGCCAGTGCGGTCTCAGCCTATACTTACGGGAAGAATAAAAATCTGGATGTGGCAAATGGTATTGTGATGATGATCACTGTGTTGCTGTTTACTCTGGTTGGAAGCTATGTGGCCAGTCTTCTGCCAAGCACCACAATGGGCGGATTTTCCATGTTCATGACACTTCTGCTGGGAATTAAATTTATTCTGAAGCCGGTTATGACAACAAAGGAAGCAATGGAAATGGTATCAAAGAAAAAACGTTTTGTCCAGTCTGTGCTTTGTGGCATGATGATTGGTTTTATCTGCGGATTTGTAGGTGCAGGCGGCGGTCTGATGATGCTGTTGATTCTCACAAGCGTTCTGGGATATGAGCTGAAAACAGCAGTGGGAACCAGTGTGTTTATCATGGCATTCACTGCATTTACCGGAGCGGTATCCCATTTTGCCATTGGGGGTATGCCGGATCTGCTGTGTCTGGTGCTTTGTGTGACCTTTACGCTTCTCTGGGCAAGAATTGCGGCACGTTTTGCAAACAGAGCGAAGCCGGAGGTGTTAAACCGTGCAACCGGTGTGGTATTGGTGATCCTTGGCGCAGTACTCATTGTATTTAAAATGCTGTAAGGTCAGGATAGAAAAAGAATGGAAAAAGTGGTAAACTGAGGACAGTTTTTGTAATAACCAGGAGGTGTCTTATGAACAGACAGCATGCAAAGCTTACAGCTGCAATGGTGGCTTACGACAGGGGAGATGCAAAGCGCATTCAGCATTTTCTGAAGGTGCATGACCTTGCAGCCGTCATCGGAACACTGGAAGGACTTGATGAGGAGACGCAGTTTATTCTGGAGACAGCCGCGATTCTTCATGATATCGGTATTCATATCAGTGAGCAGAAATATGGTTCCTGCAGTGGAAAGTATCAGGAAAAAGAAGGGCCGGCGGAAGCCAGAAAGCTGATGGAACAGGTGGGAGGATATACGGAGGAACAGATGCATCGGGTGGAATATCTGATCGGGCATCATCATACCTATCAGGACAGAAAGGGAATGGATTACCAGATACTGGTGGAGGCAGATTTCCTGGTAAATCTTTATGAGGACGGAAGTGGGGAGCAAACCAGGGATAGTGTGCACAGAAAGATTTTTCGTACCAAGACCGGTATCCAGCTGCTTACCGATATGTTTGCAATGCAAAAATAAGAGTCTGATCTTTGAAGGGGAAAAGGAGTGCGTAGGATGACAGAAGAAAAAAAGGGACTGATTCTGGAGGGAGGAGCCCCGCTATGCCAGTCTTCGATCCCTTGTGATGCATGGAGATGTGTACGGGGAAGAATTCTGCTACCACGAATTGCCGGAAAAACTGGATGTTTTTGATACAGATGCCTACTGTGCCAATCCAATGGAATTCTATGTGACCTGTACAAATGTGAAAAACGGGGAACCGGTATATCACAGATGTGACAGAGGAGACGGCGAGGATATTCAGTGGATGCGTGCCTCGGCAGCCATGCCGGTGTTGTCAAAGTTTGTGGAAATCGGGGGATATACGCTTTCAGACGGCGGAACCGCAGATTCCATACCGGTTCGCTATTTTGAGAGCATCGGGTACAAACAAAATGTGGTGATTCTGACACAGCCGGAGGGATTTGTAAAACAGCCGAACCGGTTTCTGCCGTTGATGCGGATCGCTCTGCGCAAAAGCCCCGCTCTGCTGCATGCCCTGGAAATACGGCATACAAAGTATAATGAGACACTTGCCTACATAAAAGAACAGGAGGCTGTCGGAAACCTGCTGGTCATTCGACCGGAAAGTATTCTTGAAATCGGCGTGGTGGAACGAAGACCGGAGGAGCTGGAGCGTGTTTATCAGCTTGGACGCAGGGAAGGCGTAAAGCGGCTGAGGGAAGTACAGGATTTTTTAAGGAGAAAATGATGTATTATTGCACCAAGTATCCATCACCGGTGGGAACCATTACTCTGGCCGGAGATGGGGAACATCTGGTGGGACTCTGGATAGAGGGGCAGAAGCATTTTACTGCTTCCATTCAGGAAGAGATGTACCAGAAAGATGATCTGCCTGTTTTTGACCTGGGGAAAAAGTGGCTGGATCGTTATTTTGAGAGGAAGAGACCGGAAATAGGGAATCTGCCTCTGGCTCCATCGGGAACTGCTTTTCAGATGGAGGTGTGGAGACTGCTCTGTGAGATCCCTTACGGGAAGGTTACCACCTATGGGGAGATTGCAAAAAAAATTGCAGAAGGGCACAACAGGCCGCACATGTCCGCACAGGCAGTTGGCGGAGCGGTAGGACACAATCCCATGTCGATTATCATTCCCTGTCATCGTGTTATCGGGGCGAATGGAAATCTGACCGGGTATGCGGGGGGAATAGAGAAGAAAATTCAGCTGCTTGAGCTGGAGGGGGTGAATACAGAGGTATTGACAAAACACAAAACATAATATATATTAAACATATCTAAATAATAGGTTATAAAACAACAACTTTTCTGAGAAGGTGAATGATATGAAGCAAATTTTGTGTTTTGGTGATTCGAATACATATGGACTGATTCCGGGAACGAAAGAACGGTATGGATGGGGCGTGCGCTGGACCAGCATTCTGGATGAAAAGATGAGAGGTCATGGGTATCGTGTGATAGAAGAAGGGCTGTGCGGAAGAACAACCATGTTTGAGGATGCGCTGCGGAGCGGACGGCGCGGAACCGGGATGCTTCCGGCGATTCTGGAAACACACAGTCCGGTGGAGCTTGTTATACTGATGCTTGGGACAAATGACTGCAAGACGATATACCATGCCTCCCCGGCACTGATTGGATGCGGGATTGAGCAGTTGCTGGATCAGATCCGGGAGAGTAATCCGCTGCTTCCGGTGCTGTTGGTCTCACCGATTCATCTGGGTGATTCTGTGTGGAAGATGGAGTATGATCCTGAGTTTTGCAGAAAATCCGTAGAGGTGTCGAAAGATCTTCCTCAGGTTTACAGGCAGATTGCAGATGCACGGAGAACAGGGTATCTCGCTGCTTCCAGGTATGCAGAGCCAAGCGAAACGGATCAGGAGCACATGGGAAAGGAAGGACATCGGAAGCTTGCAGAAGCACTCTACAGGGCTGCTCTGGAGCTGATACAAACGTGTGGCGATCCGGATAACATACCGGAGAGCTTCTGTGCATAGAAATATAGAAATGTAATAAGCTTTGTCCATCAAATTCATATAATCTGCCTTCTAATTGCATTTTTATTTGCATTTCAGTATAGGAGATGTGCTGTAAAAAAGACTGTATAATCATATTCTGATATCGAAAATGGAAAAAAGTGAATAAAGAAGAAAAAGAACTTGAATTTTTTCGAAGATAGATGTAATTTGTTACTATTCAAAGGAACAAGGGTGTTTTGAAAAAGTACCCCTGTTCCTTTTTTTGACCATAAAAAGTCTGCAGAGTATGCAGAAAGGACGAATGGAATACTATCGCGGGGCTCCGGTAGAAACCATGCAGCTTTTGCCTAAGATTCAGGTGGATATCGTGGTGGCAAAAGTGCCGGCGCGTAAAGTTATAAGTGCGGTAAAGAAAGTGCTTTATACCGGACACATCGGAGATGGAAAAATATTCGTATATCGTGTGGAAAACGCGGTTAAGGTACGTACTGGAGAAGAAGGATATTATGCGATGCAGGGGGTGGATGAATAAAAGGTATTTCAAATTTTCTCATAGAATCTATACTAAAACTGCTTAAAAGCTGATGACTTCTGCAACATACGCAGAAATTGTCAGCTTTTTTACTTTATAGGAAAGACCGCCTGCGGAGCTCTCTTGAATTGAAAATGGCCCGCACGGAGGCGGGCATGACAAACGGACGGTTTTCAGAAAAATCATGCAGAAGAACGCTTTCCTGAAAATCATAAAAGTTACGGAAATATTACAAAATGAATACATTTTTGTATCATATTTCTCTGGTACAATTATCCAATAATACATAGAAAAGAAAGTATTTGGCAATCAGCAGCGTCAGAAACAATGCAAAATACACTTTGCTGAATTTCTGTTGTTATCAATGAAAGAAAAAGGAGGTACCTTGTTATGAAGAACAGAAAATATCTGGCAGCCTGCCTGGTGGCAGGTCTGGCAGTTTCTATGACAGCCGGACAGGTTGGGTTTGCAGCAGAAAGTATAGGTTCCGGAATCGTACAGCAGGAGGTTTTAAATCCGGGAACAGAATCTGAGAAAGAAAGTGAAGCAGAGTCAGAAGTGCAGCAGGATTCGAATGTGCCGGAAGGCTATCAGGGGATCTATCAGGTATCCGATCTTTCCAAACTGTCAGAAAAACCGGATGGCAAATATATATTAATGAATGATCTTGATCTGGCTTCCGCGGAATGGCAGGGAAGCATTCCGGTTTTTCGCGGAACGCTGGATGGAGGAAATCATCAGATCAAAGGACTGAAAACAGCATTGATTCAGGTGCTGGAAGAGGGAACCATCTGTAATCTTTCCCTTGTTGATGTGGAAATCAGCCATAGCGGGGATACCGGTGCACTGGCCGACACCATTGGAACCGGGAAAAAGGCATCCGTCCGGATTCAGAATGTAAGCATAACCGGAAACGTTTCAGGAACCGGAAACACCGGCGCACTGGCCGGACTGGTGAAAGGAACCGATATACAGTTTGAAGGCATTGCAAACAGCGCAAAAATAAACGGCGGTGCAAACAGCGGAGGTCTGATCGGTATGCTTGAAGCAGAAGACGACCAGGAAGAGCAAGCGGATGTGCTGTTTACATCCAGTTATAATGTGGGAGAAGTATCGGGCACAGAAATGGGAGGATTGATTGGTGCGGTTGACATTCCGGATGGAAAATCGGTGCGAAACGTGAAAATAGAAAACTGTTACAATGCCGGTGTGCTGACAAGAGGAGGAAATCTGGTCGGCAGAGTGACAGCAGCGGTGGGGACACTGCGTATCAGTAAATGTATTGGTATTCAGATGTACTATTCAGAAGCTCTGGGCATGGTTGGAAGTGCAGGCGTTGCCGCAGGAAGCAGTCAGACATCAGCCTGTGCCCTGTCCGGCTGTTATTATTACAGCATGAACCCGGTCTATGCCTTTTCCGATGGAACTTATATCACCGGGACAGCGATCGCTTTGAATGATGTGCAGATTAAGACGGCATCTTATTTCAGCGGATTTGATTTCACGGAAATCTGGGCAGTGGAGGCATCCGTCAACAACGGATATCCATATCTCAGAAATACGGCTCTGCTTCCGGTTCAGTATGTGGCTCCAACGGCAGGCACAACGCTGTTTGACAGCAAAACAGGCGGAAAATATACGGTTACGGTAAGAAGCCAGGAAGTGGCGTATGCCGGTGTTCTGGATGATGAGATTACATCTGTGACGATTCCCTCCCAGGTCGCAATCAACGGTATTACCTATAAGGTTTCTTCCATTGCAGAAAAAGCATTGACAGGCAACAAGAAAATAACAAACATTTCCATACCGGACAGCGTGACAGAGATTGGAAAATATGCTTTCAAAGGATGTACCTCTCTTGTAAAAGCAAGCGGCTGTAAAAAAGTCCGGATGATCTACGAAGAAGCCTTTTATGGATGTACCAGTCTGACAACCGTTGGCGGGACGTCATACCGGATCACCCTTCCTTCTGCCGAGATGATTGGAGTGAGGTCGTTCCGCGACGTATCTTCCGTGCGGAGAATTTACATTTCTTCTCCGGAGCTGACCACCATTAAGAAGGGAGCATTCCGCGGCTGTACGTCAGCATACAAGTTTAACACCGTTTCTAAAAAGCTGAATACCATCGGAAAATATGCCTTTTATGGTGACAGCAGTCTGAAGACACTGATTTTCCGAAGTACGGAGCTGACAAAGAGCAAGGTTGGAAGCAAAGCATTTAAGGGAATCAAATCTACCGCAGCTTTCAGCGTGCAGGCAAATTACATGGAAGCATACCGGAGTATTTTCCGAAACAGTGGTGCTGCAGGCACGATTAAAATGAAAAGTCTGTAATGCAGGGAAAGCCGGAAGAGAAGAACAGAAAAATGGGGTGTCACATTTGTGTGACACCCCATTTGCTCGATTTTCTTAATTTTTAAGTTTCACTACTTTCTTCACAGCTTTACCGGGATTTGAACCACTTCGAATGATGAGAGTAACTGTCTCACCTTGCTTTACGAGGAAGGAATTACTGCTCAAACTGGAAGCACTTATACATCCAGAACTGACGGTGTAGGTGAACGTGTCATCTTCACAGTGACCTATGGTCAGCTGATGCGGAGTCGCTTCTTTTCCATTTCCACCGCTGCTTGTGATGAGTGCTGCCTTGGCAATGGACGGTATCAGGAACGCCATTGTAAGGAGCAGGAACATGTTCCTTATGATTTTTGATACGGATGTTTTCATCTCCTTCTCCTCCTTTTTCTTGCATACGCTCTTAAGGGTATAGTTTTATAGCAATAGTATATCAGTTATCGATTTCTTTTACATGACACGAAGGGACGATTTCCAGGCTGCAGGGGTTGACAAGGAAGGCAAAAAGAAATACAATGAAAAAAATATAAATTAATCGTCATGGTGAAGCACATACTGTGTGGAGTAAAAAGGGAATCCGGTCAGAAACCGGAACAGTCACCACTACTGTAATGCAGACGAAAAAGCAGAAGGCCACTGGCAGATATTGCCGGGAAGGCGCTTTGGAGGAAGAAGCTGAGTCAGGAGACCTGCCATGATTGATTCAAGGTCATGTTTTCCGGGTGAGGAAAATGTACTTTTTTGTTACCCAAAAATAAAAGTCAGGGTAAATTAACAATAGAAAATCACGATATGGTGAAGCACAATCTGTGTGGAGCAAAAAGGGAACCCGGTTGGAATCCGGGACAGTCACCACTACTGTATTGCCGACGAAGAAGCAAATGCCATTGAAAGAAAGATTCGAGAAGGCGCTTCGGAGGAAGAAGCTAAGTCAGGAGACCTGCCATATCGGGTGTGGAAGTAATGTTTCCCGGGTGAGGGAAATGTGCTTTTTTTGTTGCCTGAAAAAGGCAGGGGAAACGGAAAGGAGCAGAGGATGCGATACAAACTGGATGAAAAGAAATGGCATGATTTACAACTTTCCGTAAGAACCATCACAAAAAAGCAGGTAGGGAGCCGTAATCAGGAGGAGTTTGTCATACCGGATCCGTATTTTTTTATTGGTGATAAAGCGTTTGAAAATATGACAAAACTCAGACAGGTAAGATTTTCGAAAACCTGCCGGATCATCGGCCGTGAAGCTTTTAAAAATTGCGGCATAGAAGGAGAACTTTTGCTGCCGGAGTCTGTGACAGCCATAAGAGAAGCGGCATTTGCACGCAGCTGTGCGCTGCAGAGCGTCCGTATCCCAAGAGAGATCAGACTTCTGGAGAGCGCTGCGTTTAAAGAGTGCAGAAAGCTTCAGACGGTTTTTGTGGATCCGGATGCGTTGCTGCCGGAACTTGGATCCTGTGTTTTTGACTGCTGCACACAGCTTAGGGAAATTGTACTTCCAACCAATCTGGAAAGGATTGAACGCAGAGCGTTTTATCGATGTAAATCACTGACTCAAATTCATATACCGAAATCGGTGAAAAAGATTGGCCAGGAAGCCTTTTACTACACGGCCCTGGAAGAACTTCATTTACCTGAACGCCTTGTGGAACTGGAGGAAGCAGCATTTTTCAAATGCACGATGCTGAAATCGGTAAAAATCCCGGAAAGTGTAAAACGAATCGGGAAGTGGGTATTTCACGGATGCAATCGACTGCAGGTGCTTGAAATTCTGCATGAACCGGATGAAATCGGGGAATGGATCATCAACCGATCCACAAAAATCAGATGCAGAAGAGGTGGAAGGGTGGAAGCATACTGCCGGGAGTTTGGTTTCGATATGGAATTTGCAGATAAATCATAACTGGAGGAAAAGGAGGCGATCGCAACAAACATATCATCGTTTTATGATATCAGAAAAATGAGCGGACTTTGAATGTTTTAGGATTTCGTGAGGAGGATTAAGATGAACAGGAGAAATAAGTTTTTAAAAAGAGCAGTGAGCATTGTTCTTACTCTGTGCATGATCATCTCCGGATTTACGGTGATGGATGTGCAGGTGCAGGCAGCAGCACCAAGGTATTATACCGTTGAAAAATATGATGCAGAAGGAAATGGGACGATTCTGGTTCCGCCAACGATGACAGAGAGCTGGAGCGGCAGTTATGGTACGCCTTTTATCACGTCACTTCTGGGAAGTGATCAGGTTAAAATGAGCAACGATGAGATTACTGGATTTAAAGATGACAGCCGGGAAGACGGATGGCTCGATAACGGTGATCTCGGAGAAGGATCGAAATGGGTGATATCGGCAGACGGTGAGTGCTATACCGACTCTGCGTCTTTCTGGGCAAGCCGGGTAACGGTTTTGCGTATTATTTATATCCCGGGAAGTGATCTGGAAAAAGCGGGAATAACCTCAGAAGGTGGAGGATGGGGAGCCGTTGGAAATATAAAGGTCAGCAAGGATGCGCTGATCCAGACTCTCTCCCAATATGATGCCAATGCACTTGGCGGCAATCGCAGAGCTGCCTATGATGAGGCGGTTGCGATGCTCCTGAATACGACGGATGCTACTCCTGAGACAGTAGCCGCTGCAAAAGAAAAGATGGAGACGGCCACGGACGGAGCAGTGGACATCACGTTGCCGGAAGAAAAAATGGAGATTTACGGCGGTCAGAAAGTGACCGTGATACCGACACTGGATCCTCTTGGAAGCACAGATGTTCTGACCTGGGAATCAACAGATGAAACGGTCGCAACGGTTAAGGATGGCGTGATCAAAGGAATTGGTGCCGGAACAGCAACCATTACCGTGACAGCAGAGAATCCGGAAGTAAAAGACAGTGTTGAGGTGACCGTTCGTGATGCTGACAGTCTCTACATCACTAATATGGGTTCCACCAATCAGGTGGAAGCCATTTCCGGGGAACTCAATCTGATGGCTGAAGTGGTTCCATCCGGTATTGAAAATCTGGACTGGGAGTGGAGCGTGGAAGATGAAACGGTGGCAGAGGTTATACCGATGGAAGGAAATGAATATCTTGCTTCCGTAAAAGGAAAAAAGGAAGGAAAGACCAGCGTCATCGTAAAAGTCGGATCCAGGACATCCACTTTTGAGGTAGAAGTCACTGCTTATCAGGGACCCTATGTATATTTTGAATATGAAGACGGAAGGGATCCGCAGATTCTCGGTGAAGATAATACGATTACACTGACCTGTCTGGATGAAGGTAAATTTGTGGTTGGAAGATCGGAAGGTACCACTACATGGAGTGGCGGCAGTGATTTCGTATCTTCCATTGCAGGAGGAGATGATCTGCAGTACTGGAGCTTCATAAATCGGGAAACCGGTAAATGGAATCCCTGGGATACAAGAACTTTGAATATTATTGCTGATTCTGGAGGATGGAGCAAATCTTTTCAGGTGACATGTGTTTCCAGCGGTATCACCGAACTGAAAACCTGCGTGGGTGATCAGGAAGTATCCCTGGATCAGCCATATGTAACAGAAGGAACAACAAGCGGCGTGGAAGTGACAACCTATGGCCGGAAAACAGCAGAAGATGAGTGGCAGGTTATACCGGCGCAGGCCCTTCATTATGATACGAATGATACCACCTATAATTTCAGGTGGGTTGGAAATAACCTGTCCATCAAAACCGGGGGACAGGCTGCCATGTCTGTTTTCATGAAGGATAACTGGAGCGTTAAACAGCAATTCCTTGCAAAATGTAATTACCAGCCTTTAAGTGGGTTTCAAATCACAACGCCGGAAACCTTTACGATCACCGGTGAGACGGATTTTATGACCGGCTACTATTACGGTCTGCAGCTTTACAGCGATAATCTGAAGATTGATTATACACCTTCCAATGCGACCAATAAGGAACTGATTTGGGAAGCACTGACACCGGATGTGGCTTTCTATACATCACAGCATAATTCCGGTATTGTTCCAAAAAGAGCCGGGGTGGCAAAATTTAAGGTTACCAGTCAGGACAACCCTTCCCTTACCCAGGAAGTAATGGTTACCTTTGTATATCAGGTTCCGTTAACGGATGCGTCCCTGAAGCAGACTTCTTATGAGATGAATGTGGGCGATACCCTTGCTCTGAGTCTGGAGACAACACCTTCCAATGCAACAAATTCTGATTTTGACTGGAGTTACAGTGAAAATGGAATCGTGAGCATGAATGGTAAGACTATTGTTGCCAAAAAAGCAGGAACTGTTACCGTGACCGGCACGCCATACGATACATCAGGCGGATGCAAACCGATCACATTCACTGTTACGGTAAAAAGCGAAACAGCAGAAACCTATGATCCGATGCCTACGGTAAAAGCTGGTATTACGCACGGACTGGATTACCTGGAACGACAGAGTGTGACGAAATACGGGGATGAGTGGAATATCTTTACGATCCTCAGGGCCGGTGGAACGATTCAGGAAGCAGATCAGTCTGCGTATCTGGACAGTGTGGAAACTTCATTGAAGAATGGACTGAACCAGCCTACAGACTATGTCCGTGTTGTACTGACACTGGGAGTCATGGGGGAAAACCCGGAAAATTTCCGTGGAATGAACCTGATTGAAAAGCTGTACAACTGGAAGGATCTGGATGAGCTGACCTCCAATCAGATATCCTGGACTTTGATTGCACTTGACAGCAAAAATTACAAAACTCCGGCAAAAGCAAAATGGAATCGGGACAGCCTGATTGAGATGCTCCTTCTTTTCCAGGATGCCAGCGGAGGATTTACCTTAACCGATGCAACCGATGTTGATATGACCGGTATGATCCTGCAGGCACTGGCTCCTTATAATAACGAGAAGCATCCGGAAGTTCAGGAAGCCTTTGAGAAAGCACTGACATGGCTTCAGGAACAGATGTCTTTAGAGGCCGGCTTTGCGGCGAATAAATCCTACAATGAGAACAGCTGTACCACGGCACAGATTCTGACTGCTCTGTCTGTGGCAGGTATGGATGCGGCTGATGGTAAAAATGGATTTACCATCGGTCAGAAAAATATGATTACAAATCTGTGGAGCTACAAGGCAGAGGAAGGTTTCTACTGGGATCCATCTGTGGAAACCAAAGGAAATGCAATGGGAACACAGCAGACGACCTATGCGTTTGAAGCATACCGCCGTTTTGTTGAAAAAGAGAACGCCCTGTATGACCTGACCGATGTGGGTGGATCCGCGGATGATAATCAGGAAGCGGAAAAAGAAGCAGCAGAGAAAGCGGCGCTGGAAAAGTTAAAAACAGAATTCCGGGAACTGGTACCTTCGGCAGCTGCCAAAGCAGTTTCCTATAATTGTGTGGAGCTTTCCTGGAAATCCTGTATCGGTGCAGCTTCCTATTCGATTTACCGTAAAGTATCAGGTGGAAACTGGCAGAAACTTGGCGAGACAAAAGAGCTGAATTTCCGTGACAGGAATGCAGTAACCGGAACCCGGTATTACTATGCGGTACAGGCGGTGAGTACAGCATGGGGTGAAACAGTATACAGTCAGCTTTCCAATAGTGTGACAGCAAAAACCGTACCCGCAAAAGCTGTTATTTCCGTAAAAAATAAAAAAGGAAAGAAAGCACTTATCACCTGGAAGAAGGTTGCAGGTGCAAGCGGTTACATTGTTTACCGTGCATCCAAAAAGAACGGAACTTATAAAGCAATCAAAACCATCCGTTCCGGAAAAACGGTTAAATATACAGACAGCAAACGGAAAAAAGGCAGTACCTGTTATTATAAAGTAAGAGCTTACCGGAAGGTAAACGGCAAGAAGGTATACAGCGCTTATTCTTCCGCAAAAGCTGTGAAGATCAAAAAGTAAACATTCAGAGTCTGGTATGGAGTTATGGATAGAAGAAAAAAGAGAGTGAACTGTTTGATATCATTTCTATTGTCAGCAGTACTTGTTTTTTCAACATTTCCGGGCTGTATGATTTCAGCAGAGGCAGAAACTGTCTCTGCTGGAACTGTTACCGTGGCAGTGGAACGTTTTTCCATCGGCCAGGGCTATCTGATCCAACCCTATGTGACAACCTTTCAGAGCGGGGATACGTATGAGACGATCTGCAGGAGGGTTTTGCAGGAAAATGGATACAGCTACGACACAAAAGGAGCCAGTTTTTATCTTTCCGGAATCAATGGCGCAGACGCAGGGACGATTTCGATTCCTTCCTGCATCAAAACGATCGGAGCGAAAAAAATAGGTATTAAAAACGTGGAACCTCCGGATAACAGTGCGAAAAATGAGTATGCGGGAAATCTGGCATGGCTTGGAGAATTTTCTTATTCGAGAATGTCCGGATGGATGTATTCTGTGGGAAATGATAAAGGTAATGAGTATCCAGGTGTAGGCATGGACGGGAAAAGTCCGAAAGACGGTGATGTGTTCCGACTGCAGTTTACAGTGTGGGGATACGGAGAAGACCTTACCGGATGCAGCTACAGTGACAAAACAAAGGTGTATTATCCGGTGGGAGATAAGACGGCACTTACCAGGAAAATCGCACAGATCAATCAGAAGAAATCAGTCTGGTTTTGTGTGCCGGGATGTGAGGCAGCTTATTACAACGCCATAACGGTACTGCAGAAGCTGGATGCATCACAAAGTGAGCTGGATTATGCCCTGGCACAGCTGCCGGAGGAAGAACCGGTTTTTCCCAATCAGATCACTTTACAGAAAACGCAGGCAGATTTAAGTCCAGGTGATACCCTGAAGCTTCATGCGGTCCTGAGTCCGGAAAATGTGAACCAGTATTCTCTGGAATGGGTCAGCTCCGATGGTGGGGTTGTATCGGTGGATTCGGATGGACTGGTGACGGCTTTGGGAGTTGGAACGGCTGATATCACCGTGAAAACGCAGAATCAGAAAACGGCGGTCTGTCATGTGACGGTAAAGGATCGGAAGATCACGAAAATCATTCTGAACCAGACGACTGCCTGGTTGAAAATGGGAGACAGTGTTTCAATCCATGTGGAAAAATATGAGCCCGAAAATGCCACGGAAAAACTGAGTGTTACATACGCAAGCAGCGATGCTTCGGTTGCCTCTGTGAATGCCTCGGGGAAAGTCACTGCTTTGAAAAACGGGGAAGCGGTCATTACGGTTCGGACTCAAAGTGGAGTGTCAGCGGAATGTAAAATTATGGTGGGCACACCGAAGGAGCTGGCAAAGTCCATGGAGACAAAAATCACTGCGCTTTCTTCTGCAGGTGCTGTGACAGAAGAAACAGCGCAGCAGATTCAAAAGGTGTGGGATGAATACCTGTCACTTTCCGATGAAGTACAAAAGGAGATGTCAGCGGGGTCTGTGGAAGAGCTTCGCAGGCTGAAACAGGAAGCAGATGTGGTGATTGAAAAGCAGAAGCAGGTGGAGAGGGTTCGGGACAGGCTGACAGATCTGCCGTCACCGGAACGCGTTTCGCTTTCGGATGAAACCGCGGTTCGGGAAGTGCGCAGTGCTTACGAAGATCTGGACACAGAACAGCAAAGTAAGCTGGATGCCGATCTGATCCGGAAGCTGGTAAACCTGGAAGAGAAAATCCGGCAGTTGAAAACAGAAGCAGATACAGTGCAGAAAAAGATAACGGATTTTGCAGACCGTGTGACGGTTGGCAATGTGGCGGATGCAGTGGATCTCTGGAAAAGGTATTCCAGTCTCGCTGCAGATCAGAAGGCTTATCTGAACGAGGAAGCAGCAGAACGTATGGAAGAGATTGCAGACTGGACGGTTTCCTGTGTCAACGAGACTGTGGCTTCGGTGGATCAGACAAAGCCGTTTGACTTAAATTCCAAACAGATCCAAAGCTTCATCGTGATTTCCAATGCCTGTGATGCTATGGAAGCAGAACAGCTGAACCGGCTGTCAGAAAAAACAACCGACTCCATCAAATCCATCCGTCAGTGGATCGGAGATCAGATCCACACCTCAGGTGGCTTAAGTGTTACTGCCGCGTGGTATGTGTGCCTGACTGTAAAAAATGGAACGGAAAACAGTTCCTGGAAGAAAGCAGTGACAGAAAAGTATTCTTCCTTTGCATCCATTGCTTTCAATAAGATCATTTCCTATCAGGATATCCGAAGTGGAACCACTTATACGCCAGACAGGGATCTGGAATTAAAAGCAGATCTCTCGGAGGCACAGAATCTGAACAATCCCTGCGTCAATACCCTGACAGCAGAGGGAAGCTCTGTGGTTTTAAAGGAGCTGGAAAGCCAGATTACCGATAACGGCATTACGTTCAAGACCAGTCACACCGGAGCGCTGCTGATCGTCAGCAATCCGATCCGTGTTACAAAAATTTCAGTCCCCCCGGAAGAATATGTAGGGATTGGAAACACGATTTCCCTGGAGGTGGATTATACACCATTCAATGCGACGACAGACAGAACAGTAGTCATAAAAAGTTCCGATCCGTCCATCGTGAAGGTCACGGGTGACGGGATGCTGAAAGGCATTTCACCGGGAAGTGTAAAGGTTACCGTTTCACTGAAGTCAGACGCATCCATAACAGCATTCTGCAAAGTGACGGTGACAGACAAAGCCAATAAACTGAAAAAATCGGTTGACCAGGTCAGGAAAGAGACATCAGAATATATGCTTTCCATTGACAAAGACCCCACCGTAGGAAGTGAATGGTTTGTGCTTGGTCTTGCAAGAGGGGGGAAATCCCTGAAATCCAAATATTTTCAGACCTATTACAATCATCTTGCAAATTACCTGGAGGAAAAGGATGGCAAACTGACCAACAGTGTGAAATATACCGAGTATTCCAAACAGATCCTGGTTATGACAGCCATCGGGAAGGATGCAAGAAACATAGCAGGTTACAATCTGCTGGAAAATCTTGCAGATTTTGCAAAAATCACGGAACAGGGATTTAATGGTCCCATCTGGGCTCTGATTGCGCTGAACTGCAATCCGGACTATACGATTCCAAAGGTTTCCGGTGTTTCTGAACAGACAACTGAACAAAAACTGATTGATTATCTGCTGGAAGGAGAGATTGCCGGAGGGGGATGGTCTTTGCAGGGAGACGAACCGGATACCGATATTACAGCCATGACACTGCAGGCGCTGGCACCTTATTACAATAAGGAGAGTTACGGGAAGGTAACGGCGGCAATTGACCGTGGCGTAAACCGCCTGTCAAAGATGCAGCTGAAGACAGGCGGTTTCGGCACGATGGGAGCGGAAACGCTGGAATCCAATGCACAGGTCATTACCGCACTCTGTGCACTTGGAATTGATCCCCGGAAGGACGCACGTTTCATTAAAAATGGAAGATGGACCGTGGAAAACCTGATTTCTTATCATATCGACGGCAGCGGGTTTATGCATGTCAAAGCCGGAGCGGCGACAAATGGAGGCGGTGAAGGCGGCGTGGTAAATGGGATGGCAACGGAACAGGGCTATTATGCGCTGGTTGCTTATCAACGGTTTTGTGATGGCAAGACCTCGCTTTATGACATGTCTGACCTGACAGCTCAAAAAGGAGAAAAGGGAGACGGGAGCGGAACCGGAATATCAGATCCGAAAGAGTCACAGACAGGTGGAAACACACAGCCAAAAGGCAGTTCCGTAGGAAAAACACTGAGCAAAACGGAGAACGGGACACAGAAAACAAGCAGTGCAAAAACAGAAAGCAGCAAAAAAGAAGCAAAAGGATGGAGCTTTGAGGGAAAGACTTATACGCCGGACAATGCTTCCGACGATACACAAAAGGAGTCTCCTGAATCTGAGAATGATTCAGAGCGTACCGGTATGCATGCAGTCGGCACCGGTCTGAACGGTATCTGGAAGCGTGAAAATATTACTGTCCTGCTTGTATTTATTCTGGGAGCTGCACTGGGAGCCTGTATCGTTTTTGCTGTTGGCAGGAGGAGACGAAATGAAAAGAAATTATAGCCGAATAGGGATGATGGTGCTTACCATCCTGCTGCTTACTGCAGGCTGTACCACAAACAGCAGTGAGATCACACAGCTGGAGAAGTCCGGGCAGACAGAAGAAAAAACAGAGGCCGGGGAAACGCTCTCCGTGGATGAACTGTTTACAGATGGTAGAATGGAGCTGCCGGAAAGCGGTATTGTGACCCGGGAGCAGATGAATGCAATTGCCGGAACCGATGCGACGTATCAGTTTTATTCACAGGATGAAGCAAGGAACATTGCCTATTACTGGAGTTACGAGGGCAGAAAAATACAGAATCCGGTGGAACAGAATCTGAAGGTTATTTTTACCGACGATAACGTGGAGAATGTGAAGCAGGCGGCAAATGGTGCTTCGGTTGGGCTTGGAGTCACTCTGGCAAAGGAAAATCTGGCTGCACCCGCAAAGCTGACACTGGAGCTTCCGCAGAAGTGGGACGCAGATCTGGTCATTTTATGCAAACTGGTTGATGGCGTACCGGAAAAGATGTGTGATGTTTCCATGGAAAAAACTGAGACAGATACCACAAAACTGACGTTCCAGGTTACCGAGATGGGAGATACCTATTATCTGGTGGGGGGAAACACCGGGGCCAGGGAAAGTACAGATGCCGGGACAGAAGAGGCAGCGTTACAGGAAGAGGATTCTTCTCAGGAAAACGCAGATACACATACCTGTACCATCTCCATCGAATGTTCCACTATTCTGGATAATATGGAGGATCTCAAAAAATCCAAGGAAGAATTTGTACCATCAGATGGCTGGATCCTGTATGCCTCAGAAATTTCTTATACACCGGGAGAAACGGTCTATGATGTACTCTACCGGGCATGCCGTGAGGCGGATATTCACATGGAGGCAAGCTATACACCGGCATACAGCTCTTATTATGTGGAAGGAATCAATCAGCTGTATGAGTTTGACTGTGGTTCGCTTTCCGGCTGGATGTATTCGGTGAATGGATGGTTTCCGAATTATGGATGTTCCAAATATGAAGTAAGTGACGGCGATGTGATCGAGTGGCGCTATACCTGTGATCTGGGACGTGATGTGGGAGATCAGTATTATGAATAAACAGACGGATGCTTTTGCCGGATGTCATCCTGTGGTGAACCTGATGTATTTTCTTATTGTCCTGCTGTTTACGATGTTCGTCAGTCATCCGGTGCTGCTTGCCATTTCGTTTCTGGGAGCAGCAGCCTATGCCATACGGCTGAAAGGCTGGAGAAAGGTGATAAAATTTAATATCCTGGTTACGCTCCCGGCCATGATCCTGGTTGCGCTGATTAATCCTGCCTTCAATCATTATGGAGTGACTACGCTGTTCTATCTCAAAACAGGACCGGTTACACTGGAAGCAATTGTCTATGGCGTGGTTCTGTCTTCCATGCTTTTTATTGCAGTTCTGTGGTTTTCCTGCTACAACGAGGTGATGACCACGGACAAATTTGTCTATCTGTTTGGACGGATCATCCCATCACTTTCGCTGGTGCTCTCCATGGTATTTCGCTTTGTGCCGCGCTTTGGAGAGCAGCTGAAGGTGATACGAAATGGGCAGAAGGCGGTGGGACGGGATATGAGTAATGCACATTTTCTGCGTAAAATAAAATATGGAATTACACTATTTTCCATACTTGTTACCTGGGCACTGGAAAATGCCATAGATACCTCAGATTCCATGACAGCCAGAGGATACGGTCTGAAAGGAAGGACTGCTTTTTCCGTTTTTCATTTTGACCGAAGAGACGGAATCCTTTCCGCCCTTCTTCTGGCGCTTACCGAAGTTTGTTTTGGAGGATTCTTTTCCGGAGATGTTTTTGCACAGTATGATCCGAAGATCATCATCGGCGGTTTTCCGCTGACTGCGCACAGTATACTTGTTTACCTTGCATGGGGCGTCATCTGTTTTTTTCCCTTTTTGTTTGGAGTCTGGGAGGATGCCGTTTTTTACAGACTGAAAGCCAGGGCCAACCGGGAAAGAAAGATACCATGGTATATGACGGATCCTGTGCGGCAGAAGGAAGGAGAGGCAGATGAACTGTATTGAAATGGAAAAATTCTGTTTTCGCTATCCCGGCAGTGAAAACTGGATACTGAAAAACATTGATCTGGAAGTGGAGGATGCAAGCTTTGTTGTTCTTTGCGGTAAAAGCGGATGTGGGAAAAGTACACTGCTTAGACAGCTGAAATCTTCGCTTGCGCCCAACGGTGATAAAACGGGCTGTATCCGCTATATGGGAAGAGAACTGGATTCGCTTGACAAACGGACACAGAGTGCCGGGATCGGGTATGTGCTGCAGAATGCGGACAATCAGATTGTGACAGATAAGGTATGGCACGAGCTGGCATTTGGACTGGAAAGTCTGGGATATGATACGCCTACCATACGTCTGAGAGTGGCAGAAATGGCTTCTTATTTTGGAATTCATGAATGGTTTATGAAAAAGGTCAGTGAATTATCAGGAGGGCAGAAGCAGTTACTGAATCTGGCATCAGTCATGGCGATGCATCCCGATCTTCTGATTCTGGATGAGCCCACTTCTCAGCTGGATCCCATTGCCGCCTCTGATTTTCTGGAAACCGTGCGAAAGATCAACCGGGATGTGGGAACTACCGTAATTCTGACGGAACATCGTCTGGAGGATGTGCTTCCATGGGCAGATCGGGTATATGTGATGGATCAGGGAGAGATCATTGCACGTGGAACACCGCAGGAAATCGGAAAGGAACTCAAAAACAGGAATCATGACATGTTTCTTTCCATGCCAACGCCCATGCAGATTTATGCAGGAGCAGGAAGCAGTCTGGAATGCCCTCTTACGGTCAGCAGGGGAAGAAGATGGCTTATGGAGGAGATGAAACAGAGAAATCTGTCTCCAAAGACAGAAAAAGAAGAAAGCCAGAAAACAAGGGCAAAAAGAAAGCCGGAAGAAAAAAGAGTACCGGCAATCCGGATGAGAGATGTCTGGTTCCGGTATGAAAAGGAATCCCCGGATGTGGTGAAAGGTCTGTCTCTGGATGTGGAAAAAGGTGAGATTTTTGCTCTGGTAGGTGGAAATGGGACCGGAAAAAGTACCACTATGAGTCTGATTGCCCGGATTCGCTATCCTTACCGGGGAAAGATATGGCTGGAAGGAAGAGAAATCAACAAATATTCCGACGATGAACTGTACCATGGATTCCTGGGTGTTCTCCCACAGAATCCCCAAAGTCTTTTTGTGAAAAAAACAGTCCGTGATGATCTGTATGAAATGATCGATGGAAAGAGGGAGAAAAAGAGCCGCGCCTATCAAATTGACATGAAAAAAAGAGATGCCGTGGCAGGAATTGCGGCACTTACCAGGCTGGAAGATCTGATGGACCGTCACCCTTATGATTTAAGCGGCGGGGAACAGCAGCGTCTGGCACTGGCAAAAATATTACTTCTTCGGCCAAGAATTCTTCTGATGGATGAGCCGACCAAGGGCATGGACAACCATTTTAAAAAAGAGCTGGGTGAGATATTAAAGACACTGACCAGGAGGGGGATCACCGTCCTGATGATTTCTCACGATGTAGAATTCTGCGCTCAGTATGCAGACCGGACCGGGCTTTTTTTTCAGGGGAATGTCGTTACCTGCAAGGCTTCCGGAGATTTCTTTGCCGGGAACAGTTTTTACACCACAGCTGCCAATCGGATGGCACGCAGATATTATCCCAATGCGGTGACTGTGGATGATGTGATTGAGGAATTAACGAACAGCAAAGTTCCGGGAGGTGATGGGGATGCTGCAAAAGGATAATCTGGAGCTTTTTCTGGATGCGTTTTTTGACGGAAAAGGGGAGGGACTTCCGGTGGATCCGGATTTCTGGAAGGATGAGCCGCAGACGGCAGTTCAGGAGAAAGAATCGTGGATGGAGTATCCGGAGGTGATGGCTGTTCCAAAAAGGAAAGGAAGACTTCCGGCACGCACACGGGCAGCTGTTTTTCTTATACTTTTTCTGATTCCCGTCACGATCCTGATTGGAATTACACTTTTTAAAGACAGAAAATATCTGGTAATCAGTATGGCAATCGCCCTTTATTCGGTCTGTCCTTTTTTTATGATCTTTGAAGGACGAAAGCCCCAGGCAAGAGAGCTTTTAGTCATCGCGGTTCTGGCTGCCATTGCAGTGGCGGGAAGGGCGGCATTTTTTATGGTGCCAAGTTTTAAACCGGTAGCAGCCGTTGTGATCATTGCTGCGGTATGCTTTGGCGCAGAATCCGGATTTCTGGTGGGAGCAGTCAGTATGCTTGCTTCCAATATGCTTTTCGGGCAGGGTCCATGGACACCCTGGCAGATGTTTGCCATGGGAATCATCGGTTTTCTGGCGGGCATTCTGTTCCAGAAAGGATGGCTTAAGGCCGGAAGGATTTCTCTGTGCGTCTTTGGGTTTCTGGCGACTGTGTTTATCTATGGGGGAATTATGAATCCGGCTTCTCTTGTTATGATGTCCTATGCCATCAACTGGAAAAATCTTCTGGCTATCTATATGTCGGGACTTCCGGTTGATCTGGTTCATGCATCGGCTACCGTTCTTTTTTTGTGGTTTGCCGGGAGGCCAATGATTGAGAAGCTGGAGCGGATCAAGATAAAATATGGTATGATACCAGAAGACTGAGTGACAGAAAAAAATCACATAAAATTAGCACTCACCTCTTGACATTGCTAACAAATAGTGTTATAGTTCCGATAGAACAGGAGAAACCCTGTTGCGGTGTGGATTTTTTGAGGATCCATACTGTGATACCCATGGTTGACACGACATGTGTGTGGGAGGTGTTGATATGAACATTAACAAATTTACACAGAAATCTCTTCAGGCAGTTAACAATCTGGAAAAGATTGCATATGAGTACGGCAATCAGGAGGTAGAGCAGGAGCATCTGCTGTACAGTCTTCTGACACAGGAGGACAGCCTGATTCTCAAGATGATTGAGAAGATGGAGATTGATAAAAATTATTTTTTAAATGCAGTGGAAACAGCCCTGGATAAAAGAACAAAGGTATCCGGAGGCCAGATTTACATTGGACAGTATTTAAATAAAGTGCTGGTAAGCGCAGAGGATGAGGCAAAGGCCATGGGGGATGAGTATGTCTCCGTGGAGCATTTGTTTCTTTCCATGATAAAAAACCCGAATCCCGCCATCAAACAGCTGTTTCAGGAGTTTGGTATTACAAGGGAACGTTTTCTGCAGGCTCTCTCCACCGTCAGAGGCAATCAGCGAGTGACCTCAGACAATCCGGAGGCCACGTATGATACACTGAACAAGTACGGTGAGGATCTGGTGGAAAAAGCCAGAAATCAGAAAATGGATCCGGTCATCGGGCGTGATGCGGAGATACGTAATGTGATCCGCATTCTATCACGTAAGACGAAAAACAATCCGGTGCTGATCGGGGAACCTGGTGTTGGTAAAACGGCAGCCGTGGAAGGACTTGCCCAGCGTATTGTGCGCGGGGATGTACCGGAGGGACTGAAAGACAAAAAGATATTTGCGCTGGATATGGGTGCTCTTGTGGCCGGTGCCAAATACCGGGGTGAATTTGAGGAGCGTTTAAAAGCGGTCCTGGAGGAAGTGAAAAAGAGTGACGGACAGATCATCCTGTTTATCGATGAGCTGCACCTGATCGTGGGCGCCGGAAAGACAGACGGAGCCATGGATGCGGGCAATATGTTAAAGCCGATGCTGGCAAGAGGAGAGCTGCACTGTATCGGTGCCACTACGCTGGATGAGTACCGTCAGTATATTGAGAAAGATGCTGCCCTGGAACGGCGTTTCCAGCCGGTAACCGTGGATGAGCCAAGCGTGGAGGATACGATTTCCATCCTGCGTGGGCTGAAGGAGCGCTATGAGGTTTACCACGGCGTGAAGATTACAGACGGAGCTCTGGTTGCAGCAGCCACTCTCTCACACCGTTATATTTCTGACCGTTTCCTGCCGGATAAAGCCATTGACCTGGTGGATGAAGCGTGTGCACTGATCAAGACCGAGCTGGACTCCATGCCGACCGAGCTGGATGAGCTTCAGAGAAAGATCATGCAGATGGAAATCGAAGAGGCGGCATTGAAGAAAGAGACCGATAAGCTCAGCGCAGACCGTCTGGAGGCTCTGCAGAGAGAACTTGCCGAGCTGCGTGAGGAATTCACCGGAAAGAAGGCACAGTGGGATAACGAAAAACAGTCTGTGGAGAAGCTTTCTCTGCTGCGTGAGCAGATTGAGAACATGAACAAGGAGATCGAGAAGGCACAGCGCAATTATGATCTGAACCGGGCAGCAGAGCTGCAGTACGGGGAACTTCCAAGGTTAAAACAGCAGCTGGCGATTGAGGAAGACAAGGTTAAAAACAGAGACCTGTCTCTGGTACATGACCGTGTGACGGATGAAGAGATCGCAAGGATCATCTCCCGGTGGACGGGTATTCCGGTTGCAAAGCTGACGGAAGGGGAACGTACAAAGATTCTGCATCTGGATGAAGAACTGCACAAACGTGTCATTGGTCAGGATGACGGGGTAAACAAGGTGACGGATGCGATTATCCGTTCCAAAGCAGGCATCAAAGATCCCACAAAACCGATCGGTTCCTTTTTGTTCCTGGGTCCTACCGGTGTGGGCAAGACGGAGCTGGCCAAGGCACTTGCACAGTGCATGTTTGATGACGAACAGAATATGGTGCGTATCGATATGAGTGAGTACATGGAGAAATATTCCGTGTCCAGGCTGATCGGAGCACCTCCGGGATATGTAGGATATGAGGAGGGCGGACAGCTGACCGAGGCCGTGCGCAGAAAACCCTATTCTGTTGTATTGTTTGATGAGATCGAGAAGGCTCACCCGGATGTATTCAATGTGCTTCTGCAGGTTCTGGATGACGGGCGTATCACCGACTCTCAGGGCAGAACGGTAGATTTCAAAAACACGATCCTGATCATGACATCCAACATTGGTTCCTCCTATCTTCTGGATGGTATCGAGGAAGACGGTACGATCCGCCAGGAAAGCCAGGATCTTGTCATGAACGATCTGCGTGCCCATTTCCGCCCGGAGTTTCTGAACAGGCTGGATGAGATCATCATGTTTAAGCCGCTGACGAAGGAAAACATCGGCTATATCGTTGAGCTTATGATGGCAGATTTAAACCGCAGGCTTTCCACCCAGGAAATCACGCTGCAGTTGACGGATGCTGCAAAAAGCTATATTATAGAGGGTGGTTACGATCCAATCTACGGTGCAAGACCGCTGAAGCGATTCCTGCAGAAAAACGTGGAGACACTGGCTGCCAGACTCATTCTTTCCGGTAGCGTGCGCGCGGAGGACACCATTGTGATTGACCGGAAGGATGGAGAGCTGACGGCGGAGGCCATGCAGATTGAGTAACCGACTATCACACGGAAGAGAGGGAAAATATGATACCAAAGGATCCCATGATCTTGTTGAGTTACGTCAATACGCAGCTTCGTGACTATTATGAGTCTCTGGAAGCACTCTGTACCTGCCGCGGGCTGAACCGGAAAAAGCTGTTGGAACAGATGGACCGTATCGATTATCATTATGATGAGAAGACCAATCAGTTTATCTGAGTCAAAAATAAGTAGTTTATGGACTGCCGCAGAAGGATTTGGCATTGGGAAACGCCGGATTTTTCTGCGGCAGTTTTTTCATTGTCATTCACGGGAAAATATGGTATACTCTCCGGCAGATTATAAATGGAGAAGCAGGATAGTGCTGCACGCATCGCAGCCTCCTGGGAGGAAGGTATGAGTAAGACAGGAAAGGGACATCTTCTGGCACTGATGGCGGTGCTTGTGTGGGGGACGACATTTATTTCATCAAAAATATTGCTCAGAAGCTTTGCAACGGCAGAGATTCTGTTTATCCGGTTTGTGCTGGGGTATCTGGTATTGGTGCTTTTGTGCCGGAAGCGAATCCGGGCAGAGGGATGGAAAGAGGAGCGATGGTATCTTCTTGCGGGGCTTTCCGGGGTTACCCTCTATTATTTTCTGGAAAATCAGGCTCTGGTGTATACGCTTGCTTCCAATGTGGGTGTGATCGTTTCCAGCGCACCGCTGTTTACGGTGATTCTGGCCGCCATTTTCCTGAAGGAGGAAAAAATTGGCGCCAGATTTTTTGCGGGATTTGTCTGTGCCATGGCGGGAATTGTGCTGATCAGCTTTCAGGGCGGTGAGTCGGTGGAGCTGAATCCCAAAGGTGATTTCCTTGCAGTTACAGCTGCTTTCTGGTGGGGAATCTATTCTGTGGTTCTGCGGAAGATTTCAGCTTATCAGCGAAATACCCTGGCTGTCACCAGAAGGATCTTTTTCTGGGGTGTGGTGTTTATGATACCGATGTTCCTTGGAACGGGAGATCTGAAACATTTTGACCGGATTTTCCAGCCGGTGAATTTCGGCAATCTGCTGTTTCTTGGAATCGGTGCTTCCGCCCTGTGCTTTGCGGCATGGAATTATGCGGTGGAAGCACTTGGAGCGGTGAAAAGCAGTGTGTATATCTATCTGAACCCGGTGACAACGCTGATCGGTGCCTATCTCATTCTGGGAGAGCGCATCACTACAGCCGGAGCCATCGGCACGGTGCTGACCTTTGCGGGACTGGCGCTTTCAGAGAAGAAAGAAAAAACAAAGAATCATTCAGAAGAGGAGCACAGAGATGGAGAAAAAATATGCATTTGAAAAAGGGGCGGTATACCGGAGAAAAACAGCCGTGGCAGCTCTGTTTTTGGCGGCATTTACCTGGGGAACTGCCTACTGTGTGCTGAAAGATACGCTGGATGTATTGCCTCCGGTCTGGCTTCTGGCCTTCCGGTTTCTTTTTGCGGGGGCTTTGATGATCCTGATCTGCATACCGCGGATGAAAAAAATGACCTGGAAAACCTTACAAAGCGGGGTATGGATGGGGGTGATCCTCTATTTTGAATTCTGGTTCTTTACGGTTGGACTGCAGTATACCACCGCATCCAAATCTTCCTTTATTCTGGCTTCCTATATTGTGATTCTCCCTCTCGTTTACCGGGTGATCAAAAAAAAGATGCCGCGCCGGGAGGATATCGAGGCAGCCTTTGTATGCATGGCAGGGCTTACACTGATCCTGTTTGGAAGCTTTGATGGTGTAAATAAAGGAGATGTGATCTCTCTGTTTTCAGCAGTCTGTTATGCCGTCCACATTGTGGTCACCGGAATTTGTGTAAAAGATCAGGACGGCATGCTGTTAAATATGGTTCAGATCGGTACAGGCGGCGTTCTGGGGCTTGTGTTTGCCCTGGCCTTTGGTCCCATGCCGGAAGGGATGGATTTGTCCGCTTTTGGCGGAATCGCCTATCTTGCGGTATGTTCCACGATTGTACCCTACCTTCTCAGTGTGTACGGGCAAAAGTACGTGCGGACTTCCACCAGCGGAATTATTCTCTCCTTTGAGAGTGTGTTTGGCTGTATGCTTTCCGTGCTGGTCCTGGGCGAACGCCCGGGGGCGCGTTTTGCGGTGGGTGCTGCGGTGATGATGCTGTCGTTTTTCATTGCCGAAGGGAAGGTTTGTATCGGGCGCAAAAAAAGAGATTTGGAGTCCCTGCCTCCTGCTTGACAGAAATCTTTTGATATGTTAGGGTAAGAACAGTGATTTTTCATAAAAGAAATGCAGGGATGGAGAGAGTAAGTCTGTTTTTTGTATTACAGAGAGATTCCGTATGCTGAGAGGAATGTACAGGGACAGACTGAAGATGGCTCTTAAGCGGCGCACCGAACCTTCCGGGCAAGGCTGCGACAGGTTCCGCCTGTTATAGCGGGTGAGTGTGTATTGGCACACTTGGTGAGGCCGGTTCCGTGAGGAAACGGTAAAGTGAAGTGGTATCACGGGTATTGCCTGTCTTCTCATATGGGAAGGCAGTTTTTTTATTCAGGTGATTCCCTTTGAAATCAATGGAAAGTGAGGAAGATACGATGGAGAAAAAGAAATTTTATATGACAACTGCGATTGCCTATACATCCGGCAAGCCGCACATTGGAAATACCTACGAGATCGTGCTGGCGGACAGCATTGCACGCTTTAAAAGACAGCAGGGCTACGACGTCTTTTTCCAGACTGGAACGGATGAGCATGGTCAGAAGATTGAGCTGAAGGCGCAGGAGAAAGGCGTTACACCGAAGGAGTTCGTGGATGAGGTATCCACAGAGATCAGGAGAATCTGGGATCTGATGAATACTTCTTATGATAAGTTTATCCGCACCACCGATGCAGATCACGAAAAGCAGGTGCAGAAGATTTTCAAAAAGCTGTATGACCAGGGGGATATTTATAAAGGACATTATGAGGGGATGTATTGTACACCGTGTGAGTCCTTCTTTACGGAATCCCAGCTTGTGGACGGCAAATGTCCGGACTGCGGACGTGAGGTGCAGCCGGCCAAGGAGGAGGCATACTTCTTCCGTATGAGCAAATATGCGGATCGTCTGATCGAGCACATCAACACCCATCCGGAGTTCATCCAGCCGGTTTCCCGTAAAAATGAGATGATGAACAATTTCCTTCTGCCGGGTCTGCAGGATCTCTGTGTATCCCGTACCTCCTTTCAATGGGGTATCCCGGTGGATTTTGACCCGAAGCATGTGACCTACGTGTGGTTGGATGCGCTGACCAACTACATCACAGGCATTGGCTATGACTGTGACGGAAACAGCACGGAGCAGTTTAAAAAGAACTGGCCGGCAGATCTGCATCTGATCGGAAAGGACATTATCCGTTTCCATACCATCTACTGGCCGATCTTCCTGATGGCGCTGGATCTTCCGCTGCCAAAGCAGGTATTTGGCCATCCATGGCTTCTGCAGGGGGACGGCAAAATGAGCAAATCAAAGGGGAATGTGCTCTATGCGGATGAGCTGGTTGATTTCTTTGGCGTAGATGCGGTGCGTTACTTTGTACTGCATGAGATGCCGTTTGAAAATGACGGTGTGATCACCTGGGAGCTGATGGTGGAGCGCATGAATTCCGATCTGGCCAATACCCTGGGAAACCTGGTAAATCGTACGGTATCCATGTCAAACAAATATTTCGGCGGTGTTGTGGCAGATAAAAAGGCCGCTGAGCCGGTGGATGAGGACCTGAAAGCTGTCGTGCTTGCAGCACCGAAGAAGGTGGAAGAGAAAATGGAAAATCTGCGCGTTGCGGATGCCATTACCGAGATCTTCACACTGTTCAAGCGCTGTAACAAATACATCGATGAGACCATGCCGTGGGCCCTGGCAAAGGATGAGACGAAGCAGGACAGACTGGCCACCGTTCTTTACAATCTGGTAGAATCCATCAGTATCGGAGCGGTGCTTCTGGAATCCTTTATGCCGGAAACTTCGGAAAAGATCCTGACACAGCTTGGCGCGAAAAAACGTGATCTGGCGGATATGGACCAGTTTGGGCTGTATGAATCCGGCAGCCGGGTGACAGAGAAACCGGAAATTCTGTTTGCCCGTATGAATGTAAATGAAGTTCTGGAAAAAGTGGCACAGCTTCACCCGGTACAGGAAGAAAAGGCAGAGGAGCCTGCGGAAAATGTGATCGATCTGGAGCCAAAGGCAGAGATCACGTTCGATGATTTTGAAAAAATGCAGTTCCAGGTGGGTGAGATCATCGCCTGTGAAGCAGTTAAGAAATCAAGAAAGCTTCTGTGTTCTCAGGTTAAGATCGGCAGCCAGGTGAAACAGATCGTATCCGGCATCAAATCTCACTATTCACCGGAGGAGATGGTGGGCAAAAAAGTTATGGTGCTTGTAAACCTGAAACCTGCAAAGCTTGCCGGTGTACTGTCCGAAGGCATGCTGCTGTGTGCGGAGGATGAGAACGGGGAACTCTCTCTGATGGTACCGGAGAAAAAGATGCCGTCCGGAGCAGAGATCTGCTGAGAAAAGAAGCGAGGAGCCTATGATTTTTGACAGTCATGCCCATTACGACGATGAGGCATTTGATGGAGACAGAGAAGAACTGCTGACCCGTATGCGGGAAAATGGCGTGGGATATATTGTGAATGTGGGAGCCAGCCTGCAGGGAGCAAAAGAAAGCACGCAGCTTGCGGCGCGTTTTCCGCATGTGTATGCAGCAGTGGGAGTTCATCCGGATCATGTGGGTGATCTGGATGAGGAGAAAATGGACTGGTTAAAAGAGCTCTGCAAGCTTCCGAAGACCGTTGCGGTAGGTGAGATCGGTCTGGATTATTACTGGGACAAGGAGTCCCACAGTCTTCAGAAAGAATGGTTTTCCAGGCAGTTTTCCCTTGCAAAAGAAGTAAAGCTTCCGATCATTGTGCACAGCCGGGAGGCGGCCAGGGATACCTTTGACATCATAAAGGCAGAGCACGCAGGCAGTACAGGGGGTGTGATCCACTGTTACTCCGGTTCGAAGGAGATGGCCAGAGATTATCTGAATCTGGGCTATTACATTGGGGTTGGAGGCGTGGTGACCTTTAAAAATGCCAGAGTTCTGAAAGAGGTGGTCGAATATGTACCGCTTTCTCAGATGCTTACGGAGACGGACTGTCCGTATCTGGCACCGGTTCCTTTCCGGGGAAAACGCAATCGTTCTGCGTATATTTCCTATGTGATCGAGATGATTGCGTCGATCAAAGGCATTTCCGCGGAAGAGGTGGAGCGTGTAACCTGTGAAAATGCAAAGCGCATGTATCATATTGCGGAGTAAACCAAGAAACTATTCGAAATGAGGAACAGGCTGCGTATGGAAAAATTATCAAACCCCCAGAAGACCATAGAGATCATCAGGAAATATGAGTTTGCTTTTCAGAAAAAATTTGGACAGAATTTTCTGATTGATGCGCATGTGCTGAACAAGATCATTGCGTCTGCAGAGATCACAAAGGACGACTGTGTACTGGAGATCGGGCCGGGAATCGGAACGATGACACAGTATCTGGCAGAGGCTGCCGGTCGGGTGGTGGCTGTGGAGATTGACCGGAATCTGATACCGATTCTGGAAGAAACGCTCGCTGATTATGACAATGTAACGGTGATCAATGAAGATGTACTGAAAGTGGATATCAATGAGCTGGCGGTACATTATAATGGGGGAAAGCCAATCAAAGTGGTGGCAAATCTGCCCTACTATATCACCACGCCCATTATCATGGGACTGTTTGAAAGTCATGTTCCGGTGAAAAGCATCACCGTTATGGTTCAGAAAGAGGTGGCCCAGAGGATGCAGGCAGGTCCTGGCACCAAGGATTATGGTGCCCTGTCTTTGGCTGTGCAGTTCTACGCGGAACCATATATTGTGGCAAACGTGCCGCCCAACTGCTTTATGCCAAGACCCGGTGTGGGCAGTGCGGTCATCCGACTGACACTTCACGAGAACCCGCCGGTAACGGTGAAAAATGAAAAACTTCTGTTCCAGATTATACGGGCATCCTTCAATCAGAGAAGGAAGACCTTGCAGAATGGATTAAATAATTCGCCGGAAATTCACGCATCAAAAGAGCAGATTCAGGCAGCAATCGGACAGCTTGGCGTATCTCCAAGCGTGAGAGGGGAAGCCCTGACGCTTGGACAGTTCGCAGTGCTGGCAGATATTCTTGCGGATAAGGAAAAGATAGAATAAGAAAATACGATAAGGCAGAAAAAGCGGACGTTCGATGAAAAACGTCCGCTTTTTGACAGGCATTTTCTGATGTATGTGATAGCGATCATGCCAGCTCGCAGATATCATAACACGCAGAGTGTCGAAAAACAAGGTAAAACGCTGAAAAAAATCGAAAAACTACGATTGTTTGTGTAAAATTCGATCCATATGGATCCCGCAAAACATGAGCAAGCAGCCATTTTTCTGTGGAAACGTAGGAAAAAGATAAGAAAAAGCCTCTTGTCCATCCGACAAACCTCCTGTATACTGGGGGAAGGGAGAATATGAAACAGATTGCATTTTTAAAGGGGTTGATTCATATGAAGAAAGAACATTTTACGTATTTGTCCAATGATCATGCGACGCTTATCCATGCGGTGCGCTGGATTCCGGAAGGGGAGATCCGGGCAGTTCTGCAGATATCTCATGGCATGGTAGAGTTTGTGGAGCGTTACGATGCATTTGCCGCTTATCTTGCCGGACAGGGGATTCTGGTGACGGGCAATGATCATCTGGGACATGGAGAATCCATCCGGACAAAGGAGGATTATGGATATTTTGCAGAAGAAAACGGAAATGTTGTGCTGATCAAGGATATTCACAGGCTGCGCCGTATGACAGAGGAGGCATGGCCGAATGTTCCCTATTTCCTGATGGGGCACAGCATGGGATCTTTTCTGGTAAGACAGTATCTCTGTGGTTACGGCAGAGGGCTTAACGGGGCGATTATCATGGGAACCGGTTACCATCCAAGAGCGGAGGTGTTGGCCGGAATGACTCTGACGAAAACCATGGCAAAAACGAAGGGATGGCGTTACCGCAGCCGGCTGATTGATTCCCTGGCATTTGGCGGTTATGCACTCAGCCAGAAAAAAAGAAGGACAGACCGGGACTGGCTCACAAAGGATGAGAAAATCGTGGATGATTATATTGCAGATGAGCGCTGCCAGTTTATGTTTACCCTGAATGCGTACTACAATATGTTTTTGGGACTGTATAAGCTTACCTTTGCAGACTATCTTTCCAATATGCCAAAAGGACTTCCGGTGCTCTTTACTTCCGGAGCCCAGGATCCGGTTGGAAAAAATGGAAAAGGTGTGCTGAAGGTGTATACGGATTTTAAGGAATCCGGTATGCGAAATGTGGATCTGCGGCTGTATCCCGGAGATCGTCATGAGATACTCAATGAACTGGACCGGGAGAAAGTTTACAGCGATATCCTGGGATGGATTGAGGCAAGGATCAAATAGAAAGGGGCAGATTTATCATGAAGAATAGAAAAGGGAAAGGTATGGCACTTTTGATGTCTGCAGCGGTGTTTCTGTCATCAGGCGTGACGGCTTTTGCAGACCGTGTGGACGCTGTTCTGGACAAGCCTTATCTGGCACTGGGGGCGGACTTAAGTGCAAAGGAGCAGATGACGGTGCTGTCGTTGCTGGGCCTTGAGGATATCAATGTGGATGATTACGATATCATCACCGTCACCAACGCGGATGAACATGAATATCTGGATGAATATCTGGATGCTTCGGTCATTGGGACAAGGGCACTCTCCTCAGTTCTGGTTGTGGGAAAAGAGGAGGGAAATGGAATTCATGTCACCACAAAAAATATTTCTTACTGTACGGAAGGAATGTATCGGAATGCATTGCTGACGGCAGGAGTGGAGGATGCAGATATTACCGTGGCAGGTCCCTATTCCATTTCCGGGACAGCGGCGCTTGTGGGTGCCATCAAAGCCTATGAAACGATGACGGGTGAGGAAGTGCCGGAGGAAAATCTGGATGCTGCGAACAATGAGCTTGTTCTGACCGGAAAGCTTGTGGAGGAGATCGGTGATTCCGAAAAAGCGGAGGAGCTGATGGCACTGGTCAAGCAGGAGGTGGCAGAGAACAACATCAAGAGCGTGGATGATATCCGTCAGGTGGTACAGCAGGCGTGCTCTGAACTTGACATCACACTTTCTGAAGAAAATGAGAAAAAAATTGCGGAGCTGATGTCAAAAATCGAAGGGCTCGATCTGGATGTCAATCAGTTGAAGGAGCAGGCAAAGGAGCTGTATGAGAAACTGGAGAGTCTGGATTTTCATGTAGATACAGAGAGTGTGGGAAATTTCCTGACGAGGATCATTGACGCAATTGTAAATTTCTTTCAGGGACTGTTCAGTTAAAAGGGAATTCCGGTTTGGATAAAATAAGATGGACAGGGGATGATTTCGAAATCTGTTCTGCAGATGGAAAACGGGATCATCCCCTGAAAATTTATGGAGGTGAATACTATGAAATAATACGGGAATCTGATAGAATGAAGAGGTAGTATCAGGTAAAACAGAAAAGGTATGGAGGGTTTTATGAAATGAAAGGAAAGTTTTGGAAAAGAAGCATCAGTCTGCTGATCATGCTTCTGCTGATCGTCGCATCAGTTCCGCTGCAGGCAACGGCGGAGACAGCAGGGAAACTGGTAAATATCGCCAAAAACTGTACCATTACGGTTCCAAGTGAACAGTCCGGCAAACCGGCATCCAATCTGGTGGATGGAGACGCCTCGACGTTGTGGGTCAACAACGGAGGGGACTGGCCCTGTCAGATTGAATTTGCACTTCCGAAGGACAACACGAAATGTGTCAAAAAGGTTGTGCTGAAATTTGAATCGGGCCATACCCCATGGAGCATGGATGTGGCACTTAAATATGCGCTGAACAATGTGACCAGTGATCTGGTGGATGTGGAAGGTTCACATAAGACGGCAGCTTTTGATGAGGGATATACCTTTGAGTTCACGCAGCCTCAGGCGATGTCCCATCTGTACGTTGTACTTTCCAACCCGAAAAATAACGGGACGGCAGGTGCTTTCTGGCCGGCGCTTGCGGAAGCGGAGATTTACATTGATGAAGGGGCAGAGGAAGAAGTGGTACTGGAAAACATTGCGCATACCAGGGCAAAATCAGTTACTCTGGATGCCAGTGTGAATGCGTCTTCAGAGAAAGCAAAGTTGACAGACGATGATTTTAACACGGCTGCTTCTCTGAATACCAGGACATTTGCGCAGGGTGGACAGTCCTTTGCGGAAGTGAGCTTTGGTGTGGATCAGAAGATCCGTCAGTTTGTGATCGCCATGAAAGAGGATGAATCCAAAGCGGTGTACCGTTACCGGCTGTATGGCAGAACAAAGAAGGAATCAGCCTACCAGGCGGAGCCGTTTGCAGAAGGGACGGTTGGGACCGCATCATCGGATGCAAAAAAGGAGATTGCGGTTTCGGATCTTGCGGCAGATGCAAAAGAGCTGGAATATGAGTCGGTAAAGGTTGTTTTTGAAGCAGAAAACAATGCGGCGCAGACCACGATACCACAGGTTTCGGAATTCCGGATTCTGGCAAACAAGGCAACCATCGTGGAGGCAGATACTCAGAATATTGTCTGGGGCAGCACGTCACTGCACAGCAATTACAGCCAGTCCACGCTGGAACGTATTGTGGATGGAAATACGAAAAATACCTGGTCCGCGGCACAGTATCCGGCTTATATTGACCTGGATCTGGAAGGGGAATACAGGCTTTCAGAAATCCAGGTTTTTATGCCATCGAATGGATACTCCCAGTATTCTCTTTATTACAGTACAGACGGGCAGAATTATACAAAGCTTGCAGAGAAGACAGATCAGACATCCTGTCCGGCAGAAGGTGAGTCGTATGATGCGAAAGAAGTTCCGGCCTGCAGTGTACGTATTCTCCTGGAATATCATTCTGCCAGTGAAAAAGCAGTGCTCAATGAGATCCGGATTCTCGGGGAAAAGACAGGTGAGGCTAAGAAGGCAGAGTTTGAGGCACCTGTTTCCTATGCGTCTTCCAGGTACAACCGGGAAGTGACAGAGGAGGATACGATTGATGAAGTAAAGGGAATTGTCAGCCGGAATATAGGAGAGGATTACGTGGACTGGTTCCGGTTTGAACTTGGACCGGAGGCGGACAATGGATATGACTATTATGAAATAGAAGATGAGGCCGGGAAAATTAAAATTACCGGAAATGACGGGGTATCTCTTGCCACCGGTCTGAACTATTACCTGAAATATTTCTGTAATGTGAGTATTACACAGGTGGGGAATCAGGTAAAGATGCCGGCACGGATCGTTCCGGTAGAGACAAAGATCCATAAAGAATGTAAGGTTCCGGTGCGCTATGCGTACAATTACTGTACCATGTCCTATTCCATGGCATTCTGGGGTGAGGATGAGTGGAGAAAGGAACTTGACTGGCTGGCCCTGAACGGAGTCAACCTGGTTCTGGATATCACAGGACAGGAGGAGGTATGGAGAGAATTTTTATGTGAACTGGGCTATGACCATGCTTCCATCAAAGATTACATTGCAGGTCCTGCATATTATGCATGGGCCTATATGGCAAACCTTTCCGGGTACGGTGGTCCGGTTCATGATTCCTGGTTTCAGGAAAGAACAGAGCTTGCGAGGAAGAATCAGCTGATCATGCGCAGGCTTGGCATGCAGCCAATCCTTCAGGGTTACAGCGGCATGGTGCCGGTGGATGTGGCCGATGTGGCGCAGGGCGAATATGCGCTGACTGCAAACGATGTCATTGCGCAGGGAACGTGGTGCTCCTTCCAGAGACCGTACATGCTGAGGACCAATTCGGATGCCTATGATAAATATGCAGCCCTGTTTTACGAATGTCAGCAGAATGTATACGGAGATGTGACCGATTATTATGCCACCGATCCATTCCACGAGGGCGGGAACACCGGAAACATGAATACAAGCGATGTCAGCTCCAGTGTTCTGGATTCCATGATCGAATTTGATGCCGATGCAGTCTGGGTCATCCAGGCATGGCAGGGCAATCCAAGCGCCGGTCTGGTAAACGGTTTAAACGGACGGAAAGAACATGCCCTCATACTGGATCTGTATGCGGAGAAGACACCGCACTGGAGTGACAGCAGCTATTCCGGTGGAAAAGAGTTCCAGAATACACCGTGGGTGTACTGTATGCTGAATAACTTTGGCGGACGTATGGGACTGCACGGCCACATGGATAACCTGGTGAATGGTGTGGTGGATGCGGCCAATAACAGTAAAAAGCTTACGGGTATCGGTATCACACCGGAGGGATCTCAGAACAACCCGGTACTTTACGATCTGTTGTTTGAAACCGTGTGGTGCGAGGATGCATCCGGGGATCTGACCAGGATCGATACGGAAGAGTGGCTGAAAAAGTATGTGACCCGCCGTTACGGCGCGGAGAGTGAAAATGCATATCAGGCCATGCGCATTCTGGAAAATACCGTCTACAAGGCTTCTCTGAATATGCTGGGACAGGGAGCACCGGAATCCTATATCAATGCGCGTCCGGCTGAGAGCATTTCCGCCGCTTCCACCTGGGGCAATGCAGTCATCAGCTATGACATGGCAGAGCTGGAGAAGGCAGCAGAGCTTCTTCTTGAGGATTATGATATGCTGCAGGAAAGCGATGGATATCAGTATGATCTGGCGGATATTCTGAAACAGGTGCTTTCCAATGCGTCTCAGAAATACCATAAACAGATGGTAAATGCCTGCCGTGCAAAAGACCTTGCGGCATTCACGGAGGCTTCTGAACAGTTCCTGGCTCTGATCGATGAGGTTGAGGCGGTGCTTGGCACCAGGGAAGAGTTTTTGTTTGGAACCTGGGTAGAACGTGCTAAGGCGCTGGCGGAAGGAGCCGATGATTTTACAAAGGAGCTGTATGAGTTTAATGCCAGAGCGCTGGTTACCACATGGGGATCTTATCCACAGGCAGTCAGCGGAGGCTTAAAGGATTATTCCAACCGTCAGTGGGCGGGACTTACCCGGGATTTCTACAAACAGCGCTGGATGATGTGGATCGATCAGAAAAAAGCGGAGCTGAATGGGGAAAGTACTAAGGCCATCAACTGGTTTGAATTTGAATGGGCATTTGCAAGGGCAAATACAGAGTATACCAGTCAGGCTTCCGGAGCAGATCTTGAGAGCCTTGGATGGGAGGTTCTTGAAAATTTCAGTTCAGTGGACCGAAGCCCGGCAGCAGATGATTCCGATGACTACCCGGCGGGAGATATGATTGTGACAGCAGGCTCACAGGAGACATCATCAGAGACTACACCGGCAGAAAATGTGCTGGACGGAAGCAGCGCAACCATCTGGCATACCAGGTGGAGTTCCGGAAGCGACAGCAGCTCCTATGACAGTCATTATCTGATTTTTGAGCTGAAAGAGGAGACAGAGATCACAGGACTGCGCTATCTGCCAAGACAGGACAGCAGTGTGAACGGGATCGTCACCGGCTATGAGATTTCTGTCAGCACGGATGGCATCCATTATACAAAAGCAGCGGAGGGCAGCTGGGAACAGGATTCCGCCTGGAAGCTGGCAGCATTTGAGGCGCCGCAGGCAGCGAGATATGTAAAATTCTCCGTGACACAGGCAGGGACAAACCAGGCAGGCAAATGCTTCAGCTCTGCGGCTGAAGTGCGTCTGAAAGTTCCGCATCAGGTGATCCTTGTGAAAAATGTCGCACTGACAGCAAAAGTGACAGAGCTTACACCTGGAGAGACGGTTAAAATCCATGCAAAAGTGACACCGTCCAATGCGGATCATCCGGAACTGATCTGGAGCAGCAGCAATCCGTCCGCAGCTTCTGTGGATGAGAGCGGAATGGTAACGGCAAAAGCAGCAGGTGTGGCGGTGATCCGTGCACAGGCATCGGACGGAAGCGGTGTTTACGGTGAGATCGCCATAACAGTGAAGGCTACAGCGCCGGTTAAAGTGGAGCACATCATTCTGACAGCAGGAAAAACAGAGCTTACCGTGGGCGAAACGATGAAAATCGAGGCTAAGGTGACGCCGGAACAGGCAGAGAACAGGCTTCTTGACTGGAGCAGCAGCAATCCGTCCGCAGCTTCTGTGGATGAGAGCGGCACGGTAACGGCAAAAGCAGCTGGCATGGCAGTAATCCGCGCACAGGCAGCAGACGGAAGCGGCGTCACAGGCAGTATTGTACTGCAGATCAAAGCGCAGGCAGTTCTTCCGCCGAAGCCGGAGCTTCCAAAGAAGGGAGACAAACTGGAAAAGGGCGGTTTCCGGTTCCAGATCACCGCATTTGATGCGTCCGTGCGTACGGTTAAGGTACTTGGAATCAGCGGCAAAAAGAAATCCAGGCTTACCATACCGGACCAGATAACCATCAACGGTTACAACTGTACGGTGACCGCCGTTGCGCCGAAAGCATTTGCTAAAAATACAAAGCTTACGCAGGTGACCATCGGAAAAAATGTAAAAACGATTGGAAAGCAGGCCTTTGCAGGCTGTACAAAGCTGAAAAAGGTGACGGTGAAAGGAAAAAGCTTAAGCTCTGTCGGCAGCCAGGTATTGAAGGGAATGTCAAAGAAGGGCAGACTTTACGTACCGAAGACGAAATATAACGTATATAAAAAGCTTTTACAGAAAAAAGGAAAACTGCCGAAACAGATTAAAATTATCAAAAAATAAACAACAATAGTAGGGACGGCGCACCGGATTGGTGCGCCGGACAAAACAGGAGAGAAAAATGGACGAAAACGAAAGACTTGATAAAAAGAACTGGTTCAGCATAGGAGCTTATGTCATACTGGCAGCAATGGCACTTTTCCTGTATCTTTATACAAAAAAGGGCGGACACAGTCAGCTGGTATTTGGCTGTGTCCTTGGAGGATTTCTGCTGGTTTTCTGGGTTGTGATGGACATTGTACGTCCACTGGTCCTGCATGAGCTGGATGGAAAGTCCGAATTTGGGAAGCGTCTGTTTTTCCAGATGGCAGCAGCAGGCTTCCTGGGCTATGTGGGACTTGTGTTCTGCGTGATGAAAATCAAGCAGTCAGACAATCTGGGAATTGTCGGTGCCATATTGTTCGTACTCTGTCAGGCATATCGGCGAAATGCCAGAAGCGATCTGGAACGCAGCTAAGAGGCGGTCATGGGACAGGAGACTCTGGCATATAATAGAAGGAAAGAAAAAAACAAAGGCGGATGTCTGTGAAAGCATTTTTTCGCAGAAACGGAAGATTGATTCTTTTTCAAATGTATGCGTTCCTGGTGCTTACAGGGGTTGGCATCGGTACAGTGGAATATGCACGTTTCCGAAGAGCAGTACGTCCGACAGCAGGAGAAGTGCAGCACAGCCAGATGGCTGAGGCACTGCCGGCAAGGATAGCGCTGACTTTTGATGACGGGCCGCATTCTCTTTATACACCCAGGCTTCTGGAGGGTCTCAGGGAGAGGCAGGTGCAGGCAACTTTTTTTCTGATCGGGAAAAATATTGAAGGAAATGAGGAGATTGTGAAACAGATGGCAGAGGATGGTCATCTGATCGGCAATCATACCTGGTCACATGTGAAAATTACAGATTTGAGTGCGGAACAGGCGTGTCAGGAAATCACAAAGACAAGTGAGCTGGTGAAAAGCATTACAGGAAAGGATACGGAATATGTCCGACCTCCCTTTGGATCCTGGGATAAGGATCTGGAATGCAGCCTTGTATTATTTCCGGTGCTGTGGAGTGTGGATCCGCTGGACTGGACGACTTCCAATACGGATCAGGTGGTGGAAAAAGTAATATCAGGTGTGAAGGAAAACGATATTATTCTGCTTCATGACTGCTATGCCTCATCCGTGGATGCAGCGCTGCGCATTGTGGATATTCTGAAAGCAGAAGGATATGAGTTTGTAACGGTGGATAAGCTTGTGTTGGAATAAGAACAGGGTTTTCGGAACAGAAATCCGAGAGAAATGGAGGAAGAAATTTGGATTTATTTGATTACATGAGAGAAAACACAATGAAAAACGAAGCACCCCTTGCGTCCAGGCTTCGCCCGCGGACGCTGGATGAAATCGTGGGACAGCAGCATATTCTGGGAAAAGATAAGCTGCTATACCGCGCAATCAAGGCGGACAAGCTCGGCTCCATTATCTTTTACGGACCTCCCGGAACCGGAAAAACCACCATTGCAAAGGTCATTGCCAATACCACAAGTGCCCGGTTTCAGCAGATCAACGCTACGGTTGCCGGCAAAAAAGACATGGAAGAGGTTGTACAGGAAGCAAAAAACAGGATGGGCATGTATGGAAAACGTACTATTCTGTTTGTGGATGAAATCCATCGCTTTAACAAAGGACAACAGGATTACTTACTTCCGTTTGTGGAGGATGGAACGCTGATCCTGATTGGGGCGACGACGGAAAACCCCTATTTTGAGGTAAATGGGGCGCTGCTTTCCCGTTCCATTATTTTTGAACTGAAACCGCTGGAAAAAGAAGAAATCAAAACTCTGATCCGGCGTGCCGTTTCGGACATAGAACGGGGGATGGGTGCCTATGATGCCGTGATAGAGGAGGATGCCCTGGAATTTCTGGCGGACATGGCAGACGGAGATGCAAGAGCAGCATTAAATGCCGTGGAGCTTGGAGTCCTTACCACAGAGCGCAGCCTGGACGGAAAGATCCATCTGGATCTGGATGCTGCATCGGAATGTATTCAGAAGCGGGTGGTTCGCTACGATAAAGGCGGAGACAATCATTATGATACCGTATCTGCCTTTATCAAGAGTATGCGTGGCTCGGATCCGGATGCGGCTGTTTATTATCTGTCCCGTATGCTCTATGCAGGGGAGAGTGTTACGTTTCTTGCAAGGCGAATTATGATCTGCGCCTCAGAGGATGTGGGCAATGCGGATCCCCAGGCACTTGTGGTGGCCGTTGCGGCGGCTCAGGCGGTGGAGCGAGTGGGTATGCCGGAAGCGCAGCTGATTCTGGCCCAGGCCGTGCTCTATGTGGCCTGCGCGCCAAAGAGTAATTCTGCCACAAACGCCATTTTTGCAGCAAATGAGGCGGTTCGCAGGAAAAAAGCTTCGATTCCCCCCCATCTGCAGGATGCCCATTATGGAGGATCCGCGAAGCTTGGAAGAGGGATTGGTTATGAATATGCCCATGATTTTCCGAAGCATTTTTCCAGACAGAGATATCTGCCGTATGAACTTGGTGATATAAAATTTTATGAGCCTGGTGAGATCGGGTACGAAAAAAAGATCGCATCCTACCTGAAGTGGCTTCATGAGGATGCGTAACATACAGAATGTCAGGAGAGCAGCTGAGCCATCAGAAACTGGTAGACAGATTCACATTTGTCTTTCCATTTTTTGCACATGGCAGCAGCCTGTTCCCTGTCCGGAACTGTCAGAGTCAGATCGAGAAGATTGGACTCTTTTTCTTTTATGATACAGTGTACCGCATATTCTTTGCTGCTTGTGCGGTAATAATCAGCTGTGATGGAAACCTCATTGCGCAGTTCAATCTGGTGATCCTTCAGATATTGTCTGGCTTCCTCCTGAATTGCTCTGGGGATACGGTCACAAAAGTAACCCAGGGCTTCCCGCCCGGATTTTGTAAGATGATACTGGGTGGTATTTCGGATCGTCTGGGTATTAACGAGTCCTGCATCCTGCAGTTCGGCAAAGGCCTGCTGAAGTGTGAAATAGTTTGTATAGTCGCGTTCCAGAAGAAAGGCGGAAATCTGACTGTTTGTAAGCGGAAAATCCACCTGATCCAGCATATAGAGAATAATCAGTTTGTAAAGGGTAAACGGTTCTGCCATATAATTTCCTCCAATCGGTTCAAAAATACTATGCTGTATATAGTTTTCCCTGCCAGGTGCCGCGCAGCTTAAGCTCATGGTGAATATGGTTGAGCACGGCACGTTTTCGGCGGCTCCACAGGGGTGCGATCAGCAGATCGCAGGGCCCATCGCCGGTCAGACGGTGAATGGTGATTTCCGGTGAAAGCAGCTCAAGACAACGGATAACCAGATCCACATATTCGTTCTCCGAAAACACAGGAAAACCGGTTTTGTAATAATAATCGGCCAGATCCGTATTCTTTAAAACATGGAGAAGCTGCAGTTTGATGCCCTGAATGCCGCATCCGTTTAAATAGCGCATGGTTGCAAATATGTCCTCGGCGCTCTCGCCCGGAAGGCCAAGGATCGTATGAACCACAACCTCAAGACCGGATGCTTTCAGCCGTGTTATGGCATCTTCAAAACAGGACAGCGGGTAGCCGCGGCGTATCAGGACAGCCGTTTTTTCGTGGATGGTCTGAAGCCCAAGCTCCACAGTCACAGGTTTGACTGCATTCAGCCTGGAAAGCAGGGAAAGGGTTTCCACTGGCAGGCAGTCCGGTCTCGTGCCAATGGAGAGACCTGCAATATCCGGATGCCGGATCGCTTCTGTGAAGATCTGTTCCAGGTAATCAATGGGTGCGTAGGTATTGGTATATGCCTGAAAATATGCGATAAAACGCTTTGCTGGAAATTTGCGGATGATTTTCTGTTTCTGTTGTTCAATCTGATCGGTGATGGAAAGATTTTTATCACCGGCAAAATCACCGCTTCCGCCTTCGCTGCAGAAAATGCAGCCTCTGCTGCCAAGGGTACCGTCACGGTTTGGGCAGGTCATCCTGCCATTCAGGGAAACCTTGTATATTTTTTCACCATAACGTTCTTTTAAGTGGTAATCCAGAGAACGGTAGGGTTTACCGCCAAAATCAAGGGGTGTCATATTCATAATAAGCCTCCATAAATTTAAAACAATCATAGCATCTGAATTTGCAAAAATCAAGTAATCCTGCCGACTGTCACAAAGGAAACTTAATAGAAAAAAAGTTTGCGGCTTCATGGACGGTATGGTAGAATAATAGACAGTAACGCACGGGTACCGGAAAAGTACCTGAGGATGTTTATAGAAAGGAATCCGAAAGATGAGTATACTGATTAAAAACGGTAGAGTGATTGATCCGGACACCAGAAAAGACGGACTGTATGATGTCCTGATCACAGAGGACAAAATTGCGAAGGTAGAACAGGGAATAAAAGAAGATGCGGACGAGGTACTGGATGCCGAAGGCTGCTATGTCATGCCTGGGCTGATTGACCTGCACGTTCATTTGAGAGATCCGGGGCAGACTTACAAGGAGACGGTGGAGACAGGAGCAAACGCAGCGGCACACGGAGGATTTACGACAGTGCTGGCTATGCCGAACACGAAGCCGGTCACGGATGACAGACTGAATATCCGATACGTTCATAATAAAGCAAAGATGAGTGCACCGATCCATGTTCTGCAGGCTGGAGCGATCACAAAAGGTCAGAAAGGAAAGGAGCTTTCCGATATCGCTTCCATGGTAGCAGAAGGGGCTCCGGCAATCAGTGAGGACGGCAAGTCTGTTATGGACTCCCTGCTCTGCAAGGAAGCCATGAAAATTGCGGCAGAGTGTGATATCCCTGTTATGGCGCATTGTGAGGATGCCAATCTTGTGGATGGCGGTGTGGCAAACGATGATGAATCTATGCGAAAAAAAGGCTTCCGTGGTATCAGCAATGCGGTGGAAGATATCATAGCCGTGCGGGATGTTATGCTTGCCGGTGAGACAGGTGTGAAGCTGCATCTCTGTCACTGCTCTACCTGGGGCAGTGTGGAGATTGTAAAACAGGCGAAAAAACATGGTGTTCATGTGACTGCTGAGGTTTGTCCGCACCATTTCACACTCACATCAAAAGATATCGAAGGAAATGACGCAAATTATAAGATGAATCCGCCTCTGCGTACCAAAAAGGATGTGGACGCTCTGAAACGTGGATTAAGAGATGACATCATGGATGTCATTGCCACGGATCATGCTCCGCACAGCGAAGAGGAAAAGCAGCGTTCCTTTACAGCGGCACCTTTCGGTATTGTAGGTCTTGAGACGGCAGTTCCGCTGACAATCACAGAGCTTGTGGAGAAAAAGTATCTGACACCGATGCAGATGGCAGAGAAGATGAGCTATAATCCGGCCAGGATTCTTGGCCTGGATAAGGGCTCCCTGGCAGAAGGAAAGACTGCTGATGTGGTCATTATTGATCCAAACGAGGAATACGTGATCGATAAAACAAAGTTTGCCTCCAAAGGGCGTAATACACCTTTCCACGGAAGGACCGTGAGAGGAAAAGTAAAGGCAACCATCTGCGACGGCAAAATTGTATATAAAGATAAAAACTGAGAGGAAAAGGATTATGATTAATAAACTGGTTCAGAAAATTCAGGAAACACATGCACCTATCGTAGTCGGCCTGGATCCGATGCTTTCCTATGTGCCTTCACACATTCAAAAACGTGCATTTGAAGAGTATGGAGAGACTTTGGAAGGAGCAGCAGAAGCCATCTGGCAGTATAATAAAGAAATTGTGGATCATGTGTATGATCTCATTCCGGCTGTAAAGCCGCAGATTGCCATGTATGAGCAGTTTGGCATTCCGGGTCTTATTGCATTTAAGAAAACCGTGGATTACTGCCGGGAAAAAGATCTGGTTGTAATCGGTGACATCAAAAGAGGGGATATCGGTTCCACATCAGCAGCTTATGCGACGGGGCATCTTGGAAAGGTACAGATCGGAAATCATGCGTATGCAGGCTTTGATGAGGACTTTGTAACCGTAAATCCATATTTGGGAACAGATGGCGTGAAACCGTTCGTTGACGTGTGCAGACAGGAGAAAAAAGGTCTGTTTATTCTGGTGAAAACATCCAATCCATCCAGCGGCGAATTCCAGGACAGGCTTATTGACGGCAGACCGCTCTATGAGCTGGTTGGAGAAAAGGTTGCCGGATGGGGTGCAGACTGTATGGGAGATTCCTACAGCTATATCGGTGCTGTTGTGGGTGCCACTTATCCGGAGCAGGGAAAAGTACTGCGTAAAATTATGCCGAAATCCTTTATTCTGGTGCCGGGCTACGGTGCGCAGGGAGGAAAAGGTGCAGATCTGGTTCATTTCTTTAATGAGGACGGACTGGGTGCCATCGTAAATTCCTCAAGAGGCATTATCGCTGCTTACAAACAGGAGCAGTATGCAAAGTACGGTGAGGAGCATTTTGCAGAAGCATCCAGGGCAGCTGTGGAGGCGATGATCGCAGATATTGACGGGGCGCTTCAGAACGCAAAATAAGAGACCAAAAGAGAACAGAAACAAACAATAAGGAGCTTGAATATGGCTGGCAAATATAAGGAACTGGGTACTGTGTTAAGTCAGGAGTGCATTGCACCCGATATTTACAGTATGTGGATTTTGACCGATCAGATTGCAGAGGAGGCTGTGCCGGGGCAGTTTATTTCGGTTTACAGCCGGGACGGCAGTCGACTTCTGCCGCGTCCGATCAGCCTCTGTGAGATTGACAGAGAAAAAAAGACGTTACGTATTGTATACCGCGTGGCCGGAAAGGGAACGGCAGAGTTTGCCGGATTGAAAGCGGGCGATACACTGGAAATCATGGGACCGCTTGGGAATGGATTCCCCCTTGACCGCTGCGGTGAAGGGAAAACAGCATTTCTTATCGGCGGCGGCATTGGTATCCCGCCGATGCTTGAGCTTGCAAAGCAGCTGAAAGGAGAAAAGCTGGCTGTTATGGGCTACCGGGACAGCCGGATGTTTTTAAAAGAAGAGCTGGAACAGCAGACGGCTCTGTATGTGGCTACGGAAGATGGCAGCTTCGGGACAAAAGGCAACGTACTGGATGCCATTATGGAACATGGACTTCAGGCGGATGTGATCTATGCCTGCGGGCCGACTCCGATGCTGCGGGCACTTAAGGCATATGCCGGGGAGCATGGCATAGAATGCTGGCTTTCCCTGGAAGAACGCATGGCCTGCGGTGTGGGTGCGTGTCTTGCCTGTGTATGTAAATCAAAAGAAGTGGACAGCCATTCGCATGTGCATAACAAACGTGTCTGTAAGGATGGTCCGGTATTTCTTTCAACGGAGGTGGAGCTGTGAGCAGGAAAATCAATACCAGTGTGAATATTGCAGGAGTGGAACTGAAAAACCCTGTTATGACAGCGTCTGGCACCTTTGGTTCCGGAGAAGAGTACAGTGAATTTGTGGATCTTTCACGTCTGGGAGCTGTTGTGACCAAAGGCGTGGCAAATGTCCCGTGGCCGGGAAACCCAACACCGCGTGTGGCTGAGGTGTATGGAGGCATGCTCAATGCCATCGGGCTTCAGAATCCCGGAATTGACGTATTTGTAAAAAGAGATATTCCGTTTCTGAAGCAGTACGATACAAAGATCATAGTGAATGTCTGTGGAAAAAGCACGGAGGATTACTGTGAGGTTGTGGAACGTCTGGCGGATGAACCGGTGGATCTGCTGGAAATCAACATTTCCTGCCCGAATGTAAAAGAAGGCGGTATCGCCTTCGGACAGAACCCGAAGGCAGTTGAGGATATTACGAAAGCGGTGAAAAAGGTTGCAAAACAGCCTGTGATCATGAAACTGAGTCCCAATGTGACGGATATCACGGAAACGGCCAGAGCAGCAGAGGCAGGGGGCGCGGATGCCCTTTCTCTGATCAATACGCTGACCGGCATGAAGATCGATATTCACCGAAGAAGCTTCGTGCTTGCCAACAAAACCGGCGGCATGTCGGGACCGGCAGTCAAACCGGTGGCTGTCCGTATGGTTTATCAGACTGCAAATGCCGTGAAGCTTCCGATCATTGGCATGGGAGGCGTTATGAATGCGGAGGATGCCATGGAATTTATCCTGGCAGGTGCCACGGCAGTTTCGGTTGGAACCGCGAATTTTGTGGATCCGACAACAACTGTGAAGGTAGCAGAGGGCATAGAGGACTATATGAGAAAATATCAGGTGGAGGATATCAGAGAGCTGATCGGAGCCGTACGGTAACCCCACAGTTCAGATAAGGAGAAGAAAGCAATGGAACAGTACAAACAGGAATTTATTGAATTTATGGTAGACTGCCAGGTATTGAAATTCGGCGATTTTGTTACGAAGAGCGGACGTAAGACACCCTTTTTTGTAAATACCGGGTTTTACCGTACCGGAACCCAGCTTCGCAGACTGGGAGAATACTATGCGAGAGCCATCAACGACAAATTCGGTTTTGATTTTGACGTTCTTTTTGGACCGGCTTACAAGGGGATTCCCCTGACGGTAGCCACCACCATGGCCATCAGCGAGTTTTATGACCGGGATATCCGCTACTGCTCGAACCGGAAAGAGGTCAAGGATCACGGCGATAAGGGGATCCTGCTGGGAAGCCCCATTACGGATGGTGATCGGATTGTGATTATCGAGGATGTGACCACTGCAGGCACCTCCATTCAGGAGACCCTTCCGATTATCCGGGCGCAGGGAGATGTGAAACCGCTGGGGCTGGTGGTATCCGTGGACCGCATGGAGAGAGGCCAGGGGACCAAGAGCGCACTGAAGGAGATTTCCGAGACTTATGGTCTGGAAACCACTGCCATTGTCACCATGGCAGAGGTTGTGGAGCATCTTTACAACCGGGAGTATCGGGGAAAGGTGATCATTGACGACCGGATCAAGGCGGCGATTGACGCATATTACGAGCAGTACGGGGCAGAATAATTTCGAAAAGGAGGCTTGCCATGAACGAGAAATTATATAAAACAATGGAGCATGCAGGTGTTACCGGAATTGTCACAGGAATTGTCCTGGCAGTGATTGGAGCTGCCAGCAGCGTGCTGCTGATTGTCTATGGGGCAAAGCTCCTGAAAGAGAAAAAGAATGTTTTGATCTGATTATGAAAAAGAAAACGAAAAAACGAATCAGGGCAGCAGGAACAGTACTGTTTCTGCTGTACCTGCTTGCTTTGGGATATTTCCTGTTTTTCGCGGAAGAATACGGGCGGGCGGACGCGGGACGCGCATACAGTTACAACCTGGAGCCTTTCCGGGAGATTCGGAGATTCTGGGATAACAGGGAGATTTTGGGGACTTTTGCGGTCTTTACCAACCTGGCGGGCAACATCCTGGGATTTCTTCCTTTTGGAGCCATTCTTCCGGTGATCAGTCGTTCTGCCAGGGGGATCATTCGGATTACGCTGTTAAGCCTGGAGTTTAGCTTTCTGATGGAATGCTTTCAGCTGATTTTCAGGGTGGGCAGCTTTGATGTTGACGATTTGATTTTGAATACCCTGGGGGGACTACTGGGATATTTTCTTTTTTTCATTTGCGATTAAATAAGGAGAAATCTCTATGTCTAAGAAAAAAACCTATACCTTTTCCGAGAACCGTCAGGCGAAAAGCGGGATCACGTCCATGGTGTTGGGGGTTCTGGCTCTGCTGATCCTTCTGGTCATGGGCTGGATCGCCTGGTATGAGCGGGGAAACGGCGGTATGTACATCGGGGCCTTCGGCTTCACTTCTCTTGTGATGTCCTTTTCCGGCATGATTGTGGGGCTGCTGAGCTTCCGGGAGAAGCACGTACATCATACTTTTTCCAAAGCCGGATCGATTCTGAATGCGGTGGTTCTGGTATTCTGGATTTTTGTGATCCTGCTGGGGGTATCGTAACAAACAGAAAAAGCAGATAACAAAAGAAAGAATGGAACAAGGAGGAGAAGTTTGCATGGAACAGATTTATAATCCCTATCTTCCACTGAATGAATACGTACCGGATGGAGAACCTCATGTGTTTGAAGGCAGGGTTTATCTTTACGGATCCCACGATGTGGCCGGAGGAACGGCTTACTGTGAGGGACACTATGTGGGCTGGTCGGCTCCGGTGGAGAATCTGAAGGACTGGCGCTGGGAAGGCGTGATCTATCGCCGGGATCAGGATCCCTCCAATGCAGATGATACGCTGCAGCTCTGGGCTCCGGACGTTACCAGAGGACCGGATGGGAAATATTACTTATATTATTGTCTTTCTTTTCTTCCGGAAATCGGCGTGGCGGTCAGTGATTCGCCGGCAGGTCCCTTTGCTTTTTATGGTCATGTAAAGTACCCGGATTCGATTCTGGGCGGGAAAAAGCTGCAGGAATTTATGCCCTTCGATCCGGCAGTTCTGACAGATGACGACGGAAGGGTTTATCTCTATTATGGTTTTGCACCGGCTGGGGAGAAGGAAATGCCGAAAAAGGCTTTGTGGAAGGGACGGGAGGTGGTCTTCGGAGAAGATGGCATGGCGGTGGAGCTGGAACCGGATATGCTCACCATGAAGGATACTCCGCATGTGTGCGTCCCGGGCGGCCATCACACGGAGGGCACGAGCTTCTGATTCCGATTCAGGCTGAAAATGGTGTCTGGCCCCTGTATCTCCATTTCCAGGGAGAAGGCAGGCTGGATCTGAGGACGGTGTCTTTTTTCTGAAAAAGCCTGTCGGTTATACATGCAGGAAGGAGAAAACCATGGATCAGAGACTGGAAAAACAGATGGCATTTCTGCTGGAAGCAGATAAGAGCAAGCTTGTGGGCCGCCAGACCTATCTGGCGGACGGGAGCAGAAAGGAAAATGACGCGGAGCATTCCTGGCATCTGGCCCTGATGTGTGCCCTTCTGGCAGAGCATGCCAGAGAGCCCATCGATACGGCCCGGACCATGGCCATGGTACTGATCCATGACCTGGTGGAAATTGATGCCGGAGATACGTATGCCTATGATACCGCCGGGAATGCTTCGAAAAGAGAAAGAGAAACGGCAGCTGCAGACCGGATTTTCAGCCTTCTTCCGGAGGATCAGGCTGCTTGGATGCGTGGCCTCTGGGACGAATTTGAGGAAGGGATTACTGCGGAAGCAAAATTTGCCAATACACTGGATAAGATTCAGCCTATCCTGCTGAATGATGCTTCCGGCGGAAAATCCTGGGAGGAGCATGGTGTGCGGGAAGAGCAGATCCGGAAACGGAATCTGCACACGCCGGAAGGGTCTGAGACGCTGTGGGATTATGCGGACGGACTGATCCGGAAAAATGTGGAAAATGGAAAGATAAAGAGGTGAACAGCATGCAGGAAACAGAGCAGCTTTTGAAGGAACGTCTGGAACTGGCTGCGGACCGGATTGCAGAGATCGGGACAGAGCAGAACGTTCCTGCGCCCTTTGCAGATTATTTTCAGAAAACTGCTGAATTTATCAGCATGATGAACCGGATTGCCGAAGAGGTTCAGTCCGGGAAACTAAGAGACAATACCCTGGAGCAGTGGCAGGAACAGAACTATGCCATGTATGCGGACATTCTGCCGGAAAACTATGGAAAAAGCTATGCGAATCCGGATTACGCAGTGGAGACTCTGGGAGAGGTTCACGGCAGAATCCTGAGCTTTTTGTACGCGGAGATTCGTGGGCTGATCGTCTATGCCTTTGAACAGCGGCTGGAAGAGCGGGCGATTCTGGAGGAGCTTTTTATTGAGATTTACAACTGCTTTGAGGAAGAGGAACTGCCTTCCTATAAGCAGATTCAGCAGATTATTTACTGGTTTGTCAGCGATAACAGTGATCTGACTGTAACCAGAAGGGTTCGGGAGTTTCTGGATCCGGAGCTGGACTTTGCAGCGAAGATCATTCTGGAAGCAGATCTGACAGATCTGCGTTATCTCTATCAGTACGGAGAATACGTATCGGAGAATGAGCTTGCCATGGCCCGTCATATGAACAGCCTGCCTCAGGAAACCATTGATCTGATGGCGGATACCTATACCGAAGGCTACCGGATCGGCTTTGAAAATGCGGGAAAGGATCTCTCGAAAAAAAGAACCGTGAATATCCGATTTGTTCTGGGCTTTGAGCGGATGATGCGAAAAGCCATTCAGAATTTTGCGGCCATGGGGCTGCAGCCGGTGATCTACCGGGCTGCCGTATCCAGCGTCAACGGACGTCAGGCCTTTAAAAACGGCTATTACGGAGGGAATCCCAACAAGCAGTATGATTATGACCACAAGGCGGACAATGCCATTTATT